>NZ_BAAAGX010000043.1:0-94672 GCF_039524755.1 Cryptosporangium japonicum
AGGCCGACCGCCCATCACCAGGTTGACCAACCTCCCTGGACAGCACACCTAGGGCCTGTTTCGAAGGCCAGCAGCCCTCCGCCTTGCCGCTCGCCGCCTGGACCACGCCCACGGCGGCCTGAACCTTTGAAACAGGCCCTAGACGTAGCGCTCCAGGATCGAGGATTCGGCGAGGCGGGAGAGGCCCTCCCGCACCGAGCGGGCCCTGGCGTCGCCGACGCCCTCCACCGCGCGCAGGTCGTCGACGGTGGCGCCGAGCAGCTTCTGCAGGCCGCCGAAGTGCTCGACGAGCCGGTCGATGACCGCGCCGGGCAACCGGGGCACCTTGGCCAGCAGCCGGTAACCACGAGGGCTGACCGCGCCTTCGAGCGCGTCAGCCGTGGCCGGGTACCCGACACCCCGGGCGACGAGCGTGAGGTCGAGCAGCTCGGTGGCCGAGAGCCGGTCGAGGTCGTCGAGGACCTCCTCGACGGACCGGTTGCGCCGGCCGGAGGGCAGGTAGTCGCGGATGACCAGCTCGCGGTCGGCGTCGACGCCGGCCATGAGCTCGTCGAGCTGGAGCTTGAGCAGGCGCCCGTCGGTGCCGAGCTCGATGACGTAGCCCGCGATCTCGTCGGAGATGCGCCGGACCATCTCCAGCCGCTGGGTGACCGACATCGCGTCGCGCACCGTCACCAGGTCTTCGATCTCCAGCGCCGAGAGCGTGCCGGCGACCTCGTCCAGGCGCAGCTTGTAGCGCTCCAGCGTGGCCAGCGCCTGGTTGGCCTTGGAGAGGATCGAGGACGTCTCGTCGAGGACGTAACGCAGGCCGCCGACGTAGAGCCCGATGATGCGCATCGACTGGCTGACCGAGATGACCGGGAACCCGGTCTGCCGGGACACCCGCTCGGCGGTGCGGTGCCGGGTGCCGGACTCGATCGCCGGAATCGACGCGTCGGGCATCAGGTGCACGGCGGCACGGACGATGCGTGAGCCGTCGTTGGACAGCACCAGCGCACCGTCCATTTTCGCCAGCTCGCGCAGCCCGGTGGGCGTGAACTCCACGTCGAGCGGAAAACCGCCGGTGGAGATCGAGTCGACGGTCTTGTCGTGTCCGAAGACGATCAGCGCGCCGGTGTTGCCGCGCAGGATGCGGTCGAGCCCGTCCCGCAGGGAGGTACCCGGTGCGATCCGGGCGAGCGTCTGTCGGAGCTGCTCCTCGCGCTCCGTCCCCACCACGGCTGTACCTCCAGGCATTTTGGTTCTCCGGCAGTCTACGGCGACCACGCCCCTGAGCGCGGTGTGGGCTCGTGGGGGCCGCCATGTCGGGTATCCGACTCTCCAGGGTGCCTCCACGAGACAAGGCGTCACTCCGACGCCGCTGACCCCGCTGCGGACAGGCTACGCACCTTGTCCGCGAACGCATGCCCCAACGCGGCCCGCAGATCGTCGACCTCGGTGACCGCGATGCCTTTCGGCTTCTTCTCGAGCGAGCCGGTGGGCACCAGCGCGCGCCGGAACCCCAGCCGCGCCGCCTCGGCCAGCCGACGCTCCACCGCCCCGACCCGCCGCACGTCGCCGGAGAGGCCGAGCTCGCCGATCGCGACCAGGTCGGGTGGGAGCGCGTAGTCGCGGGCCGCGGACGCCACCGCCAGCGCGACCGCGAGGTCACCGGCCGGTTCGGTGACCCGCGCCCCGCCGACGGTGGCGGTGTAGACGTCGCGCTCGGACAACCGCACCCGCCCCCGCCGCTCGGTGACCGCCAGGACCATCGCGACCCGGGCCGAATCGAGGCCGCTGACCGCCCGGCGCGGGTTGTTCAGGTTGCTCGGCGCGACCAGCGCCTGCACCTCCGCGAGCAGCGGCCGGACGCCCTCGAGCAGCACCGCGACGCACGTGCCGGGGACGGCCTCGGTGTGCCGGGTGAGGAACAGGCCGGACGGGTCGGCCAGCCCTCGGATGCCGCCGTCGAACATCTCAAAGCAGCCGACCTCGTCGGACGGGCCGTAGCGGTTCTTGACCGCGCGCACCAGCCGCAGCGTGGAGTGCCGTTCGCCTTCGAAGTGCAGCACCACGTCGACCAGGTGCTCGAGGACGCGCGGCCCGGCGACGTTGCCGTCCTTGGTGACGTGCCCGACCAGGATCGTGGCCATGTTGCGTGCCTTGGCCGACGCGATCAGCGCCGCGGTGACGGCGCGGACCTGGGTGACGCTGCCCGGCGCGCTGTCGAGCGCCGGCGAGGAAATCGTCTGCACCGAATCGACGACCAACAAGCCGGGGGAGACCGTTTCGACGTGGCTCAGGAGCGCGGAGAGGTCGGTTTCGGCGGCCAGGTAGAGCTCGGGGTGCACCCGGTCGGTGCGATCGGCACGCAGCCGCACCTGGGCCGCGGACTCCTCGCCGGTGACGACGAGCGCGGGGGCGGAACCGCCGGCGGCGTAGCGGTGGGCGACCTCCAGCAGCAACGTGGACTTGCCGACGCCGGGCTCGCCGGCCAGCAGCAGCACGGCGCCGGGCACCAGGCCACCGCCGAGCACCCGGTCGAGCTCGTCGACGCCGGTGGGGCGGGCCTTGGCCGCGCGGACGTCGATCTCGCCGATCGGGCGCGCGGGAGTCGTGACCGGGCCCGGGCCGACCTGCTGCAGCGCGACCGGGCCGGCGCCGACCTCGTCGATCGTTCCCCAGGCCTGGCACTCGGGGCAGCGGCCGACCCACTTGGGGACGGTGAGGCCGCACTCGGTGCACCGGTAGGCGGGCCGATCACGGTTGCGGGGTGGCATGGGCGCAACCCTACGAGGGGCCTCCGACAAAAACGGCGGGTGCCGGAGGCACCCGCCGTTTCCGATCCGGTTCGACTACTCGTGGCCGCCTTCGGCGTCCTCACCGGCGTGGCTGACCGACTCACGGGGCAGCGGCGTGCCCGGGGGAGCGAACGGCACCTGCAGCGTGACGTCGCCGGCGCGCTCGAACGTCAGCGTCACGGCCACCACGGTCGCCGGGTCGATCTTGTCGGTGATCGCGGTGAGCACCAGCTGCGGGCCACCGGCCTCGAGGCCGACGAGCTTGCGGGCGGGCAGGTCGAGCGGGAGCGCGGCGCCGGGCGACGCGGTGGGGATCGGCGAATCCACGACCGGGGACGGCGTACCGCGCGACGGCGCCGGGCTGGGCTGCCCGTTGCTCAGCGTCGGCGTCGGTGTGCCGGTGACGACCGCGCCGGACGGCGTCGCCTCGCCGCCGGTGGTGGCGCCGGCCGAGGGGGACACGCTCTCGGAGACCGCCGCGCTGGGCGACTCGGACGGTGCGGCGGTGGCCTGGCCGCCCTCGGGGACGACCTGGAGCACGACCGAGCTCGACAGGTCGCTGGAGGCGGAGATGAGCCGGTCGGCGCTGTTGCCGTTGTTGATCAGGCTCAGCGACAGCGGCACGCTGCTGCCGGAGGCCCAGTTGTACCCCTCGGACGGGAACGCGATGAGCGCGTTGCGGATCGCGATGTCACCGACGTGTGCGTCGACGCCAGGGATGGCCGGGACCTTCATCGCCGTCTCGGCGACCTGCCCGGCGCTGCAACCGGTCAGCGCGAACGCCCCGACGAGACCTAGCGTGATCAGGGTGCCGGCGCGACGGCCGGTGCCCCCGGCTGACCGAGTGGTCCAGCGGCTCACGGCTGCGTCCTTCCTCAGGTGAGACCTAGGTATCTACGTTGCGTAGACCGGTATAGCGTAGTGTCTGGCCGGTTCAGCCCCGCGCATCGGGTCGGCGTGCCACGCCGACAACCCCGGATCAGCAGCTCAGAGCGTCGAGCCGCTCAGCAGGAGCAGCACCACGTCGCCGAGCGCGGTGACCAGCACCGCGCGGAACAGCGTGCGTGAGCCGCGCTGCCGCCCCAGCACCGCGCCCCCTCCGAGCACCACGGCGGTCGTGCCCAGGATGCCCCAGGCGAGCGGCGTCGGCGGGCCCGGGGGCCCGAACGTGAGCAGTACCGCCACCAGCCCCATCAGCCCGGCCGCGATGGCTTCGGCGGCGGTGCGGCCCAGCCGGTGCGGCAACCCGCGGATCCCGGTCGCCGCGTCATCGTCGAGGTCGCTCAGGACGTTCGCGAAGTGGGCGCCGGCGCCCAGCGCCGCCCCGGCCACCAGCAGCCAGGCCGGCGGCCACGGATGGCCGGGCCGGGCCAGCGTCACGAAGGCCGGTGCCGCCGCGAACGCGACCGCGTACGGCAGCGCGGAGAACGGCGTCGCCTTCAACCGCGCGTTGTAGGCCAGCGCGCACCCCACCGCGACCAGGTGCACCAGGCCCGCGCGCCAGCCGGAGAGCAGCGAGAGCGGGACGCAGGCCAGGCCGGCGACGACGGCCGCCGTGCCCACCAGCGAGCGGGACACCTCGCCGGTGGCCAGTGGCTTGTCGGTGCGGCCGACCGCGGTGTCGCGCTCGGCGTCGAGCCAGTCGTTGCTCCACCCGGTGGCCAGTTGGCCGGAGAGCACGGCGAGCGCCACCGCCACCAGCCCGGCGGCCGGTCGGCCGGCGGCCGCGGCGAGCGCGGTCACGCCGACCGTCACGGCCGCGGCCGGTTCCGGATGGCAGGCTCGGAGCAGAGCCCAGGCGCGGCGAAGGTTCAGCGGAGTCAGCGGATCGTCAGGGCGGCGAGCTCGGGCCGGAGCTGGAACGGGTCGCCGAGGTTTGCCGCGATGCGTCTGATGCGCCCGTCGGTGCGGATGAGTACGGCGGTGGGCCCGGTGGCCGAGACGCCGGCGATCGATGCTCTGGCGGCGCCGGCCGGGTCGGCCAGCGAGATCAGACGGCCGGCGGCCAGACCGGGAATGAGTGTGATCGCTTGCTTACTCTCCGTCACCCACACCACGGTGAGCTGGGTTTCGTCGGTCGCGGTCACCAGCTGATTCCGCACCGCCGCGCAGGTGGTGCACCCCGCGGGCGAGATCAGGAGCACCGCCGGGCGGAACTCGCGCAGCGAGGCGTTTCGTCCGCCGTCACCGCTCAGCGACAGCGCGGGCACCAACCCGCCGGCCACCCCCACGGCGACGCTCGGGCTCGCGAGCGGTTCCCGCCGCGGTGGGCGGCTGGGCTTCGGCAGCACGATGACCATCAGGCTGCCGATGGCGGCGACCAGGAACAGGATCAGCGCGCAGAGGGGCACGGAGAGCCCGGGACGCCGTGACCAGCGACTACGTCGTCTGCGCGGGGGGTAGGTGGAGAGTTCGGCCTGAATGGTGGCGACCTCGTCGGCCAGGTCGCGCAAGTCGTCGGGAACAACGATGGTGCCCCACTCGGGAGGCAGGCCGCGGATCTCCCCGTCGGCCGGATCGTCACTGCCAGGTCGGCGGCTCATCGGCGCCTCCACCACGCTCGGCCTCTACTGTGACCGACCGGTCGACAGTGCGCCACCTCACTCCCAAAACGCGGTGGAAAAGTTGCGTCGCGCCCCCACCTCGGCCGTTCGCGTCGGTGCTCGTCGGCCGTTCGGCCGGACCTGTGAACCGGCACCTACGGATTCCGTAGTCAGGGGTGAACGGTGCTGCCGGTCAGGGTCTTCAACCAGGGGTTTCGTGGCTGGTCTCAGGGTTGCGGCCCATCTCACACCGCCCGCTCGCCGGAACCCGGTTCCGTCCTTTGTGCGGGGCCCGGCAACCGACGATGACCAGCGCGTGAATCAGGGACGGGCCGTGCGTGTCAAGCTTCCAAGAGTTTTGTCACGTCCCCTGACCTGCGGTTTCAGTGGGCTAGACCATGCCCGATCGCGGTGACGCCGTGTTATCCTTGACACAGCGAAAGGGGTTTCCGACTCATGACTTTCACCGTCGGCGAGACCGTTGTGTACCCCCACCACGGGGCCGCTCTCATCGAGGCCATCGAAACCCGAACGATCAAGGGTGTCGAAAAGCAGTATCTCGTCCTGAAGGTCGCGCAGGGCGACCTCACTGTTCGCGTCCCTGCTGAGAACGCTGAAATCGTCGGCGTCCGTGAGGTGGTGGGCGAGGAGGGTCTGGACCGGGTCTTCCAGGTTCTCCGCGCTCCCCACACCGAGGAGCCGACCAACTGGTCGCGTCGCTACAAGGCGAACCTCGAGAAGCTCGCCTCCGGCGACGTGAACAAGGTCGCCGAGGTTGTCCGCGACCTGTGGCGTCGTGACAAGGAGCGTGGCCTCTCCGCTGGAGAGAAGCGCATGCTCGCCAAGGCCCGTGACATCCTCGTCGGCGAACTCGCCCTCGCCGAGGGAACCGGCAAGGACGACGCCGAGCAGCTGCTCGACAAGGTCCTTGCGTCCTAGTTCCACACAGGACACCGTTGCGCTCGTCCCGGCCGCAGGCCGGGGCGAGCGTCTTGGTCCTGGGGCCCCTAAATCACTTCGGCACCTCGGTGGGGAACCGCTGGTGGTGCACGCCGTGCGGCGGCTGGCCGCGGCGAACAGCGTGGCGGCCGTGGTCGTCGCCGCTCCGCCCGGCGCCGCGGAAACCGTACGCGAACTGCTCGCCCCGGTAGTGCTCACCGCCGAGCTGGTGGTGGTCGAAGGCGGCGGCACCCGGCAGGCGTCGGTGGCCGCCGCGCTGGCCGCCGCGCCGGCACACTGCGACGTCGTGCTGGTCCACGACGCGGCCCGGGCACTGGCACCCCCGGAGCTGGCCGACGCCGTGGCCGCGGCGGTGCGTGCCGGGCATCCCGCCGTCGTCCCGGTGCTCCCGGTCGTCGACACCGTCCGCCAGCTCGGCGAGGACGGCGACGCCTCGTCCACTATCGACCGTGAACGGCTCCGCCTGGTGCAGACGCCGCAGGGATTCGCGCGCGCGGTGCTCGCCGAGGCCCACGCCGCCTGCGAGGACTCGCTGACCGACGACGCCGGGCTGGTCGAGCGGCTCGGTCTGCCGGTGCACACGGTGCCGGGGCACGCGTCGGCGTTGAAAGTGACGCGTCCGTTCGACCTCGTCGTCGCAAGTGCCGTGCTCGCGGCCGAGAAAGACATGGCAGGCTCGCAGGCGTGACGATCACACCTGAGCCGCTGCCCGCCGTCCCCGACACAGTTCAGCTGGGGTCCGAGCTGCCGGCGCCGATCAGCCCCGCTCCGGTCGGGGCTCCGGTGCTCGTCGACGAGCCCACGCCGCGCCTGCCCCGCGTCGGGATCGGCAACGACGTGCACGCCTACGACGAGAGCCGGGACTGCTGGGTGGCGGGCGTGCAGTGGCCCGACCAGCCCGGCCTGGCCGGTCACTCGGACGGGGACGTCGCCGCGCACGCCGCCTGCGACGCGCTGCTCTCCGCGGCCGGGCTCGGTGACCTCGGCAGCAACTTCGGCACGGACCGGCCGGAGTGGGCCGGCGCGTCCGGGGTCGCGCTGCTCACCGAGACGGCGCATCGGGTGAAAGCCGCCGGTTTCCTGATCGGGAACGTCGCCATCCAGCTGATCGGGGTGGCGCCGCGGATCGGTGCGCGCCGCGCCGAGGCCGAGCAGGCGCTCGCGATGGCGATCGGCGCTCCGGTGTCGATCTCCGCGACCACCACCGACGGACTGGGTTTCACCGGCCGCGGTGAGGGCCTGGCCGCAACGGCGGTCGCGCTCGTTCTCATGTGAGCATCAACTGTTCGGGTGGAACTGATGTGAGCTATGCGTCGTCACGGGGCGGCGCTCAGGTCGGGCCGATACTCTTCGCGCATGCGACCGGCAGAGGAGGATCCGCTCCTGGCCAGCCTGCTGGCTGCGGTCGCCGCAGCCGCGGGCGACATCCCGTTACGCCTGCACGTGGCCGGTCTCCTGCTCGATCGTGGCCGCGCCGCGGAAGCCCTCGAGCACTGTTCGACCGTGCTGCGGTCCGACCCGGCCAACGAGGAAGCGATAGCGCTGCTGCGCCGGGCGTCGGCCGAGCTCGGAGCCACCCGTCCGGGTAGCCGGGTGGCCGCTGACCGCCCGAGCGCCGACCCGGCGATGGTGGGTCGCTCCGGGTTCGACTGGGACGCGGCCGAGGCGCAGGTGCAGGACCTGCCCGAGGTGGGCCGGGTGGACGACGGGCTGCCCGACCCGGTCGGCGAAGGTGACGTCGACGGCGTCGTTTTCACCGATCTGTCGCTCGCCGACGTGGCCGGAACCGCCGACGCGAAGGAGCGGATCGAGCGGGCGATCGCCCCGATCCGCAACCCCGCGCTCGCCCGCGCGTTCGGGAAGCGCACCACCGGTGGTCTGCTGCTCTACGGCCCGCCCGGGTGCGGCAAGGCGTTCGTCGCGCGCGCCATCGCCGGTGAGCTCCGGGCCAACTTCTACCGGGTGGGTCGCCCCGACCTGCTCGACCGTCCGGCGCCGACCGCCGAGCTGCTGGCGTCGAACCCGGCCGCCGAGCGCCGGATGCACGCGGTGTTCGCCACCGCCCGCCGCAGCGCGCCCTGCGTGTTGTTTCTCGACGACGTCGACGGCATCGGTCCGAAACGCTCGCGGCTGCAGAACCCGAGCACGCTGCGCGCGGTCGTCAACCAGCTGCTGTTCGAGCTCGACTCGCTCAACCGCGCCGACTCCGGTGTGTTCGTGCTGGCGTCAACCACCCGGCCGTGGGACCTCGACCCGGCGCTGCGCCGGGCCGGACGGCTCGACCGGATGGTGCTGATCGCGCCGCCCGACGCCGCGGCGCGCAGCGCGATCCTGCGGTTCCAGCTGCGCGACCGGATGGTCGCCGACTTCGACCTCACCGAGGTGGCCGAGGCGGCCTCGGGCTACTCCGCGGCCGATCTGCGCCGGGTCGTGGAGAGCGCCGCGGATTCCGCACTGTCCGACTCGCTGCGCCGCGGGCAGGCCCGCCCGATCGAGGCCGCCGACCTGCTCGCGGCGATCAAACGGGTGCGGCCGAGCGTCGGTACCTGGCTCGACCTGGCCCGAGCGGCCGCCGGCCCGTCCGACGGCAGCTACGAGGACCTGCACCTCTATCTACGGACCCACCGCCGCCGCTAGGCCGTGCCCTGCGAATCCATGCTCGGCTGCGGCTCCGCTCAGCCGCCGCCAGGCCGCGTTGGAGGCCTTCCCCGATACAACAGCGGTATCGGAAAAGGCCTCCGCCTTGCCTGACGACGCCTGAGCGGTGCCTCGCTGCGAGCGAGATTCACAGGACACGGCCTAGGGCGATCACCGACCGGTACCAGTCGTAGGACGCCTTGGGTGTCCGCTCCAGCGTCTCGTAGTCGACCCGGACGAGCCCGAACCGCTTCTGGTACCCCTCGGCCCATTCGAAATTGTCGAGGAACGACCAGCAGAAGTAGCCGCGGACGTCGGCTCCGGCCGCCATCGCCGCGTGAACCGCGCGCAGGTGGCGGTCGAGATACGCGATCCGGTCGTCGTCCTGCACCCGGCCGTCGGGCCCGGGCACGTCGTCGTAGGCGGCGCCGTTCTCGGTGACGTAGATCGGCGGCAGTTTCTCCCCGTAGCGCTCCTGCAGACCGGTGAGCAGCTCGGTGAATGCCTCCGGGACGACCGGCCAGCCCATTGCGGTGGTCGGTACGCCGGGGTATTCCACGATTTCGTGGCCGAACTGCTCCGGCGCGGCGGCACGCACCCGGTGCGGGTTGTAGAAATTGACGCCGAAGAAGTCGATCGGGGCCGAGATCGTCGAAAGGTCGCCGTCCTTCACCACCGAAAGATCCGCGCCCGCATAGACGGCAGCCGTCTCGTCCGGATAGCGGCCCAGCAGCAGCGGATCGGTATAGGTGCGGTTCATCAACGTGTCGAGGATGCCGGCGGCGACGTGATCGGCCGGATCGTCGGAGTCGGGATGCACCGGCGCCAATGCGTTGACCACGCCGATCTTGCCGGTGACGTTCGCGGCTCGCAGTGCCTCCACCGCTAGGCCGTGCCCGAGCAGCTGGTGGTGGGCGACCGCGAACGCGTCGGTGAACAGCTGCCGGCCGGGCGCGTGCACCCCGAGCGCGTACCCGAACGCGGTCACGATGAACGGCTCGTTGAGCGTGCACCAGAAGCCGACCCGGTCACCGAGTTTGTCGGCGAGCACGGCAGCGTACTCGGCGAAGAAGTGCGCGATGTCGCGCTGCGTCCAGCCGCCCTTGTCTTCGAGCGCCTGCGGAAGATCCCAGTGGTAGAGCGTGGCGGCCGGCGTGATGCCTTTGGCGAGCATCGTGTCGACCAGCCGGTCGTAGAACGCCAACCCGGCGGGGTTCACCGGGCCCTCGCCGGTGGGCTGGATACGCGGCCAGGCGATCGAGAACCGGTAGGCGTTCACACCGAGCCCGGCCATCAGGTCCAGATCTTCCGGATAGCGGTGGTAATGGTCGTCCGCGACGTCACCGGTGTCGCCGTCGTGCGTTTTACCCGGTGTATGGCTGAACGTGTCCCACACCGACGGGCCGCGGCCGTCTTCGGTGACCGCTCCCTCGATCTGGTAGGAGGCGGTCGCCACCCCCCAGACGAAGCCGGGCGGGAATTGCGGGAACTGATCGGGACCGGTCACGCGCCACCTCCGGTCGAGCAGCTTAAAGGAATGCGAGTCTCACGCGAGTTAGAGGCGTTGTTTGGGTAGTAATGAGGTAGGAATGGATGTTCGAGTCGAGAGAAAGGAGTGATCTTCATGTCGCTTGCAGTGGCGGCTGAGGCGTTGTTCGTCAGTCCGCTGCAACCCTCCGAGCGTCCGACGCCCGCCGAGGTGGAAGCAGCGATCGACGACAGTCTGCGGAGCTTCGGCGGCCCGACCGGTTGCGCCTGCTGGCTCGCGGCCGAATACGGCGAGCACCCCGAGGTGGCGGCCGAGCGAATGCGCTGGGCACTGGAGCTCACCACCCACTGACCACGGCAAAGTATTAAAACGGCGGGACGACCCATCCGGGCCGCCCCGCCTTGTTGTTGGGTCAGTTGGACTTGTAGGCCTCGTCCATCCGGGTCAGGACCTGGTCCGGCGTCGCTTTGCCGGAGAACATGTCCTGGATCGCCGCGAAGTGCACGTTCTGCACCTTCGGGTTCGGCCAGAGCTGGTCCATGAACGGAACCGTCTTACCGGCCTTCTGCGCGTCGACCAGCGGCTGGAGCGCCGGGTCGGCCTGGAACTGGTCGTTCGGAATGCCCGGCAGGTTGCCGGTCTCCTTCGCGTAGATGTTGATCGCCGCGGGCGTGCCCAGGAAGTCGATGAACTCGAGCGCGAGGTCCTTGTTCTTCGCCTTCGCGTTCACCGAGTACGAACCGCCGGCCGCGCCGGGCATCTGCGTGTCGGCGGCGTTGTCGGTCGCCGGCACCGCGAACATGCCGAACTCGGTGCCGCTCGGAGCCTCGGACTGCAGCTGGTTGAGGCCCGAGGTCACGTGGATCAGGCCGACCGACTTGCCCGACGCGACCTGCGAGATCGCGTTCTCGATCGACGTGCCGAGCGGGTTGGCCGAGAAGCAGCCCTTCTCGTTCATCTCCAGGTACTGGTCGAGCGCCGTCTTCCAGGCCGAGCCCGCGAACGTGGCCTTGCCGTCGGTCATCTGCTGCGCGAAGTCCGGCGTCTTGCCGTAGACCAGGGTCGCGGCGAGCGCGTAGTCGGCCAGCTGGGTGACCCAGTTGGTCTGGTTGCCCAGCGCGAACAGCGCCTTGCCCTTGGACTTGGCGGTGGCGCAGAGCGTCAGCATCTCCGTCCAGGTCTTCGGTTCGGTGCCGCCGACGTCGGCCAGCGCCTTCTTGTTGTAGAGGGCGCCGATGCCGGCGAACGTCAGCGGGACGACGTAGGTCTTGTCCTTGACGACGGTGACCGGCTTGATGCCGTCCGGGATGTCCTTGACCCACGGGCGGTCGGACAGGTCCTCGATGTAGCCGGTCGGGGCCAGCACCTCGATCGAGCCCGGGTTGCCGTTGCCCGGCCAGGCGAAGAACACGTCCGGGGCGGTTCCACTGGCCAGCTGGGTGCGCAGGGTGCCCTGGTACTGGTCGGTGTCGGCGAACGACGTGGTGATCTCGACGTCGGGGTTGCTCTTCTTGAACTCGGCGATCAGGGCTTCCACGCCGACGCGGTCGGTCGCGACCGACGCGATCCGGAGCGCGTTGCCCCCGCCGCCGCCTTCGTTGGCGGCGTTCGTGCCGCCGGAGCAGGCGGTGGCGAGCACGGACAGCGCGAGACCGACCGCTGCGGTGGCGAGGATCCGACTTCTGGACATCGATGTCCTCCCGTATGGGGGTTTGGGGGTTATCGGGTGGCGGTGAATCGATGGGTGCCGGAGCCCAGCCGGAGCTCGGCGTCCACGGGCGAACCGGACTCGTCCCGGACGGAGGCGTGGTCTGAGGTGGGGACGTGCAGCACGGCGGTGGCGCCGGGCGGGATCTCCACGTCGACGACGACCCGGTCGCCGTCGAGTCGCCAGCCGGACGCCACCCGGCCGCGGACCGTCTCCTGGCTGGCCTCGGCCCTGGTCAGCCGTCCGCCGACGGTCGGGCGCAGCTCGAGCTCCCGGTAGCCGACCGAGCCCGGGGCCTGCCCGATCCCGGCGACGCCGCCGTAGAGCCACTCGCCGATCGAGCCCAGGCTGTAGTGGTTGAACGAGTTCATCTCGGGCGCCTGGAAACCGCGGTCGGCGGTCCAGCCGTCCCAGCGCTCCCAGATCGTGGTGGCGCCGTGCGCGATCGAGTACCCCCAGGACGGGTAGGTGTCCTGGTGCAGCAGCGCGTAGGCCAGGTCGGGCCGCCCGTGCCTGGTCAGCACCGGGCAGAGCAGCGCGACCCCCACGAACCCGGTGGTCAGGTGGTTGTCGCGCTTCTCGACGTCGGCGGCGAGCCGGCGGAACGCCTTGTCGACGAGCGCCGGTGGCAGTAGGTCGAACGCGAGCGCGAGCAGGTAGCCGGTCTGGGTGTCGCCCTCGACCCGGCCGTCGTCGTCGACGAACGCCTCTTGGAACGCGGCGCGGATGCGGCCGTGCAGGTCCTCGTAGGGTTGCGCGTCCTTCCCGAGGGCGCGGGCCGCGGCACCGACCAGCGCGACGCTGTTCGCGAAGTACGCGGTGGCCAGCAGATCGCGCGGGGTCTCCGCGTCGATCTGGAGCCAGTCGCCGTAGTTGTTGCCCGTGCGGTGACGCCAGATCAGGTCCGGGTTGTGCCGGTGGACGTGCTCGATCCAGGCCACCATCGAGGCGTACGAGCGCTCGAGCGTCCGCACGTCGCCGTAGGTGCGGTAGAGCAGCCAGGGAATGATGACGCCGCCGTCGCCCCAGGCCGGCGCACCCTCGGTGGGCATCGCGACCTTCGGCGCGATGTCGGGGAACGCGCCCTCCGGCGTGGCGGCGGCGCGCACGTCGGCCAGCCAGCGGGCGAAGAACGCCTGCACGTCGGCGTTGCGGGTCGCGGTCGGCGCGAAGATCTGCGCGTCGGCGAGCCAGCCCAGCCGTTCGTCGCGCTGCGGGCAGTCGGTCGGCACCGACACCCAGTTGCCGCGCTGACCCCAGCGGATGTTGCGGTAGAGCTGGTTGACCGTCTCGTCGTCGCACTCGAAGTGCCCGGTGAACGGGGTGTCGCTGTGCAGCACCCGGCCGACGACGTCCTTGCCGGCCAGCACGCCGGGGTACCCGGTGATCTCGACGTAGCGGAAGCCGTGGAACGTGAACCGGGGCTCGAAGACCTCGACCGCACCGCCGGCGGCCAGGTAGATGTCGGTCGCCTCGGCCGTGCGCAGGTTCTCCAGGTAGAGCTCGCCGTCGGCGAGCACCTCGGCGTGGCGCAGCACGATCCGCTGGCCCGGTTTGGCGCCCCGGATCGTCAGCCGCACCCGGCCGACCATGTTCTGGCCGAAGTCCACTAGGTGGCGGTCGGCGCCGATCGCGGTCACCGAGACGGCGGTGAGCTCCTCGGTGATCCGCACCGGCTCGTCCGGCTCGGCCACCAGGGTGCCCGCGGCGGCGTCGGTGATCACCACCGGCGTCCAGTCGCCCGCGTCGTACCCGGGGGCGTCCCAGCCGGTCAGCTCGCGGGACGCGTCCTCGTACTGGCCCATCAGCTGGTCGGCGTAGCGGATCCCGCCCGGCCGCTCGACCCAGTCGCCGTCGGTGGCGATCGTGCGCGTGGAGCCGTCGGCGAACTCCACGTGCAGCTGCGCGAGGAACTGCGGAGCGTCGCCGTAGTGCTGGGCCTGGTGCCTGCTGTCGAAACCGATGAAGCCGGCGAACCACCCGTCGACGAGTACCGCGCCCAGCACGTTCTCGCCCGCGACGAGCGCCTCGGTGACGTCGTAGGTCTGGTACAGCACGCGGGTGCGGTACTCGGTCCAGCCGGGGGCCAGCTCGCGGTCGCCGATCTTGGCGCCGTTCAGGCGGGGCTCGTAGACGCCTCGCGCGGTGGCGTGGAGCCGGGCCCGCACCGGCTTCTCCGGGAGCGTGAACGACCGGCGCAGGTGCGGCGGTGCCGGCAGGTGCCGGACCCGGTCGGTCAGGTCGTCGACGACCGGCGGGTCGAACGGTGGGTGGACGTTCGGGTCGCGGGCGATCCAGGCGCCGACCCACTCGTCGGGGTGCAGGATCGCGGTCTCGAACCACGACTCGGCCGCGCCGGCCTCCTCGCCGGAGGCGTCCCAGACCGTGACGCTCCAGTCGTAGCGGGTGCGTGAGCGCAGCGTCGGGCCGTCGTAGCGGATGTTGGTGTTCTCGGCCGATTCGACCCGGCCGGTGTCCCAGCGCCGGACGCCGCCCTCGGTGACGACGAGGCGGTAGGCGGTCTGCCGGTCACCGGTGCGCTCGGACCGCAGGCGCCAGGACAGTAACGGGGCTCGTTCGTCCACGCCCAGCGGCGCGGTGCGGCCGTCAGTACTCAGTGCGTACGGGGTCAGCATGATCAACCCTTCAGCCCTCCGGCGAAGCCCTTGATGATGTGGCGTTGCATGGCGAAATAGACGAAGAGGATCGGCAGCGAGCCGATCACCAGGCCGGCGAAGACCAGCTCCCACTGCGAGACGTACTGGCCCAGGAAGCCGAAGATCGCGACCGGGATCGTCTGCTGGGTGCTGCCGCTCAGGTAGAGCAGCGGGGTGAGGAAGTCGTTCCAGACCAGCACCGCGTTGAGGATCACGACGGTGCCGGTGATCGGCCGCAGCAGCGGGAACACGATGCTGCGGAACGCCTGGAACTGGGTGGCGCCGTCGATCAGCGCGGCTTCCTCGTACTCCCGTGGCAGGGCCCGCAGGAAACCGACGTACAGGAACGTCGCGAACGGCACCTGCAGGCCGCTGTAGAACAGCACCAGCGCCCAGGGCGTCCCGAGCAGGTGCAGGTCGCGGATCGTCTGGTACAGCGGCAGCAGCGCGAGCTGGAACGGCAGCAGCAGACCGAGCATGACCAGCAGGAACACCGCACGCGACCAGGCCGAGGTGACCCGGGCCAGCGGGTAGGCCGCCAGCGAGGACACCAGCACGATGACGACCACGCTGGCGATCGTCACCAGCGCGCTGTTCGCGATCGCTCCGCCCAGACCGGCCTGCTGCCAGGCGTCGGCGTAGTTCCGGCCGGTCGGCGACGTGGTGAGGCTGGCCGCGGACGCGGTGTCGCGTGGGTCGCGCAGCGACAGGTTGACCAGCACGTAGAGCGGGAACGCGAACGCGACCGTGACGGCCAGCATCACGAACTCGAGCGCGAACGTCCGCCAGCTGTAGGACCTCATCGGGACGACTCCTCCTGGCGGCGGAGCAGCCAGTACTGGCCGCTGGAGATGATCGCGACGAAGATCGTGAGGATCACCGCGAGCGCGATGCTGTAGGCGAACTCGCCGAACTGGAACGCGTCCTTGTAGATCAGCGTCGAGAGCGTCTCGCTGGAGTGGCCGGGACCGCCGCCGGTCATCACCCAGACCTGGTCGAACAGCTTGAGGCCGCCGATGATCGACAGCATCAGGTTGATCGTCGTGGCCGGTGCGAGCAGCGGGAAGATCACGTGGCGGAAGCGGCGGACCGGGCCGGCGCCGTCCACCTCGGCGGCCTCGTAGACGTCCTGCGGGATGCCCTGCAGGCCGGCCAGGAAGATCACCATCGAGTAGCCGGCGAACTGCCAGACGACCACCCCGACGACCGACCAGATCGCGACGTCCGGGTCGCCGAGCCAGTCCTGCTTCAGGCTGCTCAGCCCGATCCCGTCCAGGGCCCAGTTCACCGCGCCGTCCGGGGCCAGCAGGTTCTTCCAGAGCGCACCGACCACGACCGGCGTCATGACGGCCGGCGCGAACAGGAAGACCCGCAGGACGTTGCGGCTCTTGATCCGCGCGTTGACGCCGAGCGCCAGCAGCAGCCCGACCGCGTTCTGGACGATCGTGATCGCGACGGCGACCAGCAGCGTCTGGCCGACGGCGGCGCGGGCGTCGGCGTCGTCGAGGATCGCGGTGAAGTTGTCGAAGCCGATCCAGGCGCGGTCCGGGCTCAGCCCGTCCCAGTCGGTGAACGCGAGCAGCGCACCGCGCCCGCTCGGGACCAGGACGACGAACGTGTAGAGCGCGACCGCCGGGACCAGGAAGAACCAGAGCTGGTTGCGGCGCGGCCTCCTCGGGGCCGGGGACGGCGGATCGGCGGCGGAGGCCTGCACCGGGGGCCGGGTGCTGGTGTGCGCCGACATGGATTCACCTCCGGAACGACGTTGGCGGGGTGATGAATTGAAACGGTTCATCGACCGGTCTTGGCCAGGAAGCATGCGCTACGTCACAGGGCCGTCGATAGCCTTCGATGCGCCCGCGGTAGCACGAAATTAACTTTTGCGTCGCCTCGCGGTAGCGTTCCGACATGCGCGTCGACCCGGTGGGCGAGGGCAAAGGTGGGCTCCTCTACCTACGCGAGGGCGCACAGGCACGAGCGCTGCGATACCTCCACACGACGGTGCAGAAGACACACACGCACAGCTTCTTCGAGCTGGCGTTCGTCCTGAACGGCGAGGGTGTGCACGTGACGCCGGCCGGGCGGGACCCGCTGCGCCGCGGCGACGTCGTGGTGTTACGCCCGGGCGTGTGGCACAGCTACGAGGAGTGTCGCGACTTACGCCTCTACAACCTCTGCTTCGGCCCGGAGATCCTCAACCGCGAACTCGCCTGGTGCCGGGAGGACCCCGGCCTGGGTTACCTGCTCTGGACCGGGCCGATGGCGATGCAGCGCCGCGGTGTGCTCAACGCGGTGCTGGCCGACTCCCGGCTGGCCGAGTGCGTCGACCACCTGGACGCGCTGGCCGAGCTGGGATCCGAGTCGTCGCTGACCCACCGCGGCGACATGCTCGCGCGGCTGACGCTGTCGCTGAGCGTCGTCGCCCGCGCGGCTCGCGAGGGTGATCCGCCCGGCCCGACGCACGCGGCGGTGCTCAACGCGATGCGTCTGCTCGAGGAGCGTCCGGCGCACCCGTGGACGCTGGCCGAGCTGGCCGACGAGCTGCACCTGACCTCCGGCTACCTGGTGCGGCTGTTCAAGTCGGCGACCGGCCTGCCGCCGATGGCGTACCTGGCCCGCCAGCGGGTGGAGAAGGCCGCCGAGTTGCTGCTCGACACCGACGAGCCGGTGACCCAGATCGGCCGGTCGGTGGGGTGGCCCGACCAGAACTACTTCGCGCGACGCTTCAAGGCGCACTTCGGCGTGACCGCGACCGACTACCGGGGCCAGTTCGCCACCAACCGCGCCCAGCTGCGGAACAAGTCGGCGCACGACTTCCCCGGCCCCAGCCTCACCGGGTAGCCGCGACGTTCGGCCCGACAGAATGTCGGAGGCGCGAAGTAATCTCCGAATGTGTCGACCGCTCCCTCTCCCGGCTGGATCCGCCGTCTCTTCACCCTCTCCTGGAGCCGCCACCCGGTTCTCGTCGTCGCGGTCATCGCCGCGTCGCTGGGCGCCACCCTGGTGGAGGGTGTCGTACCGCTCCTGACCAGGGAAGCCATCGACGATGCGGTCGCCGGGCGGGTCGACAGGGTCACGCTGATCACGGCCGTGCTGGCCGGGCTGGGGCTGGTGCGGTTCGCCGCGATCTTCCTGCGCCGCTACACCGCGGGAAAGCTGTCGCTCGACGTCCAGCACGATCTGCGAAACGCGGTGTTCACGACGCTGCAACGGTTCGACGGGCCCCGGCAGGACGCCTTGCGCACCGGTCAGGTGGTCTCGCGGGCGATCTCCGACCTCCAGCTGGTGCAGGGCATCCTGGCGTTCGTCCCGTTCTCGCTCGGCATGGTGCTGCTGTTCGTCATCGCGGTCGTCGCGATGTTCTCGCTCTCGGTGCCGCTGACGCTGGTCTCGCTGGCCGTGACGCCCGCGGTCGCCTGGGCCGCCGGCCGCAGCCGGAAGACGCTGTTCCCCGCCACCTGGTCGGCGCAGCAGCGTGCCGGGGAGGTCGCCGAGCGGGTCGAGGAGGCGGTCACCGGCGTCCGGGTCGTGAAGGGCTTCGCGCAGGAGGCCCGCGAGATCGCCGAGCTGGAGACGTCGGCCCGCCGGCTGTTCGCCGACCGGATGCGCGCCGCGCGCATCAACGCGGTGCTCACGCCGACGCTGGCCGCGCTACCGCAGCTCGGGCAGGTCGCGGTGCTCGCGCTCGGTGGCTGGCTCGCGCTCACCGACCGCATCACGATCGGCACGTTCGTGGCGTTCGCGGCCTACCTGGCCACGCTGGCCGGCGCCACCCGGGTGCTCTCCGGCCTGCTCACCCAGGGGCAGCTGGCCCGCGCGGGCGTCGAGCGGGTCTACGACGTCATCGAGAGCGAGCCGGGCGTCGTCGACCCGGAGGATCCCGAGTCGCTGCCCGAGGGCCCGCTGTCCGTCGGGCTCGACCGGGTGGTCTTCGGCTACTCGGCCGACGACACCGCGATCGACGACCTCACCATCGACGTGCGGCCGGGCGAGACGCTCGCGCTCGTCGGCCCGCCCGGCTCCGGCAAGAGCACGGTCGCCCAGCTGATCGGGCGCTACTACGACACCCGCTCCGGTGCGGTGACGCTCGGCGGCGTCGACGTCCGGCGGCTGCGGCTGTCCGAGCTGCGCGGTGCGCTCGGCGTCGTCTTCGAGGAAGCGTTCCTCTTCTCCGACACGGTCCGGGCCAACATCGCCTACGGCCGGCCCGACGCCACCGACGCCGAGGTGGAGGCGGTCGCCGCCGCGGTCGAGGCGCACGGGTTCATCAGCGCGCTGCCCGACGGGTACGGCACGCTCGTCGGTGAGCGCGGCCTGACGCTCTCCGGTGGCCAGCGCCAACGCATCGCGCTCGCCCGTGCCCTGCTCACCGACCCGCGGGTACTGCTGCTCGACGACGCGACGTCCGCGGTCGACAACGTCACCGAGGCCGCGATCCACGCGACGCTGCGCGAGGTCACCGCCGACCGCACGACGATCCTGATCGCCCACCGCCGGTCCACGCTCGCGCTGGCCGACCGGGTCGCGGTGCTCGACGGTGGCCGGCTCGTGGACATCGGCACCCAGGCCGAGCTCACCGAGCGCAGCCCGCTGTTCCGGGCCCTGCTGGCCGGCCCGGAGGACGGCGTGGCCGCCGATCCGGTCGGCGAGCAGGGCGCCGCGCCCGATCCGGGTGCCGAGGGCGTCACCCCCGAGCTCTGGCCCGCGGTGGAGGAAGCCGGCGACCCGCTCGTCGCCGCCCGCACCGGCGGGCGTCCCGCGATCGGGCTCCACGGCGAGCAGGGCGGTATGCCCGCCACCCCCGAGCTGCTCGAACAGGTGCGGGCACTGCCCCCGGCCGACGAGGTGCCGGAGCTGCCCGGCGTCGATCCGCGCGCACCCGACCCGCAGTTCCGGCTCGCCCGGCTGCTGCGTCCGGTGCGCCTGCTGCTCTGGGCCACGGTCGGCCTGATCGCGGTGGACGCGCTGGCCACGGTCGCGTTCCCGCTGCTGGCCCAGCACGCGATCGACGCGGGTGTGGTCGGGAACTCCCGGGTCCAGCTGGCGGTCGCCGGTGCGCTCGGCGTCGTCGTGGTCCTGGTCGACTGGCTGGCGGTGCGCACCCAGACCGTCACCGCGTCGAAGGCCGGCGAGCAGGTGCTCTACCTGCTGCGTATCCGCAGCTTCTCGCACCTGCAGCGGCTTGGGCTCGACTACTACGAGCGCGAGCTGGCCGGTCGCATCATGACCCGGATGACCACCGACGTCGACGCGCTCTCGACGTTCCTGCAGACCGGCCTGGCCACCGCCGTGGTCAGCGTGCTCACGATCCTCGGCGTCACCGCGGCGCTGCTGATCACCGACGCCGGGCTCGCGCTGGTCGCGCTCGCGGTGCTGCCGATCGTGGTGGTCACGACGCTGATCTTCCGGCGGCTCTCGGCCGCGGCCTACGAGCAGGCGCGGGAACGCGTCAGCATCGTGAACGCCGACTTCCAGGAGAACGTCGCCGGGCTGCGTGTCTCGCAGGCCTACGTGCGCGAGACGCGGTCGGCGGCCGACTTCGCCCGCCGCAGCGACGACTACCGGCGGTCCCGGATGCGGGCCCAGACGCTCATCGCGACGTTCTTCCCGTTCATCGGCCTGCTCTCCGACCTGGCCCAGGCCGCCGTGCTCGCGGTCGGCGCGCACCGCATCGCCGACGGCGCGGTCACCCCGGGCATCCTCACCGCGTTCCTGCTCTACCTCGGGTTGTTCTTCCAGCCGATCCAGCAGCTCTCCCAGGTCTTCGACGGTTACCAGCAGGCTCGCATCGGCCTGGGGCGCATCGGCGACCTGCTGCGCACCCCCACGTCGGTGAGCGACACCGACACCCCGGCTCCGGTGCCGTCGCACCTGACCGGGCGCATCGAGCTGCGCGACGCCCGGTTCCGGTACGCCGGGGCCGACGGCGAGGCGCTGCGAGGCGTTTCGATGACGATCGAGCCGGGGGAGACCGTCGCCTTGGTCGGGGAGACCGGCGCCGGCAAATCGACGGTGTTGAAACTGCTCGCGCGCTTTTACGACGTCACCGATGGGGCAGTCCTGGTGGACGACGTCGACGTGCGCCGGTTCCGGTTGGCCGACTACCGCGGCCGGCTGGGCGTCGTACCGCAGGAAGCCCACCTGTTCACCGGCGACGTGGCGTCGAACATCAGTTACGGGCGCCCCGGCAGCCCGCCGGCGTCGGTCGAGCAGGCCGCGCGTGCGGTCGGGGCGATCGGGATGGTCGGTGCGATCCGCGGCGGGTTCCGGCACTCGGTCTCGGAGCGCGGCGGCGGACTCTCCGCCGGGCAGCGTCAGCTGGTCTCACTGGCTCGCGCGGAGCTGGTCGACCCCGACATCCTGCTGCTCGACGAAGCCACGGCCGCGCTCGACCCGGCGAGCGAGGCGGTGGTGCTGGCCGCGGGCGACGCACTGTCGCGTCGCCGAACGACGGTCGTGATCGCCCACCGGCTGGCGACCGCCGCACGGGCCGACCGTATCGTCGTGCTCGTCGACGGCCAGATCGCCGAGCAGGGCACGCACGCTGAGCTGATCGCCGTCGACGGGGTGTACGCGCGGCTCTGGGCCCGGGACGGCGCCGCGGCCACCGCCGAGGAGCTCGATGCGGTGAGCTAGCTAGGGGAGGATTGAGGTTTGTTGGAGCGGGACGAGCTCGTGGCCGATCCAGGTGCGGTGAAGCCTCTGCTGGCGATCCTGGAACGCTTGGTGGAGCTGCCCACCGTGTCCGGGAACCTTGCCGCGTGCGAGGAGGGCCTCGACTTCATCGGTGGGTTCCTCGCCGAGCGTGGCCTGGTGGTCCGCCGGTTCGACCAGGACGGTTTCGGGGCGCTGGTGGCCACCGTGCGCCCGACGCTGTCACCCGCGGTCATGCTCACCGCCCACCTGGACGTCGTCCCGGGGCCGGAGCATTTGTTCACGCTGAAGCGCGACGGCGGCCGGGCCATCGGCCGCGGTGTGTTCGACATGAAGGGCGCGATCGCGGCCTACCTGGCGTTGATCGACGAACTCGGGCCCGAGCTGGGGCAGTACGACCTCGGCGTGATGATCACGACCGACGAGGAGACCCGCGACCTCGGCGTGAAGCTGCTGCTCCAGGAGGAGGGCTACCGGCCGCGGGTGGCGGTGCTGCCGGACGGCGGCGACAACTGGCAGCTGGAGGAAGTGGCCAAGGGCGCCTGGCGGGTGCGCGTGAGCACGTACGGCGTTCCCGTGCACGGATCCCGGCCGTGGACCGGGGAGAGCGCGTCGTTCAAGCTCCTCGACCTGCTCGGTGACATCCGCCGCCGCTTCCCGGTCGAGGATCCCCACGTCGACACGCTGAACATCAGCTTCCTGCGGGCCGGCACCGCCCCGAACCAGTTGCCCGACCAGGCCGAAGCCGTGCTCGACATCCGGGTGATGGGGCCGGCGGAACTCGCCGAGGTGGAGCGTGACGTCGCCGAGATCTGTCGGCGGCACGGCGCGGACCTCGAGCTGCTCGTGCTCTTTCCCCCGGTCAAGCACGACCTCACCGACCCGCTGCTCGCGGAGTTCGCGCGCAGCGTCGAGCGGGTGACCGGGGTGTCCTGCGGGAGCTGCCTGTCGTTCGGCTCGAGCGACGCGGCCCAGTACGCCGCGATCGG
The DNA here is from genome assembly GCF_039524755.1 of Cryptosporangium japonicum. Lineage (NCBI taxonomy): Bacteria > Bacillati > Actinomycetota > Actinomycetes > Cryptosporangiales > Cryptosporangiaceae > Cryptosporangium > Cryptosporangium japonicum. The sequence continues at coordinate 22,418 of NZ_BAAAGX010000043.1, forward strand.
CGTACCGTGCGCGGTCACCCGCCCGATCGGCGGCGGCCACCACGGGGACGAGGAATGGGTCGACGTGGCGTCGCTGGCCCAGCTCGTCCCCGTGCTCCGGGACTACCTCAGGCGAGTAGCTCACTCGCCGCGCTGAGGAACATGTCGTTCTCGGCCGGGGTACCGATCGTCACGCGGACCCCGTCGCCGGCGAACGGCCGCACGATGACGCCACGCTTCTCGCAGCCCGCGGCGAAGTCGAGCGCGTCGTCGCCGAGCGGCAGCCAGACGAAGTTGGCCTGGGTGTCCGGGACGTCGCTCCGGAGCGCCCGGACGGCCGCGTGCACCCGGGAGCGCTCGGCCACCACGATGTCGACCCGCCGCTTCATCTCGTCCTCGGCGTCCAACGCGGCCAGTGCCGCCGCCTGGGCGACGTGGTTCACCGAGAACGGCGTGACGACCTTGCGCACGGCCTCGGCCACCTGCGGGTCGGCGGCCATCCAGCCGACCCGGATGCCGGCCAGGCCCCAGGCCTTCGACATCGTCCGCAGCACGACGACGTTCGGGCGGTTGCGGGCCACGTCGAGCCCGTCGGGAACCGCGGGGTCACGGACGAACTCCCGGTACGCCTCGTCGATGACGACCAGCACGTCCGGCCCGACCCGGTCCAGGAACCGCTCCAGGTCCTCCCGGGGCACGGCCGGACCGGTGGGGTTGTTCGGCGTGCACACGATCGCGACCCGGGTGCGGTCGGTGACCGCCGCGGCCATCGCGTCCAGGTCGTGGGCGTGGTCGTCGGTGTTCGCCACCCGGACGCTGGTGCCGCCGCACGACGTCGTGATGATCGGGTAGGCCTCGAACGAGCGCCACGAGTAGAGCACCTCGTCGCCGGGCAGCACCGCGGCACGCACGATGTGCTCGGCCAGCGCCACCGAGCCGCAGCCGGACACCAGGCGGTCGGGGGCGACGCCGTAGCGCTCCCCGAGCCGGCCGCGCAGCGCGACCACACCGGGGTCGGGGTAGCGGTGGGTCTGCGCCACCGCCTCCGCGACCGCCTCGACGACGCCGGGCAGCGGACCGAACGGCACCTCGTTGCTGGCCAGCTTCACCGCTTGCGGGACGCCCGACTCCCGGGCCACGTCGCTCGGGTTCTTGCCGGCGACGTAACGGGGAATCGTGTCCAGGTCGGCGCGGGTCAGTGAATTCTTTTCGACCGACCGCTGCGGGCGGAACTCAGCCTGAGAGGAGCCATGAGGTTGAAAAGAGTTCATTGGCATCGGGGGCTCCTCATTTCTCGACCTTGACCTTCTCGGGCGCCGGCACCGCGGCCGACCGGACCACGATCGAGGTCACGGCCTTGTCGTGGAGGCACTGGCGGGCCGGGCGGTCCCAGAGACACCACAGCAGGTCGGCGATCTGCAGCGGCAGACCGCACAGGAAGCTCACCGCGGGGCTCGGCAGCATCAGGATCAGCCAGCGGCGGATCGACTGGCCGAACGTCAGCGACTTGTCGTCGACGACCCGGATGACCCGGATGCCGACGATGCGCTTGCCGAGCGTCTGGCCGCTGTTCGCGGTGGCCGGCACCTCGTAGGCGAACCAGAGGCCGATCGTCAGCACGAAGATGATCCAGTTGAGGCGGCTCGCCTCGTCCGAGAGCGTCTCCTGCCCGACCAGGATGTCGTTGATGTTGGGCCCGACCTGCTCGGCGAACTGCAGGTAGAAGTAGCCGTTGACGACCAGGCAGAGCAGGAACACCGCGGTGATGTCGATGAGGCGGGCGACCACGCGCAGGCCGAGCGGCGCCAGCTTGGTGGTGTCGATCGGCATCGTCGTGGTGGTGCCGGGCAGGCGGATGTGGCCCGGGGGCACCGGTGGGAGCTGCACCGGCGGCTGGCCCCAGCGTGGTTTGCCCGGTGCGTTGACGCCCCCGAACGAGCCGGGGTTCTGCGGGGCTCCCGCGCCCTTTTCGCTGCCGGGCGGAGCCCAGCTCGGGGCACTGGGCGGGCTCGGGGCGCCGGGCGGAGTGGAACCGCCTGCGCCGGAGGCGCCGGACGGGGCACCGCCTGCGCCGGACGCGGGTGGCGTCCATCCGGGGGTCCAACCGGCCTGCGAGGCCGGTGGCGTCGGCGCGGACGGGGCCGCGGCCGGAGCGGGCGGCTCGACGGGTGGAGGGCCGGGCGGCGGGGTGGCACCCACGGGCAACGGGGCGCCGAGCCACTGCTCGCCGTCCCAGTACCGCTGCGTGTCCGGATCCGCCGGGTCGGGATACCAACCGGGGATCGGGGTCACCGAATCACCTCACCCATCTGCTGCTTTCACCACGATCGTCTTCGCGTACTTGTCGTGCACACACTGCCGGTGGGGCTTGTCCCAGAGCAGCCACAGGTTGTCCAAGAGTACGTAGACGCCGAGCAGCGCTCCCACGAAGGGGATGCCGCCGAGCACCGACACCCCGTCCGAGGCCAGCCAGCGCTTGCGGGCCTGGGAGGGCGTCACCGCGGACCCGTCGACACCCACCACCCGGATCCGCCGCCAGCGCTTGCCGAGCGTCTGCCCGCCGTTCCTGAACTGGTAGTTCACCGCGTACCAGTAGGTCAGGAGCCCGGTCGCCGCCGTCGCCAGCGCGTACCCGAGGAACGCCAGGAGCATCCAGAGCAGGACGCCCTCCTCGGAGGCCCCGTTGCCCTCGCTGCTGGCCAGCGACAGGAACAGCGGAACACCGAACAGCACGACGAATAACAGGACGATCGGGCTGAACAGGATTGTTCCGTCGAGGATCCGGGCCAGCAGGCGATCGACGGGTCTGGACGGGGCCGGCGGGGCGGCCGGCCCGGACGGCGCGTGGCTCGGGTAGCCGACCTGCGGGTTCATGCCCGCCATCCTGCCGTACCCCGGTCGGGCCTGATCAACCTGCACGAACGGTTCAACGCAGAGCCGCCGCTCCGCGTGCCGGGGGCGGTGGCACTCGGAGCGGCGGCGTGCACGGTTCGTGGGGCGGCGGGGGGTTGCCGTGGCGAACCGGGCCGGTCGGACCGCGGGGGGTGGCCCGGACCGGCGTTCTAGTTGCGAGGGCCGCCGTGGGGTCCGAACTCCGGCAGCTGCGGGGGGTGCCGCAGGAGGGGCAGCGACCCTCGCACCCGACTCATCGACGCCGGACCCGGGCACCGCAGTGGAAACCGCCCCGCGCAACCCACCCGCACCGGGACCACAACGAAGTGGTCACCCCACCGGCGGGGCCGCCTCGCCCAGCGCGTCCAGCGCCGCGGTGAAGCACTCCATCGGGGGCGTCACCAGACCCGCCCCGACCTGCCCCACGCCCGCGACGCGGCCCGCCATGCCGGTGTTGATCTGTGGCAGCACGCCCGAACGGACCACCTTCGTCACGTCGATGCCGGTCGCCGCGCCGCGGAAGTCGAGGATCGGCAGCGCGTAGGCGGGGTTCTCCCCGGTCGTGATCCCGTACATCTCCCGGCTGGTCCGCAGCGCGTCCGGCACCGTGCCGCCGACGAAGCGCACGATCGCCGGTGCGCTGGCCATCGCGAACCCGCCGATGCCCGCGGTCTCGGTGATCGCCGAGTCGCCGATGTCGGGGTTCGCGTCGTCCGGTCCGTACGAACCCAGGAACAGGCCCTGCGGGGTGTTCGCCGGGCCGGTGAACCACTGGTCACCGGTGCCCGACACCTGGATCCCGAAGTCGGTGCCGTTGCGCGCCATCGTCGTGACGACCGTCGACCCGGGGATGTCGGACGCCGCCGCGGTCTGCAGCTTGCACGCCGGCATCACCAGGTTGAGGAAGAAGTGGTCGTTGCCGCCCACGAACCGGGCGACGTCCGCCACGTCCGACGATGCCACCCCGGCGTCGATCATCGCGGGCATCAGGTCTCGGAGCAGCATGAGCGTGCCCGCGCGGTTGCGGTTGTGGCCCTCGTCGCCCATCTGGACCATCTGCGCGATGATGCCCTTGACGTCGACCGGTCCGTGTTCACGCACCGCGGCCTGCAGCGCGGGCCCGAGTACGGACGACATCCAACGCAGCCGGTCGATCACCTCCGGGCCGTAGGCGCCGTACCGCAGCACCTTGCCCAACCCCTCGTTCAGCGAGCACCACGACGTCCGGTCGTGCGCCTCGTCACGCAGCACGAACACCCACATCGACGGGGACACGACGCCGGCCATCGGGCCCACTCCGCCGTCGGAGTGGCAGGGTGCCCACTCCACCGCGCCACCCGACAGGAGATCGGTGGCGTCCTCGGTGGTGGCGGCCAGCCCTTCGAACAACGTGGCGCCGATCAGCGCACCGCGCAGCGGCCCGGACGCGCGTTCCCAGGTGATCGGCGGCCCGGCGTGCCGGAACTGCCCGGCCGAGAGCCCCACGACCTCCGAGGCCGGCCGGACGTCGACGAGCGTCGCGCCCGCCGCGAGCATGCGCTCCAGCGCGGTCTCGTTCGCCGCCAACCGCCGACGGTCGGCCATCACCCGCGCCAACGCGTCCTCGGAGCCGACCGGCGGCTGCCACGCCACCGGGGTCACGGCGGCGGCCTGGGCGGTCAGGGCCTCGCTGAACAGGTCGACACCTGCCGTGACAATCGTCGGTTCGCCTGACAAAAGCGTCATTCGGTCACCTCGGAGGGCTTCAGGATCGCGACGGCTTCGCGAGCGGCTTCGGCGTTGGACAGGAAGACCCAGGCTCCGACGCCGCTCAGCTCGGCGGCCTGGCGGGCCAGCCCCTGGGGGTCATCCGACGTGCCGATCAGCGCGACGACGACGTCGAACGGCCGGTCGGCGGAGGTCAGCGCGGCCGCGATCGCGGGCGCCAACTCCGACGCCGGGTCGGGATGGGCGCCGTGCCCGAGTACGACGTCGAGCAGCACGACCCGGCACGACGGATCCGCCGCCTCGACGGCCAGCCGAGCCAGCCGCAGCGTGCCGTCGATCATCGGGTGCGGACGTCCGGCGGTCAGCGCGTCGTCGCCGAAGTCGATCATCGCGTGGCCGTCGGTCGTCAGGTCGCTGCCCAGCGCCCAGGCGGGGTCGAGCGGGATGTTCGACGCGATCGGGCCGAGCGTCGCGGACGCGATCACCATCGCCTCGTCGGCGAGCGTCCCGCCGCTGAACAGGCCGCGGAGCGAACCGGTGCCGATGCTGAACGGGGCGACCAGGTCACGCGGCTCGTCCGTGGGCAGCCACTTCGGCCACGAGGCCGGCGCGTCGGCCCCGAGCACCTCGGTGACGACCGCGGTCAGGTCGGGGCGACCGCTGCCCAGCAGGCCGAACACGACGGGCTTGGAGAGCTTCGCCGCGTGCGCGCGCACGGCGTCGGCGACTTCGGGAGCGGGCGGCTTGGAGATCACCAGGATGGTCTCGGTCGCCGGGTCGGCGTCCAGCGCGTCGAGCGCGGCCAGCGTCGAACGCCCGGCCACGGCGGCGGACAGGTCGCGCCCACCGACCCCCAGGCAGTGCGAAACGCCCACCCCGGCCGCGTCCAGCAGCGCCAGCACCTGCTGCGCTCCGGTCCCGGACGCCGCGACCAGCCCGATCGGACCGGGCCGCACTACGTTCGCGAAGCCCAGCCCGACGCCACCGACCACCGCGGTGCCGCAGTCCGGCCCCATCACCAGCAGCCCACGCTCGGCGGCCAGGTCCTTGAGCGCGATCTCCTGCTCGACCGGCACGTTGTCGCTGAACACGAGCACCGAGGCGCCGGCGTCCAGCGCGTCGACCGCGTCGGCGAACGCGTAGCGGCCCGGGGTGGAGATCAGCACCAGGTCGGCCTCGGCGGCGGTCACCGCTGCCCCGACGGTGCGCAGCTCCGGCTGGGTGGCGTCCGTGCTCGCCGACGGGGTTTTTGCGGTCAGCGCCGACTCGAGTGCGGCGAGCGCCGAGTCGCGCGTCGTCTCGTCGGCGGCGGCGATGGCCACGATCATGTCGCCGGGGGTGGCGTCGTCGGGCAGCGTGAAGCCCATCCCGGCGATCAGCTCGCGGTTGAGGTCGGTGCCCATCGCCACCATCGCGTCGGTCACCCCGTCGAGGCCGGCGACGGCCTGACTCACCTGGAGCAGCTGGACCGAGTCGCGGTACGTGCCACGCCGCAGCTCAATATGGTGCAAAGCGGTCACTTCACCAATCCCTTCGGTCCGGTTAGAACGTCCAACCCCTTGCGGACGCCGTACAGCAGCCCGCTGCCGGAGGAGTGACCCACGCCGAGCAGGGCCTCGACGGCGGAATCGAGCGACTCGAGCGGGTCGGTGAGCACGGCGGCGAGCTCCGGGATGCACTCGCCCCGGGCGGCGTGGGTGAGTAACGCGGCCGAGACCGCCGTGGTGGCGCCCGGCCGGGCGGCCAGCTGGGCCGAGACCGTCGAGGCGATGAGCTGTCCGGTCGGATGTCCCCCGGCTAGCAGTGTGACGAGGGTCCCCGACAGGATGTCGTCGCCCAGCGGGGTCAGGCCCTCGCCCCGGCCCAACAGCTCCGTCACCGCCCGATCGGCGTCTCCGTCGGCCAGCACCCGGTCGGCCAGCGTGTAGACGGCGTCGGCGCCGGTGTGCGCGCTCAGGGCTCGCTGCCGGGCGTCGACAGCGGAGAGCCGCACCCGTGGGCGGGGCGGACGCCACCAGCGGGTGACCGTCACGGCGTGGTCGCCGAACTCGACGCGGCCGTCGCCGATCCGGGCGGGTGAACCGACCGGCCGGGCCGGAACCGGGACGCCGGGGCCGAGCAGCACCGCGCACGGAACACGCACCGCGTCGGCGGCGACGCACAGCGCGGGCACCCGCGGATCGCCGGTGGCCAGATACAGCGCGCGCGACAGTGAGGCGGTGACCGTGACGCTCCGGGTCGGTCCGCTCAGAACGGGCGCCAAAGCCACGGATGCGGCCCCGGGAAGAGTCATGTCACCCCCTCTCACCTGGCTGACGGTAAGACCGCGTCTACGGTGGTCGGCATGGGAAGAATTGCCAAGGATGGCCGGGGTCCTTCGGCCAATTTGACGGCATCTCCGGTCGGATTGCCACTACGTGACGTACTCGATGCGAGCACGTTGACGGGCGCCCGCGTGCTGGCCGGCGAGGGTGGGCTGGACCGCGTCGTCCAGCGGCTCAACGTGATGGAAGTACCCGACATCCTTCCCTGGGTGAAGCCGCACGAGCTGCTGCTCACCACCGGCTACCCGCTGCAGCACAGCAAGATCGAGCTGATCGACCTGGTCCGCGAGCTCGACGAGCGCGGGCTGGCGGCGCTCGCGGTCAAGCTGCACCGCTACCTGGACGAGCTACCGGCCGACGTGCTGGCCGAGGCCGACCGGCGGAACTTCCCGATCATCGAGGTCGCCGAGTCGGTGGGCTTCGACGACATCCTCAACGAGGTGCTCAGCGCGCTGCTGCACCGGCAGGCCTCGGTGCTGGCCCGGTCGGACGAGGTGCACCGGGCGCTGGTGAGCGTCGTGCTCGAAGGTGGTGGCCTCGACGACCTCGCGGCCGAGCTGACCCGCATCCTCGGTGGTCCGGTGATCGTCACGACCCCTGACGGGCGGGTGAACGCCCGCGCCGGCGACGCCGAGGACCTGCAGCGGACCGGCTGTTTCGACCCGACCGGCCGCTTCCGCGTCGACGACGAGCCGACCGGCGTCCGCCCGCACGAGGGCGGCTTCCACACCACGGTGCCGATAGTGGCCGGCCGCATCGACCACGGCCGCATCGTCGCGTTCTCCGACACCCCGCTCGACGCCGCCGACGTCTATTCGTTGGAGCGGGCCGCCACCGTGGCCGCGCTCGCGGTGACCAAACAGCTGGCCATCGACGCGGTCGAGGGCAAATACCGGGCGGACTTCCTGCGTGACCTGCTCACCGGGCGGGTGGAGGACGTGCCCGCCGCGGTCGCGCACGCACGCACGCTGGGCTGGGACGTCGAGCGGCCGCTGGTCGCGGTGGTCGCCGAGCTGGACCCGGTGACGACGCCGGTCGGCGCCGCTCCGGAGCTCCGGCCGGTGCAGGAGCGCTTCGCCACCGCCTGGCAGTCGGTCGTGCGCTGGCGCGACCCCCGGGCGCCGGTGGTGAACTTCAACCAGGAAGTGGTCGTGCTGCTCGGCCTGCCCTCCGGCGGCGGAGGTGCGGACGCGGTCGAGCGTGCCGTCGGTGAGCTCGTCCGCCAGGTCGTCGGCGACGGCGGCGGTGGGCGCCGCTCGTTCTCGCTGGGCATCTCCCGGCCGGCGTCCGCGCCGCACGAGTTGCCCCGCGCGTACGAGCAGGCCCGCAAAGCCGTGCGGATCGGACGCCGGCTGCACGGTGACGGCGCGCGGGCCAGCTTCGACCGGCTGGGCGTGCACCGGCTGCTGTCGCTGATCCCGGACACGTCGGAGCTGCGCGGGTTCGTGGAGGAGGTGCTGGGGGAGCTGGCCGCGGACACCCCCGAGAACGCGGACCTGCGTCGGACGCTCGCGGTGCTGCTGGAGACCAACTGCACGGTGGCCGAGGCCGCGCGGCGGCTGCACTTCCACTACAACACGTTGCGCTACCGGATCACGAAGCTGGAGAAGCTGGTCGGCCCGTTCACCGACGACGCCGCCTTGCGGCTGGACCTGGCGCTGGCCCTGCGGGTGCTGGAGATCCGCGGGCTGTGATCCACCTCGTCCCATCCCACGCACGTCCCACCTGGTCAGCACGGTGCCATCCCGGGACGCGTCCCGTCCCGAGGTGAACGCCTTGCGGTCCACCACGCGACCGGTGAGTCTGATCCCGGCTCGCCGCCGCGCAGGGCGGGCAGCTCCAGTGAGAGGAATGGGATGGCCTTGATCGGCTGATCCGACTGTGCCGGGGGTCGGCGTGCCCACATGAGAAACAATCTCCTTGCCCGAGGCAGGGAGTGCGTATGGGATCAGTCGCCGAGGCCGCCGACGTCGCGGTGTATCTCCGCGGATTGAAGGCACGGTCGAACCAGAGTTACAAGGCGCTCGCACGCCGAGTAGGGGTCGGTAGCTCGACGCTGCACCGGTACTGCAGCGGGGAACAGTTTCCCGCTGACTTCCGCGTAGTCCGATCGTTCGCCGCAGCATGCGGTGCGACCGCAAACGAGCTCCAGCTGCTCGAGCGGCTGTGGGCGACCGATCCACGAAACCCGGCGATCGCGGCCGGACTTCCCCCCGCTCCGGCCGCGACCGCCGTCTCCGACACCGGCCGGCGAACCGAGCCGGCCGAGGCGGAGGAGACGACCGAAGCGGTGGCATCGACGGTCACGGGGGCCGCCGATGCCACCGCCCCGGTTCCTCGATCCCGCCGCGCCTGGTGGCTCGCGGCGGGTGTCGCCGTGGTGGTCGCCGTCGTCGTCGCCGCCACGATCTTCACCACGAGCTCCGGCGGGGGCTCCGAGCCGCGCGCTTCCGAGCTGCTGTTCTCACCCGCGTGCGAGGGCCCGGTGAGCATGGGTCAGCACGACACCTGCGTGGAGGAGCTCCAGCGCCTCCTGGCGGCGACCGGCGTGAAGATCGGGATCGACGGGGACTTCGGCCCGGAGACGCTGCGCCGGGTCACCGCCTTCCAGGTGCTGGCCGGGTTACCGGTGCGCGGCGTCGTCGACGACGCCACCAAACGGGCGCTCTACGCCGGTGACGTGTCGATGCGCAGCTGGACTCCGGCACAGGTGGAGCAACGGATCCGGCGCGTGTTCCCGGAGGAACCGGACCGTGCCGTCGCGATCGCGAAGTGCCAGTCGCTGCTCGACCCGTTCTGGGTGCTGCCGAACGTCGACACGAGCCGGAACTGGGGTGTCTTCCAGATCTCCGACCGGCGCCTGCGTGAACTCGACGGCACACCCCGGCGGGCGTTCGACCCGGAATGGAACATCTGGGCTGCGCGGGAGCTCTGGCGGACCCGCGGTGGGTTCGCCGAGAACTGGCCGTACTGCGACGAGGCCTTCCCGCGCAGCCGGGCGCCTAGCTCTCCACCACGACCGTCGGCTGGTGGTGGACCGGGAAATTGACCGAGCTGGCGATGAAACAGCGAGCGTTGGCGTCGCGGTGCAGGCGGGTGGCCAGCTCGACCTTGCCCGCGCTGGCCCGCGCCAGCGTCACCTGGGGGTTGAGCGTCACCTGGGTGAAGCGCCCACCACCGCCGGGTGTCTGCGTCATCGAACCGGTCGGTGCGTCGGTGTAATCGACGACGACCACGCCGGCCTCCACGCACACGTGCAGGTACGACATGAGGTGGCACGCGGAGAGCGTCGCCACGAGCAGTAGTTCGGGGTTCCAGCGGTCGGTTTCACCGCGGAAGGCCGGGTCGGACGACCCGTAGAGCGGCGGACGTCCGTCCGCGACGATCTCGTGCGATCGGCTGTACGCCCGGTAGGCGCTGGTGCCGGTGCCCTGGTTACCCGTCCAGGTCAGTGCCAGCTCGTAGTCGTGAACCGCTACCACCTGCTGCTCTCTCCTCTGTGTCGGACTGCGGAGTCCTGGTGAGTGCCACTCCGGCCAACACGATCGCAGTTCCGACGATCGTCAGCGGAGTGATTTTTTCGCCGAGCACCAGCCAACCGAGCACCGCGGCGACGACCGGCAGCAGGTAGAGCACCACCGACGCGGCCGGACCGACGTCCGCGACCTGGCGGATGTTCAGCACGGTCGCGAAGCCGGTGCAGAACGCGCCGAGCGCGATCGTCGCGACGACGACCTCCGGCCCGAGGTGGACGGCGTCGAGCGAGTGGGGGCCGGTCACCGGCAGGGCGATCAGCGCGAGGCCGGTGCCGGCGACGAGCTGGCCGGCGGCGAGCGCGATCGGCGGCCGGTCGAGGCGCGACATGTAGCGGTCGATGTACACGTAACTGGCGCCGTAGCTGGCCGCGGCGGTCAGGCCGAGCATCGTCGGCACCGCGGGCAGGCCCTCGCCCGGCGGCCAGGTGCCGATCACCATCAGCGTCCCGACCAGCCCGGCGACCAGGCCACCGAGGTAGCGACCGCGGACGGGGCCGACCCCACCGAGGCAGACGCCGATCGCGAGCGTCCAGAGCGGCGTCGTCGCGTTCAGCATCCCGCCGACGTGGGAGTCGATGGAGCGGACCGCGTACGCGAAGAGCAGGAGCGGCACGACGTTGCCGATCGCCGCGACCACGGCCAGGTGCAGCCAGACCCGCGGCTCGGTGGGGAGGCGTACGCCACGCAGCCGGCAGACGGCCAGCAGCAGTGCCGAGCCGAGAGCGAGCCGGACCACCGTCAGTACGCCCGGCGGGAGGCCGCGCAACGCGATGGCGGCCCAGAGAAAGCTCGAACCCCACAGCACTGCCAGCACTGCCAGCCGGACGAGCGCAGCGCGTCCGGTAATCCCCATAGTGGTGATGACGCTAGGTGTCGCCAGAAGTTCAGTTGATACGGCTGTGACTAGGCACGAACCGCCCGGGCGTCGCTCGGACCCGTGTCGTTCACGTTGCCGTCACATCACGTGGGCGACATTTACTGACGAATCGAACTACCCCTCGGCAGGTTCCGCCAACGGCGGCGTGCTTAGTCAGTGGTGTCTTGACCATGAGACCCAGGTCACCCGACCCGGATATTCGTCGCTATTACCGGGGCGGTTGAAAAGGGGTTCGGACATGGCATTCAGGTGGAGTGTCGTTCACGGAGGCAAAGCACCGCCGCCGGGCGGGGTGGTCCGGCCGGAGGAACGTCTGTCCTGGCCGCGGACGATCGGCCTGGGAGCGCAGCACGTCGTCGCGATGTTCGGGGCGACGTTCGTCTTCCCGTTGATCATGGGGCTGAACGCGCAGCTCGCGATCATGCTCAGCGGTGTCGCGACGATCATCTTCCTGCTGATCGTCAGCGGGAAGGTACCGAGCTACCTCGGCACCTCCGCGGCGTTCGTCGGTGGTGTCGCGGCGATCCGCGCCCAGGGCGGTGACTCGGCCGAGGTGACCGGCGCGATCCTCGTCGCCGGCGTGGTGCTCGCGCTGGTCGGTGTCCTGATCCACTTCGTCGGTTCCCGTGCGATCTACTCCGTGCTGCCGCCGGTCGTCACCGGCGCGGTCGTCATGCTGATCGGCTTCAACCTGGCGCCGGTCGTGGCCGGCACGTACTGGCCCCAGGACCAGTGGATCGCGCTGATCACGATGCTGTTCGTGATCGTCGTCGCGGTCGGCGTACGTGGCTTCCTCGGCCGGATCGCGATCTTCCTCGCGCTGGTCTTCGGGTACGTGCTCTCGTGGGTCTTCGACAAGATCTTCGGCCAGATCACCTCGTACGACGCCGGCGCCGGCAAGGAGACGACGCACTGGCGCGTGAACTGGGACGGCGTGACGTCGGCGGACTGGCTCGGGTTCCCGTCGCAGACCACTGTCGCCGCGGACGGCAAAGAGGTCGTCGGCTGGCACTTCCCCTCGTTCACCGTGACGGCGATCCTGCTGGTGCTCCCGGCCGTGATCGCGCTGATCGCGGAGAACGCCGGCCACGTGAAGGCCGTCGCGGAGATGACCGGTGACGACCTCGACCCGATGATGGGCCGCGCGATCGCCGCCGACGGTGTCGGCACGGTCGTCGCGTCGACGTTCGGTGGTTCGCCCACCACCACCTACGCGGAGAACATCGGCGTCATGGCCGCCACCCGCGTCTACTCGACCGCCGCGTACTACGTGGCCGCGATCGTCGCGATCCTGTTCGGGTTCTCGCCCAAGTTCGGCGCGGTCGTCTCGGCCACCCCCGGCGGTGTGCTCGGCGGCATCACGGTCGTGCTCTACGGCATGATCGGCCTGCTCGGCGCCAAGATCTGGCGGGAGAACCGGGTCGACTTCGCGAACCCGATCAACCTGGTCCCGGCCGCCGCGGGCATCATCATCGGTGTCGGAAACGTCAGCCTGGTGTTCACCGACGACTTCTCGCTCTCCGGCATCGCGCTGGGCACGATCGTGGCCGTGGTCGGATTCCACATCGCGAAGGCCATCGCGCCGCCGCACCTGAAAGAGCTGTGGCTCGCCGAGCGATCGGGCGAGGCTCCGAAGAACGACGACGCCGATGGTGCGGTGCTCGTCGTCAACGAGCCCGGCGCCTACAAGGAGCCGTAGAACATCGATCTCCCGGCGGCCGCGCACCGGCCGCCGGGAGACTGAGCGAGGGACTATCGCGGTATGAAACCATCGGCGTTCGAGTACCACCGTCCCGAGACGCTGGACGAAGCCCTCGGTGTCCTGGCCGAGCTGGGGGCGGACGGGAAGGTGCTGGCCGGCGGCCAGAGTCTGGTTCCGATGCTCAACATGCGGCTGGCGGCGCCGCACCACCTGGTGGACATCAACCGCCTCACCGACCTGGCCCGCATCGACGTCACGACCGACGCGGTCACGGTCGGAGCGATCGCCAGGCACGCCGACGTCGAGCACTCGGCGCACGCCGAACGCGTCCTCCCGCTGCTCCGTCAGGCCCTGACCCACGTCGCCCACCCGACGATCCGCAACCGGGGCACCACGGTCGGCAGCATCGTCCACGCCGACCCGGCCGGCGAGATGCCGTCGGTGCTCGCGCTGCTCGGCGGTTCGGTGCAGCTCGCCTCGGCGTCCGGGAACCGCGTGGTTCCGGTCGACGACTTCTTCCTCGCGCCGCTCGAGTCGGCCACCCGGCCCGGTGAGCTCGCGACCAGCGTGACGTTCCCGATCCCGGCCCGCCACACCGGCAGCGCCTGGCTGGAGGTCTCCCGCCGCCACGGCGACTACGCGATGTGCGGCCTGGGCGCACTGGTGACGCTGGACGAGGACCTGCGGATCGCGTCGGCTCGCGGCACCTACGTGTCGATGGGGCCGACGCCGGTCACGGTGGACTTCACCGAACTTGTCGGAGGGCGCTCCTACGATGCCGCTGACTGGTCGGCCGCCGGGAAGTACGCGAGCTCGGTCGTCGATCCCGAGGAAGACATCCACGCCACGGCCGAGTACCGGCGCCACCTCGCCGGCGTGCTCACCGGCCGGGCGTTGAAAGCCGCCGCCGCCCACGCGGTGGCCAGAACGGAGGTCGCGGCATGACCCAGCACGACGTGACGTTCACGGTGAACGGCGTGCCCCGCACCGCCTCCGTGCCCTCCCGGCGCCTGCTCGCGGACGCGCTCCGGCACGACCTGGGCCTCACCGGCACCCACCTCGGGTGCGAACACGGCGTCTGCGGCTCCTGCACGGTGCTCGTCGACGGTCGTCCGATGCGCTCCTGTCTGCTGTTCGCGGTGAGCGTCGACGGGGCCGAGATCACCACGGTCGAGGGCTGCCGCGCCCCGGACGGCGGTCTGGGCCCGGTGCAGCAGGCATTCGTGGACTGCCACGGCCTGCAGTGCGGGTTCTGCACCCCGGGCTTCGTCACGACGATCACGGCCTACCTCCGCGAGAACCCGGAACCGACGGAGGAGGAGGCGCGCGAGGCGATTGGCGGCAACCTCTGCCGCTGCACCGGCTACCAGAACATCGTCAAGTCGGTGCTCCGCGCGGCCGAGCTCCAGAAGGAGTCCTGATGGTCACCCGCGCGTTCGGGGTCCCGATGACCCGCCGGGAAGACCCCCGGCTGGTGTCCGGCAACGGCCGCTACCTCGACGACCTGGGCGAGGGCGCCCTCGCGGTGGCGTTCGTCCGGTCACCGCACGCCCACGCCCGCATCCTCGACGTCGACGTCACCGAGGCGCTCGAGGTCGAGGGTCTGGTCGCGATCTACACCTACGAGGACCTCGCCGACGACCCGAATCCGCGGGTGTCGGAGCCGCTGCCGCTGCTGATCCCGCACCCCGCGCTGCACGCGCCGCGGGTGAACACCCCGCTGGCCGACGGCATCGCCAGGCACGTCGGCGAGGCCGTCGTCATGGTCGTGGCCACCGACCGGTACGTCGCCGAGGACGCGTGCGAGCGCATCGTCGTCGAGTACGAGGTGCTGCCGGCCGTGGTCGGCATCCCGGCGGCCGTCGAGGCGTCCCACCGGGTGCACGCGGACGTCGACGACAACGTGTCCGCGCACCTCGTGCAGGAGGTCGGGGACGCGCCGGCGGCGATCGCGGCGGCACCCCACACGTTGAGCCTCGACCTGGACATCGAACGCTCGGCGTCGATGCCGATGGAGGGCAAGGGCGTCTACGCGCGCTGGGACGCCGCCGACCGGTCGCTGACCGTCTACACGTCCACGCAGGCGTCGACGTCGGTGCGGTTCGCGCTGGCCGCGAAGCTCGACCTGCCGGTCGACCGCGTCGAGGTGATCGCGCCCGACGTCGGTGGCGGCTTCGGCGTGAAGATCGTGCACCCGTGGCCGGAAGAGGTCCTGATCCCCTGGGCGGCGATCAAGCTCGGCCGCGAGGTGAAGTGGGTCGAGGACCGGCGCGAACACTTCATCAGCTCCACGCACGAGCGGGGCCAACTGCAGAAAGTCACCGTCGGTTTCGACGACGAGGGCCACGTCCTCGGCCTGGACGTCGAGTTCTGGCACGACAACGGCGCCTACACGCCGTACGGCATCATCGTCCCGATCGTCACGTCCACCCAGCTGCTCGGCCCGTACAAGCCCGGTGCGTACCGGGTCGAGTTCCGGTCGATGTACACCAACACGGTCACCGTGACGCCGTACCGCGGCGCCGGGCGTCCGCAGGGTGTGTTCGCGATGGAACGCACGATGGACGCGATCGCCGACACGCTCGGCCTCGATCGGGCGCTCGTCCGGGAGCGCAACTTCATCCAGCCCGAGGACATGCCCTACGACCACCACCTGACGTTCCAGGACGGCCGGCCGCTCATCTACGACTCGGGCGACTACCCGACGTCGCTGGAGAAGATCAAAGCGCTGGTCGGCTGGGACGAGTTCGAGGCGATCCGGGAGGCGGCCCGCGCCGAGGGGCGCCGGGTCGGCATCGGGCTCGCGTGTTACGTGGAAGGCACCGGGCCCGGCCCGTACGAGGGCGCGTTCGTCCGGGTGGAGACCACCGGCAAGGTCGTCGTCGCCACCGGCCTCACCACCCAGGGCCAGGGCCACGAGACCGTGTTCGCGCAGATCGCCGCCGAGGAGCTGGGCGTGCCGGTCGACGACGTGTCGGTCACCACCGGTGACACCCGGCGCTTCAAGTACGCGGTCGGCACGTTCGCGTCCAGGGCCGCGGTGATGAGCGGCAACGCGGTGGCGCTGACGGCCCGGAAAGTACGGGCCAAGGCGCTGCGCATCGCCGGGGAGGCGCTCGAGGCCGACCCGAAGGACCTGGAGATCGTCGACGGCGTCGTCCGGGTGAAGGGCGTTCCGGGTGACGGCATCCCGCTGCGCACGGTCGCGGTGCTGTCGAACCCGCTGCGCTACGCGTTCGACGAGGAAGCCAAGCGGGCCACCCAGTTCGCCGGCACGTCCGACATGAGCAAACCGCCGATCGACGAGGACGACGAGCCGGGGCTGGAGGCCACCGACTACTACTCGCCGATCCGGTCGACGTTCGCCAGCGGCATGCACGCGGCGGTCGTCGAGACCGACCCGGAGACCGCGGAGATCAAGATCCTGCGGTACTGCGTCGTGCACGACTGCGGCACGCTGATCAACCCGCGCATCGTCGAGGGCCAGATCCACGGCGGTGTCGCGCAGGGCGTCGGCGGCGCCCTGTACGAGCGGATCGTCTACGACGAGAACGGCCAGCCGCTCAACGCGTCGTACATGGATTTCCTCATCCCGTACGCGTCCGAGGTGCCGACGGTCGAGACCGACCACCTCGAGACGCCCTCACCGCTCAACCCGCTCGGGGTGAAGGGCGCCGGCGAGGCCGGTGTCATCCCCTCCGCGGCGCTGTTCGCATCGGCGATCTCCGACGCGGAGGGCTTCTTCGTGAACCGGATGCCGATCTCGCCCTCGGAACTCTGGGCGCTCCGTGAACAGCACGCCGTGGCATCGGAAGGAAGCAAATAGATGAAGGTCAACGGCAAGGCCACGCTGAACGCGCCCGTGGAGCGGGTGTACGCGGCGCTGAACGACCCGTCGGTGCTGGTGCGGACGATCCCGGGCTGCCAGCAGCTCGAGCAGGTCGGCGACGACGCGTACCGGATGACCGTGACCGCGGGGGTGGCGTCGATCAAGGGGTCGTACGTCGGGGACGTGCGGCTCACCGACCAGCAGGAGCCGACGTCGTTCGTGCTGCGTGCGAAGGGTGCCGGGGCGCCGGGCACGGTCTCGGCGGACGTGCTGGTGACGTTGGAGCACGGCGCCGAGGGCACCACGCTGTTGTCGTACGCGGCGGACGCGGTGGTCGGCGGGGCCGTCGGGGGAGTGGGGCAGCGGGTGCTGTCCGGGGTCGCGAAGAAGACCGCGGGTGAGTTCTTCGCCGCGGTCGATTCGTTGCTGAACGCTCCGGCCGAGGTTCTCGCGCCCGATCCGGCCGGCTCGGTCGAGGTGGCCGGGGTGCCGCTCAACGGCTCGGTGGCCGCGGTACCGCCGGGTGGTGCGGCGGTGGCCTCGGCCGACGGGGCGCGGGTGTTCACCGCGCCGGCCAAGGCGGCCGGTGGAGGCGGCGCCGAGCTGCTCTCGGGTGGGTTCCTGCCGGGCGCGCTCTTCGGTGCGGGCATCGCGCTGCTCGGCGTGGTCGTCGGCGGGTTGATCGGTCGCCGCCGCTCCTGACCCGGTCGGCTCGGGTCGGGTTCTCGGCGGAGGGGGAGGCGGCGTGGACCTGCTCGTCACCGACGCGCGGCTGCGTGACGGCCGGGTCGTCGACCTGGCGGTCACCGATGCCCGCCTGCGCGTCCTCCCCCGTGGGAGCGCCGGAGCGGCTCCGAACGCCCCGGCTGCGCGGGTGATCGCGGCGGGCGGGCGGCTGGTCACCGAGTCGGCCGTGGACAACCACCTGCACCTGGACAAGGTGCACACGCTCGACCGGGTCGGCGACGCCGCGCTCTCGGCCTACACCGACGACGGCATGGCCGGTGCGATGACGTCGATCGAGCTGGCCAGCGCGGTGAAGACCGGCTACCGGAGCACCGATGCCCTCCCGCCGGTGCGGCGCGCGCTCACCGAGGCCGTCCGGCACGGCACCCTGCACGTCCAGGCGTTCGTGGACGTCGACACCGCGGCCGGCCTCGAGGGGTTCCGCGCGGTCGCCGAGGCCCGCCGCGAGTTCGCCGCGCTGCTCGACGTCAGAATCGTGGCTTTTCCGCAGGACGGGGTCGTGCGTGACCCGGGCGCGGCGCAGCTGTGCGAGGAGGCGCTCCGCCTGGGCGCCGACGTCGTGGGCGGCATCCCCTGGATCGAGCACACCGACGCCGACGCCCGCGAGCACGTCGAGTGGGCGTGCGCGCTCGCCGCCCGCGAAGGCAAACGTGTCGCGATGCTCACCGACGACGCCGGCGACCCGACCCTGCGCACCACCGAGATGCTCGCGGCCGCGATGCTCGAGCACGGGCTGGTCGGCCGGGGGGTGGCCTGCCACGCGCGTGCGCTCGCGCTCTACCCGCAGCCGTCCCTGCTCCGGCTGGCCGGCCTGGCGAAGCGAGCCGGGCTCGGGTTCGTCAGCGATCCGCAGACCGGCCCGCTGCACCTGCCGGTGGCGCTCTTCCGTGACCTGGGGATCCCGGTGGCGCTCGGGCAGGACGACATCGAGGACGCCTACTACCCGTTCGGCCGGGCCAACCTCTGGGAGGTCGCGTTCCTGGCCGCGCACCTGCTCGAGTTCCGCACCGCGGCCGCCCAGCAGGCCCTGCTCGACCTGGTCACCACCGACGCGGCCCGGGTGTTCGGGGTCGAGCACCACCGCCTCGCCGACGGCGCCCCGGCCAACTTCGTCGTGCACGACGCCGAGCGGGTGGTCGACGTGCTGCGTCACCACGCGGCACCGCGCTGGGTGGTGTTCCGCGGCCGAGTGGTCGCCGAGACGACGACCCGCACTGATATCGTTACTCGGTAACATATTTAACCGAGGAACGGATTCCTATGTCAGTGCTGGTCACCGGCGCCACTGGTCGCGTCGGGAGCCTCGTCGTCGAGAACCTGACCCGGGCCGGGGTGCCGGTTCGCGCCCTGACCCGTCGCGCCGAGGCGGTGGCGACGTTCCCGCCGGACGTCGAGGTCGTCACCGGCGACCTCACCGTGCCCGACTCGCTCGAGACCGCGCTGCGTGACGTCAGCACCGTCTTTCTGGTCTGGACCGCGCCACCGGACACCGTTCCGGCGGTGGTCGAGCGCCTCGCCGCGCAGGCGGGACGCATCGTGTTCCTCTCCTCCCCGCACCGGACGCCGCACCCGTTCTTCCAGCAGGCCAACCCGATGGCGGAGCTCCACGACCGGATCGAACGGCTGATCGCGGCGTCCGGAGCGGAGTCGACGATCATCCGGCCGGGAATGTTCGCGTCGAACGCGTTCGCCTGGTGGGCGCCGGCGATCCGGGCCGGTCAGCCGGTCCGGTGGCCCTACGGTGGCGCCGAGACGGCACCGGTCGACGATCGTGACGTGGCCGCCGTCGCGGCGCGGACGCTGCACGGGGACGGGCACGCCGGCGGCGACCACGTGGTGACCGGCCCGGAGTCGCTCGGCCAGGCGGAGCAGGTGGCGATCATCGGCGAGGTCCTGGGTCGGCCGATCGAATTCCAGGAACTCTCGCCCGACGAGTTCCGCCGGGAGACGGCGGCGACCTGGCCGGGCCCGGTCGTGGACATGCTGCTCGCCGCCTGGGGCGCGACCATGGGTCGGCCCGCGTTCGTCACCTCGACCGTGCTCGACGTCCTGGGGTCCGCGCCGCGGACGTTCCGGCAGTCCGTGGCCGACCACGTGGCCGAGTTCGTGAGTTCCCCGGCAAACCGCTAGCGGCTCGCCCGTGAGAGTTAGAGTGCTGAAAGTGAGCACTGGTTGCTCCTGGTTACCGCTGCCCGCTCCGGCGGCACGGTGATATCGGGTCGCGGCGTGGGTGGTTCGAGTGAAACGGATCGTGGAGGCGTCGGCGACGCTCCCGGCTGACCGTTTCGCGGCGCGCATCGTGGCCCACGCACTCATCGAGCAGATCCAGTCCGCTCCCCGCCCCGACCTGGTGGACCGGTTCGCCGACCAGGCCGTCGCCGCGGGCTGGAGCGAGGTCGAGGTTCTCCTCCGGCACAGCCAGGTGCTCCACTCCAGCCTGCAGGGCCGCCCGGCCGACGAGGTACGGGCGAACTGCGACGCGATGCGGCAGGCCGCCGAGGCGTTCGGCGACGAGATCCTGATCGCGCTGGCCCTGGCGTCACGCGCGCTGTTCCTCGACGACGGTGACGCCGCCACCGGCGAGGATCTCGGTGGTGGCCTCGCGCGGGCCGTCGCGATCCTGGAGCAGATCGCGGACAGCGAACCGGACGAGCTCGGGCTGCGTGCGCTGGAGCTGCCGAACGCGTTCGTCGAGTGCGGGAACGTGTACCACCAGCAGGGGCTCTGGGAGCTCGAGGACGAGATGTACCAGCGTGCGTGCGACGCGCTCACCCGGCCGCTGCCGGAGTCGGCGCGACACGTCGGTGACCACACCAGGCGGGTGCTCGTCGTCAACCGCTTGGAGGGCGTCACCACGCTGGTCAGCGCGCTGATCGAGGTGGGGCAGCGGGACCGGGCGCGGGCGGTGGCCCGGGACGCGACGCGCCCCAGCCCGGCCGAACGCGCCGAGCTGCCACCGGCCTGGGCGATCGAGATGCGCGCGCTGGAGTACTTCCTCGACGCGGTCGTCGACTCGACCGCCGGCGGGGACGAGGGCGGAGAACTGTGGGACGCGCTCGCCGAGAGCACCTGGCACGGGTACCGCGCCTGCATCCTGCTCGCCGACGCGGTGCGTGCCGCCGACGCCGGCGACGTGGCCCGCTCGGTCGAGGTGGCGACGCGCGCCGCCGGCCTGCTCGGTGACCACCGGTCGAGCATCACGACGCTGGCCTGGTACCTCGCCGCGCAGTCCGCGTCCGAGGAGAGCGCCGCGGCCGGGTACGCCCGCCGGCTGGCCGGTCTGCGCTGGCAGGACCGGCTCGGGATGCTGGCCGCGGCCAGGGCCCGGTTGACGGCCGAGCGCGTGTTGCGCGAGAGCGAGCAGCTGAGCAGGCAGGCCCTGGCCGACGGGCTGACCGGGCTCGCGAACCGGCACGCCGAGACGCGGTTCGTCGCGCGTCTGCGTGGGCGGGGTGAGCAGAACCGGCTCGCGGTCGTGCTCCTCGACGTCGACCACTTCAAGTCGGTGAACGACACGTTCGGCCACGCGGTCGGGGACAAGGTCCTCCAGGTGATCGGCGCGGTGCTGCAGGCGGCGGTACGCACGTCGACCGACCTGGCCGTCCGGCGCGGCGGCGACGAGTTCATGCTGCTCGTCGACCTGTCCGGCCGCCCGGAGGTCAGCTTCCGGGTGGACGACGTCGTGCGTGCCGTCGCGGACCACGATTGGAACGCCGTCGCGCCGGGGCTGCGGGTGAGCGTCAGCGCCGGGCACGCGTCCGGTGCGGCCAACCGGGTCGACGAGCTGACCGAGGCCGCCGACGAGCAGCTCTACCGGGCCAAGGCCGCCGGGCGCGGTCGCGCACTGGGCTGACGCCCGGGTACGTTCCGGACGTGGCCGGGCTTCGGGAGCGCAAGCGTCAGCGCACGCACGACACGATCTCCGCGACCGCGATCGGCCTGTTCCTGGAGCGTGGTTTCGACGCGGTGTCGGTGGCCGACGTCGCGGAGGCGGCCGACGTGTCGAAGCCGACGTTGTTCCGCTACTTCCCGACGAAGGAAGACCTGGTGCTGCACCGGATCGGTGACCACCTGGGGGAGGCCGCGCGGGTGGTCCGGGGCCACGCCGACCCGATCGACGCGCTGCACCGGCACTTCGTCGACGGGCTGACCCGGCGCGACCCGGTGACCGGGCTCAACGACGTGCCGGAGGTCCTGGCCTACCACCGCCTGGTGTTCGAGACACCGGCGCTGGCCGCGCGGAGGGCCGCTTTCGCCGACGAGGACGAGCGCGCGCTGGCCGAGGCGCTGGTCGCGGCGCCGGACGGTACCGGCGCGCTGGCCGCGGAGCTCCGGGCCGCCCAGGTGCTCGCGGTGCAGCGGGTGCTCGCGCGGGACAACTGGCGGCACCTCGTCGAGGGCCGCTCGGCCGACTCCCACTACCCCGACGCGGTCGCCGCGGCCGACTACGCGTTCGGCACCCTGCGGCCCGGTACGTGACGCACCGGGCCGCAGGAGAGAATCAGGCCTCGATCGGCGTCAGCACGAACAGCGGGATCTTCCGGTCGGTCTTCTTCTGGTACTCCGCGTAGTCGGGCCACACCGCGACCGAACGCTTCCACCAGGTCTCGTACTCGTCGCCGTGGACCTCACGCGCCTCGTAGTCCTTGACCACGGCGCCGTCACGCAGCTCGACGTGCGGGTTCTTGACCACGTTGTAGTACCAGACGGGGTTCTTCGGTGCCCCGCCGAGCGACGCCACGACGGCGTACTCGCCCTCGTGCTCCACCCGCATCAGCGGCGCCTTGCGCAGCTTGCCGCTCTTCGCGCCGACCGACGTCAGCAGAATGATCGGAACGCCGCGCATCGTGTTCGCCTCGGCGCCGTTGCTCGCTTCGAACTTCTCGGCCTGCTCACGCGACCATTCGGACGGGCTCGGCTCGTATTCACCGGTAAGTGGCATGCTTCTCCCAACTCGTCGCCGGACGACAGCTATTCCGACCGTCGGAGTTCCCACCTCCCGAACGATGAACACGTGTGAGCAGCGAACCGGAGTACGCCGACCGCAGCGCCGCGCTGCTGGCGCTGTACGACCACGCGCTCCCCGACGTCTACGGGTACCTGCGGGCGCGGTGCGGTAGTACCGCGCTGGCCGAGGACCTGACCGGCGAGACGTTCCTCGCGGCGGTCACCGCGGTGCGCCGGGGCGCCAGCCCCACCGTGGCCTGGCTGATCACCGTCGCGCGGAACAAGCTCGTCGACCACTGGCGGAAGGAAGCGCGGGAGCAGCGCACGCTGTACGTGGTCGAACGGCCCGACGATCCCTGGGACGCGCGGCTCGACGTGCTGCGAGCCCGCGAGGTCCTGCAGCGACTCGGGCCGGCCAACCGGGCCGCGCTCACCCTGCGCTACGTCGACGACCTGCCGGTGCCCGAGGTCGCGCGCCTGCTGGGGCGCACCAGGCACGCCACCGAGGCGTTGATCGTCCGCGCGAGAGCCGCGTTCCGCGTCGCCTACGAGGAGGGGGAGCAGCCATGACCGATCCGCTGGACGCCCTTCGCGACCCGGGCACGCCGCAGCGCCCCGACCCGGAGTTCGCCGCCGCGCTGCGGCGCCGGCTGGGCGAGGCCCTGGCCGGCCCGATTCCCCGCCGATCCGAGGAGGACCTGATGACCCTGCCGATCACGATCAAGCAGTTCAGCCCGTACCTGGCGGTGGTCGACGCCCGGCGCGCGATCGACTTCTACGTCGCGGCGTTCGGCGCCGAGGTGGTCGACCAGCCGACGATCATGCCCGACGGGAAGATCGGCCACGTCACGCTGCAGATCGGCCCGCTGCGCCTGTTCTTCGCCGAGGAGTTCCCCGAGATGGGTCTGCAGGCGCCGCCGAGCCTGGGTGGCGTCAGCGTGACGCTGCACCTCTCGCTCGCGTCCGCCGACGAGGTCGACGCGGTCGCCCAGCGCGCCGTGGCCGCGGGTGCCACGCTGGAGCGCCCGGTCACCGACGGCCCGTACGGGCGCGCCGGCGTGATCGTCGACCCGTCCGGGCACCGCTGGTTCCTGCTGTTCGAACCACACTGAGGCACCATTGGTGCCGTGACGCTCACGGTCCCCGACACCGACCTCATCACGCTCGTCCGTGATGGCGACGTCGTCGTTCTCAGCGGCGCCGGTCTCTCCACCGAGTCCGGCATCCCCGACTACCGAGGCCCGTCCGGCGCCTTCAAGCGCAACCACACCCCGATGACCTACCAGGCGTTCACCCGCGACGTCGTCGCCCGGCGCCGCTACTGGGCGCGCAGCTTCCTCGGCTGGCGGATGATCTCCCGCGCCGAGCCCAACGACGGGCACCGCGCGGTCGCGGCCCTGCAGCGCAACGGCCTGGTCGGTCCGATCATCACCCAGAACGTCGACGGGCTGCACCAGGCCGGCGGCGCGGACGACGTCATCGAGCTGCATGGCTCACTGGACCACGTGGTCTGCCTCGACTGCGGCGAACACAGCCCCCGGCTCGAGCTCGACGACCGTCTCCGCGCCGCGAACGACGGGTTCGGACACGACTTCGACCCCGACACCGTCAACCCCGACGGTGACGTCGACCTGCCCGAGGAGCACCTCGACCGGTTCACCGTCGTCGACTGCACCGGCTGCGGCGGCGTCCTCAAGCCCGACGTGGTGTTCTTCGGCGAGAGCGTCCCCAAGGAGCGGGTCGCGCGGTGCCAGCAGGCGGTCGCCGAGGCGGGCCTGCTGCTCGTGCTCGGCTCCTCGTTGACCGTGTACTCCGGGCGCCGGTTCGTCGTCCAGGCGAAACAAGCCGGTATCCCGGTGGCGATCATCAACTCCGGCCCCACCCGCGGCGACGAGCACGCGCTGGTCCGCATCGACGCCCCGCTCGGTTCGACGCTCACCGCGCTGGCAGCCGCCACCACGTAACGCGCCGCCGCCTTAGCAGAACTTGACGACGAACCTGGCGGATCTTGCCCGTTGAATTCGGGTGAAGAGCTCCAGTCAGGGAGGCAGCGCATGGCGCGACGGCTGCGCATCGGCATCGACACCGGCGGCACGTTCACCGACGTGGTCGCGATCGACGAGGAGAGCGGTCGTCTCGTCACGACGAAGACGCCCTCCACGCCGAGCGACCCCGCCGAAGGGTTCCTGGACGGCGTCCGGAAAGTGCTCTCCCTCCTCGAGGGCGAGAACGAGGTCACCGCGTTCGTGCACGGCACCACCGTCGCCACGAACCAGTTGCTCGAGGGCAAGGTCGGTCGCCTCGGGTTCATCACCACCGAGGGTTTCGGGTTCCTGCTCGAGATCGCCCGGCAGAGCGTCCCGGACGGCTACGGCAACTCGTACTTCTGGGTGAAGCCGCCGCGCATCGTCCCCGCTGACCTGGTCAAGACGGTCGGCGGCCGGCTCGACCACACCGGCGCGGAGATCCGCCCGTTCGACGAGGCCCAGGCGCGCGAGGTCGCGCGGTGGTTCCGCGAGCAGGGCGTCGACACGCTCGGCGTGTGTTTCCTCCACGCCTACGCCGACGCTTCCCACGAGCTGAAAATGCGCGACGTGCTGGCCGAAGAGCACCCGGACGCGGTGGTCTCGCTCTCCAGCGACGTGCTCCGCGAGTACCGGGAGTACGAGCGCGCGATGACCACGCTCGTCGACGCCGCGGTGAAGCCCCGGGTCGGTGCGTACGTGCGCGGGATCTCGTCGCGGCTGCCGGAGGGCGTGCCGTTCTACGTCATGAAGTCCAACGGTGGCGTGCTCTCGGCCGAGGAGGTCGTGCACCAGCCGATCACCACCGTGCTGTCCGGTCCGGCGGCCGGTGCGCTGGGGGCCGCGCTGGTGGCCGGTGCGGCCGGGTTCGAGCGCGTGCTCACGTGTGACGGCGGTGGCACGTCGACCGACGTCAGCGTGGTCCTCAACGGTGAGCCGACGCTGACCACCGAGGGCACCGTCGGCGCGTACCCGTCGAAGATCCCGATGATCGACGTGGTGACCGTCGGCGCCGGTGGTGGCTCGGTCGCGTGGCTGTCCCGCGAGGGCACGCTGAAGGTCGGCCCGCGGTCGGCCGGCGCGGACCCCGGCCCGCTCTGCTACGGGCGCGGCGGCACCGAACCGACGGTCACCGACGCGCACGTCGTCCTCGGCCGGATCCCCCCGCACCTGCTCGGCGGCGAGGTGCCGCTGGACGTCTCCGCCGCGGTCTCCGGGCTGGAGAAGCTCGGCGACTCGCTCGGGCTCGACCTGCCGTCGGTGGCCGCCGGTGTGCTCGAGATCTCGGCCTGGAACCAGGCCAACGCGCTGCGCCAGGTGACGGTGAAGCGTGGCCTGGACGTCCGTGACTTCACGCTGGTGACGTTCGGCGGGTCCGGGTCGCTGCTGCTGTGCCGGCTGGTCGACATCCTCGGGTGCGCGTCGGTGCTGGTCCCGCGTGACCCCGGCAACCTTTCGGCGTTCGGCCTGCTCACCGTCGACGTGAAGAACGACTACGTGCAGACGCTGGTCTCCCGTCACTCGGCGCTGGACCCCTCCCGGGTCGCGTCGGCATTCGAAGCGCTGGAGGCGCAGGCCGCTCTGGCGCTCGACGGCGAAGGGTTCCCGCGGGCCGAGCAGCAGTACGTGCGCACCGCTGACCTGCGGTACTACGGGCAGGCGTTCGAGGTGCGGGTGCCAGTCTCCGGGCTGGACCTGGACGCCGCCCGGGAAGCGTTCCACGACGTGCACGAGCAGACCTACGGCTACAGCTTCCGGGACAAGCCGGAACAGCAGGTCGAATGGGTGAACCTGCGGGTCACCGGCGTGGGGCCGATCCGTCGGCCGGAACTGGTCGCGCTGGCCCCCGGAGAGCTTCCCGCTCCGACCGGCACGCGCCCGGTTTGCTTCGACGCCGCCCAGGGCTACCAGGACACCCCGATCTACTGGCGCCCCGATCTCAGCCCCGGCAACACGATCGCCGGCCCGGCGATCATCGAGGAGTACGGCTCGACCGTGCCGCTGCACCCGGGCTTCACCGTTGTCGTCGACTCCTACGGGAACCTGGTGATCAGCAAATGAGCGTCGATCCGATCGTCCTGGAAATCGTCGAGGGCACGCTCGCGGCCATCGAACTGGAAGTCGAGACCGCGATCGGACGCACCGCCCGCTCGCCGATGATCCGGGACGCGCACGACTTCCGCGCCGGCATCCACGACCGCAAGCTGCGCAAACTCACCGGCCGCTCGTACTCGGCGCTGGTGCAGCCGGTGGCCCGCGACTACCCGCTGGACTCGATGCGGCCCGGCGACGTCTTCTTCCACAACGACGTCTACCTGTCCGAGGGAGGTATCGGGCACCTGCCGGACCTCTGCGTCACCGTGCCGGTGTTCCACGAGGGCTCCGTCGTCGCGTTCGTGCAGGCTTTCGGCCACCACGACGACATCGGCGGTGCGGTGCCGGGCTCGATGCCGTCCGCGGCGACCAGCGTGTTCGAAGAGGGCCTGATGGTGCCTCCGATCCGTCTCTGGGACGCCGGTGTGCCGAACGAGGCCGCGCTCAAGATCATGACCCGCAACTCGCGGATGCCCGACTCGCTCGCCGCCGACCTCGACGCCGAGTGCTCGGCCTGCCTGATGGGCGCGCGGCGGCTCGGTGAGCTGTTCGCGCGGTACGGCCGGGAGACCGTCGAAGCCTGTTTCGACGCGATCCTGGCCAACACGACCCGGGTGTTCCAGCAGGAGCTCCTCTCGAAGATTCCCGACGGTTCGTACGTCTGGGAGGACTACGCCGAGCACGACGGCGTCGACGAGCCCAAGCTGCACGCCCAGCGGATCACGCTGACCAAGGTCTCGGCCGGCGACGGGGTGACCGACGGCAAGCTGATCCTCGACTTCACCGGGACGTCACCGCAGGCCAAGGGCCCGATCAACCACTGCGCGAACTACTCCGACGGCAACTTCCTGGCCAAGTGGCTGGCGCCGATCCTGCGTAACCTCGCCGATTCGCCGGAACGGATGGCCGAGCTCGACGTCAACGAGGGTGTCATCCCGCTGATCGAGATGAAGTTCCCGCCGCCGGGGACGCTCCTGACGCCGGTTTTCCCCGCCCCGACCAACGCTCGGACGTTCGTCATTCTCCGCCTCCTCGGTGTGCTGGCGGGTGTCGTGGCGAAGGCTGTGGACGGCCGCATGCCCGCCGACCAGGAGACCATCCGCTACACCGGGGTGTACGGGACCGATGCTCTCGGGGATCCATACCTGATGCGTGAAGTGCTCGGCGGTGGCTCCGGCGGCCGGTACTACGCCGACGGCGAGGACACGATCCACGTCGTCCCGGACTCGCGGAACATCCCGGTGGAGTTCGCCGAGGCGCGGTGGCCGTTCGTGGTCGAGTCGCTCGGCCTCGCCGTCGACTCCGGCGGCGCCGGGCGGTACCGCGGCGGGCTCGGGTACGAGAAGCACGTCCGGATGCTGCGTAACGCGTCGTTCATGTCGATCGCGGACCGGTCGCTGCTGGCGTGCTGGGGTGTGAATGGTGGGCGCGCCGGCCGGCCGTTCGAGGTCGTCATCGATCCGGGCGGTGAGAACGAGCGGGTCGTGGACGCGCTGGCCGACTCCGAGCCGGTGCGTGCCGGTGAGGTGATCCGCATCCGGACCACCGGCGGCGGCGGGTGGGGCGACCCGTTCGAGCGGCCGTACGAGGAGGTCGCGCGGGACCTGGAGTGGGGCAAGGTGTCGGTCGCCGGCGCGCGTAACGACTACGGGGTCGTCCTGGGCCCCGACGGTTCGATCGACGTCGACGCGTCCGACGCGCTCCGGGCCTCGCGCACGTCGACGTCCGAAGCGTTCTTCGACCGGGGTCCCGGCTTCCCGGCCCTGGCCGGCGGCCGCACCCACGCGGACGTGGACGTGCTGTGATCGCGGTGACCGGCGCCGCCGGCAAGACCGGGCGGGCGGTGCTGGCCGCGCTCGCCGCGCGGGGTGTTCCGACCCGGGCGCTGGTGCGCCCGGGTCGGGTGGTCGAGGCCACCGAGACGGTGCCCGTCGATCTGTTCGACGCCGAGCAGGTCGCGTCCGCGCTCGCCGGTACGTCGGCGGTGTACGTGATCGCGCCGAACGTCCATCCGGCCGAGCCGGAACTGGTGGCCAACGTGCTCGCGGCCGGGGTGGAACGGGTCGTGTACCACTCGGTGCTGCACCCGGCGGTGGAGGCGATGCCGCACCACTGGGCCAAGATGCGGAGCGAGGAGCTGCTGTACGCGTCCGGCCGGGACTGGACCGTGCTCCAGCCCTGCGCCTACACCCAGAACCTCCGGTCCTTCCAGGTGCCTTACTCGATCGACGCGCGGTTCGCGTTCGTCGACCTGCTCGACGTGGCGTTCGTGGCGGCCCGGGTGCTGGTCGAGGAAGGGCACTCGTACGCGACCTATCAGCTCGCCGGCCCCGAGCTGTTGTCGGTGGCCTCGGTGGCTTCGTTGATGGAGGCGCGGGCCGAGCGCCAGGACCGGACTGGTTCGCCGGGATATGCGGGTGCCGCGTTGGGGGCGATGTTCGCGTATTACGACGCCCACGGCCTGGTGGGTAACTCGCGTGTGCTCTCGATGCTGTTGGGGCGCGAGCCGACCCGGGTAGCCGAAGTCCTGGCCCGCGGTTCGGACGGTTAGCGCAGGCGGGACAGGCCGGACCAGCCTTTCGGGGCGGCTTCCAGCAGTTGTTTGGGGCGACGTTCGCCTTCGTGCTCGACCAGATCGACGAAGCACGGGCAGCGCGTGAGGTCACTGTCGTGGGCGTGGCAGAGCCGCATCCCGGCGAGCTGGACGGCACGCGCCACCGGGCGCACCTGGGCCTCCCCGAGAATCGGCAGCCGCTTCACGACCTCACGCACCATCATCTGCTCCACCCAGGGCCGCCCGAGCCACGTCCAGACCTGAGCCGCGAGCTTGCCCGCGGCGTCGTGCAGGCGGGCCGGGGACTGCAGGGCCTGGCGGGCGACCTTCGCCACGAGCACACAGTTCTCCGTGCGCCAGGCGTCGCGCAGCTGGTTCCAGCCGGCTTCGCCGAGGTAAGGCACCGCGAGCGCGTCGACGGCGTCCAAGGCCCCGTTGTTGATCGCCGAGGCGCACCGCGCGGCGGCCCGATCGAGCCGCGGATCCCGAGGCTGCTCGTCCTTCTCGGCGCCCCCCGGGGCGGTGGCATCGGTTGCGCTGGTGGCCTCCGCTGATGTTGAGACGCCGGTGGTCGGCGGGGTGTCGACGGGAGGCGGTGAGCCTGTGTCAGCGGGAGGTGCTGGGTCGGAGGCTGGCGGTTCCTCGGTGACCCGCGGGCGAGTGGTTTTGCGAGGCCGGGGCGGCGGCATGAACTCCTGCGGCGGCGCGTCAACCGGCGGTGACACCCGCCGAGGACGAGTGTTCTTCCGCGGCGTAGTAGCAGGCCGCCGAGGCGCCGAGCTCCCCGCCCGCCGCACCCCACGCACCGGCCCCCGCCGCCCCCGAACCTCCCCGCCCGCACCTTCACCATCGGTGCTCTCACCGCGAGGAGCTCCATCGGCCCCAGCGTCACCGGCAGCCTGTTCGCCGGGCTCCCTCGGCGCGCCGGAGGCCTGGTGGAGGCGGCAGCGTTCGCCTGGGCTGGCGACGGTGTTCCGGCACGGCTGGCCCGAACGAGTAACGGCACCGCAGCGTGGCTTTGCGTCCTTGTCCCGGCTCACGTCACCATCCTGACTCACCGATGCTCGCCCTCCACACCAACTCGGACGCGGGGCGTCCGAACTGTCGTCATTCGCGTAGCCTGCCGTCGGACCCAGTGGAACGAAAGGACAACGGTGGAACTGCCCCGTTCGTTCGAGGGCACGGACGCTCTGCCGGTCGACGCGGTACCCGCTGCGGTGCGGGCGGCGGCGCTCGCCTCGCGTAACTCCGGTGAGCCGGTCGGCGGGTACCTCTACGACCTCGCCGCCGCGACGGAGCGGGCCGAGGGCCTGGTCCGGGCGCTTCCGTCGCGGGCGAAAGTTTTCTACGCGGTCAAGGCGAACTCGTTCCCCCCGCTGCTCACCACGCTCGCGGAGACCGTGCACGGGTTCGAGGTCGCCTCGGTCTCGGAGGCCCGCCTCGCGATCGCCGCCGCCGGGAAGGCCGGCAAGATCCCGCGGCTCGTCGTGAGCGGACCGGCGAAGAACCCGACGTTGCTCGCCGGTCTCCTGGCCCTGGACAGCCCGGCCGGCCACGAGCTCACGATCAACGTCGAAAGCATTCTTGAACTGCACCGGCTCTCCCGCGCGGTCAGCGGGCACGCACCGGGGCGCGAGGTGCCGGTCGCGCTCCGCGTCAACCCCGAACGGTCGCCGGTCACGATCGACCACTCCCACGGCCTCACGATGGGTGGTCTCCCCAGCCCGTTCGGCATCCCGGAACCGCAGATACCGGCGGCGGTCCGCGCGCTCGGCTCGCTCCCCGGCGTCCGCTTCGTCGGGTTCCACCTGCACGCGGTGAGCGGCAACATGGACGCCGACCTGCACGCGCAGTACGTCCGGGGTGCGATCGACTGGGCCGTGCGCACGGCGGACGCGCACGGTCTCGAACTCCGGACGATCGACGTGGGCGGCGGCCTCGGCATCCCGTTCGAGCCCGGCCCCGAGTTCGACGTCGCGGCCTTCGGTGCGTCGATCGACGTCCCGGACGGCGTCGAGCTCGTCCTCGAACCCGGCCGCTGGATGGCCGGCCCGGTCGGCTGGTACGCCACCGAGGTCGTCGACGTGAAGCACGCCTACGGGGAGGTCTTCGTCGTCGTCCGCGGCGGGATCAACCACTTCCAACTGCCGACGTCCTGGGAGATCCGCCACAACTTCGCGGTCGTTCCGATCGACGACTGGCCGATCGGCCTTCCTCGCCCGACGGCCGAACGGGCCCGGGTGACGGTGTCCGGCGAGCTCTGCACTCCGGAGGACGTGCTCGCGCGGGACGTCACCGTGGACCGGGTGCGAGCCGGTGACCTGCTGATCTTCCCCAACGCCGGTGCGTACGGTTTCGAGTTCGCGATGCCGGCGTTCCTGGGTCAGCCGCCGGCGTGGCGTACCGCGCTGACGAGGCCCGCGATCCCGCGCCCGGCGAGTCGAGTTGACGATCTCTCGAACTTTCGATGAGGTAAGCCTCACCTAAGTCCAACGTGGTCACTCAACTCAGGGAAGTCCCCTCACCATGACCGTGCTCAGCAGGGTCGACGACACCGGCATCCGCAACCGCCAGACCGCTCGGGAATCCTCCGCCCGCACGTACGCCAGACACTTCCCGATCGTTCCGGTGCGGGCCGAGGGCATGACGGTCCACGGTGCCGACGGGCGGAGCTATCTGGACTGCCTGTCCGGCGCGGGCACGCTGGCGCTGGGGCACAACCACCCGGTCGTCGTCGACGCGCTGCGCCGCACGATCGACGCCGGCCGCCCGCTGCACACGCTGGACCTGGCGACGCCCGAGAAGGACGCGTTCACCACCGAGCTGTTCGCCACGCTGCCCGCGGGCTTCGCCCGGAACGCGAAGGTCCAGTTCTGCGGCCCGGCCGGTACCGACGCGGTCGAGGCCGCGCTGAAGCTCACCCAGATCGCCACCGACCGCGGGGGCGTCGCCGCGTTCACCGGCGCGTACCACGGGATGACGCTGGCCGCGCTCACCGCGTCGGGCGGCACGACCGGGAAACGCGCCCCGGCGCTCGACGTCACCCGGCTGCCCTACCCGTACGCGTACCGCTGTCCGCTCGGGCTCGGCGGTGACCTGGGGGCGCACGCGTCGGCCTCCTACGTGGAGCGTCTGCTCGACGACCCGAACAGCGGTGTGCCGATACCGGCGGCGATGCTGCTGGAGGTCGTGCAGGGCGAGGGCGGCGTCATCCCCGCGCCGGACGACTGGCTCCGGCGCATGCGTGCGGTGACCCAGTCTCATCGCGTCCCGCTGATCGTGGACGAGGTGCAGACCGGCGTGGGTCGCACCGGCACGATGTGGGCGCACGAGCGGTCCGGGATCGTTCCGGACGTGCTCGTCGCCTCCAAGGCGATCGGCGGCGGGCAGCCGCTCGCGGTCGTCGTCTTCCGCGGTGATCTCGACGTGTGGGCGCCGGGCGCGCACGCCGGCACGTTCCGCGGCAACACGCTGGCGATGGCGGCCGGCGCGGCGACGCTCCGGTTCGTCCGGGAGAACGACCTGCCGCGCCACGCCGAGCGGATCGGCGCCCGGCTGCGCGAGGGCCTCGAGTCGCTCGACCACCCGGCGATCGGCGACGTCCGCGGCCAGGGGTTGATGCTCGGCGTCGAGCTGGTGGAAGCCGACGCGGAGCCCGACCACCTCGGGGCCCGGCCGGCGGCGTCCGCGCTGGCCGGACGGGTACGGACGGAGTGTCTGCGGCGCGGTCTGCTCGTTGAACTCGGTGGCCGGCACGACGCGGTGCTGCGGCTCCTGCCGCCGCTCGTCATCACCGAGGAGCAGGCCGACTCCGTACTCGAACGGCTTGCCGAAGCCTTGAGCGCCGGCGCATGACCGTTTTCGCCCCTTGCCAGATCCCGGTGCGTGCGAGGGAGTGTATGAAGTGGTGCCGCGCCGCTCGCAACATGCGTTGACCTGCGACGCGGCCGATCCAACCAGCACAGGAGTTCCCCGCCGATGAATCCGTCCGCCTGGCACGAGGCCGGGCTCGTCCTGCTCACCCGCGCGCTCGCCGAGCTGTCCTACGAGGACATGCTCCGGCCCGAGCCGCTCGGCGACCGCCGTTACCGGGTCGACTGCGGCGACGTGGAGTACACGTTCACCGCCGACCGCGCCGCGTTCGACTCCTGGCGCATCGACGCCGGCTCGATCCGTCGCAACGGTGAGCCGGCCGCCGACCCGATGGAGTTCATCGTCGACGCCCGTGGCGTGCTGGGGCTGGACGGCCCGACCACGGCCGAGGCGCTGCGTGAGCTGGTCGCGACCTGGTCGGCCGACGCGCTCCTCCGGCGCAACCTGCCGACCGCGCGCGAGCTCGCCGACGCGTCCTACGTGGACCTGGAATCGGCCCAGGCCGGGCACCCGGCGATGGTGCTCAACAAGGGGCGGCTCGGGTTCACGGCGTCGGACGCCGAGGCGTACGCACCGGAGGCCGGGCAGACGTTCCGGCTCACCTGGATCGCCGTGCACCCGTCGCTGGCGAGCGCACACGGCGTACCGATCGACGACGAACTCGACCCGACGACGAGGGAGTCGTTCGACGCCCCGGACGGCTACGTCTGGCTGCCGGTGCACCCGTTCCATCTCGACGCCTGCGTCCGCACGTTGTTCGCGCCGTACCTGGCCGACGGGCGGATCGTGATTCTGGGCGAGGCCCCCGACCGGTACCGGGCCCTCGCGTCGGTGCGCACGCTCGTCAACGTCGACCATCCGGAGAAGCGCAACGTCAAGGTGCCGCTGTTGATCCGGAACACGCTGGTGTGGCGAGGGCTACCGGCCGGGCCGACCGCCGGAGCGCCGGCGGTGTCGGCGTGGCTGCACGCCCGACGGGCCTCGGACCCGTACCTGGACGAGCACGTGGACCTGCTGGGGGAGGTCGCGTCGGTGGCGGTGCGTCACCCGCTCTTCGACCGCGTCCCGGACGCGCCCTACCGCTACCACGAGCTGCTCGCGGCGGTGTGGCGCGAGCCGGTGCAGACGTACCTGAAGCCCGGCGAACGCGCCCGCTCGTTGGCGTCGCTGCTGGTGACGGGGTCGGACGGGGTCACGCTCGCGGCCGAGCTGATCTCCCGGTCCGGTCTGGAGGCGAGGACCTGGCTGCGCGCACTCGTCGACGCCGTGCTCGCCGCTCCGCTGCACGCTCTGCACGCGCATGACCTGGCGTTCTGCCCGCACGGCGAGAACACGGTGGTGGTCTTCGGCCCGGACGAGGTGCCGCTGCGGACGATGCTCAAGGACTTCGCCGAGGACGTGAACCTGCTGCCGGGGCGCTCGTACGAAGGCCTACCGGACGAGGCCGATCGGCTGCTGCCGCGCTGGCCCGAGAAAGAGCTGGCGCACTCGATCGTCACCGCCGTGTTCGCCGGCGTGTTCCGGCCGCTCGCGGCCCTCGTCGACGTTCCGGATTTTTGGGTCGTGGTGCGCGATTCGGTGGACGCGTACTTCGCCGACCGCCCCGAGCTCGCCGAGCGACGCGAGGCGTACGGCCTGACCGCGGCCGAGGTCGAGCGGATCTGCCTCAACCGCGAGCAGCTCACCGGCGGCGGGTTCCACGACCGGGCCGAGAAGGAGGAGTTCGAGATCGTGCACGGCACGGTGCCGAACCCGCTGGTGCGCGAGGCGGGCCGGTGACGGTGCTCGTGGACGCGGCGGAGGTGGTGCTCGCGCTGCCCGATCTGTACGGGCGGCTGCTGGGCACCCGGCTGGCCGGCGACTTCTTCCGCGAACAGGTCGCGGAAGCCGGCTACGGCGCCTGCGACTACCTGCTCTCGACCGACGTGGAGATGCGGACCGCCGCGTACCGGGGCGACTACGGCGACTTCGTGCTGCGCCCCGATCTGTCCACGGCCCGGCCGCTGCCGTGGCGCGAGGGCACCGCGCTGGTGCTCGCGGACGCGGTCGACCGTTCCGGGGCGCCGGTGCCGGTGGCGCCCCGGCAGATCCTCCGTACGCAGCTCGAGCGGCTCGCGGAGCGCGGCCTCACCGCGATGGTGGGCACGGAGCTGGAGTTCCTGGTGTTCTCCGAGTCCTACCGTGACGCTTTCACCCGCGGCTACCGGGAGCTGTCCACGGCCTCGCGGTTCAACTCCGACTACGCGCTCACCGGGCTCGGCGAGCTCGACGACCTGGTCGGCGCGCTGCTGCGGGGCATGGCCGGTGCGGGGCTGCGGATCGAGTCGGCCCGCGGTGAGGTGCACCCCGGGCAGTACGAGATCGTGTTCCGCTACGGCGAGGCGATGGCGGCGTGCGACGGGCACGTGTTCTACAAGTCGGGCGCGAAGCAGATCGCGGAGCGGGCCGGGCGGTCGATCACGTTCATGCCGAAGTTCGACTCCGGTGAGGGCAACTCGTGCCACGTCCACTTCTCGCTGTGGTCGGGTGACCAGCCGGTCTTCGACGAGCACTTCCTGGCCGGGGTGCTGGCGTGCGCACCCGCGTTCACGCTGCTCGGCGCGCCCACGATCAACGCGTTCAAACGGCTCTCCCCGGACGCGTTCGCGCCGACCGCGGCGGCGTGGGGTGCCGACGACCGCACGCGGGCGGTGCGGGTCATCGGGGCCGGGCCGTCGCGGCGGTTCGAGCACCGGATCGCCGGGGGTGACGCCAACCCCTACCTCGTGGTGGCCGGGATCGTCGCGGCCGGGCTGTACGGGCTCGAACGGGAGCTGCCGTTGCCGCCGGCCGGGGGTGACGGGGTGCCGCTGCCCCGCACGCTGGAGGCCGCGGCCGCGGCGTGGCGGGGGAGTGCGGTCGCCCGCGAGGCGTTCGGCGACGAGGTCGTCGAGCATCTCGCGTCGGCGGCCGACGCCGAACTGACGGCGTTCGCCGCCGTCACCACCGACTGGGAGCGTCAGCGTGGCTTCGAACGCCTCTGACCACGACACCGCCGACGCGCGGAACACCGCGCTCGCCGGGGACGTCGACGCGCTGGCGGCGCTGCTGACGCCGGTGCTCGAAGCGCTCGCGGCCGGCGCCCGCGCCCGGGGAGGCCCCGCCCCGACCGGACGCCCGACCGAGCTCGACGCCTCCTGGCGGGCCGCGTTCACAGGGCCCGACGACCGGAGCCGGAGCGCGCCCGGGGCGGGGATCGGCGCGGCCGCGGCGCTGAGCGAGCTCGTGCGGACGTTCGCGGCCGGCTCGGTCGACCCGGCCGATCCGCGTTGTGCCGCGCACCTGCACTGCCCGCCGCTCGCGGTCGCGGTGGCCGCCGACGCCGCCGCCTCCGCGCTCAACCCCTCGCTGGATTCCTGGGACCAGGCCCCGATCGGCACCTCGCTCGAACCCGCCGTCGTCGCCGAGCTGGCCGACCTCGTCGGTTACCCGTCCACCGCCGGCGGCGTCGTCACGACCGGTGGCTCCGAGTCGAACCTCCTCGGGCTCCTCCTCGCCCGCGAACACGCGCGTCCCGGCGCGGTACGCCACGGCCTCCCCGCGGGTCGCTACCGCGTCTTCGGGTCGGAGGTCACGCACTTCTCGGTGCACCGCGCGGCCGGCCTGCTCGGGTTCGGTGAGGACGCCGTCACCCCGGTCCGGACCGGCCGTGACCACCGGATGGACCCCGACGCGCTGGACGACGCGCTGAGCCGGACCGAGCACACCCCGATCGCCGTCGTCGCCACCGCCGGAACCACCGACCTCGGCGCGATCGACCCGCTCCCGGAGATCGCCGAGGTCGCGCGGAAACACCAGGTCTGGCTCCACGTGGACGCGGCCTACGGGGGCGGCGCGCTCTTCTCCGAGAACCTCGCGCCCAAGCTCGCCGGCCTCCGCGCCGCCGACTCGGTCGGTCTGGACCTGCACAAGCTCGGCTGGCAACCGGTAGCGGCCGGCGTGTTCCTCACGAGAAGCGCCACCGACCTGGCGGCTCTCGCGCGACGAGCCGAGTACCTCAACCCCGCCGACGATGAAGACGCCGGCTACACCAGCCTGCTCGGCCGCTCGCTGCGGACGACGCGCCGCCCCGACGCGCTCAAGATCGCGGTGACGCTGCGCGCGCTCGGCCGGGCCGGGCTGGGGGAGCTGGTCGATCGGTGCGCGGCGCTGGCCGAGCACGCCGCGACGTCGATAGGGCGACAACCGGCGCTGGAGCTGTACCAGCCGCCGAACCTCACCACTGTCGTGTTCCGCTTCGACGGGTCGGACGAGGTCAACGCCCGGCTCCGCCGCGCGCTGCTCGCCGCCGGAGCCGCCGTCGTCGGTCGCACCGAGATCGACGGCCGGGTGTGGCTCAAGCTCACGCTCCTGAATCCGCACGCCACGAATGCCGACGTCGACGCTCTGCTCGCCGCGGTGGTGAGCGCGGGTACCGAAGAGCTGGAGGCTGCCCGATGACCGAACCCGACATCCTCAACCGGTTGCTCGGTGCGGCGTCCGACCGGAGCCGCACCACCGGCCGCCCGCGCACCGGCGCGTCCACCGTGGACGGCGTCGCGAACGCGCTGGCCGTGCAGGCGCTGCTGCGCTGCTGGATCCGTGAGTCGCAGGTCCCGGTGCCGCCCACCGGCGACCGCCTGGAGATCCCGCTCGCGGTGAGCGGCGTCCGTCTCGTCACCGACGTGCAGTACCGCTCGGCGACGGGCTGGCACCGCTTCGGGCGGGTCCGCTTCGCCACCGGCAGCCCGGTGGACGCGACGCTGCTGGCCGCGCTGCTGGCCACCGAGGCGAGAGGCTCGTCGGCCGACCTCGTGGAGCAGGTCATCGACTCGACGCGCCGCCTCGACCGGTACCTGCGTGCCCGAGCGGCCACGCCCGACGGGGACCCGATCGCGCCGTTCCTCGTCGCCGAGCAGGCCCTGGTCGCCGGCCACCCGCTGCACCCGACGCCGAAGAGCAGACCCGGCCTCTCCGACGTCGACGAGCTCGGCACGGCGCCCGAACTGCGTGGAGAGGCGCCGCTGCACTGGTTCGCCGTCGACCGCGAGCTGGTCCGGCACGGTTCGGCCACCCCGGTGTCCGCGCTCGACCAGCTGGCCGCGCTGGCCCCGCGCGGTATGCACGCGCCGCCGGGAACCGCGCTGGTCCCCGTCCATTTCCGCCAGGCCGCGGCCCTGCTGGGGCGGGCCGACGTCCAGGACCTGATCACCGACGGCCGGCTGCACGACGTGGGCGCGGCCGGGCCGAGCTGGGCGGCCACGTCCTCGGTCCGGACGCTCTACCGGGCGGACGCCGAGCGGATGCTCAAGTTCTCGCTCGGCGTCCGCATCACGAATTCACGGCGGGAGCACCTGGTACCCGAACTGATCCGCGGAGCGGAGATGTACCGCCTGGTCGACGCCGGGCTCGGCGCGCTGATCGCGGCGGCGTACCCGCGGTTCCGCATCCTCGGTGACCCGGCCTGGGCCGCCGTCCCGCTGCCCACCGAGGACCCGAACGGACAGGTCGCGCTCGCGGTGAGCCTGCGCGACAACCCGTTCGGCCCGGACGCCCGGGTGGCGTGCGTCGCCGGGCTGGTCGCCGAACGGCCCGACCTCGCGGACTCCCGCTCCGGGCTGGCCGTGCTGATCGAGGACCTCGCGATCTCGACCGGGCGGCCGGTCGCCGCGGTGGCCGTGGAGTGGCTGCGCCGCTTCGTCGACGAGGTGGTCGCGCCGGTGGCGTGGCTGCACGGCGTCCACGGCCTCGGCCTGGAGGCGCACCAGCAGAACACGCTCGTCACCCTCGACCCGGCCGGCTGGCCGGTCGGCGGCTGGTACCGCGACAACCAGGGCTACTACCTGTCGCCGAGCCGGGCCGGGACGCTGCACACGATGCTGCCCGGCCTGGGCCGGCGCAGCGAGGCCACCAATCCCGACGACGTCATCGACGAACGCGTCACCTACTACGTCGGCGTCAACAACCTGCTGGGGCTGGTCGGCGCGATCGGGTCGTCCGGTCTCGCCGACGAGACCGCGGTGCTGCGTGCGGCGGCCGCCGCGCTCGGGCCGCACCGCTTCGGCTTCGTGAACACGCTGCTGGACGAACCGGAGCTGCCGTGCAAAGCCAACCTGCTCACTCGCGTCGCCGGCCTGGACGAACTCGTCGGACCGGTGGAGACCCAGTCGGTTTACGTCCGGATTCCCAATCCGCTTCGGGAGGTGCCCGCGTGAGCGAGCCGTACGACGTCCTCGGTATCGGGATCGGGCCGTTCAACCTGTCGCTGGCCGCGCTCGCCGAGCCGCTCCCCGACGTGTCCGCGGTGTTCTTCGACGGCCGCCCCGGGTTCTCCTGGCATCCCGGCATGCTGATCGAGGGCGCCACCCTGCAGGTTCCGTTCCTGGCCGACCTGGTGACCCTCGTCGACCCGCGGAGCCGCTGGTCGTTCCTGTCCTACCTGCAGCAGCACGACCGGCTGTTCCCGTTCTACTTCGCCGAGCGGTTCCACGTGCCCCGGGTGGAGTACGACGACTACCTGCGCTGGGTCGCCGAGTCGCTGCCGTCCTGCCGGTTCGGTCGGCAGGTCGAGTCGATCTCCTGGGACGCGGCCGAGCAGCTCTTCGTCGCCGAGGTCCACGACGTGCTCACCGCACGCACCACGCTCGTGCGCGCCCGCAACGCGGTGGTCGGCGTCGGCACCGAGCCGGTCGTGCCGTCGCCGCTGCGTCCGCTGCTCGGCAAAGAGGTGTTCCACTCGGCGGAGTTCCTCGACCGGCAGGAATCGCTCCGCGGGGCGCAGGACGTCACGGTGCTGGGATCCGGTCAGTCCGGCGCGGAGGTGTTCCTGGACCTGCTGCGTCACCAGCGCGACGGCGGTTACCGGCTGCGTTGGTTGACCAAGGCCCCGGCGTTCGCGCCGATGGAGTACTCGAAGCTCGGGCTGGAGCACTTCACCCCGGAGTACACCCGCTACTTCCGCTCGTTGCCCGAGCCGGTCCGGGACGCGCTCGTGCCCGCGCAGTGGCAGCTCTACAAGGCCATCGACGCCGAGACGATCGACGCGATCCACTCCGAGCTCTACGAGCGCACGGTCGCCGGCGGCTCGGTGCCGGTGACGATGTCACCGAACGTCGAGGTCGTGGGGGCGTCCCGTGGCTCGGAGGGCATCACGCTGGCGTGCCGTGAGCTCCTGCAGGACCGGGAGATCTCGGTGCTCACCGACCGGGTGGTCGCGGCCACCGGGTACGCGGCCCGGCCGCCCGAGTTCCTCGCGCCGCTCGAGTCGGTGATCCACCGGGACGCCGCCGGACGGTTCCGGATCGACGCCGACTACCGCGTGGAGCTCGACGACGGGGTCACCGGTGGGATCTACGTCCAGAACGCGGAACTGCACACGCACGGCGTCGGCACGCCGGATCTGGGTCTGGGAGCGCACCGGGCCGCCACGATCCTGAACGCCCTGACCGGAGCCGAGCCCTACCGGCTGCCTTCACAAACGGCGTTCACGACGTTCGGCGTGTAGTGCCGTCGAGCGCTGTCGTCCGCGCGCATAGCCTGACCCGATGGGAACGAACGGACCGCTGGACGGTGTGCTGGTAGTCGACCTGTCCCGAGCCCTGGCCGGGCCGCACGCAGCGATGATGCTGGGTGACCTGGGAGCGCGGGTGATCAAGATCGAGAACCCGTCCGGCGGTGACGACACCCGGTCGTGGGGGCCGCCGTTCGTCGGGCCCGACGATTCGATCTCGACGTACTTCCTGTCCTGCAACCGGAACAAAGAGTCGGTGACGCTGGACCTGAAGTCCTCCTTCGGGTCGGAGACGCTCCGCCGGTTGGTCGAGCGGGCCGACGTGCTGGTCGAGAACTTCCGGCCGGGCGTGCTCGACCGTCTCGGGTTCAGCATGGAGCGGTTGCACGAGTTGAACCCCCGCCTGGTGATCCTGAGCATCACCGGGTTCGGTCACGACGGGCCCGAGGGCGGCCGCGCCGGGTACGACCAGATCGCCCAGGGTGAGGCCGGGCTGATGTCGCTCACCGGGCCGTCCGCGGACGAACCGACGCGTGTCGGCGTGCCGATCGGTGACCTGCTGGCCGGCATGTACGGCGCGTACGGCGTCGTCGCGGCGCTGCACGAGCGCAACGAGACCGGCCGGGGCCGGGTCGTGCGCACGAGCCTGCTGGCCGCGATCGTCGGTGTGCACGCGTTCCAGGGCACGCGGCACACGGTGGCCGGCGAGGTGCCGACCGCGTCCGGCAACCACCACCCGTCGATCGCGCCGTACGGCCTGTTCCACTGCGCGGACGGCACGCTGCAGATCTCGGTGGGGAGCGAGGCGCTCTGGCGGCGCTTCGTCACGGCGTTCCCGTCGCTGGACCGGCCGTCGTTCGCCACCAACCCGCAGCGGGTGCGGGCGCGCGACGAGGTGATCGAGGCCGTCGACGCGGTCTTCTCCGAGTTCCCCCTGGCCGAGCTGCTGCCGAAGCTCGCCGAGATCGGCGTTCCGGCCGGCGAGGTGCGGACGCTCGACCGGGTCTACGACTGGGAGCAGACCCGCTCCCAGGGCCTGCTCGTCGACGTCGACCACTCGGTGCTCGGGTCGATCACGCTGCCCGGCCCGCCGCTGCGCTTCGACTCGAACCAGTTCGCCGGCGGCCGCGCGGTGAACACCGCGCCGCCCACCCTCGGAGAGCACACCGACGCGGTTCTCGCGTGGCTGGACGGGAAGGACTGAGACCGTGCGACGCGCCGCACCGACCGTGGCGCGGGCGCGCCGTTAGTAGCTGGGCGCGCGTCCCCGTAGATTCTCCCGCATGTCGAACGCCTTCTCGAACGAGGATGTCGCCGCGGCGGCCGAGGTGCTGGCCGAGTCCATCCGGCGACACGCCGCAGTCATGGTCGACGCCGATGCGCCGGTCCGGGACGCTCTGGCGGCGATCGAGGGCCTGCGCACCTCGGCCCGCCGGTACGAAGAGGTCATCTTCGGGACGTCCGGCTGGGGCCCGGTCTTCGCCGACCTCGACGAAGACGACTTCGACGAGGACGACGACGAGGACGACGACGCGCCCGAGCAGCTCGTCACCAGCGGCGCGCCGCCGATGACCGTGACCGTGCGGGCCCGCTACGACTACCAGATCGCCGACCCCGACGCCCTGATCCAAGCCGGACAGTTGGCGCGGATCCGGTCGTGGGACGGCGACCCGCACGGCGCGGAACCGGTCGCCGGCGTCGGCGAAGCGATCTACGAGCTCTTCCACCTGGCCGGTTCGACGTTCCCGGCGCTCGAGGTGCCGGAGCTCGAGCCGGGCAGCGGGTTCATGA
Organism: Cryptosporangium japonicum; assembly: GCF_039524755.1. NCBI lineage: Bacteria > Bacillati > Actinomycetota > Actinomycetes > Cryptosporangiales > Cryptosporangiaceae > Cryptosporangium > Cryptosporangium japonicum. Next base: position 64,822 of record NZ_BAAAGX010000043.1, read on the forward strand.
CCGTGCACCACACCGCCGCGCCGCTCCAGCCCGACGACGTCGTGGGTGCGGGCGTCGACCTGGAAGAGCTGTTGATCAGCGAGGAAGAGGACGAACTTCTCTACGATCTCGCCGAGCCCCGCTACGCGACCCGGGAAGAGGCGGAGGAGGCCAGCCGGCGTCTGGAGCAGGACGACGACCGGTGAGCCTCGTCTTCTAGTAAAGATGGATCCATGACGCCACGCCGCCTCTCCGCCCGTGAACTCATTGCGAGTGCGCTCGACGAGGACAGCTGGGAGTCGTGGGACGAGCCGGTCACCGATCCGGCCGGCGCCGACGAGAGCTACCGCGCGGCGCTGGCCGCGGCGCGCGAGAAGACCGGTGTGGACGAGGCGGTGCTCACCGGCGCGGGCCGCATGCGCGGACGCCGGGTCGCGGTCGTCGTCGGCGAGTTCCGGTTCCTGGCCGGGTCGATCGGCGTCGCCACCGCCCGGCGGGTGGTCGCCGCCGTCGAACGGGCGACGAGCGAAGGGCTGCCGCTGATCGCGGCTCCGACGTCCGGCGGCACCCGGATGCAGGAGGGCACTGTCGCGTTCCTGCAGATGGCGAACATGACCAGGGCCGTGACCGCGCACAAGGCCGCCGGCCTGCCCTACCTCGTCTATCTGCGGCACCCCACCACCGGTGGCGTCTTCGCGTCCTGGGGTTCGCTCGGGCACGTGACCGTGGCCGAACCGGACGCGCTGGTGGGCTTCCTCGGGCCGCGGGTCTACGAGCTGCTCAACGGACGCGAGTTCCCGGCCGGCGTGCAGACCGGCGAGAACCTGTTCGCCCACGGCCTGGTCGACGCCGTGCTGCCACCGGAGCAGGTCACCGACCTGGCCGTGCGGACGCTGGACATCCTCTGCTCGCCCCGCAGCGGGTTGCCGCGGGTGGCCGACGTACCGCGCGAGGAGCTCGCGGACGTCCCAGCCTGGGAATCGGTGACCCGCTCGCGTCGCGCCGACCGGCCCGGGGTCCGGCGGTTGCTCAAGTACGCCGCGCAGCCGGTGATCCCGCTCAACGGCACCCAGCAGGGCGAGACCGGCGCCGGTATGCGCCTGGCGCTGGCCCGGTTCGGCGCCGCGCCCGCCGTCGTGCTGGGCCAGGACCGCCGCGGTCAGACCGCGGAGAGCCCACTCGACCCGGCCGCGCTGCGTACCGCCCGCCGGGGCATGCGCCTCGCGCAGGAGCTGCGGTTGCCGCTCGTCACGATCATCGACACCCCCGGGGCCGCGCTGTCGCGCGAAGCCGAGGAGGGCGGCCTGGCCGGTGAGATCGCCCGCTGCCTCGCGGACCTGATCGACCTGCCCACCCCGACGCTCGGCGTGCTGCTGGGCGAAGGCACCGGCGGCGGCGCGCTGGCGCTGCTGCCCGCCGACCGGGTGATCGCGGCCGAGCACGCCTGGCTCTCGCCGCTGCCACCGGAGGGAGCCTCGGCGATCGTGCACCGCACGACCGACCTGGCCCCGGAGATGGCCGCGGCCCAGGGCGTGCGCTCCCGCGATCTGCTGCGCCACGGGATCGTCGACCGGATCGTGGCCGAACGCCCGGACGCGGCCGACGAGCCGGAAGCGTTCCTCGCCCGCCTGGGGCGGGTGATCGAGCACGAGCTCGTCGGGTTGCTCGACCAGGAGCCGGCGTCCCGGGTGTCCGCCCGAACCGACCGTTACCGGCGCATCGGCAGCTAGGGCCTGTTTCAAAGGCCAGCAGCCCGCCGTGGCCGCGGCCCAGACGACGACCGGCCGCGTTGGAGGGTCTTCCGGATACAACAGCGGTATCCGGAAGACCCTCCGCCTTGCCGCTCGCCGCCTGGACCACGCCCACGGCGGCCTGAACCTTTGAAACAGACCCTAGCCTGCACGAAAACTGGCGCTGCTTTGGGCGAGTGTTGACCATGTTCGGCGGCGGAATCGTTCCTACGCTCGCCTGATGCGAGTCGTGATCGCTCTCGGCGGGAACGCGATGACCTCGGCGGACGGCAGGGCCCGCCCCGAGGACCAGATCGCGGCGATCCAACGTGCGGCCGGGCCGATCGCGGACGTCGTCGCGAGTGGGGTCGAAGTCGTGCTCACCCACGGCAACGGGCCGCAGGTGGGCAACCTGCTGGTGAAGAACGAGATGGCCGCCCACGTGGTGCCACCGGTGCCGCTCGACTGGTGCGGCGCCCAGACCCAGGGCACTGTCGGTTTCGTCCTGCTCAACGCGTTGGAGGCCCGGGGCTCGCGCGTCGCGGCCCTGGTCACCCGCGCGCTCGTCGACATCCACGACCCCGGCTTCATGAACCCGTCGAAGCCGATCGGGCGCTACCTGCCGTCGGCCGAAGCCGCGTTGATGATCCAGCACGGCCAGCGCTGGGAGGACCGCGGCGAGCGTGGCTGGCGTCGAATCGTGGCCTCGCCGGAACCGCGGGCGATCCTCGACGCCCCCGCCGTCTCGGCCCTGCTCGAGGCGGGCTACGTCGTCGTCTGCAACGGCGGCGGCGGCATTCCGGTCGTCCGCGAGCCCGACGGCACGCTGCGTGGCGTCGAGGCCGTCATCGACAAGGACCTCGGTGCGGCCCTGCTCGCCCACACGCTCGACGCCGACACGCTCGTCATCGCCACCGACGTCGCCGCGGCGGTGGTCGGTTGGGGCACCCCGTCCGCTCGCCCGCTCGGCGAGATCGACGTCGCCGCGCTCCGCCGGCTGGCCGCCGAGGGCCACTTCGCCTCCGGGTCGATGGGCCCGAAGGTGGAGGCCGCCTGCCGTTTCGCCGAGAATGGTGGACGTTCGGTGATCACCTCTCTCGACCACATCGCGGACGCCGTCCACGGCGCCGCGGGGACCGTCATCACTTCGAAGGAGAGCTAGTGCCCGACGCGATTGAAGTACGCAAGGTCCCGATCCTCAACGTCAGCGACGCGTCGGGCCTCGCGCAGCTCATTGACGACAAGATCCTGGACGCCGACCGCGTCATCGCCGTGATCGGCAAGACCGAAGGCAACGGCGGCGTCAACGACTACACTCGCATCATCGCCGACCGGGCGTTCCGCGAGGTGCTGGTCGAGAAGGGCACGCGCAGCGCCGACGAGGTCAAGCAGATCCCGATCGTCTGGTCGGGCGGCACCGACGGTGTGCTCTCCCCGCATGCGACGATCTTCGCGACGATCCCGCCGGACCAGGTCACGCCGACCGACGAACCTCGCCTCACGGTGGGCTTCGCGATGAGCGAGGTGCTGCTCCCCGAGGACATCGGCCGCGTCGCGATGGTGTCGAAGGTCGCCGACGCGGTGAAGGTCGCGATGGAGCGCGCCGGCATCACCGACCCGGCCGACGTGCACTACGTCCAGACCAAGACCCCGCTGCTGACGATCCACACGATCCGGGACGCCAAGAGCCGCGGCAAGACCGTGTGGACCGAGCACACCCACGAGTCGATGGACCTCTCCAACGGCACCACCGCGCTGGGGATCGCGGTCGCGCTGGGCGAGATCTCCATGCCGACGGACGCGGACGTCATGCACGACCGCTCGCTGTACAGCTCGGTGGCTTCCTGCTCGTCCGGCGTCGAGCTCGATCAGGCCCAGGTGGTCGTGGTCGGCAACGCGCGCGGCGTCGGCGGCCGGTACCGGATCGGGCACGGCGTCATGAACGACGCGCTGGACGCGGACGGGATCTGGGACGCGATCCGGTCGGCGGGTCTCGACCTCCCGGAGCGGCCGCACCCCTCGGACCTCGACGGTCGCCTCGTCAACGTGTTCCTCAAGTGCGAGGTCTCGCAGGACGGTGTCGTCCGCGGCCGCCGCAACGCGATGCTCGACGACTCCGACGTGCACTGGCACCGTCAGATCAAGGCCACGGTCGGCGGGGTCACCGCGGCCGTGACCGGCGACCCGGCGGTGTTCGTCTCCGTCTCCGCGGCGCACCAGGGCCCCGACGGCGGCGGTCCGGTGGCCGCGATCGTCGACCTCGGCTGAGTTCGGCTTTTCCGGAGCCCGGGCCGCGTGCGGCCCGGGGCTCCGTTACGTTCGGGCCGTGGACGTTGTCGGGATCGTGCTGGCCGCCGGCGCCGGTCGCCGCTTCGGACGGCCCAAGGCGCTGGTGGAGTACCAGGGCACCCGCCTGGTCGACCGGGCCGTGAGCCTGCTCGCCTCCGGCGGCTGCTCGCCCGTTCTGGTCGTGGCCGGTGCGGCGCCGTTGACCGTTTCTGGCGCGACCGTGGTCGACAACCCCGCGTGGGAATCCGGGATGGGCTCCTCTGTGCGGGCCGCGCTGTCCGTGGCTGATGCCGCTGCGGCCGTGCTCGTCCCCGTCGACACACCATTTCTCGGTCCCGAGGCCGTGCGCAGGCTGATCGCGGCGTACCGTTCCGGCGCCTCGGTGGCCGCCGCGACCTACGCGGGCAAGCGCGGTCACCCCGTGCTGATCGCGGCTGAACATTGGCCGGCGGTGATCGCCTCGGCTCGCGGCGACGTCGGCGCCCGCGCGTTCCTGCGCGCGAAACCGTCGCTCGTCACGCCGGTGCCCTGCGACGGCACCGGCCGCCCCGATGATGTCGACACGCCCGAAGCTCTGGTGTGACCTAGACCGCTATACCACAATATAACCGGACGAAAACCTTCACAGGTGCGTGTTCGGAGCCGAAAGGTAGCGCGAAGGGTGCGGGCACAACGGGGGAGCTAGACCATGCGGCGGACGATCATCACAGGCGTTCTGGGTGCGGCGCTGGCGTTGACGGTGACCAGCCCGGCGCTGGCTGCCGCGCAGCCCACGACCGGTTCCACGTGGACCGCGAAGACCGACTGGAGCCTGCTCGTCGACAACGGCCGGGACATGGACCGGGTCGTCGACGGCACGACCAAGACGTTGCTCGCCGGTGAGGCCTTCCAGCGCAAGTACGGCTCCTACTCGGCCGACGGCCGGCGGATCGTCTACTCCGACCAGGGCAAGACCGGCTTCGGCGCCCAGATCTGGACGATGAACGCCGACGGCTCGCACCGCCGCCAGCTGACGTCGCTCGACTCCGAGGCGTTCGGCCCGGAGCTGTCGCCGAACGGTGCCTCGATCGCCTTCCAGACCCAGGGCGCGATCTGGGTGATGAAGGCCGACGGCACCGGTGCCCGGAAGGTCAGCCGCGACGGGTACTACTACGGCACCGGCATCAGCTGGGCGCCCGACAGCACGCGGTTCGCCGTCACCCGCGGTCTGGTCGACGAGCGCAGCGGCGAGCCGTACGACATCGAGGTGGTCACCGTGCGTGCCGACGGCTCCCGGGAGACGGCCCTGACCCGCACCGGCGGTGACAAGAACAGCCCCGCCTGGAGCCCCGACGGCACCACGATCGTCTTCAGTCAGTCCCTCGCCGGCGAGAACTACGACCTGTGGTCGATGAAGGCCGACGGAACCCGGCTTCGGCAGTTGACCCGCACCGCCGACATCGCCGAACAGGACACGGTGTGGGCGCCGGCCGGCACCGCGATCGCCTACGCCGCCTGGGCCCAGCAGACCGAAACCACCCCGCGCGTGATGAAGGCCAAGGCCGACGGCACCGCCGCGAAGTCCCTCGGCGTCGTCGGCTACCCGACCAGCTGGAGATGACATGCGGATCCGCCGCCGACCGCTGCCGCGCCGCCCCGCTTCGCGCCGCCAGGCGTCGACCCGGCCATCCGTACGTCGCCATCTCCCACCGCCCACCCGTCCGCTGACCTGAGGAGGTGATCGTTCGAAAATCACATATAACGCCACAGAGTCACTGCGTCATAGAGGTCGGGCCGGTCCGCGAAGGACCGGCCCGACTGCGTGGCGGTTCGGCCGTCAGGACTCGATCGGAAGCGCACGCGTGCGCCTGGTGGCAGCCCTCGGTGGAGGCCGCATGGACGTCCGTAGGGTGTTCGGCGAGCGCGGGTACTCAGGCGCGTTAGCCGTTACCTGATACCTGGAACGGGATCCTGTCGCCCCAGTCCCAGCGCAGTTGTTGTGCCTGAGCGCCAGCCATCAACGCCTGCTCCAGCGGCGCAGAGTGGGTTCCGGGACCAACGTCGAAGACTATGAAGCGATCACCATGGTGCTCGTGCGCAGCACCGATGCGACGTCCGGTTGCAGTGAGGCCATCACGGACAGCGGTGAGCCCCGGCTCAGGGGCCGGGTACAGAAGAGCCCGAAGCACCCGGTGGCCTGACTGCGCGCAGAGGGTAGTCACGCGACTGCCTCCGGGGTCAAGCGCGACCGTGTCATTGACAGCCAGGCCGAGCGCGCAGAACGGAATACAGGAGACGCCGAACAGCCCGTCTCCAAGCTCCTTCAACCAGAGCTGCTCTAGCTGACCGGCCAGTCCGGCATAGGCGAGGTCGACATGCGCGATCTAGTTCGGCGGGTTCCGCCCGACCGGGCTGTTGTGCGCCACATAGATCGGCTCGGTCATTCCGACCCCCCCTTGTCTCCGAATCCGTCTGCCGTCCGAGGCAGCGGCCATCGAAGCATCCTCTCGGAACGCACCGTCCGCCCGGGTCGTTGGCAGCCCGGGCTGAGCATGAAACCGCAGCCACGCCCTGGGCCCAGTCACGGTATTGGGGCGAGGATCCTGGCGACCGAGATACTCATGGATTGGGACCGTAGAGCCCGCTCGACAGAAACCGGTGACTCGCCTCAGACCCATCGACCGAGCGGCTCCTCCAACTGCGGGTCCCACCCGTGGAGGCCATGCTTCACGATGAGCTCTTGGATGTCCTCGACGACTTCCTCGGGAGTCGAGAAGGGCAGTGTGAAGGACACGTAGCGCTTACGGTCTCCGACCGAGAACAGCTCGTCCAGGTCGGGGTGGCGCTGGAGGACTTCAGCGGCGAAGGCCGCGATAGCCGGGCTGTCGGTGACGACGTCCTCGTTGTCATCGCAGAGCGCCTCGTAAGCCTCGGCGTCGCTGACATCGGGATGGTGAGAGGCCCAAACCATCAGGTCAAGACTCATGTTCGGCATCCTGACATGACGGACCGGCTGATGAAATTAACAGCGGTTTCGCGGCATGACTGCGCCACGTCCTCGTCCCGTCTGCCGTCGACCCCGCGCGCGGGCCTTCCCAGCGCTCCTGACGAAGGCCAAGGTCCGCTAGACCCGCCTCCACGACCTCCGACACACCGCGGCGACGCTCGGCGAAGCCGCCACCTCGATGGAGAGGGCGCTGTGGGGAACACCGCGCCGTCAGTGATTGGCTACTCGATTGGCTACTCTGCCAACCGACCTAGCCGCCCGAAGCCACCAACCACCTAGTCACAGAAGAGCTGGTGAGGGGACTTGAACCCCTAACCGCCCGATTACAAGCTTCGCTCGTAGCGTCCACCGACGTCCGCTCCGGTGTGTCGTCGCGATTCAGCTGGGACACTGTCCAGCTTCCGTCCGCCGACGTTCTGCGTCGTCCGGCGCGTTAGCTACGCGCCGCCTACCGAAGGGGGAGCCGCCGTACGCGGATCTCGGTCTTGTTGAAAGCCACCACCGCACCGGAATCGAAACCCGGCGCGACGTCCTCCAGGTTTGCGATCAAAGTCGCGGCTAGTTCTGGTGGGCGTCGGTCGATAAGCAGATCACCGACGGCTAAGTGGCGCGGCTGTATGCCAGCAAAGCACCAAAATCGGTGTCTGCGGAGATAATTACGCGCCCGCCTTCGGCGGCAAGGGCCATCACTTCGGAATCGGGGGCTCCCGCCGCATCCAGGTCACGGATGTGGACGGCATCATGGCCCGACTTCACGAGAACCTCGGCGACGTGCGGCGAGAGATTTTCGTCGACGAGAAACTTCACGCCGGCTCTCGAAGAGCCAGCACGTGCACATCGGTCGCAGCTGCCGCATACTCAAGCGCTTGCCTGATGTCCTCGTGCTCGAGGTCCGGGTAGTTCTCGAGGATCTCGTCGAACGCCCATCCGGCGGCAACGAGCCGGACAACCGACTCGACCGAGATCCGGAGACCACGGATGGCGGGCCTGCCCTCAAGCTTGCCCGGCTCCGCGGTGATCCTGTCGAAGGCCATGGATCGATCGTAGGTCACCCGGAGCCGTGATGGCCTGCTGCGCACAGGGGCAGAACCAAGCGACAACGACTCGGCCAGCTCGTCGGCTGGGGGTTCCGAGTACGACGTCGTGACGAGGCCCGACGGCATCGAGGCGTACCGCCTGCGTTACACCGGCCGGGCCGGCGACCTGCACGCCATCGACCCCCTAGGGCCTTGGTACCGCACCAGCATCGACGCCATCGGCGCTCCGGGCTGACCGACGCCCACCCGACGAAACGACGTCGTACTACGTCCAGCTCGACGGGTCCCGAATGTCACCAGTCATCACGAAGGCCGCGATCGCCTGCTCGGCGAACTCCACGCCCTCCTGGTCGTGCCCCGGTTCCGGCCGGCTCACGACCATGACCTTCGTGTCGGCGTCCGCGGCGAAGTAGTAGTGGTACTCGCCGCCCGAGATACCCGTCTTCGCGACCGAGTACGGCCCGATCTGCATCGTCGGTTCCGGTGAGCCGCTCATGTTCACCTGGAACTCGACGCCCGGGCCTACGCCGGTTTTGGCCAGGTACATCGCCCGGATCGACGAGATGCCTCCGCCGGTGTCGATTTCCAGCCTCGTGAGCGGCACCTTCGGCTTGATCGTGGAGAACGGGAGCGGCGTGGGCCGGTCGACGGTCACCCGCAACGACTCGGCGATCCGCACGGCCAGTTGTTTCGCGTCCGGCAGGTCGCGGACGTCGACCGACGCCTGGGCGTCCGACGCCCACCGGAACCGCAGTTCGCCGGCCGAGGTGCGGACGCCGGGACTGGTTTCCCGCGAGACCCACGTCGACTCCGAGCCGTTGATCTCCGGCCCGGGCCCGCTGGTGCGCCGCATCGCTTTGCTCCCCGGATCGAGGTCGGGCACGCCGACGCCGCGCGGGGCCACGTAGACGACGACGCGCTGGGGGTTGTCCTCGCGCCCGTCGCTCGTCGCCGTGTAACGCGCGCCTCCGGGCTCCTGTTCCAGGTCCCAGTGCTCCAGCCCGGCCGGCAGCCAACCCGGTGTGACCTGCAACTGCGCCGGGTCGAACGCGCTCGGCGCGACCACGGCCGGCGTCGGTGAGGGAGGCACCGACGTGGCCGGGGGCACGCGGCTGCCGTCGGTCACCACGGCCAGCGCGACGCTTCCGAGCGTCACGAGGGCGACCAGCGCGGCCGCGCCGGCCAGGATCAACCGGTGGCGCAGCAGGCGCTGTCGCTGCGCGGCCGCCGCCGCCGCGTACGAATCCACGGCGGTGTGCGTCGGCATCTCCGTTGCCACGTCGTGCAGCAATTCCCGGAGCGTCGGCTCGTTCATCGTCCGCTCCATTCCTGGGTGGTAGCGACCTCTTCGGGCAGCACGCGACGTAACGCCGCGAGGCCCCGTGCGGTGTGGCTCTTTACCGTGTTCGCCGGGCACCCGAGTGCCTCAGCGGTCTCGTCCACCGAAAGATCGGCGTAGTAACGGAGCACCAGCGCGGCACGTTGTTTCGGTGGCAGGCTCGCCAGCGCGGCCCGTAGGGCCAGCGTGGCGGCCGGGTCGGGGCCGGGCACGGAGGCCTGCTCGGGTAACCGGTCGACCAACACCACCCGGCGGGCCCAGTTCGCCCGGCGCTCGCTCAGGAAGACCCGGACGAGCACTGTTCGGGCGTAGGCCAAACGGTTGTCCGCCCGGCGGGCCTTGTCCCACGCGAGGTACAGCTTGACCAACGCGTTCTGCACGAGGTCGTCCGCGCGGTGCCCGTCCTGACAGAGGACGTACGCCAGCCGGCGCAGCACCGGCAGCGCCGATCGGACGTATTCGTGGTACTCCTCGTCCTCCATAACCCCTATGAGGCCCCCCAACGGTGCTCGCGTTGCGGCAATGCGTGGATAACTTGTCGGGTACCTGGTCCCGGCCGCGTAGAATCGCGCGGCGTGACTCTCCGTCTCCATGACACCGCCAGCCGGTCGATCCGCGAGTTCGTTCCGATCACTCCGGGGCGTTGCGGGATCTACCTGTGCGGGCCGACGGTGCAGTCCGCGCCCCACATCGGGCACCTGCGCTCGGCCGTCAACTACGACGTGCTGCGGCGCTGGCTCACCCGGTCGGGCTACGAGGTGACGTTCGTGCAGAACGTCACCGACATCGACGACAAGATCCTGGCCAAAGCCGAGGACGTCGAGTGGTGGGCCCTGGCGTACGAGAACGAACGGGCGTTCGCCGACGCGTACGCCGCGCTGGGCTGCCTCCCGCCGACGATCGCCCCCCGGGCCACCGGGCACGTGCCCGAGATGGTCGAGCTGATGAAGCGCCTGATCGAGCGCGGTCACGCCTACGACGCCGAGGGCGACGTCTACTTCGACGTGCAGTCGTACGCGGAGTACGGCGCGCTCTCCGGGCAGCGGCTGGACCACATGCAGGGCGACGGCGCCGACGACCACTGCAAGCGCGATCCCCGCGACTTCGCGCTGTGGAAGGGGCGGAAGCCCGACGAGCCCGCAACCGCGTCCTGGCCGACGCCCTGGGGCCCCGGTCGCCCCGGCTGGCACCTGGAGTGCTCAGCGATGGCCGGCCGGTATCTCGGCCGGGCGTTCGACATCCACGGCGGTGGCCTCGACCTGGTGTTCCCGCACCACGAGAACGAGATCGCGCAGTCGAAGGCGGCCGGGTTCGGGTTCGCGAACTACTGGGTGCACCACGCCCTGCTCAACCTCGGCCCCGAGAAGATGAGCAAGTCGCTCGGCAACGTCATCGACCTGCCGAAGGTGCTGGGCCTGGTCCGCGCGATCGAGTTCCGCTACTACATCGCGACACCGCACTACCGTTCGACGATCGACTACAGCGAAGAAGCGCTGCTCGAGGCGGCCGTCGGGTTCCGGCGGATCGAGAACTTCGTGCAGCGGGCGGTCGAGCGGGTCGGCCCGGTCGACGGCCTCCCCAGCGCCGCTTTCACGGCCGCGCTGGACGACGACCTCGGCACGCCGGCGGGCATCGCGTCGGTGCACGAGGCGGTTCGGGTGGGGAACGCGGCGTTGACCGCGGGCGACGACGAGGGCATCCGCGCGGCGCTCGCGGAGGTGCGCGGAGGCCTGGAGGTGTTCGGGCTCGACCCGCTGTCGGTCGAGTGGGCCGCGTCCGAGGTGGGCTCGGCCGACGATCTGCGCAGCACCCTGGATTCGCTGGTCAAGGTCGCGCTGGAGCAGCGGCAGGCGGCTCGGGCCCGGAAGGACTACGGGGCCTCCGACAGCATCCGGGATCAGCTCAAAGAGGCCGGTATCGTGGTCGAAGACACTCCAGCGGGTCCACGCTGGACCCTCTGATCGAAAGAGTCACCCATGCCCGGCAACAGCCAGCGCCCGAACCGTCGCAAGACGGGCACCAAGAAAGGCGCGGTCGTCGGCTCGGGTGGCCAGCGGCGCAAGGCGCTGGAAGGTAAGGGTCCGACGCCGAAGGCCGCCGACCGCTACAAGCACAAGGCGAACCGGCAGGCCTCGGCGGCGGCCCGGCGCACCTCCGGTCCCGACAAGCCCCGTGCCACCCCCGGGCGGCGCGGCCAGGGCACGCGTGAGGGCGCCGAGCTGCTGGTCGGGCGCAACCCGGTGGTCGAGGCGCTGCGTGCCGAGATCCCGGCGAGCGCGCTGTTCCTGGCGCTCGGCGTCGACATCGACGAGCGCATCAACGAGGCGGTGCAGACCGCCGGTGACCGCGGGTTGTCGATCCTCGAGGTCAGCCGGGCCGAGCTCGACCGGATGACCGGTGGGGTGCTGCACCAGGGCATCGGGCTGAAGGTGCCGCCGTACGCGTACGCGGACCTGCCCGAGGTGCTCGCCGCCGTCGACGGGCCGCCCCTGGTGATCGCTCTGGACGGGGTCACCGACCCGCGCAACCTGGGTGCGGTGGTGCGTTCGGCGGCGGCGTTCGGCGCTTCCGCCGTCGTTCTGCCGGAGCGGCGCGCGGCCGGGATGACCGCCACGGCGTGGCGCACGTCCGCCGGTGCGGCGGCCCGGCTGCCGGTCGCCCGGGTCACCAACCTCACCCGGACGCTGCGGTCGCTGCAGGATCAGGGCTTCACCGTGCTCGGTCTCGACGCCGACGGCGACGTCTCCACGGACTCGCTCGAGGTGGGCACCGACCCGGTCGTGATCGTGGTCGGCTCGGAGGGGCGCGGTCTGTCGCGGCTCGTCGGTGAGTCCTGTGACCAGCTGGTCTCGATCCCGATGACCAACGACACCGAGTCACTGAATGCGTCGGTGGCGGCGGCGGTGCTGCTCGCCGAGGTAGCGCGCCAGCGTCGCCAGAGCTAGGCCGAGCACGAACCCGTAGACGTTGTCCGCGACGTCACGGGTGTCGCAGAAGCGGCTCAGCGGGAGTAATCGCTGAGCCGCTTCGATCGCGACCGGGAGTAGGATCAGCCATCTCTGCTTCGTGGGCGCGGCGAAAGCGCCGAGCGGCACGAACATCCAGACGTTGAGACTGCGGCCGTTGATCGGCCACGGGATCCAGGTGGGCTGCCAGCCGCCGTTGATGCAATGGTCGGTGTCGTTCGCGAAGACCGCCGGGGCCGGGGCGAGCGTGATGACCAGGATCGTGGCCAGCGTGACGAGCAGGCCCAGCTCGCGGAGCCCGAGTTTCTTCACGACGCCGAAGGCCACCACCACCAGCGCGACCACCACGAGCGGCGCGATTCGTGCGGCGTCCGCGCTCGTGACGTCGAAATTGAAAAAGCCTGCACCGACCACGTCGGTGCAGGCTTTCTCAGTCTTTATCGACGTCAGTCGATGCGGGCGCCGGTCTCGGCGTGGAAGACGTGCACGTCGTCCTTGTTGATCTGCAGGTGCACGGTGTCGGCCAGGGCCGGAACCTTGCGACCGTCGGTACGCGTGACGATCCGGGTGTCGTCGCCACCGATCTCGGAGTGGCCGTAGACGTAGGCGTCGGAGCCGAGCTCCTCGACCAGGTCGACGACCAGCGGGAGGCCGGTGCCGTCGGAGACGACCTCGATGGCCTCGGGGCGGAAGCCGATCGTGACGTTCTTGCTGCCACCCTCGCTGGCCGCCGCGACCTGCTCACGGGTGAGCGGAACGACGATGCCGCCCAGCTGGGCACCACCCTCGGTCAGCGGGACCGTCTTGAGGTTCATGGCCGGCGAGCCGATGAAGCCCGCGACGAACGCGTTGCCCGGGCGGTCGTAGAGCGCGCGGGGGGTGTCGCACTGCTGGAGCAGGCCGTCCTTGAGCACCGCGACGCGGTGGCCCATCGTCATGGCCTCGACCTGGTCGTGGGTGACGTAGACCGTGGTGATCTCGAGACGCTTCTGCAGCGCGGCGATCTGCGAACGGGTCTGGACGCGGAGCTTGGCGTCGAGGTTCGACAGCGGCTCGTCCATGAGGAAGACCTGGGGCTGGCGGACGATCGCCCGGCCCATCGCGACACGCTGGCGCTGACCACCGGAGAGGGCCTTCGGCTTGCGGTCGAGGTAGTCCTCGAGGTCGAGCAGCTTCGCGGCCTCGCGCACCTTCTCGGCGATCTCGGCCTTCGGCGTCTTCTTGAGCTTCAGCGCGAAGCCCATGTTCTCCGCGACGGTCATGTGCGGGTAGAGCGCGTAGTTCTGGAAGACCATCGCGATGTCGCGGGCCTTCGGCGGGAGGTGCGAGACGTCCTTGTCGTTGATGAGGATCGCGCCCTCGTTGACGTCTTCGAGGCCGGCGAGCATCCGGAGGGAAGTCGACTTCCCACAACCGGAGGGGCCGACCAGGACCAGGAACTCGCCGTCCTGGATCTCGAGGTTCAGCTTGTCGACGGCGGGCTTGGTGGAGCCGGGGTAAATGCGGCTCGCAGCCTGGTACGTGACAGTTGCCATGGTGATGCAGTCCTTTCCACCGGCAGGAACGTGCCGGACGATCCGAGTGGTGAGGGCTGCGCCTGTTTAGGGCGTTGCCTCCCGCGATCGAGGCTCTCCGCCGCGACCGTGGAGCAAAGATAACCCCAACATGTCGCTGACGTTGCTGTTCGGGGAAATGACGTCCTCTAAGTCGGTTTCGTCAATAGTGACGATTGGTATCGAGGCGATTTCTTTGGGTAATTAACATCCGCATGAATCGATTCAAATGCCTACGAGAGGTGCGTCGATGATGTACATCACAAAGGGCCTTGGTTACCGGCGGGTATACGCCGAGCGCTTGATCGGTTAGGGTCCGCCCATGATGGCCCAGCGCCAGCCCCGTCGTACCGCCACCCTCGCGTCGTTGGCGGCGGAACTCGGTGTGTCCCGCACGACCGTTTCCAACGCCTACAACCGCCCCGACCAGCTCTCACCGCAGTTGCGTCAGCGTGTGCTCGAAGCAGCCAAGCGCCTGGGCTACCCCGGGCCCGACCCGCTCGCGCGGTCGCTGCGCACCCGCCGTGCCGGCGCGATCGGCCTGCTGCTCACCGAGGCGCTGTCGTACGCGTTCCGCGACCCCGCCGCGGTCGAGTTCCTCGAGGGCCTCGCGCGCGAGTGCGAAGACGCGAAGACCGGGCTGCTCCTCGTACCGGCGGTACCCGGCGCCGGCACCGATCCCGCGTTGGCCGCCGCGGCCGCGGTCGACGGGTTCATCGTCTACTCGTTGCCGAACGACGACCCGCATCTGGACGCCGCGCTCGCGCGCCCGGTGCCGACCGTCATCGTCGACGAACCGTTGAACGCCACCGGAGCCGACTACGTCGGTATCGACGACCGGGCCGCCGCCGCGAAAGCCGGCGCCCACCTCGCCGAGCTCGGGCACCGCAACATCGGCATCATCTGCAGCCGCATCAGCTCGCAGCGCGGCCCGGGTGGCCAGGCCACCCCGGAGCGGCAGCGTTCGTCCCCGTACGACGTCGTCCGGCTGCGTCTCGACGGCCTCTTCGACGGGATGCAGCTCGACCGCGAGGACGTCCCGGTCTGGGAGTGCTGGGAGAACACGATCGACTCGGCGGCCGCCGCGGCCAAGGAGATGCTCGACGCGTACCCCGGCCTGACCGCGGTCGCCTGCACCACCGACATCCTGGCGCTCGGCACGATGCAGGCGGTGCGCGAATCCGGGCGCTCGGTGCCGTCGGACGTGTCGGTGACCGGCTTCGACGACATCCCGGAAGCCGGCGCGAGCGGGTTGACGACCGTCCACCAGTCGCACGCCGAGAAGGGCCGGGCCGCCTGGCGCCTGCTCAGCCGCGACGACCGCGACGAAACGCCGACCATGCGGGCCACGATCCCCACCGAGTTGCGTGTTCGTCAGACGACGAGTCGTTTGAGCTGAGGCCTGTTGGGGCGCGCTCGGTTCTAGTTGGATGGTCAGGTGTCTTCGGTTCGGACCAACAGTGACCTGTACCTCGCGATGTCCCGACTCGGCTCGTCCACCCGCAGACCGTTGGAGGAGTTCCTCCGGGCCTGGTGGTCAACGGGCTACGACCTGAGCGACGCGAAGACGCTGGAGCCGTCGACGCTGCTCTCCTGGATTTCCGACGCCTTGACCGCGCCGGCTCCGCCGTTCGAGAAGTACTGGGCCCGCGAGGACCTCGACCTGTCCGAGCTCGACGGCTTCTCGGGCTGGTCCCGGGTGATCAGGGCCCAGGTGTGCGACCTGACCGAGATGGCCTCGCTGGGCGTCCTCCGGTCGCAGGCCAGCTATCTGGGGCTGAGCGCACCCCGCCCACCCGGCAGCGGACGCCGCCCCACACCCCCCGTGTGGTTCAACCTCGACGTGGCCAGCTACCTGGAATCCGGCGTGATCGCCACGGTAGGCGGCTGGCGCCCCGAGTTCGAAGACGCCTTGGTCGACGAGGCCCCTCCGGAGCCCTTGGCGATCGACGCGTTCGACTGGGAGGACCTGACGAAGTTCGCGCTGGGTGCACAGACGCACCAGTGAGCACGGAGCGGCTACCATCTGAGCTACCTGCTGGTGTGGCGCAATTGGCAGCGCACCCGACTTGTAATCGGGCGGTTAGGGGTTCAAGTCCCCTCACCAGCTCTTCTGAGACCAGGTGGTTGGTGGCTTCGGGCGGCTAGGTCGGTTGGCAGAGTAGCCAATCGAGTAGCCAATCACGTACGGCGCGGTGTTCCCCACAGCGCCTTCTCCATCGAGGTGGCCGAGCATCGTCGGGGGGTCTAGCGGACCTTGGCCTTCGTCAGGAGCGCCTGCGACGCGCGGGTGCCGGCCACCGTCGGCGAGCTGGCCGCCGAAGCGGCGCGCTATCGCGAGTTCAGTCCGGCAGCTCGTAGCGCGCTATCCGCTGCTGGCCCCAAGCGAACCGGGTCTCGCACACCCAGTCCTCCAGCCGTAGAGCGAGTTCGCGCGCAACATCGCTGACGCTCGAAAAGACATCGCTGTAGTGGGTGCTCCAGAAATTCGACGAGAAGGTCTCACCGCGCGCCGTGACGCGCATCCACTGCTCGTGTACCGGTACGGAGATCCAATCCCACGGGGCCGCAGGTTCAGGCCAGGGCCACCCAGCGGGCTCCGGTCGCCACCACAGCGACACCTCGTCCAGCTCGTCGGGCCGGATGAGACTTGCGACCACGGGCATGATCACTCGACGCCGGGCCTCGTCCAACGTCAGGCGGTGGAATCAGTCCGAATCGTCCGCCTTTGCCTCTTCGTCCACCTCGTGAGCGTGCCATGCCTCCGGCGGGAGCGCTCTGGCTCCGGGGATGAGGCATCCCGCCTACCGTCGCCCCAGGACGAGCCGAGCAGACCGGCGCCGGGGTCGCCAGCCTCCAGACGTCAACGATCCGATGTCGAAGCGTGTGGCGTGCACGTCATCGAGCTCCAAGACTCCGTCCCGAAGCTCGTCTACCAGACATCGAGGGCAAGGATCAGCCGTACGCTCCCCGATCTTGCTCGACACGCGCCCCCCTTGAAGGCTCCACCGGTCGTGTCATCGGTATGCCGGCTGTCTACCGACAGTTGACTCCGGACGGACGGCGCCTTCTGTCCGGTCGGCGAGTGGGTGACCTCGTCCATGCGCGACGCCATCATGGGTGCTTCTACGGGCGGCCGGCTAGTGCGTCGCGTGCCGGAGCGAGCAGGCTAGCGAGTTCCTCGGCTGTGCCGATCGCGCTGCGGCGGGGAACGTCGTCGCGGTACGTGCGCAGGGCATCAGCCAGGAACACCGGGTCGACCAGAGTCGCGCCCAGCTTCAGGCGGAACCAGTAGAAACCAGGTAGCGGAAGCCGTCCATGCAGGTCGCGGACGTGCGGGCCGCCGAGTCCCAGGGTGCCGCCCCGAGCCTGGAGCCATAGCGCCCCGCGCCGTACCTCGTTCCCGGTCGGCCCGCCGTACGCCAGTGCGTCCCATGGGATCACCCGGGAACCGAGCGTCGAGACGACCAACCCGTTCGCCGTGATCCGCAGGTGCGGCGGGCGGAACAGCATCGCGATACTGAGGACGAGGAGCAGGCCCGCCATGACGGCGACCAGAACGATCATCACCCGCAGGGAGGGATCCGACCAGTCGTTCGATCCTGGCCGGGGGATCGGAGCGTATAGCCCCACCACGCAGAGCTGCGTGACGCACGTACCTCCCACGTACAGCGGTGACATCGGAGCGGCGAAGGCCGGTTGCCCGCCATACCGGCCGAGTGCGAAGCCGCGCTTCGGCGGCCGGCACGAACGCCACAGCACCGCGACATAGACCAGCGTCGTCAGGACCAGAACCAGGCCCGGCGTTCCGACGGCCAGCGTGAGTTGGAGAGCGAAGGAGTCGGTCGGCGGCCAGTCGTACGGCAAGGAACGTAGCCCGGCGTTCACGCCCGAACCGAGCACTCCGAGCACCAATGCGAGTGCTCGACTTCGCCGGGTGAGTCGGGTGACCTCATTCGGCGTAAGGTCGGTCACCGGGTGAGAATAGCTGGATTAGTGGCCGCTGACCTGCGGTTTCAGTCGTACGCCAGCAGTGAGGCCAGGCTGGTCCTGCGGCCCCGCGAGGCGCGGTGTGGATGGGATCGGAAGTCTCGCTCCTCGTCAAGGAAGGGCTCACGAAGTACGGCACCACGGACATCACCGGCTATCGCCGAGTAGCCAACCGAGTAGCCAACGCAACGGACGTCGGCGGACGAACGCGGCCGGTCATGGAGCAGGGCTATGGGCTCACCAGCGGGGTGCAGCCCACGCAGACTTGGCGCAGTACCTTCGACGTGCTTTGTGGGGTCGCCAGTGGTGCTGGTCGATCAGCTTGGCGTTGGCCTCTCTGGCCCGGTGCTACCGCGTGCGATGCTGGCATACTTTCCGCCCGTGAGCGAGTACATGGTCCGCCCCATTCGGGGCCACGAGTGGCGCGAGATTCGGGCGCTGCGTCTGAAAGCGTTAAAGGACGAGGCTGCCCCGATGGCCTTCGCTGAGTCCTACGAGGAAGGTGCCGCCCAGCCCGAAGAGTTTTGGCAAGGACGCGCACAGGGTTCCTCCAGCGACGCTGGACCCGAGGCGGGGGCGTGTCAATTTGTCGCGATCGCCGATGGCGGCACCTGGGTGGGAACGTCGGTCGCGCTG
Source organism: Cryptosporangium japonicum (assembly GCF_039524755.1). NCBI lineage: Bacteria > Bacillati > Actinomycetota > Actinomycetes > Cryptosporangiales > Cryptosporangiaceae > Cryptosporangium > Cryptosporangium japonicum. The sequence continues at coordinate 83,327 of NZ_BAAAGX010000043.1, forward strand.
ATCGAAAAGGCCGGCGCGCAGGACTTCGAGGGCGAGACGATCGAGCAGTCCGGTGGGCATGTGGTGGGCGTCTTCTTGCATCCGGAGCACCGCGGCAAGGGTGTGATCGGGCGCTTGTTCGACGCAACACTGGATTGGATGCGTCAGCGGGGCCTTACGAGGGCGCGTCTCTATGTGCATGCAGACAACGTTCGCGCGCAACGCGCTTACGAGAAGGCCGGGTTCGCGGCCACCGGGAAGAGTGTCTACGGATCCCTCGGTCCCGAGATCGAAATGGCACGAGCCCTCTGATCCCAGAACTGGCCGGGCCGCGCCTCGAGCAGGCGCAAAGGCTGAGCTCACAGCCGGCGGAGTAGCCAGAGCCGCCCGAGGTCGAGGTCGATCGTGAGAGGTGCGGCCGCCTTGACGACCCCGGTGTGGATGTCGCTCTCTCGGTACCGGTTGCTGGCAGGGTCGAGTACGCGAGGCGGCGGGTCAGAACTCCAGGCCGCGGCGCTCCAGTTCGGCCTCGACGGCTTGGCGTCGTTTTCGCCAGTCGCGCCGGGCTTTCGGGTTGCGTCCCGTGCCTGGTGCGTCCGCCTCGTTCTCGCGGTTCTGGGCCAGCGTCCACCGCTCCTGGAGCGCCTCGGCGTCGAGGTGGGGCAGATCCTCGTCCCAGTGTGCGATCAGATGCTTCAACGACATGTCGCCAGCGTGCCATCAGCGGCGGAAACCAAGGGTCAAGTGACTCGGAAGACCGGCCAGCCGATTTCGGTACGCCACGCCGCGGGGTCGTTCGTGTCGCGGGGGCCGACGAGGTAGACCTCGCGTACCGGGCCGGCGACCGACATGGCGTTCTGCACCACCCAGGTGCCGAGTTGGCCGTAGGTGACCCCGGCCCCGTCGTGCTCGCCGACGTGGGTCGTGACGGCCAGTTCGGCCGCCGGCAGGGTCACGGGGTGCACGCGTCCGGTGCGAGGGGGCGCGGCCGTCGGCAGGTACAGCAGCGCGCGTCCGCGTTCCTGTTCGAACAGGGCGTTGTCATAGTTCCCGCCCGGCGGGCCGGTCACCGCGTCGCCGACGGCCTCCTGCAGCTCGGCCATCGCGCCGGCGAACCAGGCCCCGACGTCACCACTACTGACCACGGCCTCGACGGCCGCGACCGTGCGAGCGGGCTCGGCACGCAGCTCGACGTCGATCGGTGCGGGCGCCGGCTCGAGCAGACGACGCAGCGATACGACCGCGGCCCGGGTGCGGTCGAGTTCGTCCTCGAGGCGTTGCAGGTGCTCGGCGACCAGGGTCCCGCGAACAGCGGGATCGGGGGTCTGCAGGATGCGCCGCACGTCGCTCAGGGGGACGTTGAGTTCACGCAGCCGGTGGATCACCTGCGCGGCCGGGATCTGATCGACGCTGTAGTAGCGGTACCCGGTGGTCTGGTCGACCACGGCCGGCTCCAGCAACGAGGCCTCGTGATAGCGACGCAGGGTCCGCACGCTCAGGTGGGTCAGCCGCGATAGCTCGCCGATCGTCAACACCCCCGCAGTCTGAACCCTCCCCCCGGGAGAGAGTCCAGCGCTTGACTCTCCCGTGTCGTCAGGCCGCACGGTGCTCTCATGACACACAACAGCGAGCAGCTCCCCACCGTCGTGCGTGACTTCTTCGCCGCGCACATCGTCCGTGACGCCGACACCGCCTCGAAGTTCCTGACCGAGGACGTGGTGGCCGTCGACCAGGGCGAGACCTTCCGTGGCCGCGAGCAGGTCCACGCGTTCCTGCGCGACGCCGGCTCCGAGTTCGAGTACACGACCGAGGAGATCGGCGCGCACCGCGTCGACGAGACGCACTGCGTGGTGACGGTGCGGCTCGAGGGCACGTTCCCCGGCGGCGTCGCCGAGCTCGACTACCGGTTCACGCTGCGCGGCGACCTCATCGCCGAGATCGTCATCGGCAACCACGAAGCGTGAGGACAGAGCACATGTCGCATTCGCAGCGAGACCGTCTCGACGGTCGGCGGGCGCTGGTCACGGGCGGATCGAAAGGCTCGGGCAGGGCCGTCGTCGACCGACTGCGCCAGATGGGGGCCGACGTGTACGTGACGGCACGCACGATGCCCGACGGGTACGACCGGCCCGACCGGTTCATCGAAGCGGACACGTCGACGGCCGAGGGCGCCGAGCTCGTGGCCGCGCGCATCGCCGAGGCCGGCGTCCTCGACATCCTGGTGCACGTCGTGGGAGGTACGTCGGCGCCGGCCGGTGGATTCGTCGCCCTCACCGACGACCAGTGGCTCGCCGACCTCAACCTCAACCTCCTGGGGGCAGTGCGGCTCGACCGCGCGCTGCTGCCGGCGATGGTCGAGTCCGGGTCGGGCGTGGTGCTGCACTTCACCTCGATCCAGCGTGAGCTGCCGCAGCACGACGCGTCCCTCGCGTACGCGGCGGCGAAAGCGGCGCTGCGGACGTACAACAAGGGCTTGGCCAACGAGCTCGCGCCGCGCGGTGTGCGGGTCAACGCGATCAGCCCCGGCGGGATCGAGACCGAGGCGTACGAACGGTTCGTGGACCGGATCGCCGAGGGCAACGGCATCACCCGCGACCAGGCCAAGCAGACCATCTTCGACTCCCTCGGCGGAGTGCCGCTCGGTCGCTTCGCCAACCCCGAGGAGATCGCCGACCTGGTCGGGTTCCTGGTGTCCGATCGCGCCTCGGCGATCGTCGGCGCCGAGTACGTCATCGACGGCGGGACGGTCCCGACCGTCTGAGAGGGGGTATTCATGTCCGCACACATCGTGGACCCGGTCGGACCGCCGCCGCCGTTCGACCCGGAGCTGGCGCCAGTGGTGGAGATGCTCGGTGCCGTGCGCGCGCCCGACGCGTACCGCGCCGACAACATCGCCGAGATGCGTGCCCCCGTCCCCGGCGTGCGAGCTCCGACCGACGAGGACCTCGCCCGCGGGGGCGCGTACGGCGTGCAGCAGCGCATGGTGCCGGGGCCGGACGGGGAGCCGGACATATCGCTTCTGATGTGTCTGCCGAAGCACGCGGCGACCCCGACCGCGGCGATCTATTACATCCACGGCGGCGGCATGATCGTCGGGGACAACCGCTTCGGGCTGGTCGAGATGATCGACCTCGCCGAACCGCTCGGCCTGGCCGTGATCTCGGTCGAGTACCGGCTCGCCCCCGAGACGCCCCATCCGGGGCCGGTCGCCGATTGTTACGCCGGGCTGCGATGGACGTCGGCTCACGCCGCCGAACTCAACATCGACGCCCAGCGCATCGTCATCGCCGGGGCCAGCGCCGGCGCCGGCCTCGCCGCAGGTGTCACCCTGATGGCGCGCGACCACGACGGCCCGGCCATCTTCGCCCAGCTGCTTCAGTCCCCGATGCTCGACGACCGCAACGACTCGCCGTCGGCCCACCAGATGCAAGGCCTCGGCATCTGGGACCGCTCCTCCAACCGGACCGGGTGGAACGCGCTTCTCGGCGACGGCGTACCCGGAGGAGCGGACGTGCCGGCCTACGCCGCGCCCGCCCGCGCCGTCGACCTGTCCGGTCTACCGCCCACCTTCATCGACGTCGGCACGGCCGAAACTTTCCGGGACGAGGACGTCGCCTACGCCAGCCGCATCTGGCAGGCCGGCGGCCGCGCGGAACTGCACGTCTGGCCCGGCGGCTTCCACGGCTACGACGTCGTGGCCCCGCACGCCGCCATCTCCCGAGACACCATCGCCACCCGCGCCGCCTGGCTACGCCGACAGCTGAGCATTTAGGTGGTACATCTTGGCCCCGGCCGGGTGGGTGTCGGGCGCCTAGCGTCGCTCTCATGAGTACTGCATTGGTGGAGCGCCTGATCGGTGCTTTGAACGGCAAGGATCTCGACGCGATCGAGGCCTGTTTCGGGGCGGATTTTGTGGGGGAGTGGCCGGCGCATCCGGCTCGGGACGTGCACGGGCCGGAGCAGGTGCGCCGGAACTGGGAGATGATCTTCAAGACGTCGCCGGACATCACGATCGCGATGACGAACTCGGTCGAGGTCGGCGACGAGGTGTGGGGCGAGTGGCACTACACCCGGGCGGCCGGGCAGGACCTGCGTGGCGTCATCATCATCACGGAGAGTAATGGTCTGATTCGGCGGTCGCGGTTCTACATGGAGCCGGTCGACGCCGCGGACTCCGCGGTGCCGGGCGGCCCGCGCCTCGCCCGCGACTGAGGACCGCGCTTGCTCGCAGCAGGCGAACAGCTGAAAAACAGCTGACAGAATGGAACCGTGCGGCGGGACGACGATTTCGGGACCGCGCTGCGGACCCTGCGGCAGCGGCTCACACCAGCTGATGTGGGGGTGCCGGCGTCGTTACCCGCCGTGCGGCGCGTGCCGGGGCTGCGCCGGGACGAACTCGCGGGCATCGTGGGCGTCTCCGAGGAACACGTGAAGCGCCTCGAGCAGGGGCGGCGCAAGCCGTCGCCGGGTGTGGTCGACTCGCTCGCACGGGCGTTGCGGCTGAACTCGGGTGAGCACGCCCGGCTGCGTGCGCTGGCCGGGTTCGCGGCGTCGCCCGAGCCGGACGGGCTGGTTCCCCGTGAGGTGACCGGGACGGCCCGGCGGATGCTGGAGCGGTTGACCGACGTCGCGGTCTGCGTGTGCGACGCGACGTGGACGGTGCTGGCCGCGAACGACCTCTGGCATTCGGACGTGTGCACGATCCCGGAGACACCCGGGCGCGGTCGCAACGTGGTGTGGCGCGCGTTCACCGAGGTCGGGCCGTCGGTGTTCCAGGTGCCCGAACGGCTGGACGGGTTCCGTGCCACGGTCGTGGCCGAGCTGCGCGAGACGGCCCGTCGTTACCCGGCCGACGTCGAGCTGGCGTCGATGGTCGCCGATCTGCACGCGCGCAGCCCGGAGTTCGTCCAGCTCTGGAATGCCCCGCCCCGGCCGGGCGGCCACGCGGACCGCCTACGCGTGCCGAGCCCGGTACACGGCCACCTCGACCTGGACCTCGACGTCCTGACCCTGGACCCGGGCGACCTCCGCGTCGTGGTCTACACCCTCGCTGTCCCCCGGGAGAGCTACGACGAGGTGTCCACTCCGTGGTGACGTGCTGAAACGCGGGAATCCATAGCGTTTTCCTCGAGCCGCGGCGGCCGAGTCGCGGACCCCTTCGAGGAGTGGTCATGCGATTCATCCTGCAGTTCGTGGTCGTCGTCGCGGTGTCGGCGGTCGGTGGGCAAGTGGCCGTCGGGGTGCAGGATCAGCCCTGGGTCAGCCTCGTCGTGGGGCTGGTCGCCGCGGCGGCGGCCGCGTTCGTTTACGGCTGGATCGTGCGTCGTACCGAGAAGCGTGACGTCACCGAACTGGACCGGAGCAAAGCCACCGGTGGCCTGGCGCTGGGCACCACGATCGGGCTCGCGATGTGCGCGGCCGTCATCGTCAACATCTGGTTCCTCGGGTCCTTCCACGTCGACGGGATCGGGTCGGTCAGCGGCGCGCTCGGTCTGCTCGGGTTCATGGCGGCCGCGGCGACCACCGAGGAACTGCTCTACCGCGGGCTGCTGTTCCGCTGGGTGGAGAAGGTGACCGGCACCTGGCTCGCGTTGCTGCTGAGCGGTGTGGTGTTCGGCGCGTCGCACCTGTTCAACGAGGACGCCACGATCTGGGGCGCGATCGCGATCGCGATCGAGGCCGGCTTCATGCTCGGCGCGTGCTACGCGGCCACCCGCAGCCTGTGGGTGACGATCGGTCTGCACTTCGGCTGGAACTTCGGGCTCGGTGGCATCGCCAGCGCCACGGTCTCCGGCAACGGCGACTCGAAGGGTCTGCTCGACACCAGCCTCACCGGCTCGGACCTGGTCACCGGCGGCGCGTTCGGCCCCGAGGGCAGCCTGTACACGATCACCGCGGGTGTGGTGCTCACGGTCATCTTCCTGTGGCTCGCCGCCCGCCGCGGCAACATCGTCCCGATGCGTCGGAAGAACTCACCGCGGGTCGCGGTCCAGTAGTCGGATCACCTCGAACTGGTCGATCAGCGGAGCGAGCTCCCGGCGGACCTCGACGTAGACCCGGTCGGCCAGTTCCGAGCCGGCCGGGGTCATGAACACGTCGACCACCCGCCGGTCGTCGGGGTTCTTCTCCCGGGCCAGCAGCCCCCGCTTCTCGGCCCGGTCCACCAGCCCGGACAGCGTCGACTTGTCGAGCCCCAGGTACGCGGCCAGCTCGGTCATGCGAGCGCGACGGTCACGCAGGATGCCGAGCACCCGCAGCTGAGTGAGCGACAGGTCGTGCTCGGCGCCGATGCGGGTGAGCGTCCCCATCACCTCGAACGAAGTCCGCACCAGGGCGTCCACCACAGCGTCTGTGCTCATGCCCCGAGACTACTTGACATGGTTCGTAATACAAACCATCCTGAAGATGGTTGGTAATACGAACAAAGGAGCCCAGCCATGCGTGCCGCCGTTCTCACCGCCCCCGACGCCCTGCCGGTCTACGGCGAACACCCCGAGCCGGCCCCGGCCGGCGGCGACGAGCTCGTCGTCGAGGTGCTCGCCGCCGGGCTGCACCACCTCACCCGGTCGCGCGCCACCGGAGCGCACTACAGCAGCAGCGGCGCGTTCCCGCTGGTGCCCGGCGTCGACGGCGTGGTCATGGACCACGACCACAAGCTCCGCTACGCGGTTCTGGACGACACCAAGCTCGGCATGTTCGCCGACCGCACCGTGATCGACGCCCGCCGCAGCGTGGTGCTGCCGGACGGGGTGGACCCGGCCCGGATCGCGGCGGCGATGAACCCGGCGATGTCGTCGTGGGTCGCGCTGCGTCGCCGGATCGAGTTCGAGAAAGGTCAGCGCGTCCTGGTGCTGGGAGCCACCGGCAACGCCGGGCGGATGGCCGTGCAGATCGCGAAGCTGTTCGGCGCCGCGCAGGTGATCGCGGCCGGGCGGGACACCACGCGCCTGGCGGAGTTACCCGCGCTCGGCGCCGACGAGACGATCACGTTCGACCAGGTCGAGCGGGCCGCCGACGTCGACGTGGTCATCGACTACGTGTGGGGCGAGCCGTCGGCCCGTGCGATGGTGCCGATGCTCACCGCGCGAGCCGATCGGAGCGCGCCGCTGACCTGGGTCCAGATCGGATCGGTGGCCGGGGCGTCCGCTCCGATCCCGTCCGCGGCGTTGCGAGCGGCCCGGCTGCAGATCGTCGGCAGCGGCATCGGGTCGGTGTCCGCCCGCGAGATCCTCGCCGAGCTGCCGGAACTCGCCGCCGCGGTGGCCGACGGCACGATCGACGTCCGGTACCGCGCGGTGCCACTCGAGCGGATCGCGCACTTCTGGAACGCACCCGCGGACGACCGCGTCGTCTTTACGCCCTGATGAGTCCGTCATGAGAGGGGTAAGTGGGAATTGCTCAAAGTCGTCGTCCCACTTTGCGTGTGGCGGCGACCGCGTGGGGTAGGGGAAGCGGAACAGCTCTGTCCGGGCGGAGCCTGATCCCAGGGAGGGGAATCCATGGGCTTGGTGTGGCACAGACCGTTGACGCCCGAAGACGTCGCCACCGCTTACCGGCTGCTCGATCAGCACGAGCCGCTCGAGCGTTACGGCGACACCCCGATGTGCGGGAACGCCGGTCACTGGGGGGCGGCGCCCCACTGGCCCTGTAGTCGCGTCCGGTGGGCGGCCGAGGTGATCGCCTCGTCGGAGCGCGGAGAGATACCCGACGAACTCCGGGCCCCGGCATGACCACGCCTCCGGACGCCGGCGACGACGCACCCGACCTCGCGCTGACCGCGGCCGACGTGGTGGCGCTCGTCGCACAGCAGATCGAGGTCAGCGGGGCGCGTCCGGTGCTCACCGACGCCTCCCGACCGGTCGCCGAACGTGCGGCGGAGGAGTTGCTCGACTCGCTCAACGGGGACCCGGCCACGCCGCCGGAGCGAGCCAACGGCGCGGAACACGATTCGGATTAAACGAATCGGTTCCGGGCAGCCCCCGCCGCATGACGACGACACACAGCGCGGTGGTCGAGGCGTCCGGCGCCGCCGCCCGCGACGAAGCGTTGCAGCAACTGGGCCACGCGCTCCGGGCCGCCGGATACTCGTTCACCACGGTCACGCCGATCACCCACGAGCGGGTCAACCGTCGTCCCGGCAATGCCTGGGCGCACGACCTGCGTGGCGCGTTCGGGTGGAGTAGGCCGTTCCGGCCCGACACGCTGCCGTCGTCGATCGTCGCGCTGATGGACGCCGCCGGCGTGCTCGAACGCGACGGCGACGCCTGGCGTAGCACGGTGCGGTTCTCCAGCTACGACGGCGAACTGTTCGTGCACTCGGCGTTCCCCACCACGGCGGCAGACTCGGTGTTCTTCGGCCCGGACACCTACCGGATGGCCGACGCCGCGGCCGCGCACGTCTCGGCCCGGACGGCACCGGTGCGCCGCGCCGTCGACATCGGCTGCGGCACCGGAGCGGGCGCGATCACGGTCGCCAAGCGCGCGTCCGGAGCGGAGGTGTACGCGGTCGACATCAACGACACCGCCCTCCGGTACGCCCGGGTCAACGCCGCGCTCGCCGGCGCGAACGGGGTGCGCCCCGTCCGTAGCGATCTGTTGTCCGGCGTGGACGGCGAGTTCGACCTGATCGTCAGCAACCCGCCGTTCATGGTCGACCCGGCCGGGCGGGCGTACCGCGACGGGGGCGGGCCCGGCGGCCACGGGCTCTCGCTCGCGATTCTCGACGCGGCCGCCACCCGGCTCGCGCCCGGCGGGTCGCTGGTGCTGTTCAGCGGCGTCGGCATCGTCGACGGCCACGACTCGCTCCGCGCCGCCGCGGCCGAACGGTTGGAGTCGACCGAGCTGGTCTGGACGTACCGGGAGGTGGATCCGGACGTCTACGACGAAGAGCTCGACGGCGACGCCTACTCCGACGCCGAGCGCATCGCGGTCGTGCTGCTCACCGCGGTGCGACCGGGGTGAGCGCGGCGCTCACCGTCGGCGTCGAGGAGGAGTATCTTCTCGTCGACCCGGTCACCGGCGAGAACACGTCGGTGGTCGATCAGGTGACGGCCAAGCTGCCGGAGCACCTCGCGTCGCGCAGCCGGATGGAGTTCCGGCCGTGCATGGCCGAGATGGTCACCGAGCCCCGCGTCGAGCTGAGCGACGTACGTGACCAGCTGCGTGAGAACCGGTCGGCGGTAGCGGCCGCCGCGGCCACGGCCGGGGTGCTCGCGCTGCCGGTGGGGGCGACGCCGATCGCGGAGGCCGACCGGCGCCCGACCGACGACCCGCGCTTCACCGCCATCGCCGGGCACTACGGCGCGGTCGCGCACGACCCGGCGGTGTGCGGAACCCACGTGCACGTGGGGGTGCCGTCACGGGCGGCCGCGATCGACGTCTGCCGACGGATCCGGGCGTGGCTGCCGGTGCTCCAGGCGCTGACGGTGAACTCGCCGGTGCACGCGGGCGCCGACACCGGTTACGCCAGCTGGCGTGCGGTGCAGCTCGACCGGTGGCCGAGCCTCGGCCCGATCCCGCACTTCGGGTCGGCCGACGAGTACGACAGTGCGGTGGATTCGCTCGTCGCGTCCGGGGTGATGCTCGACCGGTCGATGGTGCTGTGGCACGTGCGTCCGTCCGCGAAGTACCCGACCGTCGAGGTGCGGGTGGCGGACACCCAGGTGTCGGTGGAGGACGCCGTGGTGCTGGCCGCGCTGGTCCGTGGACTGGTGGCGACCGCGGTCGACGACGAGCCGGCGGTCGCCGACCACCTGTTGGCCGCCGCGCACTGGAACGCGGCGCGCAGCGGCCTGAACGGCACCCTGCTGGATCCGCGGTCCGGCCGGGCCCGGTCCGCCTGGTCGCTGGTGGACGAACTCGCGGCCCGGTGCGGTGACGTGGACGTCGTCCACAGCGGCCTGGAGCGGCTGCACCGGCAGGGCACCGGAGCGGATCGTCAACGCGAACTGATCACGCGAACGGGGAGTATTCCGGCGATGCTGCGCGAGCTCGCGCTCTCCACGTGACCGATCTCGCAGCCGACGACCCGCTTCAAACGCGCACGCTTGAAGGCGGAGGTAATCAGCGTGTTTCACAGCAACGGCTCATTCGACGAGATCGTGTCCCGACTCGAGTCCGACGACCCGCGGTTCACGACCAGAGTGGACCGGATCGTCGCCCGCGGCCCGTTCGCCGCCACCCGACTCGGTGTCCTCGGGGTCGCCTGGGCGCTCGGGACGCTGATGTTCATCGCGTTGTCGGGGTGGATCGGGCTGTTCGCCGGCGCGTTCCTGGGCGGGTTCCTGTACTGGCTGAGCCGCGCCTAGCTGCACCCAGCCGGCCTCGGCGCGGATCCCGGCCAGGATCAGGTGCAGGCCGTACTCGAACTGGTCGTCGGAGCCGACGGCCGGTAGTTCCCGCGACCGCTCGCCGCCGGGCAGGGCGCCGATCGTGTCGGCGGCCTGCTCCCACCGCGCGTCGCGCCGCCCGGCCCGTACGGCCATCGCCAGCGCGGCGGCTCCGTACGCGATCAACGCCTGGAACGCCCGGACGACGTCGCCCGGCGGCAGCCCGGAGTCGGTGAGCGCGCTCAGCATCGCGGCGCCGAGGCGCTGTCCGTTCTCCCCGAGAGGCGGACGGGCGGCGACGTGCTCCGCGATACCGGGGTGCCGTAGCGCGGCCGCACGGACGCCACCGAGCACCGCACGGAGGCGGGTGTCCCACGGATCGTCCGGTGCCGGTGCGGGCACGTCGACGAGCGCCCGGTCGGCCACCGCGTCGAGCAGTGCCTCGCGGTCGCCGAAGTGGCGGTAGAGCGCCATCGGGTCGCAGCCGAGCTCGGCCGCGATGCGCCGCATCGACATCGCCTTCGGCCCTTCCCGGTCGCCGACCTCCAGCGCGGCGGCGGTGATGCTCTCGGGGCTCAACGTTCGCGGTCGCGGCATGACGTGAATCTACGGCGTAGACATTGATCGGCGCGTTTGTCTACGCTGTAGACATGACGCTTCTTCGCTTCGCACGGGTCACGGCGTTCGGGTTGAGCGCCTCCACCTTCGTGTTCCTGTTCCTCCACGACAGCTGGCGAACGAACAACCTGTTCCTGGTGCCCGACCTGTTGCTCTGCGTCGGGCTCGCGCTCGCCGCCGCGATGCCGGGCGACCGGGCGGCGCCGTACCTGATCACCGCGTTCGCCTACGCGGCCGGCGTGCTCGCGACGTCGGTGAGTTCGTACGCGGTCGACGGCCGCCTCGGGTTGCCGAGCCTGGTAGGCGCGCTCGGCTCACTCGCGCTCGCGGGTGCGCTCCTCGTCGCACGCCGCCCGGCCGGGCAACCGGCCTAGCGAGTGTCCTGTAAGTGGTTGAGCTGCGACTTCTGGTAATCGTGTGG
>NZ_BAAAGX010000044.1:0-1901 GCF_039524755.1 Cryptosporangium japonicum
CGTCACTCCGATACAGGAGTGTTGCCACGACCATATGAATCCAAGGCCTACCTCGGCCGGGGAAGGGCCGGAAACCCGTCGTAGGCCCGGCAAGCCGTCGCCGGCCCTGGCGCTCAGCGCGCGGCGGCCCTGGCGCTCCCCGGCGCGCCGGGGAGCGCTCAGCGGGCGCTAGGGAGGGCCGCTCAGCGGGCGCTGGGGAGGGCGTAGCGGCCGTCGGGGAGTGGGTCGACGAGGCCGTCGGTCACCAGCCCGTCCAGGGCGCGTGCACGCTGCACGGGCTCGTGCCACACCACGTCCAGTGCCGCCTGCGGCACGGGGCCCTCAGCGTCGCGCAGGACGGCCAGGAGACGCCCTCGTACCTGACGGTCGGTGCCCGCGTACCCCTGCGGGCGCTTCACCGGGCCGTCGTACGCGGGTTTCCCGGCCCGGAACCAGGCGCAGTCGGCCACGACCGGGCAGTCGGCGCATCGTGGTGCCCGCGCCGTGCACACCAGCGCTCCCAGCTCCATCACGGCCACCGCGTACCGCGCCGCGACCGCGGCGTCCGTGGGCACCAGCGGCTCGGCCAGCGCCAGATCGCGCGCCGCGGACCCGGGCGGCGAGTCGGCGACCCCGGTGACGACCCGGCTCAGCACCCGCCGGACGTTCGTGTCGACGACCGCGTGCCGCTGGCGGTACGCGAACGACGCCACCGCGCGCGCCGTGTACGCCCCGACGCCGGGCAACGCCAGCAGTTCGTCGAGGTCGGTGGGCAGCTCGCCGCCGTGCCGCGTCGTGATCGCCACCGCGCACTCGTGCAGGCGCAGGGCCCGGCGCGGATACCCCAGCCGCCCCCACCGGCGGACGGCCTCACCCGGCTCGTCGGCGGCCATCGCGGCCGGGGTGGGCCAGCGTTCCATCCACTCGACCCAGACCGGCAGGACGCGTGACACCGGCGTCTGCTGGAGCATGATCTCGCTGACCAGGACACCCCACGGGGTGGCGTCGTCGGTGCGCCAGGGTAGGTCACGGGCGTTCTCGTCGTACCAGTCGAGGACGAGGGCGGCGAAGCGTGTCTCGGACATCGGAAGTGATGGTATTGGACGCCCTGAGCTTGTGATTGTCTCCACGTCAGGTTGAGACCTGCGGCGTGCCGTCACACGCGACGAGCCACGGGGCGATACGGTTCGGACACCATGAACTGGACGGTCGGACCCCACCCATCCAGCGTCTACTGGCGTCGGCGCCTGCTCATCATCGTGCCGGCCCTGTTGATTCTGCTCGTGGCCGCGTCATGCCTGATCACTCGCGGATCGGGCGCGGACGAGGCCCGTCTCGCCGGTGTGCCCTCGGCCAGCGCGGCCTCACCGGCAGCCGGTGCCAGCCCCACCGACCCCGGTGAATCCGGGGTCGGCTCGGCCGGCACGTCACCGAGCCAGGAGTCACCCGACTCGGCCACCGCGGCCCCGCAGCAGCCGGCTGGCGGTTCGACGTCGGCCGCGGCGGCGTGCCCCGACTCGGCGCTCACGGTCACCGCGGTCCCGTCCGACGGCGCGGTGCGCATCGGTGAGTTCGCGTCGATGCGGCTGGTCGTCAAGAACACCTCGAACGCGGCCTGCCGCCGTGACGTGGGCTCGAACGAGCAGGAGCTGAAGATCCTGTCCGGCGCCACCAAGGTGTGGTCGTCGGACGACTGCAGCTCTCGCGCGGACGCGTCCGCGGCCAAGTTCGACCGCAAGATCGTGCCCGGCGAGACGCTGAACTACTTCATCAAGTGGGGCGGCACGACGTCGTCGAAGAACTGCGTCACCGGCGCGGCGGTGAAGCCCGGCCAGTACCAGCTGGTGGCCCGGCTGGGCACGCTGGAGAGCAAGCCGGCCGCCTTCACCGTCAGCCCCTAGGTGTGCTGTGCAGGGACGTTG
>NZ_BAAAGX010000045.1:0-818 GCF_039524755.1 Cryptosporangium japonicum
GCACTGTTGCAAATAGTCGGTGGTGATAAACTTATCATCCCCTTTTGCTGATGGAGCTGCACATGAACCCATTCAAAGGCCGGCATTTTCAGCGTGACATCATTCTGTGGGCCGTACGCTGGTACTGCAAATACGGCATCAGTTACCGTGAGCTGCAGGAGATGCTGGCTGAACGCGGAGTGAATGTCGATCACTCCACGATTTACCGCTGGGTTCAGCGTTATGCGCCTGAAATGGAAAAACGGCTGCGCTGGTACTGGCGTAACCCTTCCGATCTTTGCCCGTGGCACATGGATGAAACCTACGTGAAGGTCAATGGCCGCTGGGCGTATCTGTACCGGGCCGTCGACAGCCGGGGCCGCACTGTCGATTTTTATCTCTCCTCCCGTCGTAACAGCAAAGCTGCATACCGGTTTCTGGGTAAAATCCTCAACAACGTGAAGAAGTGGCAGATCCCGCGATTCATCAACACGGATAAAGCGCCCGCCTATGGTCGCGCGCTTGCTCTGCTCAAACGCGAAGGCCGGTGCCCGTCTGACGTTGAACACCGACAGATTAAGTACCGGAACAACGTGATTGAATGCGATCATGGCAAACTGAAACGGATAATCGGCGCCACGCTGGGATTTAAATCCATGAAGACGGCTTACGCCACCATCAAAGGTATTGAGGTGATGCGTGCACTACGCAAAGGCCAGGCCTCAGCATTTTATTATGGTGATCCCCTGGGCGAAATGCGCCTGGTAAGCAGAGTTTTTGAAATGTAAGGCCTTTGAATAAGACAAAAGGCTGCCTCATCGCTAACTTTGCAACAGTGC
>NZ_BAAAGX010000046.1:0-155662 GCF_039524755.1 Cryptosporangium japonicum
TTTCCCGATACCGCTGTTGTATCGGGGAAGGCCGACAACGCGGCCTGGCGGCGGCTGAGCGGAGCCGCAGCCGAGCATGGACTTGCAGGACAGGGCCTAGCGCACGAGCCCTACCGTGGACTCGTGTTCGAAATCCTGACCGGCACCGGGCTCGCCGCCTCCTCCGGTCTCAACGCCTACATCCCGCTGCTGACGCTCGGGCTGCTCTCGCGGTTCACCGACACCGTGACGCTGCCGGCCGGCTGGCAGTGGCTCGACGGCGGCTGGGCGCTGGTGATCCTGGCCGTGCTGCTGGCCGTCGAGATGGTCGCCGACAAGGTGCCGATCGTCGACTCGATCAACGACGTCGTGCAGACCGTCGTGCGTCCCACCGCGGGTGGGCTCGCGTTCGGCGCGACCACGACGTCGGACGCGGTGACGGTGAGCGACCCGGGCAGCTTCTTCTCCGGGGGAGCATGGGTGCCGGTCGCCGTCGGTGTGGTGCTGGCGTTGGTCGTGCACGCCGGCAAGGCCACCGCGCGGCCGGCGGTGAACGCCGCGAGCGGCGGGTTCGCGGCCCCGGTCGTCAGCACGCTCGAGGACGCCGCCGCGCTCGGGATGTCCCTGCTCGCGCTCCTCGCGCCGATCCTGGTCGTCGTCGCGCTGGCCGCGATGATCGCGTTCTTCTGGTGGGCTTTCCGGACGGTGCGTGCACGGCGTCGCCGAAAAGCCGAGCGTTTTCACTCTCAGACTTCACTTAGGTAACATTTCGCCCTACCTCATTCCTCCAGGTGTAGCCCGGAGCAGAGGAGTCATGTCACGGTCGAACTTCGGGGTACGACCGTCCTGGGGGGCTTGATGGAGATCGACATCATCAGCGTGCCGTTCAGCGCCACCGGTAGAGCCGGCGGCGCGGCGGCCGGACCGGCGGCTGTGCACGCCCAAGGACTCATCGGACGCATCCGGGAAGCGTTGCCGAGCGGCTGGACGCCGTTCGAGACCTCGCCGGTCACGGGCGGCGAGCGGTCGCTGATCCGCAGTTCCGACACCGGCCTGCTGAACGAGGGCGCGCTGGCCGCGATGATCGACGGGGTCGCCGACGCGGTCTCGGCCAGCCACACCGACGGTCACTTCCCGCTGTTGCTCGGCGGCGACAACCCGATCCTGCTCGGCGGGCTGGTCGCCACCGGCCACCGCCCGGCGGGCCCGGCCGGGCTGCTGGTGCTGTCCGGGCGTGAGTGCGCCTGGCCGCCGGACAAGTCACCGACCGGGCTGGCGTCGGACTGCACGCTCGGGCTGGCGCTGCTCGCGCAGACCAACGCGGTGCTCTCCAACGGTCTCTCCCGACGGTTGCCGCTGGTGCCGCCGGGTGCGGTCGCCGTGCTCGGCACCCGGGACGCCGCCGAGCTCAGCGCGGCCGGCATCCCCTCGCTGTCGGGCAGCATCCTGGTCAAGTCGGACACCGATCTCGACGTCGCCGGCGCGTCCGGGCCGGTGCTCGCGCGTCACGTGGCCGAGGCGGTCGAGCACGTCTCACGCACCACCGACGGCTGGTGGCTGCACGTCGACCTCAGCGTGCTCTCCGACCAGGCGCTGCCCGACCCCGGGCGCCCGCTGGCCGGCGGCCTCTCCTGGGAGCAGCTCACCACGATGACCCGCGCCGCGCTGGGCACGCCCGGCCTGGTCGGATGGAGCGTCACCGGGTACGACGCCGATCACGACCTGGAGCGCACCAGCGCGGCACGCCTCGCCGACCACCTGGTCGGCTCGGTGGGCGCGCTGCCGGTGAAGGCCGCCGCCCTCCCCCGCGGCTCGGCGCTCGACGCGCTCACGACACCGGGCTAGCGTGCAGCTCCTCGATCACGGTCACGATCTCGGCCATGATCTCGTTGAGGCCGTAGTCCTTCGGGGTGAACACCCGGGCGACCCCGGCGGTCTTGAGCATCTCGGCGTCGTCGGGCGGGATGATGCCGCCGACGATCACCGGCACGTCGTCGAGGCCGGCCTCGCGTAGGCCGTCGATCACGGTGGGCACCGCGAGCGCGTGCGCCCCGGAGAGGATCGACAGGCCGACGACGTGCACGTCCTCGGCGACCGCGGCCGCGACGATCTGCGCCGGCGTGAGCCGGATGCCCTGGTAGACGACTTCGAACCCGGCGTCGCGGGCCCGCACGGCGATCTGCTCGGCGCCGTTGGAGTGCCCGTCCAGGCCCGGCTTGCCGACGAGCATCCGCAGCGGTCCGCCCAGGCGCTCACCGGTGGAGCGCACCCGTTCGCGGATCGCGGTGAGCGCGTCGGCGGTCTCCCCGCCCGGGTTCGAGGCGGCCGCGGCGGAGACCCCGGTGGGCGCCCGGTACTCGCCGAACACGTCCCGGAGCACGTTCGCCCACTCGCCGGTCGTGACCCCGGCACGCACGCAGGCGATCGTCGGCTCCATCAGGTTCGTGCCGTTCTTGGCCGCGTCGGCGAGCGCGGCCAGCGTGGCGTCGACGGCGCTCTGGTCGCGCCCGGCCTTCCAGGCGGCCAGTTTCTCGCGCGCGGCCTGTTCGACCCCGGCGTCGACGGTGAAGATGGCCTTCTCGGCGCCGGTCAGTGGGCTCGGCTCGGTCTCGGTGAATTTGTTGACGCCGATGATCGTGTCCTCGCCGGCCTCCACCCGGGCCCGCCGCTCGGCCAGCGAGCGCACCAGCTCGCCCTTCATGTAGCCGGACTCGATCGCCGCGACCGCACCGCCGATCTCCTGCACGCGGGCGATCTCGGCGCGCGCGCCGTCCAGAATCGACGCGACCTTCGCCTCGACGACTCCGGAGCCGTCGAAGATGTCGTCGTACTCGAGCAGGTCGCTCTCGAACGCGAGCACCTGCTGCATGCGCAGCGCCCACTGCTGGTCCCAGGGGCGCGGCAGGCCGAGCGCCTCGTTCCAGGCCGGCAGCTGCACGGCGCGGGCCCGCGCGTTGCGCGAGAGCGTCACCCCGAGCATCTCCAGCACGATCCGCTGGACGTTGTTCTCCGGCTGCGCCTCGGTCAGGCCGAGCGAGTTGACCTGGACGCCGTAGCGGAACCGGCGGTGCTTCGGGTTCTCCACCCCGTAGCGCTCACGCGTGATCTCGTCCCAGAGCTGGGCGAACGCGCGGAGCTTGCACATCTCCTCGACGAACCGCATGCCGGCGTTGACGAAGAACGAGATGCGCGCGACGACGTCGCCCATCCGTTCCTGCGGCACCTGACCGGCGTCGCGCACCGCGTCGAGCACGGCGATCGCGGTGGACATCGCGTACGCGACCTCCTGCACCGGCGTCGCACCGGCTTCCTGCAGGTGGTACGAGCAGATGTTGATCGGGTTCCACTTCGGCAGGTGCACGACCGTGTGGGCGATCATGTCGGTGATCAGCCGCAGGCTGGGCCCCGGCGGGAACACGTACGTGCCCCGGCTCAGGTACTCCTTGATGATGTCGTTCTGGGTGGTGCCGGTGAGGTCTTCGAGCTCGGCCCCCTGTTCCAGGGCGACCGCCTCGTAGAGCGCGAGCAACCACATCGCGGTCGCGTTGATCGTCATCGACGTGTTCATCTTCTCGAGCGGGATGCCGTCGAAAAGTTCGCGGGCGTCGCCGAGGTGCGAGATCGGCACGCCAACCTTGCCCACCTCGCCCCGGGCCAGTTCGTGGTCGGGGTCGTAGCCGGTCTGCGTCGGCAGGTCGAACGCCACCGACAGGCCGGTCTGACCCTTGGCCAGGTTGCGCCGGTACAGCGCGTTGGACGCGGCCGCCGAGGAGTGCCCGGCGTAGGTCCGCATCACCCACGGGCGGTCTCGATCCGGCGAGGACGGGTACGGCATCGGGCACCTCCGGCGTCGGTGCCGCGAATTTTACTGACGAGTAACCGATGGCCCGCCATGGCGCGCGCCACAGATTCGCTGGTGAATCGAATCAGGCCCGGATCGACTCGCGGGTCCCCTCGGCGCGCAGGATGCGGCTGAGACCGAGCGCGCCGAGCAGCCGTGCGACCCGGGGCGGGACGTTCCGCAGGAGCAGCTCCCGGCCCGCGCTCTTCGCCCGGCGCTCGACCCCGAGCACCATGGCCAGCCCGATCGCGTCGACGTTCTGGACGCTCGCCAGGTCGAGGACCAGCGGGCCGGTGCCGGTTCGGATCGCCTCGTCCAGCTGACCACGCAGCCCGCCGACTGTCGCCGCATCGAGCCGCGGTCCGGCGACGACCAGCTGGTTCATCCGGCGTCCCCCTCCGCAAACCGGCTGCACTAACAGCGCATCACGCTGCATTATCCATTAACGGGCAGCAATTACGGCAAGCAGGGCATAGGACATCAGCTCCACCAAACGGTGGAAGCCGGGGAAGTGCCGACGCATTCGGCGTCGTCAGCCTGGACGGCGGGTGGCACACTGGGACCGTGACGGGGTTCGTGGCCGTGCTCTTCGCCTTCGTAGTGGTGGCGTTCCTGGTCCTGATGCTGCGGTGGACGTACGGAACGGGCAAGGTCTCCGGCCCCGCGCCGGACGGGAAGAGCTCTGACTACGGCCTGCTCCACGAAGTGGCGGTCGCCGCCTCGGCCGGTGAGGCCAATGCGTTGCGTGCCGTGCTCTCCGACGCCAACATCCGCTCCACCACCAGCGACGCCGGACGCGGGCGCGTCCGGGTGCTGGTGTTCGCGGCGGACCTGCCGAAGGCACGGGCCCTGGTCGGGCCCGGCGCCTAGAACTCTTCGTCCTCCACCGTGACGCGCTCGATCGTCGCGCCGAGGCCCCGCATCTGGCTCAGGAAGTCGGGGTAGCCCCGGTCGATGTGGAACGCGTCGGCCACCTCGGTGACGCCGTCGGCACGCAGACCCGCGATGACCAGGCCGACACCGGCACGGATGTCGGTGGCCCGCACCGGAGCACCGGACAGCCAGTCCTTCCCGCGGACGACCGCGTGGTGGCCGTCGGTGCGGACGTCGGCCCCGAGGCGGAGCATCTCGTTGATGAACATGAAGCGCGCGTCGAACACGTTCTCGGTGACCATCGACGGACCGTCGGCCACCGCGCCGAGCGTGATCGCCATCGGCAGCATGTCGGTGGCGAAGCCGGGGTAGGGCAGCGTCACGATGTCGACCGCGCGCGGCCGCCGCTCCATCCGGACGCGGAAGCCCTCGGCCGGCTCCATCGGGTCGAGGAAGTCGATCTGGGCGCCGGCCTGGTTGAGCTTGTCGAGCGCGATCTCCAGGTGACGCGGCTCGCCCTGCCGCACCGTGATGTCGCCCTGGGTGATCGCGGCCGCGAACGCCCAGGTGCCGGAGACGATGCGGTCGGGCACCGTGCGGTGGGTGACCGGCCGCAGCTCCTCGACGCCCTCGACCTCGAGCGTCGACGTGCCGGCGCCGTGGATCTCGGCGCCCATCTCGGTGAGCATCGAGCAGATGTCGACGATGTCGGGCTCGCGGGCCGCGTTGTCGATCACCGTCGTGCCCTTGGCCAGCACCGCGGCCATCAGGATGTTCTCGGTGGCGCCGACGCTCGGGAAGTCGAGCCAGATGCGCGCGCCGTGCAGCCGGGACGCCCGGGCCACCACGAAGCCGTGCTCGCTGGTGATCTCCGCGCCCATCCGCTCCAGGCCGGCGATGTGGTAGTCGAGCCCACGCGATCCGATGGCATCGCCGCCGGGGTGCGGCACCCGTACCTCGCCCCGCCGGGCCAGCAGCGGGCCCAGGACGTTGATCGACGCCCGCATCCGGCGGACGAGGTTGTAGTCGGCCTCGGTGAGCGGCTGCGCCGGTACGTCGATCGTCAGCGTCTCGCCTTCGAGCACCGCCTCGCAGCCGAGGCGACGCAGCACCTCGCTCATGATCGTCACGTCGAGGATGCGGGGGACGTTCGTGAGCACCGTGCGGCCCTCGACGAGCAATGACGCCGCCATCAGCTTCAGGACGCTGTTCTTGGCACCACTGACCGTGACCTCGCCAACCAGCGGGGTCCCACCTGTCACACGAAATAGCTCCACCGGGCCATCCTACGGGCCTCCGGGGAGTGCTCTGCGTCATGTCCACAACGGTCTGACCATCCGGTGGATAACCTCGGGGAATGGCCGTGCACCTGACCCGTATCTATACCAAAACCGGTGATTCCGGTACGACTAACCTCGGCGACATGAGTCGCGTCCCCAAGACGCACCCGCGGATCGGAGCGTACGCGGACGTCAACGAGGCGAACGCGGTCATCGGTGTGGCGCTCGCTCTCGGTCAACTCACCGAGGAAGTCGCCGACGTGCTGCGCGCGGCTCAGAACGACCTGTTCGACGTGGGCGCCGATCTCGCGACGCCGGTCGCTCCCGAACCGAAGTACCCGCCGCTGCGGGTCACCGAGGCTCAGGTCGAGCGCCTCGAGGGCTGGTGCGACGAGTTCAACGCTCGACTGCCCAAACTCGACAGTTTCATCCTGCCGGGCGGAACGCCGGGAGCTGCCCTGCTCCACCAGGCGACGACCGTCGTCCGGCGGGCCGAGCGCTCGACCTGGACGCTGCTCGAGGCCGAGCCGGGCACTACGCATCCACTGCCGGCCAAGTACCTGAACCGGTTGAGCGACCTGCTGTTCATCCTGTCGCGCATCGCGAACGAGGGCCAGGACGTCCTCTGGAGGCCGGGCGCTAGCGCGTAGGGAACGAACCGGGGGCGGCGGACTCCAACCAGCTCAGGAAGCCGGTGAGCGCGCTGCCGCTCATCGCCAGCTCGACCGGGCCGCTGCGGTCGGTGCATTCGAGCACCACCGAGCCGGTCATCAACGCGAGCGTCTCCTGCTCGCTCGGGTCGCGCCGTCCGACCACCACCAGCTCCCGGCGGGTCAGGACGCGGCGCGGCCACGGGGACACACTGAACAACCGGTACCAGCGCAGCTGGTCACCGTTGAACCGGGCGAGCCCGAGGGCCCACCCGCGTCCGAGGCGGGCCCGGTACAGACGCACCGACAGCTCCACCGCTCCGCTGCGTGCGATGAGCACCCGGCGGATGAACAACACGGCCAGCAGGCCGAAGCCCAGAACGAACAGGAGCGCGACGCCTTCGAGCACAGTCGTCATTCGCCGTGCTCCCCCGCGCCCCTGGGCCTCAGTACTGCCCGGCGGGAGCACCCTCGGGGGTGCTCACGGTCTCGGCCAGAACCGACACACCGTCCGAGGTGACCGACAGGAAGCCACCGTGCACCGTCCAGCGGTGCTCGCCGTCGCCGGCGCGCACGCGCACCTCGCCCGGGTCGACCAGCTCACCGAGCAGCGGCGTGTGCCCCGGCATGATCGCCAGTTCGCCCTCGGTGGTGCGGGCGATCAGGATCGACGCCTCGCCCGACCAGATCTTCTCTTCGACGGACACGACCTCGACGTGCAGCTCCGCCACGGCAGACTCCTCGTTTGGTTCGGATGCGGGTCCCGGGCCAAACGGCCCGGGACCCGCGGTAAGACTTGGGGACAGCTCACTCCTTGGCGAGCTCGGCCGCCTTCTTCTCCACGTCGTCGATGCCGCCGCACATGAAGAACGCCTGCTCCGGGTACTTGTCCAGGTCACCGGCGGCGATCGCCTTGAACGCCTCGATGGTGTCCTTGATCGGCACCGTCGAGCCGGGGATGCCGGTGAACTGCTCCGCCGCGTAGGTGTTCTGCGACAGGAACCGCTCGATCCGACGGGCGCGACCGACGAGGAGCTTGTCCTCCTCGGAGAGCTCGTCGATACCGAGGATCGCGATGATGTCCTGGAGCTCCTTGTACCGCTGGAGGATCTCCTTGGTACGGGCGGCCACCCGGTAGTGCTCCTCGCCGACGTACCGCGCGTCGAGGATCCGGGAGGTGGAGTCCAGCGGGTCGATCGCCGGGTAGATGCCCTTGTCGGAGATCGCGCGGGACAGCGTGGTGGTCGCGTCGAGGTGCGCGAACACCGTGTGGGGCGCCGGGTCGGTGATGTCGTCGGCGGGGACGTAGATCGCCTGCATCGAGGTGATCGAGTGACCGCGCGTCGACGTGATGCGCTCCTGCAGCTGGCCCATCTCGTCGGCCAGGGTGGGCTGGTAACCCACCGCGGACGGCATGCGGCCGAGCAGCGTCGACACCTCGGAACCGGCCTGCGTGAACCGGAAGATGTTGTCGACGAAGAGCAGCACGTCCTGGTTCTGGACGTCGCGGAAGTACTCCGCCATGGTGAGCGCGGCCAGCGCGACACGAAGACGCGTGCCCGGCGGCTCGTCCATCTGGCCGAAGACCAGCGCGGTCTTCTCCAGCACGCCGCTCTCGTCCATCTCCAGGATCAGGTCGTTGCCCTCGCGGGTGCGCTCACCCACGCCGGCGAAGACCGAGACGCCACCGAAGTTGTTGGCGACACGGATGATCATCTCCTGGATGAGCACCGTCTTGCCCACGCCGGCGCCGCCGAACAGGCCGATCTTTCCACCACGCACGTACGGCGTGAGCAGGTCGATCGCCTTCAGACCGGTCTCGAAGATCTCGGTCTTGCTCTCGAGCTGGTCGAAGGCGGGCGGGTCACGGTGGATCGGCCAGCGCTCGGTGACCTCGAGCGTCTCGCCCTCGGCCAGGTTCAGCACCTCGCCGAGCGCGTTGAACACGCGGCCCTTGGTGATGTCGCCGACCGGAACGCTGATCGGCGCGCCGGTGTCGATGACCTCGGCGCCCCGGACCAGGCCGTCGGTGGGCTGCATCGAGATCGTCCGGACCACGTTGTCACCCAGGTGCTGGGCGACCTCGAGGGTCAGGGTCTTCGCGATGCTCTCCACGTCGACCTTCACGTGCAGGGCGTTGTTGAGGTCGGGGATCGCGTTCTTGGGGAACTCGACGTCGACAACGGGGCCGCGCACGCTTACGACGCGGCCGCTGGCGGCCTCGGACTGCGTCCCGGCCGTGTTCTCAACAGTGGTGGCAGTCATCAGTCGTCACTTCCTGCAGTGGCGAGAGCGTTGGAGCCACCAACGATCTCACTGATCTCCTGGGTGATCTGGGCCTGGCGTGCCGCGTTGGCTTCGCGGCTGAGGCTCTTGACGAGTTCGCCGGCGTTGTCACTCGCCGACTTCATCGCCTGCCGGCGCGACGCCGACTCCGAGGCCGCGGACTCCAGCAGAGCCGCGTAGATGCGGGTGTTCAGGTACTTCGGCAGCAGCGCGGAGAGCAACTGCTCGGGCTCCGGCTCGAACTCGTAGATCGGGCGCGGCCCCTCGGGGTGCGCCTCCTCCGAGACGTCCATCGGCGCGAACCGGTGCGCGACCGGGCGCTGGGTGATCATCGACACCAGGTCGGTCGAGACCAGGTGCAGTTCGTCCACCCCGTGGACGCCGTCCAGGCCGGGCCCGTCCAGCGTGTCGTCGGCGCCGGCCAGGAAGGTCTGCACGAGGAACTCGCCGACCTCCTTGGCGTCGTCGTAGTCCGGCGACTCCGAGAAGCCCGTCCAGGACCGCTCGATGTGCCGGTTGCGGAACCGGAAGTACGCCGCGCCCTTACGGCCGATCACGTACAGGACCGGCTCCTGGCCCTCCGACTGCACCTGAGCGATGAGCTGCTCGGCCCGGCGGATCACGTTGGCGTTGTAACCGCCGGCGAGACCACGGTCGGACGTGATGAGCAGGATCCCCACCCGCTTGACGTGCTCACGAGCATTGAGAAGCGGGTGGTCGATCGACGAGGAGTTCGTCGCGAGCGCGGTGAGCACCCGGGTGATCGCCTCGGCGTAGGGGCGCGACGCCTCGACCCGGGCGCGCGCCTTCGCGATCCGCGAAGTGGCGATCAGCTCCTGCGCCTTGGTGATCTTCTTGGTCTGCTGAACCGACTTGATCCGGCGTCGCAGCACCCGAAGCGAGGCGGGCACGGATCAGCCCTCCTGGTCGGTGTGTCGGGTGACGCTCTCGGCCGAGTCCTCGTCCTTCGCCTCGATGACCTGGTCGCTGCTCGCGCCGACCTCGAACTGCTGCTTGAACTCGGTGATCGCGTCGGTCAGCGACTGCGCGGTGTCGTCCTCGAGCTTGCCCGTGGACTCGATCGTGGAGAAGATGTCCGACTTGTTGCGACGGATGAAGTCGAGGAACTCCGTCTCGAACCGGCGGATGTCGGCGACCGGGATGTCGTCGAGCTGACCGGTGGTACCGGCCCACACCGAGACGACCTGCTCCGGGACCGAGAACGGCGAGTACTGGGGCTGCTTGAGCAGCTCGACCAGACGCGACCCGCGCTCCAGCTGGTTGCGCGACGCCCGGTCCAGGTCGGAACCGAAGGCCGAGAAGGCCTCGAGCTCGCGGTACTGGGCCAGGTCGAGGCGGAGACGACCGGCGACCGAACGCATCGCGCGGACCTGCGCCGAACCACCGACGCGCGACACCGAGGTACCGACGTTGATGGCCGGACGCACACCGGCGTTGAACAGGTCGGTCTCGAGGAAGACCTGGCCGTCGGTGATCGAGATGACGTTCGTCGGGATGAAGGCCGAGATGTCGTTGGCCTTCGTCTCGATGATCGGCAGACCGGTCATCGAGCCGCCGCCGAGCTCGTCGGAGAGCTTCGCGCAACGCTCGAGCAGCCGCGAGTGCAGGTAGAAGACGTCACCCGGGTAGGCCTCACGGCCCGGCGGGCGGCGCAGCAGCAGCGACACGGCGCGGTAGGCCTCGGCCTGCTTGGTCAGGTCGTCGAAGATGATCAGGACGTGCTGGCCCTGGTACATCCAGTGCTGACCGATGGCCGAGCCGGTGTAGGGCGCGATGTACTTGAAGCCGGCCGGGTCGGACGCCGGAGCCGCGACGATCGTCGTGTACTCCATCGCGCCGGCCTCTTCGAGGGCGCCGCGCACCGAAGCGATCGTCGAGCCCTTCTGGCCGACCGCGACGTAGATGCACTTGACCTGCTTCTTCGGGTCGCCGCTCTCCCAGTTGGCCTTCTGGTTGATGATCGTGTCGATCGCCACCGCGGTCTTGCCGGTCTGGCGGTCACCGATGATCAGCTGCCGCTGGCCCCGGCCGATCGCGGTCATCGCGTCGATGGCCTTGATGCCGGTCTGCAGCGGCTCCTTCACGGGCTGGCGCTGGACCACCGTGGGGGCCTGCAGCTCCAGGATCCGGCGGCCTTCGGCCTGGATCTCGCCCTTGCCGTCGATCGGGTTGCCCAGCGGGTCGACGACCCGGCCGAGGAAGCCGTCACCGACCGGCGCGGACAGGATCTGCCCGGTGCGGCGGACCGTCTGGCCCTCCTCGATACCCGCGAAGTCGCCGAGGATGATGACACCGAGCTCGCGGGGCTCGAGGTTGAGCGCCATCCCGAGGGTGCCGTCCTCGAACTGCAGCAGCTCGTTGGTCATCGTCGAGGGGAGGCCCTCGACGTGGGCGATGCCGTCGCCGGTATCGGCGACCACACCGACCTCCTCGCGGGAGACCTCGGGTGAATAGGAAGAGACGTAACGCTCGATCGCGCCGCGGATCTCCTCGGAGGAGATGGTCAGCTCGGCCATCTGATAGTTCCTCGATCTCGTCTTGTGGTCAGCGACTGAGCTGACCGAGCCTGCACGTCTGTTTTGGGCCGTTGGTTACGCGATGTCAGTGCGCGAGCGCGCCGCGCGCCTGTTCCAGCCGGCGAGCGACACTTCCGTCGTACAGGTCGTCGCCGACCCGGACCGTCACTCCACCCAGCAGCGAGGGGTCCACCTCGACCTTCAAGGAGACCGATCGCCCGTAGATCGCGGCCAGACGCGCAACCAGCCGCTCCTCCTGAGCAGGAGTCAACGGTGCGGCTGCTGTCACATACGCTATCTCGCGGTCGCGTCGAGCGGCCGTCAGCTCGACGAGACGCTGCAGCGACGCGTCGAACCCGCGTCCGCCGATGCCGTGGACGGCACTCGCGACCAGCCGGACGGTGACCGGGTTCGCGTGGCCCTCCAGCAGCCCCGTCGCCAGCTCCGTCCGCTGCTCGACCGGCGCCGTGGCGTCGGCGAGCAACTGCCCGAGCCGCGGGGTGCCGTCGACGATGCGCGCGAACCGGAACAGCTGGTCCTCGACGTCGGCCAGCGAGTCGGTGGCCTCCGCCTCGGCCAGCTCGGCGTCGACCGCCAGCAGCTCCACGGCGTCGACCAGGTCGTTGGCCTTCGACCAGCGGGCCGCGACCGCGGCCCGCAGCACGGTGGCCGCACCCGAGCCGACCCGCTGACCCACCAGCGCGTCGAGCAGACCCGTGCGGGCCTCGTCGGGCTTGGTGGAGTCGGCCAGCGCGCGCCGCAGCCCGGGCTCGCGCCCGAGCAGGACGGCGACCGCACGCAGGTCAGCGGCGAGCGCCACCCGGTCGGCGCCGGCCGGTGCCGGAGCACCGGCGGTGCCGGCCGGACGGGAACCCGCCGGGTAGGCACCGCCCGACGGCGTCCCGGCCGCCGGAGCGGCTCCGCCCCGGGTGATCTCGGCCAGCTGCGACCGGATCGCGGCCAGGGACTCCCGGCTAGCGCCCTGCATCAGCGCCGCCCTCCGGTAGTGGTGTCGAGCTCGTCGAGGAAGCGCTCGACCGTGCCGGTGCGCCGGGCCTCGTCGGCCAGCGACTCACCGACGATGCGACCGGCCAGGTCGACCGCGACACGGCCGATGTCGGCGCGGATCTCGGTCACCAGGCGCTGCCGCTCGGCGGCCAGCTGCTCTTCGCCCCGCTCGACGATCCGAGCGGCCTGCTCCTGGGCCTCGGCCCGCATCTCCTCGATGATGCGCGCACCCTCGGCGCGCGCCTCCTCGCGGATGCGGCCGGCCTCGCCCCGTGCGTCGGCCAGCTGCGCCCGGTACTGCTCGAGCGCGGCCTTGGCCTCGGCCTGGGCCTCTTCGGCCCGCTTGATCCCGCCTTCGATCGCTTCCGATCGCTCCGCGTAGGTCTTCTCGAAGAGGGGGTAGACCTTCTTCGCGAGGAACCAGAAGAGCAATGCGAAAGCGACGAGTCCGACGATGAGTTCGGACGTGTGCGGGAGGAGCGGATTTACCTCGCCGTCCTCGGACGCGAGGAGAGTCGTCACGATCTCCGTCGTCGCAGACATGGTCGTCAGAGCGCGAACGCGAGACCGATACCGATGATGGCGAGCGCCTCAGCCAGGGCGAAGCCCAGGATCGCGATGCCCTGGAGCGTGCCACGGGCCTCCGGCTGGCGGGCCACACCGGCGATGTAGGCGGCGAAGATCAGGCCGATACCGACGCCCGGGCCGATGGCGGCCAGGCCGTAGCCGACCATGTTCAGGTTGCCTTCCATGCTGCGTTCCCTTTCTCGATGGGTGAATGGCCGCCGCTGCGGGGTGGGTGCGCGGCGAGCGGGAGATTCAGGTCAGTGCTCGGCTTCCATGGCGCCCGCGATGTACAGCGCCGACAGCAGCGCGAACACGTAGGCCTGCAGGATCTGGATGAAGCCTTCGAAGAAGGTCAGGACGATCCCGCCGAGGAAGCCGACCGGGCTCAGGAACGGCAGCGCCCCGGTGCCCTCGGTGAGCATGTACTCGCCACCGAGGATGCAGAGAAGCAGCACCAGGTGGCCGGCGAACATGTTCATCGAAAGACGGAGGGCGAGCGTGAACGGCCGGATGATGAACGTGGAGAAGAACTCCAGCGGCGCGAGCAGGAAGTAGATCGGCCACGGCACCCCGGGTGGGAAGCACATGTTCTTGAAATAGCCGACGAAGCCCTGCCGACGGATGCCCACGGCGTTGTAGATGATCCAGGAGATCACCGCGAGGAACGCGGGAATCGCGATCTTCGACGAGGCCGGGAACTGCAGCACCGGAATGATGCCGGAGATGTTCAGCACCAGGATGAAGAAGAACACCGTGACGATGTACGGAACGAACTTCTTGCCGTGCTTGGTGCCGATCGAGTCGAGGACGACGCTGTTGCGGATCGCCCCGTAGGCCTGCTCACCGGCGAACTGCAGCTTGCCGGGGACGAGCTTCGGGTTGCGGGCGGCGGCGTAGAAGAACGCGGCGACCGCGATCGTGCCGAGCACGATGATCAACATCGGCTTCGTGAAGAACGTGCCCTCGCCGAAAAGCGGCGGGAACTCGAAGTCACCGGGGCCCGGCGCTTCGAATCCTGGCCCGGCGGCAAGGAGCTGGTTGCTCACGGCTTCTCCTCCTCGGCGGTGGTGTCTGACGACGGCGGCCCTGACGGTCGCTGAGCGCTTTGCTTACTGGGCTGAGCCGAGGCGCGTGGCAGATCAGGCTGGGCAGGGGGCATCGAGATCGATGACCCGGATTGCGGCCTACCGTACCGGATGTATGTCAGCCAGATTCCGAGCACCCCCCCGATGATGAATCCGACTCCGACGAGTGCGGGAATGTCCAGCCAACGCGCCGCCGCCCACCCGATGAGGCCCCATATCGTGACGCCGGAAATGAGGTAGCTCACCACGTGCCACGGGTCGACCGTGGGCACCGCGGAGGCATCCTGCCAGCGCTTACGCTCGCTCTCGGCGGCGTCACTCTCCGGCACGTCAGGGTTGACTTCGGGTGATCGTTTGTCGTGGTCGGCATCGGCCATCATCGGCCACCTCCCACTGTTCGAGTAGCGGACGAATTAGTGACGTCCGAACTCGTCGTTGTTGTTTCTTTAGTGTTCACGTCCGGCGACTCGCCGTCGATTACCTCGGAGGTCGTATTGACGGCGGCGGCGGCGAGATGACGCCGCAGCGCCATCGCATTCCACACCAACGCACCGACGATCACGACGAGACCGAGCGCTCGGGCGTCCAACCAGGGTTGGTCTTTGAGCGCGACCAGAGCCACCAGTAGCAGGACTACCCGGAACAAGTAGTTGATGCCGAGTACGAGATAGGCGATACCCGGCGCGAGTTGCGCGTCGACCAGGAAGGGCAGCCGGCCCGAGGCCAGAAAAGCGGCGACCAGACCCGACCCGACGGCCGCACCGGCCAATGCTTCGGTGCCGCCGAGAACGAATGCCCCGCCGAGCACTACGACGACGCCGGCGAGGGCGAGGAAAAGCGGCGATGTGCGGGACATGAGGCGGCTCCGGTCGGCGCGGCGCTTCGGTGCGCCGAGTTCGTCGGTCGGGGTCGTCAGGCGGCGTTCAGCGGGCCAAATCGCGTATCTGACTAGCTCGTGAAACGTATCACGAACGCTCGTACCGTGTTTTCGCGGGGGGCGTGCGGGCACGCCGAAGGACCACCCTTCCGAGTGGCTCGGGCCACCGTACTCCCCCCGCGCCACCGGAGTGGGGCGACTACCGCCCGGCGAGCCGGTCCGCGAGCACGGTGACCGCGTCGTCGATCTGGTCGGCCACCGCGGTGAAGTACTCGGGCGCGCGCCCCCACGGGTCGGGCACCTCGTCGGAGTACCTGGCACCGTCGCGCCGCCGGTCGGCCGCGGCCACCAACGCCCGGCCGCGCGCCACCAGGTCACCGGTGGGCAGCTCGTCCTCCGGGACGGCCGCGGCCAGGCGGGCGAACTCACCGAGGACGAACGTGTGCGGCGCCGCGGCCGGGTCCAGGTCGGTGACGAACTCGACCTGCTCGATCGTCGCGGTGAGCGCGAGGTCCATCTGCTCGGCGAGCATCGCGGTCGTCAGCATCCGGGCGCTGAACCCCGCCGGGTCTCCCCCGCGGGCCAGCACCTCCTCGGCCGACTGGTGGTGCATCGCCTCACCCTCGTGCCACGCGCCGGTGCCGGCGCCGTGCACGACGACGAGATCGCCGTCGCTCAGCCGCTCGTCGAGGCGCAGCCGCAACAGCCGTTCGGCCATGGGCGAGCGACAGATGTTGCCCATGCAGATCATCAGGACGGAGAAGCTCATGCCTCGGCCGTCACCGGCTCTTCGTGCGGACCACGGCCGTCCTGATCGAGCAGGTCGGGCACGACCTCGCGCAGCGTCGCCAGATCGAGCGCACCCTGACGCAGCACGCGCGGCACCTCGCCGGTGACGTCGACGATCGTCGACGCGACCGGGTCGCCGCACGAACCGGCCTCCAGGTAGACCTCGACCAGCCAGCCCAGCTGATCGCGGGCCTCCTCGGCGGTGGTGGCCGGCGGCTGGCCGGAGACGTTGGCGCTCGACACCGCCATCGGCCCGGTGGCCTCCAGCACCTCGAGCGCGATCGGGTGCAGCGGCATCCGGACCGCGACCGTGCCGTCGGCGTCACCCAGGTCCCAGGCCAGCGACGACGCCTGCTCGACGACGATCGTCAACCCGCCCGGCCAGAACGCGTCGACCAGCTCGTGCACGGTCGGCGGGACCGCCATCACCAGGCCGTCGAGCGTGCGGCGGTTGCCGACCAGCACCGGCACCGGCATGTCGCGCCCGCGCTGTTTCGCGGTGAGCAGCGAGTCCACCGCGGTCGGCGTGAACGCGTCGGCGCCGATGCCGTACACGGTGTCGGTCGGCATCACGATCAGGTCACCGCGGCGCACGGCGTCGATCGCCGCGGCGATCCCGGCCGTGCGGTCGGCCGGGTCGGAGCACTGGTAGGTCCGGGTCACGTGGTCAGCTTACGGCGGCGCGCGGTGGTGAAGCGGGGACGGTCGGCGAGGTCGGAGTTGTCGACGACGTCGGTGAACGCCGGGTGGCGGCGGACCAGCGCCGGGAGCGACTCGCCCTGCACGTCGGCGTGCTCGATGCCCAGCACACCGCCGGGCCGGAGCAGCGCCGCGGCGCGCACCAGCAGCCGGCGGACGACGTCCAGGCCGTCCGGCCCGCCCCAGAGCGCGGCGGCCGGGTCGTGCTCGGCCACCTCGGGGCTCACCGTCGAACCGTCCGGCACGTACGGCGGGTTCGTCACGACGACGTCGACCGTGCCGTCGAGCTCGGCGAGCACGTCGGGCGAGGTGGCGTCGCCGTGGACCAGCGTGACCGGCCGGTCGCCGGCGGCGCGGCGGGTCTCGGCGTTGCGCCGGGCCCATGCCAGCGCCAGTTCCTCGCGTTCGACGCCGTACACCGTGGCGTCCGGGCACTCGTTCGCCACGGCCAGCGCGATCGCCCCCGAGCCGGTGCACAGGTCGACGACGACCGCGCCCGGTGCGTGGTCGACGGCCCAGCCGGCCAGCAGCTCGGTCTCCGGCCGGGGCACGAACACCCCGGGCCCGACCGCGAGCTCCAGGTGGCGGAAACCGGCCAGGCCGGTGAGGTGCTGGAGCGGCACCCGCCGGGCGCGTTCGGCGACGAGCTCGTCGAAGCGGGCCGCGGCGGCGCGGTCGAAGCTCGCCAGCAGCAGCCGACCCCGCGGGACGCCGAGCACGAACGCGGCGAGCTCCTCGGCGTCGAACCGCGGGGACGCCACCCCGGCGTCGGTCAGCCGGCGGACGGCGCCGGCCAGCGCCGGGCCCAGAGCGAGAGTGTCCACCGCAGAACCCTATGCCGTGTCGGCCGCCGCCTCGGCCGGTGCCCACCGGGGCACGGCCGCCGGGAACACCGTCCGCACCGCGTCGACGACGACCACCGACAGGCAGAGCGGAACGGCGAGCACGCTCCACAGCGTGCCGCCGAGCTGGTCGGGTACCGCGCTGAAGCAGAGCGCGGCGCCGAGCACCACCGCCCAGCGGCGTGCCCCGGCCCCGGCGCAGGCCGCGAGCAGGACGCCGCCCCACACCACGTACCAGGCGTGCATCACCGGGCCCGAACTCGCCAGCACAAGCAGCGCGGCGCCGACCAGCGCGCCGGCCTTGCGCCAGTTCGGTTCGGCCCCGGCCCGCCAGAGCAGCGCCGCGATCGTGACCGCACCGGCCGCCGCCACCACGGACCGGGCCAGCGCCAGCGTGTCGGTGTAGCTGGCGACGCCCCCGGTCACCAGGTACACCACCGAGCCGACCAGCGACGCCGGCGCCCAGTAGATGCGGACCCGACCGGGCACGTCCATCGCGCTGAGCCAGCCCCAGCCGTGCGGCACCAGCAGCGAGCAGCCGAGCACCACGACGCCGATCGTCACCGCGGCCGCGATCCGGCGACGCACCGGAACCGGCTGGCGTACGAGGTGGGCGAGCAGGTAGCCGATCAGCAGGATCCCGGGCAGCTTCACCGAGAACGCCAGCGCCGCGGCCAGCGCCGCCACCACGTACCAGCGCCGGCGCACGGCGTAGATCGTCACCGCCGCCAGCAGGCCGAGCAGGGCGTCGAGGTGCGCACCGCCGACCAGATGGACCACGACGAGCGGGTTCGCCGCGACGAGCGTCAGCGCGAGCGCCCGCTCCTCCGGGGGCGCCAGCCGCGTGACGAGCACCGCGACCGCGACGACCGCCAGCAGCACGAGCGCGCGTAACAGCAGCGCGACCAGGGAGGGGTGCCCGACCTCGGCCGCCGCGGTCAGGATGGCCAGCATGAGCGGCCCGTAGGGCGCCGGGGTGTCACGCCAGACCGGCGAGACCGCGTCCAGGACGTCGCCGGGGCCGAGCAGCGACGGACCGTACGCGTACGGGTCGAGACCCTGGCGCACCATCGTGCCTTGGGCGAAGTACGACCAGACGTCGAGGCTGAGCACCGGCGGCGCCACCAGCATCGGCGCGCACCAGCAGGCCGCGATCGTCGCGACCGTCCGCACGTCGACCGCGCGGGCCTCGGCGAGCCGGTACAGCCGGATGAACGCGAGCGCGAGCGCCGCCAGGCCGAACAACGCGCACACCGCCCAGCCCACCGGGCTGTGCGTGTCCGGACGCCAGAGCGAGAGCGGCCCGTCCGGCGGCGTCGCCCCGCCGGCCGTGCCCGCCCGCGTGACCCCGACCGCGATCGCGACGGACGCTGCCGTTCCACCCCACGTCAGCCTGGACAGCGTGTTCACGGGTACACCCAGTCAGACCCGTGAGCGTGCGAGGCGGCGTGCGGGTGGCCGCGCGGTGACGCGCGGGAAAAGAGTTACTCGTCGCCGGCCAGGCGAGCCGCGTTGTCGGCCTCGGTGAGCGCGTCGAGCACCCCGTCCAGGTCCCCGTCGAGCACCTGGTCGAGGTTGTAGGCCTTGTAGTTCACCCGGTGGTCGGAGATGCGGTTCTCCGGGAAGTTGTACGTGCGCACCCGCTCGGAGCGGTCGACCGTGCGCACCTGGGAGCGCCGGGCGTCGCTCGCGGCGGCGTCGGCGTCGGCCCGGGCGGCCGCCAGCAGCCGCGCGCGCAGGATGCGCAGCGCGGACTCCTTGTTCTGCAGCTGCGACTTCTCGTTCTGGCAGGAGACGACGATGCCGGTCGGGAGGTGCGTGATGCGCACCGCCGAGTCGGTCGTGTTCACGCTCTGCCCACCCGGGCCCGAGGACCGGTAGACGTCGATCCGCAGGTCGTTCGGGTCGACCGTGACGTCGACCTCCTCGGCCTCCGGCATCACCAGGACACCCGCGGCCGACGTGTGGATGCGCCCGGCCGACTCGGTGACCGGCACCCGCTGCACGCGGTGGACGCCGCCCTCGTACTTC
This sequence comes from Cryptosporangium japonicum, assembly GCF_039524755.1. Taxonomy (NCBI): domain Bacteria; kingdom Bacillati; phylum Actinomycetota; class Actinomycetes; order Cryptosporangiales; family Cryptosporangiaceae; genus Cryptosporangium; species Cryptosporangium japonicum. The sequence goes on from NZ_BAAAGX010000046.1 coordinate 19,345, forward strand.
AGCCGCGACCAGACGCCGCCGTCGGCGCTGGGGCGGCTCTTCACCGCGACCGAGACGTCCTTGTACCCGCCCAGGTCGGAGCCCGTGGCGTCGATGATCTCGGTCTTCCACCCCTCGCGCTCGGCGTAGCGCAGGTACATCCGGAGCAGGTCACCGGCGAACAGCGCGGACTCCTCGCCGCCCTCACCGGCCTTGACCTCCAGGATGACGTCCTTGCTGTCGTCCGGGTCGCGCGGCAGCAGCTGCTCGCGCAGTCTGGCGTCCAGCGCCGGGAGCCGTTCGGCCAGTTCCTCGGCCTCGGCGGCGAACGCCGGGTCGTCGGCGGCCAGTTCGCGGGCGGTCTCCAGGTCACCCTGCACCGCTTCGATCTCTCTGACGGTGGCCACGACCGGCCCCAGCTCGGCGTACCGGCGTCCGAGCTCACGCGCGCGCCCCTGGTCGGCGTGGACCGCCGGGTCGGCGAGTTGCTGCTCGAGCGAGGCGTACTCGTCGAGGATCGAGGTCAACCGGTCGGTGCGGGTGTCGGTCATGTCGGGCTCTTTCCGTGGCGGCGTCGGGGGCAAACACAAAGCGCCCGCCTGCCCTTTTCGGGCAGGCGGGCGCTTTCAGGTCGCTACTTGGCGGCCTGGCGCTTGCCGAAGCGACGCTCGAACCGAGCCACGCGGCCACCGGTGTCGAGGATCTTCTGCTTACCCGTGTAGAACGGGTGGCACTGCGAGCACACGTCGGCGTTGATCGTGCCGCCGGTGGCGGTGCTGCGCGTGGTGAACGTGCTCCCGCACGAGCAGACGACCTGCGTCTCGACATACTGCGGGTGGATATCGGGCTTCATGGTTCCTCTTCTCTCGTGGTCGCCGGGTCGCCGGCCTCCAGGCGGAGCGCAGCGTGAACCGGAACCGATGAGGTCCAGTGTGTCAGACGAATTGCCATCCCGAGAAACGCGCCCGGACCAGGCGGTCATTCCCGATCGGTGCGCCGACTCCGTAACCGGCTCCAGAAGCCTCCCCGACCCCGGTAGCGACGGCAGCCGCACAACGCGCAGTCGCTGCCCCGCCGGTAGTGGCGATGGGCGTCCTCGTTATGACCGCAATCACAGATCCGCTCGCGGTTCTCCACCACTCCCCCCTTCGCTGGAGGGGAGGTTACCCAGTCAGGGCGCGCGTCGCGCGTACGCCACCACCCAGTCGACCTGGAGATTCACGGTGGCCGGCGTGCTGGCGTCCGGGCAGCGCTGCCAGGTGTGACCGCAGTACCAGGCCTGGCTCTGCAGCGCGAGCGCCATCGGCTGGTCGGGCACCCGGTCGTCGTGGATCGTCGCCCAGACCTTCCCGTCCAACGTGTACGCGATCCGCCCCGGCGTCCACTCGACGCCGACGACGTGCCACTGGGTGAAGTCCGCCGCGGTGGAATTCTCGATCTGCGAGCCGCCGATCGCGTGCACGGTGCTGAACAACCGGTCCCGGCCGGCGCCGTTGTCCTCGGCGAAGTCGATCTCCGGCGGCCAACTGTCGTCGACCGGCCAGAGCAGGAACGCGTAGGCGATCCCGCGCCCCCGGTCGGCCCGGAACCGCACCTCGTACTTGCCGTAGGTCTGCTTGAGGCTGCGCCGGGTGGAGATGCCACCGGTGGCCCAGCGCTTGCGCGCCTTCTGGTACGCGCCGCGGATCGTGAGCACGCCGCCGGCGACCGTCACGTTGGCGGGGTCGAACCACCCGGCCGGGTCACCCGAGGGCTGGCCGTCGTAGGCCAGCCAGCGGTCGCTCAGGCGCGTACCGGCGAAGTCGTCGCTGAGCACCCGACGCCAGCCGGCCAGGTCACCCGTCGGCATCGCGCTCTCCCGGGACGGCACCGTGCCCGTTCCGCACGCCGCGAGCAGGGCACAGACCAGCGCCAGAACCACCCACCGCCCCATGACGAGAGCCTACCCATAACGGACAAAAACGCCGCAAGCCGACCCCGGGTGAGGTCGGCTTGCGGCGTTTCGGTGGTGCGTCAGTCGTTCGAGACCGTCGTCTTCTGCACCTGCATCAGGAACTCGATGTTGGTCGAGCTCTTGCGCAGCCGGTCGAGCAGCATCTCGATCGCCTGCTGCGGCTCGAGCGCGTGCAGCACCCGGCGCAGCTTGTGCACGATGACCATCTCCTCCGGCGCCAGCAGGATCTCCTCCTTGCGGGTGCCGGACGCGTCCACGTCGACCGCGGGGAAGACCCGCTTGTCGGCGATCTTGCGGTCGAGCTTGAGCTCGGCGTTACCCGTGCCCTTGAACTCCTCGAAGATGACCGTGTCCATGGTGGAACCGGTCTCCACCAGCGCGGTGGCGAGAATCGTCAGCGAACCGCCGTTCTCGATGTTGCGCGCCGCGCCGAGGAACCGCTTCGGCGGGTAGAGCGCCGTCGAGTCGACACCACCGGACAGGATCCGGCCCGACGCCGGGGCCGCCAGGTTGTAGGCACGGCCCAGACGGGTGATCGAGTCGAGCAGCACGACCACGTCGTGACCCAGCTCCACCAGGCGCTTCGCCCGCTCGATGGAGAGCTCGGCGACCGTGGTGTGGTCGGACGGCGGGCGGTCGAACGTCGAGGCGATGACCTCGCCCTTCACCGACCGCTGCATGTCGGTGACCTCTTCGGGCCGCTCGTCCACGAGCACGACCATCAGGTAGCACTCGGGGTTGTTCTTCGCGATCGCGTTCGCGATGGCCTGCAGCACCGAGGTCTTACCGGCCTTCGGCGGCGAGACGATCAGCGCGCGCTGGCCCTTTCCGATCGGCATGACCAGGTCGATGACCCGGGTGGTCATGATGTTCGGCTCGGTCTCCAGGCGCAGACGCTCCTGCGGGTAGAGCGGCGTCAGCTTGTGGAACTCCGGACGACGCCGCGCCTCCTCCGGCGGGACACCGTTGACGGTGTCGAGCCGCACCAGCGCGTTGTACTTGTCGCGGCGCTCGCCCTCGCGGGGCTGCCGGACGGCACCGGTGACCGCGTCACCGCGGCGCAGGCCGTTCTTGCGCACCTGCGACATCGAGACATAGACGTCGTTCGGGCCGGTCAGGTACCCCGACGTGCGGACGAACGCGTAGTTGTCGAGGATGTCGACGATGCCGGCGACCGGGATCAGGACGTCGTCGTCGGCCACCTGCGGCTGCTGCTCTTCGCTGCCGCCGAAGCGCTCGTTGCGCTCGGTGCGGCCGCTGCCACCGCGACGGTTGCGCTCGCGGAAGCGTCCGCGCCGACGCCGGCCGCCGCCCTCGCCGTCGTCGTCGCCGTCCTGGTCGGCGTTCTGGTTGCGGTCGTTCTGGTTGCGGTCGTTCCGGTCGTTCTGGTTCCGGTCGTTCTGGCCGCGGTCGTTCGAGTTCTGGTTGCGGTCGTTCTGGTTGCGGTCGCGGTTGCGCTGGTTGCGCTCACCGCGGTCGGAACGCTCGCCGCTGTCGTCGCCACCGCGGCCACCCTGGCGGTCGCCGTCGGCGGCCGGACGACGGTCGCCGCGGGAGCGCTCGCGACGCTCTCCGCCCTGGTTCTCGTCGCGGTCCGCGCGCTGGTTGTCGTCACGGTCACCGCGCTGGTTCTCGTCACGGTCGGCCCGCTCGGAACGCTCACCACGGTCGGACCGGTCGCCCCGCTCGGAACGGTCGCCCCGCTCGGAACGGTCGCCGCGGTCGCGGCGGCCGCGCTGGCCGTTGGTGTCCTCGCCGGCCGGCGCCTCGGCGGGGGCCTGACGCTCGGCGGGGGCCTGGCGCTCGACGGGGGCCGGCGGTGCGGTGTCGACCGGGACGGCCGGAGCGGACGCCTGCACCGGGGCGGACGCCTGCGGCTCCGCGGTGACGACCGGGGCGGCCGACGCGGCGGGCGCCTCGTTGGCGGGCGCACCGGCGGCGCGCGTCGCGGCCCGGCGACGGCGGGTGGGAGCGGCGGCGGCCACCGCGGGCTCCGCCTCCACCGGCAGCGCCGGCTGGGATTCGGCGGGCACGTCGGCGGCGGCGGCCCGGGGCGCGGGCACCGTCTTGCGAACCGAAGCGGGCTTCTCGGCCTTGGCCTTGGGGGCGGCGACCTCGGCGGCGGGCGCCCCGGTCTGCCGGGCTTCGATCAGCGCGACGAGCTCGCTCTTACGCATGCGGGCAGTGCCCGGAATGCCGAGTTCAGCAGCCATCCGCTGCAGCTCGGGGAGCAACTTTCCCGACAAACCCCCCGCCCGACGACGAGGCTTGGCCGCCGGGGCGTCGGCAGCGGCTGTCGGCGCCGGGTCCAGGGTGCCCGCCGCCGCAGAAGCGTCCTGCGACTGAGGGGCGATATCTGTGGTGTCGCTCAATGGGGGTCCTTCCCTGCGACGGGCGACGGCTGGATTAGCCGTACGGCCGGGTATGGAGCACCGGTCTCACGACCGGTCTTGAGACCACCCGCCAGCAGACGGATGGTTCCGGGGACAACCGCGCCTGACCACCTCTGAGGGTGCCGTGGTGGAGCGCTCTCTGGCTCGACCTCAGCGCCGGTTGCGGACTGGTGCCGCTCCCGCTGCTTCGGTTGGAGTTGCCGGCGGGAGCTCTGAAGAAGACACTCGGCCCGGCGTGATCGCGCGCCCGAGGGCGGCTGTGCTGCCTAGCAGCGTAGACGTCCAAGTCCACTCGCAGCAACACATCCCGCCACCGGCGTGTTCCCATCGGCGCCTGGGCGGCGTCGGGAAACTTCTGCGGGCTAAGTCACACCCACATCACTACTGGTCACGGCCCTGTCCTCGGATAGCCACCGCGCCGGCCGTCGAAACGTCCACCGCGGTCACCGCAAAGGTACCCGGACCGGCAGTCTTCATCGCAATCGCCTCCACGTCGTTGGTGGAGGGGGTCGGCGCGAACGCCAGCACGGTCGGGCCGGCGCCGCTGACGACGGCCGGGATGCCCTCGGCACGCAACGCGTCGACCAACTCGAGGCTCACCGGCATGGACGGACGGCGGTAGTCCTGGTGCAGCCAGTCGCGGGTGGCCGGCAGCAGCAGCTCCGGAGCCGCGGTCAACGCCCTGACCAGCAGCGCGGCCCGGCCCGCGTTCGCGGCGGCCGCCGCGTGCGGCACCTCGGCCGGGAGCAGGCCACGGCTCGCCGCGGTGTACCCACGCGTCGTCGGGACGCAGATCACCGGGCGCACGCCGGCCGCCGGTTCCATCCGGGTCGCGTGCGCGCGGCCGGTCTCCTCGTCCGTCCACGCGATCGTGACGCCGCCCAGCAGGCAGGGTGCGACGTTGTCGGGATGGCCCTCGATCTCGGCCGCCAGTGCGAGCGCGGCCGCGTCGTCCAGGAGCTCGGTGCCGTTCTCGACCAGACCGCGTGCCGCCACGATGCCGCCGACCACCGCGGCCGACGACGAGCCCATCCCCCGCGCCTGCGGGATCCGGTTCACGCACCGTAGTCGCAGACCCGGCGGCTGGCCGCCGAGCCGGTCGAACGCGGCCCGCGCCGCGCGCACCAGGAGGTGCTGCTCGTCGCGCGGCAGGTCTTCCACGCCCTCGCCGGCCAGCTCGACGGTGAGCCCGCTCCCGACGACCGCCAGCTCGATCTCGTCGTGCCAGCTCAGCGCCGCTCCGAGTGCGTCGTAACCCGGCCCGATGTTCGCCGTCGTAGCCGGCGGCCGAACGACCACCGGCGACGAAACGAACGTCACGCGAGGCCCAGCTCGGCGGCCGCGACGGCGGCGTCGACCGGGACGGTGCGGGGCGCCGGAGCACCCGAGATGGCCCAGTCGGGGTCCTTCAGCCCGTTGCCGGTGACCGTGCAGACGACCCGCTGGCCGCGCTCCAACGTGCCCGCCTCGGACGCGGCGAGCAGGCCGGCCACCGACGCCGCGGACGCGGGCTCGACGAACACCGCCTCGGAGCGCGCGAGCAGCCGGTACGCCGCCAGGATCTGACGGTCGGTGACGGCCTCGATGTTGCCGCCGGACTCGTCCCGTGCCGCGACGGCCTTCGTCCAGGACGCCGGGTTGCCGATCCGGATCGCGGTCGCGATCGTCGACGGCTCGCGCACGACCTCTCCGGACACCAGCGGCGCCGCCCCGGCGGCCTGGAAGCCGCGCATGACCGGCCGCTTCGACGCCCAGCCGTGCGCGTGCGCCTGCACGTACCCGCGCCAGTAGGCGGTGATGTTGCCGGCGTTGCCGACCGGCAGGAAGTGCGCGTCGGGGGCGTCACCGAGCGCGTCGACGATCTCGAACGACGCGGTCTTCTGCCCCTCGAGCCGGAACTCGTTGGTGGAGTTGACCAGGCTGACCGGGTACTCCAGCGCGAGCTTGGACGCCAGCTGCAGGCAGTCGTCGAAGTTGCCGTCGACCTGCAGCAGCTTCGCGCCGTAGACCAGCGCCTGCGCCATCTTGCCGAGCGCGATCTTGCCCTGCGGCACGAGCACCGCGCAGACCAGGCCGGCGCGCGCCGCGTAGGCCGCCGCCGACGCCGACGTGTTGCCGGTGGACGCGCAGATCACCGCTTTGGCGCCCTCTTCGACGGCCTTGGTGATCGCCATCGTCATGCCGCGGTCCTTGAACGAACCGGTCGGGTTCGCGCCCTCGATCTTGAGGAAGACCTCGCACCCGGTGCGGTCGGAGAGGACCGGGGCCGGGAAGAGCGGCGTCCCACCTTCACGCAGCGTGATCACCGGTGTGTCGTCGGAGACCGGCAGGAACTCCCGGTACTCCTCGATGATGCCGCGCCAGGCCGGTCTCGACCCGCTCCTGGTGGTTCCGGCCGGAATCACTTGAACTCTCCCCCTTCGACCCGCATGACGCTGACGACGTTCCGGACGATCGGCAGGTCACGCAGCGCGTCCACGGTGGCCGCGAGCGCGGCGTCGGTGGCGGTGTGCGTCACGATCACGAGCGTCGCGTCGTCGCCACGCCCCTCCTGCCGGACCGTGGAGATGCTCACGTCGTGGCCGGCGAACGCGGCCGCCACCTCGGAGAGCACACCCGCCTTGTCCGCGACGTCGAGCGAGATGTGGTACCGGGTCAGCGCCTCGGCGACCGTGCGGATACGCAGGTCGGCATAGGGCGACTCGGCGGTGGTGCGGGCGCCGGCCAGCCGGTTGCGGGCCACCGCGACCAGGTCGCCCACCACGGCGCTGGCGGTCGGCGCGCCACCGGCACCCCGCCCGTAGAACATGAGCTGACCAGCGGCGTCGGCCTCGACGAACACCGCGTTGAACGCGTCGCCGACCGACGAGAGCGGGTGGGTGCGGGGCAGCATCGCCGGGTGCACCCGGACGCTCACCGACTCCCCGCCGTCCGCGTCGACGTGCCGCTCGGCGATGCAGAGCAGCTTCACCGTCGAGCCCATCGCCTTGGCGCTGGCCACGTCGGCGGCCGTGACCTCGGTGATGCCCTCGCGGTACACGTCGGCCGCGGTGACCCGGGTGTGGAAGGCCAGCGACGCCAGGATCGCGGCCTTCGCCCCGGCGTCGAACCCCTCCACGTCCGCGGTCGGGTCGGCCTCGGCGTAGCCCAGCTCGGTGGCCTCGTCGAGCGCCTCGTTGAAGCCGGCGCCGGTGGCGTCCATCTGGGAGAGGATGTAGTTCGTCGTGCCGTTGACGATGCCGGTCACGCGGGTGATGCGGTCGCCGTGCAGCGACTCGCGCAGCGGGCGGATGATCGGGATCGCGGCGGCGACCGCGGCCTCGTAGTAGAGGTCGGCTCCCCCGACCGCGGCGGCTTCCTGGAGCGTCGCGCCGTCCTCGGCCAGCAGCGCCTTGTTCGCGCTCACCACCGACTTCCCGGCCTTCAACGCGTCGACCAGCCAGCTGCGCGCCGGCTCGATGCCGCCGACGACCTCGACGACCAGGTCGACGTCCTCGCGCACCGCCAGCCCGTGGGCGTCGGTGGTGAACAGCGCGGGGTCGATGCCCAGGTCACCGCGATCGCGGCCACTGCGGCGCACGGCGATGCCGGCGATCTCCAGCGGCGCGCCGATGCGGGCACGCAGATCGTCCGACTGGGTCAGCAGTAGACGGACGACCTCACGGCCGACCGTGCCGCAGCCGAGAATCGCGACCTTCAACGGGCGCTTGGCCGGCTCCTTGCTCATCCGACGTCCAGCCGCATGAGGTCGTCCTCCGTCTCCCGGCGGACCAGGACCGTCGAGGTCCGGTCCGCCACCGCGACCACGGGCGGGCGCGGTGTGTGGTTGTAGTTACTCGCCATGCTCCGGCAGTACGCGCCGGTGGCGGCGACGGCCAGCAGATCACCGGGCACCGTGTCGGAGGGTAGCCAGACGTCCTTCACGACGACGTCGCCGCTCTCGCAGTGCCGCCCGACGACGCGGGCCAGCATCGGCGGCGCGTCGCTGGCGCGCGAGGCCAGCACGCACGTGTACTCGGCGTCGTAGAGCGCCGTGCGCAGGTTGTCGCTCATCCCGCCGTCGACGCTCACGTAGGTGCGGGTGCCGCTGCCGGTCTCGACCGGCTTGACCGTGCCCACCTCGTAGAGCGTGACGCCGGTCGGGCCGACGATCGCGCGGCCGGGCTCCACCGCCAGCCGCGGCACCGGGAGACCGGCGTTCGTGCACTCGGTCTCGACGATGCGACGCAGCTCCTTCGCGACCGCGCCGACGTCGAGCGGGGTGTCGCCGCCCACGTAGGCGATGCCGAGGCCGCCACCGAGGTCCAGCTCGGGCAGCTCGACGCCGTGCTCGTCGCGGATCTGCCGGAGCAGCCCGACGAGCCGGTGCGCGGACACCTCGAAGCCGGACGTGTCGAAGATCTGCGAGCCGATGTGGCTGTGCAGCCCGACCAGCTCCAGGCCGGGCTGACGCAGGACACGCGCCACCGCCTCGGCGGCCTCCCCGCCGGACAGCGAGAACCCGAACTTCTGGTCCTCGTGGGCGGTGGCGATGTACTCGTGCGTGTGGGCCTCGACGCCGACCGTGACGCGGATGAGGACCTTGACCGTCTTCCCCGCCCGCTGGGCCTCGGCGGCGAGCCGGACGATCTCGACGTAGGAGTCGAGCACGACCCGCCCGACGTTCTCGTCGACCGCCCGCTTCAGCTCCGCGCGCGACTTGTTGTTGCCGTGCAGCGCGATCTTCTCCGGCGGGAAACCGGCCTTCAGCGCGACGGTGAGCTCTCCCCCGGTGCAGACGTCCAGGTGGAGGCCCTCCTCGTCGACCCAGCGGGCCACCCCGCGGCTGAGGAACGCCTTGCCGGCGTAGAACACGTCCCCGCCGGCGAACGCCTCCGCGTACCCGCGGGCGCGGGCGCGGAAGTCACCCTCGTCGAGCACGATCGCCGGGGTGCCGTGCTCGGCCGCGAGGTCGCGGACGTCGATGCCACCGAGGTGCAGGACGCCGTTCTCGCGGGTGGCCGAGCGCGGCCAGATCGTCGGGTCGAGCTCGTTGAGGTCGGTGGCCGGGCCGCCCAGGTGCGCGGCGGGCAGCACCTCGGCGTGCCGGGGCCCGGCCGGATGCGCTCTCACATCCGCTCCGGGGCGGTGACACCGAGCAGGCCGAGACCGTTGGCGACGACCGTGCGGGTGGCCACGTTGAGCCAAAGCCGGGTGCGGTTGAGGTCGGTGATCTCCTCGTCTCCCTTCGGGATCACCCGGCACTCGTCGTACCAGCGGTGATAGGTGGCCGCGAGAGACTCCAGGTAGTGCGCGACCCGATGCGGCTCGCGCAGCTCGGCGGCCCCGGCGACGACGCGCGGGAACTCCCCCAGAGCGCCGAGCAACGCGGATTCGCGCTCGTGGGTGAGCAGCTCGGGCTTGAACGCATTGTCGTCGAGCACGATGCCGACGTCTTTCGCATTTCTGACGACCGCGGCCGTCCGGGCGGCGACGTACTGCACGTAGAACACCGGGTTGTCGTTGGTGCGCCGGGCCCAGAGGTTCAGGTCGATGTCGATCGTCTGATTGACGCTGGAGCGCGCCAGGACGTACCGCGACGCGTCGACGCCGATCGCGTCGACCAGCTCGGCCATCGTCACGACCGTGCCCGCGCGCTTGGACATCCGGACCGGCTGCCCGTCCTTGACCAGGTTGACCAGCTGCCCGATCAGCACCTGGATGTTGTGGTCCGGGTCGTCGCCGGCGCAGGCCGCGAGCGCCCGGAGCCGCTGGACGTACCCCGCGTGGTCGGCGCCGAGCATGTAGATGCACACCTCGAAGCCGCGAGCGCGCTTGTCGAGGTAGTACGCGGCGTCGCCGGCGATGTACGCCGCCTCGCCGTTGCTCTTGATGATCGGACGGTCCTTGTCGTCACCGAAGTCGGTGGTACGCAGCCAGACCGCGCCGTCCTTCTCGTAGATGTGACCATGTTCACGCAGCGTGGCCACGGCCCGGTCGACGGCACCGGACTCGAACAGTGAGTTCTCGTGGAAGTACACGTCGAAGTCGACGCCGAAGTCGTGCAGGCTGCGCTTCACCTCGTCGAACATGAGGGCGACGCCGGTCTCCCGGAACACTTCCTGGGGATTCGCGTCGGACAGCGCGTTCGGGTTGATCTGCAGCACCTCGGCCGCGATCTCCGCGATGTAGTCGCCGCCGTACCCGTCCTCGGGCGTCGGCTCGTTGCGGGCGGCCGCGAGGAGCGACCGGGCGAACCGGTCGATCTGCGCGCCGTGGTCGTTGAAGTAGTACTCGCGGGTGACCTCGGCGCCGGACGCCTCGAGCAGCCGGGCCAGCGAGTCACCGACCGCGGCCCAGCGGACCCCGCCGATATGCACCGGTCCGGTGGGGTTCGCCGAGACGAATTCGAGGTTGATGCGTGTCTTCTCGAGCGTGTTCGTGCGGCCGTAGCTCTGGCCGGCGGTCACGATCGTGCGGGCCAGCTCGCCCTGCGCCGCGGCGTCGAGCGTGATGTTGAGGAAACCGGGGCCGGCGACGTCGGTGGACTTGATGCCGTTCGTGCTCTCGAGCGCCTCGGCCAACCACCCCGCCAGGTCGCGCGGTGCGGCGCCGGCACGCTTCGCCACCTGCAGCGCGATGTTCGTGGCGTAGTCGCCGTGCTCCGGGTTTCGCGGTCGCTCCACCGCCACCGTGTCGGGCAGGACCGCGGAATCGAGTCCGCGCTCGGCGAAGACCGCGCGTACCGCGGTGAGGATCGCGGCTGAAAGGGCATCGGGAGTCACTACGTCATGCTATCGAGCGTCGTAGGACAGCCCCGCCCGCTACCGTGGGGGCGAGCGCACGCGTGGCCCGAGGGGTCGAGCGCGCGGAACGAGGCGTGGCCGATGATCGTTGATCGGTCGAGTTTCGGTGAGCATCCTCCCTGAGGCTTCGTTGGTAGAGCGAGCCCGCGCACGGAAGTCATGAAAGGTCCCATGCCGTCCAACAGCACGCAGCGCAGGTCCGGTTCCGGCAAGCGGCCGCAGCGCGGCAACTCCGGTAAGTCGCCCGCACCGAAGACCGAGCCCACGGCCACCGCTGCCGACGACGACGCCATCGACGAGGTGGCCGCTGAATCGTCGACCGATGAAACGAGTGCCTCGACGCCCGCGAAGGCGACGCCCGCCAAGGCGAGTGCTTCGAGCGCCGGGGCTTCGAAGGCGACCGGGGCGGCGCGGACGGCGAAGGCCGGAACCAAAGCCGGGGCCAAGGCCGGGTCCAAGGCCGCGCCGGGGCGGGGTGGGTCCGGCGGCGGTAAGGGGCCGGGCGGCAAGGGCCCTGGCAAGGGTCCGGCCGGCAAGGGCGGCGGCCGCGGCCGGCAGCCGGTGAAGGTCAAGAGCACCGGGCTGCCCTGGGGGAACATCGTCCTGGGCGGCATCGTCGGCATCGTCGCGCTGAGCATCATCGGCTACGGCGTGTGGTACTCGTGGGACGCCAGCAAGCCGTTCGGCGAGCGCCGCTCGCAGCAGATCGAGGGTGTGGAGAACTACCGCGCCAAGGACGTCAAGTGGCTCACCCAGAACCACGTGACCGGCAAGGTGAAGTACCAGACCAGCCCGCCGGTCGGCGGCAACCACAACGGCTCGTGGGAGAACTGCCAGGGCGACGTCTACGCCAAGCAGATCCCGAGCGAGCACGCGGTGCACAGCCTCGAGCACGGCGCGGTGTGGGTGACGTACAACCCCGACCTGCCGCAGGCGCAGATCGACGAGCTGGCCAAGAAGGTCAAGGGCAAGGACTACATGCTGATGAGCCCGTACCCCGGGCTCGACAAGCCGATCTCCCTGCAGGCCTGGGGCTTCCAGCTCAAGGTCGACAACGCGAGCGACAAGCGGATCGACGAGTTCATCACCCAGTACCGGCTGAACGCGAGCGTCGAGTCCGGCGCCGTCTGCTCCAACGGCGTCACCGTGACCGGTGACACGCCGCAGGAGAACGGCGACGCCGACATGAACCAGAACACCGGTAGCTGAATCGGAGCGCTGTGGCTCAGGGGAACCGGTTCGCGAGCGCGCGTCGTCGGCTCGACGAGCTCGAGGCAGACGGCCCGTCGGAGCAGCCCTCCGACGGGGGTCCCGCCTCTGCGGGTGACCTCGCTCCGGGCGAGGAGTTCGCTGGTGCCGCCGACGGGGCGGCGCCGCGGGCCGGGCGGAAGACGCGGATCTTCCGGGCCGTGATGGCCGGCATCCTGGTGCTGGCCGTCGGGTTCGGCATCGGCGTCTGGGTGGGTTCACCGCACCGCCCGGCCGACGACTCCGCCGACGCGGGCTTCACCCGCGACATGCTCACCCACCACGCCCAGGCCGTGACGATGGCCTCGCTGGAGTACCGCGTCACCGACGACGCCAACCTCCGGCAGCTCTCGATCGACATCACGCTCACCCAGCAGGCGCAGATCGGGCTGATGATCGGCTGGCTGCGCAACTGGGACCTGAACCCCACCACCACGCAGCCCCAGATGGCCTGGATGCCGGACGGCGGCCGAGCCCTGATCGTCGACGGGCGGATGCCGGGCATGGCCAGCGACGCCCAGCTCCAGCAGCTGCGCACCCTCACCGGCACGGCCCGCGATCAGCTGTTCATCACGCTGATGATCGCTCACCACCTGGGCGGTATCCACATGGCCGACGCCGCTCTGGAGCAGGCGAAGGACGACCAGGTGCTGTACCTGGCGAACCAGATCAAGCAGTCGCAGCAGTCGGAGATCGACGCGTTGCAGCAGGAGCAGAAGCGTTTGAGCGGCGCGAAATGAGCTGGACCCCACCGGACGGCTCCCAGCCTCCGCCCACCGCTTCGGACCCGACCGCTCCTCGGAGCTCGCCGCCCGCGGGGAGCGAAGCCGCGGTGAGCCCGGTGCCCGCGGGGAGCGACGCTGCTGGTGGCTCGGTGGCGGCCGAGGACGAGTCGTCGGTTGGGAACAGCGGGGCCTCGAGCGGTTCGGGGTCCGCGGACAGTGAGGGTCCCGTCAGTTCGGTACCGGCCAGCAGCGACGGCGCAGAGGGTCGGCCGCCCGCGTCCCGGCAGGCGCCGGGCGTCGCGGGCCAGCACGCGCCGCCTGGATACCCGCCTCCGGCGGGGTACTCGGCGGCCGGGGTGCAGCCGGGGTATCCCGCGCATCCGGCTTCCGGGGCGCAGGCCGGGTATCCCCCGCCGGTTCCTGGGCCGCCGCCGGGGTATCCGCCGGCGGGATATCCCGCGCCAGGTGTTCCCGGAGGCCCGCCCGCGCCGGGCTACCCGAGCTACGGCTATCCGGGCGTCCCCGCACCCCGGCGGACCAACGGCAAGCTGATCGCCGGCATCGTCGTCGGCGTCGTCGTCGTGCTGGTGCTCTGCGGCGGCCTGGCCGTCGGCGGCCTCTTCCTGGCCCGCAACAGCACGAACGACACCGCCACGGCCACCGCCGCGATCGACGGCGTCGTCGACTACCGCGCCAGCAACCCCGGCATGCTCACCCAGCAACACGTCACCGGCGACGTCACCTACCCGGTCTCCCCACCGGTCGGCGGCAACCACGCCTCCCAGTGGCAGAACTGCCAGGGCGACGTCTACCCGGCCCCGGTCGGCAACCCGAACGCCGTCCACAGCCTCGAACACGGCGCGGTCTGGATCACCTACCGCCCCGACCTCCCCGCCGACCAGATCGACACCTTGGCCGCGAAGGTCAAGGGCACCGACTACACGCTGATGAGCCCCTTCCCCGGCCTCGACCAGCCCATCTCCCTGCAGGCCTGGGGCTACCAACTCAAGCTCGACAACGCCGACGACCAGCGAATCGACGACTTCCTCGAGAAGTACCGCATCGAGGCGTCGATCGAGCCCGGAGCCACCTGCGGCAACGGCACCACAGCCACCCGCTGAGCCCGGCCCGATGCACAACCTCGTCGCAACGACTGCTAGGCTTTAGCCGTTCCTGAGCCCCCGTAGCTCAGGGGATAGAGCACCGCCCTCCGGAGGCGGGGGCGCAGGTTCGAATCCTGCCGGGGGCACACACAAGTGGCGGACATCGCCACAACGGCTGGGGGCGGCACGGTCCCGGCGAAGTGGACCACCACTCGGCGTCACGGCCCGCAGGCGGGCGACTGCCCTTGACCGCCTCCGGGCGGAGGGTTGTTCACCGGTGTCCTGGACCGGGCTTCGGGCGGGCTGACCCGCGGTGAACAAAGCCTGCTCCGCGGCGCCGCCGAGGCTGACTGCGCGCTCTGCGGATCTCGCTATCCGGCGTCGCTGCTCCGCGCCGCGCACATCAAACGCCGCGCGGTGTGTTCCGACGACGAGCGACGGGACCTAGCGAACATCGCCATGCTGGCCGGCGTCATGGGCTGCGACGCGCTCTTCGAACTCGGCTACCTCACCGTCGACAGCGCCGGCACGATCCAAGTAGCGGCGAGCGCTACCGGCGCTCTACGCACCCAGCTGGACGCGTTGGCCGGCCGCGCAGTCCCGGCCCACAGACCCTCCAGCGCGGACTACTTCGCCTGGCACCGCGCCACCATCTTCGACCCAGGAAAAGCGCAACAAGATGCTGAGCGCGGCCGTTAAGTGCGTTCGTTCCCGCTGGCTCGTCGGCTTCGTCGATGTCATCGGGGATGGCGGGGTGCACGCCGTACTGCTCGATACGGCGGTCCGTCCCGGGCATCGGCGTCGTGGCGTCGGAGCCCGATTGGTCAGCGAAGCGGCGACCGCAGCCGCTCGGCTGGGCTGCCACTGGCGGCACGTCGACTACGAGCCGCACCTCGCGACGTTCTACGAGCAGGCCTGGGAGATGCGTCCGACTTCGGCGGCCCGGCTGCGTCGGTGACGGCGATAGCGCATCACGAAGCTGACTGCGGCACGAGCGAGTGTTCGCACGCGAACGTTCCCGCCGTCGTGCCGCCGATCGAGCGTGCCCGGCTTTCCCGCGAAGCTAGTGGCACAGCAGGAACACACACACTTTCTTCTTGGAGGCTGGACGACATGAGCGGCTGCTACGACTACAACGAGTGCAACGACTACTCCTACGAGGAGTGCAAGCCGCGCCGTCGCCGCCACCACAAGAAGCGCTACAACGACTGCTGGGACTACAACCCCTGCAGCTGACACCAGCACACCGAGGGCCGGGAAGCGTCATGCTTCCCGGCCCTCGCCGGTGCCGACGACAAGTTCCCGGGCTGACGACGGCCGTATCTCGCGCCGAGGTAAGGCCGGGAAGCCGTCGTAGACCCGAAAACTCGCGGTCCCACCGGGGCTGAACGTCCGCTCATCGGCATGAGCGAGCACCCTGCCCGCTCTCACCCGGTCACGACCTGATCCGGGGTCGGGGTCAGGAGCTGGAACAGCAGGTGCTCCTGCCAGCGTCCTTCGATGTGCAGGTAGGACGGAGCCGTGCCGTACTCAGTGAACCCGACCCGGCGCAACACCCGATGGGAGCGCTCGTTGCGCACGAGCGTCTCGGCCTGCATCCGGTGGAGCCGCAGGTCGCCGAAGGCGACGGCGACCGCGTCACGCAACGCCGCCGTGGCCAGGCCGCGTCCCTGCGCGTTCTCCGCCAGCCAGTAGCCGACGCTGCACGACTGGAACGCGCCCCGGATGATCGACTGCACGGTGATCGCGCCGACGATCACCTCGCGGTCCTGGATGAGCAGGGGCACGCTGGAGCCGGCCGCCTGCTGTTCCAGCGCGTCCGCGACCGCGGCACGTTGGCCCTCCGCGGTGAAGTAGCGGTCCGGACGGTTCGGCCACCACGGGGCGAGGAACCGACGATTCGCCGCCAGCACGGCGGCCAGCTCCGAGGCGTCCTCGATCTGCAGGCGACGCGTTACCGACACTCCGCTCAGCGTGCCAGAACCGCGGCTCAGCGGGCGGGTGTGGTCGCCAGGCGGGCGTCGACGATCGTCAGTAGCCACGGCGGTACCGCGGTCAGGTGTTCGCGGAACGCGTCCAGGTCGTCGGCGCACGGTGTGAGGAGCTCCGCGCAGTACGACGCCGCGTCGTGGCGTTCGTCGTCGCGGGGGTCGTCGGCGTCGGCGTACCAGACCGAGCCGGCGTCCGTGCCGGTCAGCCGGAGGGCCAGGACGCCGCCCTGGACGTAGCCGATCGGCAGGAAGTCGTCGGTGAACCGGTCGGGGAACCAGTGCCGGGCGTAGAGCAGGTCCTGGTGCCGGTCGGTGGTCCCCACGCCGAACAACGGCTGGTCGACGACGAAGCCGTGGCCGGGATGGACGCCGGGGGTGGTGGGCGCGGAGCCGGTGCGGGCGGAGAGGAGGCGGCGCAGCGCGTCCGGTAGCGGGCGTCCGAGCCGCTCGACGACGGCGGCCCAGGCGTCGTCGGCCAGCGGGGCCGGGACGTCGAACGGGACCGGCACCGGATGCTCGACGCGGACTCCGCGGAGCGACCGGTCGATCGGCAGCGTCGAGACGCCACCGATCGAGCGGAACGCACCGTGCGCCGCGGCGGGCACCAGCGCCACCCGGCGCGTGCCGAACAGGTGCGTCCACACCCAGCCCGCCGGCGTCGACGGGGCGTAGACCGACCGGTCGCGGCCGAACTGGAGCTCGTTGGCGGTCAGCACGTCGGCGATGCGCACCTCGTCGACGGTGAGCCCGGGCTCCGGGGGCGGCAGGTCGACGACCGCGCTCGCCAGCAGGTCCCACTGCGGCAGCCCGGCCAGGTCGTAGACCACGCCGCCGCGGTGGCGGATACGCAGGACCGGCGAGTCGAACGGACGGATGCGTGCCGCCCACGCGCTGCCCGGAAGTCGTCGCACCGGAGGCAGATCGGACGACATGACCGGAGAGTAGGACATGGCCACTAGGTTGGTCCCAGCGCCGGTTCTTCGTCGAGCGGCGCGGAGAAGGCCAACGACCGGAAGGACAACGGTGCAGCGGTTCCCCAGCGAGGTCGAGACCGTCCTCCGCGAGGCCGGCTGGAGCGACGGCCGCCAGGTGCACGACGTCGTCGAGGAGACCATCCGTACGGTGACCGAGCGCACCGCCGCGAACGGCGCACGGCACCTCGCGTTCCCGGCCGCCGAACAGGCGCTGCTGGAGTTCGGCGCGCTCTACGTCGACCAGGACGGGCCCGGTGTCGCGCTGCGCCGCCGACCGTTCGCTATCGACCCGGCGATGGTGCCGCCCTGCGCCGCGACCCTGCAGGCCTTCGGCCGGGCACTCGGCGTCGCCCTCTTCCCGCTCGGCATCGAAGGCGACGACGACGCGGTGCTGGCGATCGACGAGCAGGGCCGGGTCTTCTCGCTCGACGACGGCGGCGAATGGTTCCTCGGCGAGGACGTGCCCGCCGCGCTGACCACACTGGTCACCGGAGTGCAGCCGCCGCGCGTCGGTGACGACGGCACCTGGAGCACCGAATCGGACGAGGCGGAACCCCGGTAGCCACTTCGGGCAGCGCTGCCCGGCGGTACGGTGCATCGGGGGAACACAACGGGGAGCATTATGTCCACGCTGGAAGCGCCGCGCGTCCGTGCGGTCGCTCAAGTGGGCGCACGGCGGCCGGCGGAACAGAAGCCGGCCACGTTACGCCGCCGACGTCGGCCGGGTCATCTGGGTCCGGTCCACGTCCTACAGATCGTCGCGCTGGAATCGGCGCTCGTGCTCGCGGTTCTCGGCTGGCGGGCGTCCGGCTGGCCCCGCCCGGTGCTGTACGGGTTCGCGGTCGTCCTGCCGCTGCTGGTCTTCGCCCGCTTCCGCGGCCGATGGCTGCTCGAACAACTCGTGCTGCGGTCCCGCTTCCGCCGACGTCGGGCCACCGCCCATCCGTCCGTACGCGACCGTCGGCTGACCGCCCTGCGTGACCTCGCCCCGGACCTCACGGTCGAGACGGTGGACGCGGTCGGCGGCACCCGGCTCGGGGTGGGGCGCGACGCCGGGGGCTGGTTCGCGGTCGTCGCGCTCACCCCGCCACGCGGGCTGCGCGGGCCGGCCCAGGACCTGCCGCCGTTCGACCTGCTGGCCCGCTCGCTCGCCGACGCCGAACAACCCGGCACCGTCGTCCAGGTGCTCGTGCACACGACGCCGGGCAACTCGGCCGGGGTCAGCGGGCCGTGCGTCGAGTCGTACCAGGAGTTGGTGCGCCCGTTCGGCGGTACCGCCGCCGTGCGTCCGGTGAGCGTCGGTGACCAGTCGTGCTGGGTGGCGGTCCGGATCGAGGCCCGCGCCGTCGCCGAGGTGGCGATCGAGACCCCGGAAGCGATCGGCGAGGTGCCCGCGGTGCTCGGCGCGCTGGTCCGGCGGGTGGGCAACGTGCTGAAGCGCAACGGGTTCGGCTACCGCGCGCTCGACGGCGACGGGCTGCTCGACGCGCTCGTCCACTCGCTCGCCGTCGAGGTGACACCGGCCGGGACCGACCGCCGGACCGCGCAGGAGACGTGGCGCGGCTGGAGCGCCGCCGGGCTGGAGCACCGCAGTTTCTGGATCCGGTCGTGGCCCAAGCTCGACGCCGCCGCGGGGTTCCTCGCCGAGCTGTACCAGTCGCCGGCGGTGATGACCAGCTTGAGCGTCACGATGGTGCCCGGGCCGACCGGGGCGGAGATCCGGTGTCTGGCCCGGGTCGTCGACAGCCCGGAGGCGATCGGCGCGGCCGCCGACGGGCTGCGTTCGGCCGCCCGTGCGGTGCGGGCGCACGTGTTCCCGCTGGACGGAGAGCAGTCACCGGCGGCGTACGCGACCGCCCCGACGGCGGTGGGGCCGGCATGAGTCAACCCGAGTCCGGTGAGCGTAGGTCCCCGGTTCCGCCGGAGAGCCCGGTGACGCCGGCGGCGCCGGTGCCGCCGCATCCGCAGCCGGCCGGGCCGGGCGGTACCCCGACGTGGGGGACGGCTCCGCCCGGTGGGGTCGGCCAGGTGTCCGGGCCTCCCGGGGCGGGTGCGCCTCATCTCGCCTCGCGGCCGGTGTCCGCCCCCGGGTACCCGCCGCCGGGTTACGCACCCCCGTCCGGCGGTGCGGTGCCGCCGGGGAGCGTGCCCCGGCCCGGCCAGATCGCCCCTCCGTCGCAGAGCGGGTATCCGGCGCCGGGCGGCTATCCGGCGCAGAGCGGGTATCCCGCGCAGGCCGGGTACCCGGTGCAGGCGCCGCCGGGACAGCCGGGTTCGGTGCGCCCTCCGGCCGGCTATCCGGGAGCCACGGGGCCCACCGGCTACCCGGCCGCCGCCCAAGCCGCCCCACCCCAAGCCGTGCCGGCCCGCCCGACCACCGCGCCCTCGTACCCCACGGCCCATCCCACCGCAGGTTCGGGCGCGGCCATCGGCGCACCCTCCCCCGGCACCGCCTTTCCCAGCGCGCCGGCGGCCGGCACACCCGCGACCGGCACACCCGCGCCTGGGCTACCAGCGCCCGGCACGCCGGTCCCCACCGTGCCCGGCGCAGCCGCGACACCCCCGGCGGGAGCCACCGCCCCCGGCGGCGTCACCGCACAACCCGGCGTACTGGCCCCCTCCGAAGCGGCGGCCCGCTCGGCCGCGGTCGCCGCCGCCACCGCCGCCGCGGCACCGCAGCGCCTCACCGCCGCCGTCCCCAGCGCCCCACCCGACCCGCCGGACTCCCCCTCCGGCACCGTCTACAGTGCCCCGGTCGCCCCGGCCGGCCGGCGCCGTCGCGGCCGCTGGCTGGGGCTCCTGCCCCGGCTCGCGGTCGGGGCGCACGTGGCCAACGCCCCGGCACTGCGCCTGCTCTCGCCGTCGACCAGCGCGGCCGGGCTCGTCCTCGGTTACGACGCCGACAACACGGTCGCCACCGCGCGCCTGTTCCAGCCCGAGCCGACCCGGATGGTGCTGGTCGGCGGGCTCTGGGCGGCCCGCATCCTGGTGTTCCGCACGCTCGCGCTCGGCGCCACCGTCACGGTGCTCACCGCGCGTCCGGACGCGTGGAACGGCTTCGGGCGGTGGGCGGCCGGCTCCGACGACCGGGTGCGCGTCGCACCGCTCGACACCCCGTTCCACGCGACGTCGTCGTCGTTGGCGCCCGCGCTCGTCGTGCAGGACGGGAACGCGCTCGGGGGCACCGTGCGCGGCACGCTGGGGCCGTGGCAGGCCCAGCTCTCGGTGGTGCCGCAGCTCACCGCGTACGCGTTCCCGGCGATCCGGGAAGCCGGCCTGGTCGCCGTGCAGCGGCTGACCATGGACGAGGTGACCGCGGCCACGCCGTTGCTCCGGCTGAATCGGGAGTCCGCGGCCCTGGTCAGCGCCCTGCAGGACGACATGCTGGCGCTGTTCGACGACGGCGGCTCGCGCTACGTCTGGACGCAGCTCACCCGCATCGAGCGCGAGCAGTTCGGCAGCCCGCACCGCACGGACGCCGCCGCCCCCACGCGGTGACGTTCCCGCCCGCAGCGGCCGCCGATCGGAGCGGCCGCTGCGGGCGCGGTCAGCCGGCTCCGGGCAGCGCGGCCCGCTCCTCCGGCCGGTAGCCCTTCTCGTTCGTGCCGGTGGCCAGCACGCCGCCGCCCGGGGTCTCCGGCGCGAAGACGTCCTCGTCACGCACCGGTTGGACGTCGAGCGGCGTCTCCGCGGTGGGAACCGGCTCGACACCGTGCACGCGTGCGACGAGGTCGGCACGCACCAGCGGCCGCTCGTCCTGGTTCGTCGCACCCGGGTCGCGCGACGCGCCCCGGAGCGCGTCCGGAACCCCGACCGCACTGAACGGGGCTTTCCCGGCCAGCGGCCGATTGAGCACCGGGTTCGACGGCCTGGTCAGCGACGTGAGCCGCAGCGGATCCGACAGACCGCCCGGCAGCCGCCTCGCGCCCCCCGGCGTCCGCGACCCCGGCTGACCCGGCGTTCCCGGACGGCCGGGCTGCGGCCGGTCGAGCACCGGCCGGGTCGCACCCGGCGGCAGGGTGCCCGAGCCGGGACGCCCACCGGGCACTCCCGGTTGCTGGGTGCGCCCGTTGAGCACCGACGGCGTCGCCGGCGCGCGCCGCCCGGCGAACGGTGAGGCCGGCAACCCGGGAGTACCCGGTCGCTGCGCGGACCCGCCCGGCGCGTTCGGGCGCCGCTGCGCGCCGGGCATCGACGGCAGGCCGGGCTGGTTCGTCCGGCGTCCACCGGGTGCTCCCGGCAGCCCCGGCTGGTTGGGCTGACGCCGCTGCCCGCCGGGCATCGACGGCAGGTTCGGCTGATTCGGCCGGGCCCCGCCGAGCACCGGCTGGTTGGGCCGGCGCAGCGCTCCGCGCCCGGGCATCGTCGGCAAGTTGGGCTGGTTGGGGACGCCGGGCTTCAGCACGCCTTTCGCCAGCGCCGGCGGCAGCGCCCCGGGCGGGGCCACCGGCGGTGCGACCGGAGGGGTCGGAAGCTTCGGCGGCAACACCTTCGCCGCCGGTGGGGTCACCACCGGCGGAATCGGCGGTGTGACGGTCGGCGTCAGCGTGGGAGGAACGATCGTGACCGGCGGCGCCGGTGGAGCGGGTGGAGTCACCACCGGCGGCGGCGCCGGTGGCACCGGCCCGATCGGGGTGGTCGGCGGTGGGGGCGGCGCCGGGTTCCCGACGTCCGCCGGTTTCCCCGGACCGACGCCGGGGGTGAACGGCTTGGCCGGTGGCGGCGGCGTGGGCTTGCCCGCGCCCGGCGGCGGGGCGCCCGGTGTACCCGGGGTCATCGGGAGGCTGCCGACCGAGGGCGTGCCCGGCTGGTTGCCGATGTCCTTGAACTTGTACAGCGGCGCCACCACCGCGTTCGTCGGCCCCTCGTAGATGCCGGGCGTGGTGCCGGCCATCGCGTTGTAGGCGTCCCAGTAGGCGTCGCCCATCGCGCGCTCGATGACCTGCGCCTGGTAGGTGTACTTCTCGGTCATCGCCGCGAGTTTCCGGATGTAGTCGGCCTGCTGCGGCTTGCCTTCGAGATCCTCGAGGTTCTCGATCTTGTTCCGCGCCTTCACGGCGTCCTCGAGGCCCTTGGCTTCGGCGTCGAACTCGTTCAGCAGCGCGGTGATGCGTCCCTGTTCACGCTGCATGTCGACGGTCAGCTGGGCCAGGATGTTCGCGGTGAGGAACGCCGCCTGGTACCAGTCGCTCGCCGACTTCATCGCCGCGCCCGGCCCCATGGCCATGAACACCTCGGCGCCCGGCGACTTCCAGAAGCCCTGCGCCTGGGTGCCGCGCCGGTTGACCTCCATCACCACCTCGTGCAGCGACGACGCGATCGTCGACCAGTAGTTGGCCAGGTCGTGAACGGGGCCGGTCTTCTGGCCCATCATCCGGGTGTAGATGGCCTCGACGCTGGATCCGTCGGCGCCGGTGCGACCGAGGTAGTCCTCCTTGTGCTGGTAGTCGTAGGCGGCCTGGCCCCGCTGGGTGGGGTTCCCGGTGGGGTTCCAGGTCTGGTCGTACTCCTGCAGATGGGGCACGACCGACTGCGACGTGTCGTACTCGGTGGGGTTCTCGCCCATCCGCCGGCCCTGCCGGCGGAGCTCGTCGAGACGAGTGTTCTCCGCCGAGTCGTAGCCGAACCACGGTGGTTGGGGCTTGTCAGGCATGTGTCGACTCCGCGGTGGTCAGAACGAGGGCACGCCGTGCTGGTAGCCCTTGGTCCAGTTGACGTCGGACGTCCCGGGGAACGTCTCCACCGCTTCCTGGACCGGGCCTCGCTCCTCCGGTACCGGCGGGGTGTAGGTCGGCTTCTCCACGTGCACCTCGATCTTGGTGGTCGGGGCGTCCTTGCCCTCGCCGACCCTCACCTCCTTCGTGATGGTCTTCGAGCCGTCGTCCGCGGTGACGGTCCTGGTGGTCGTGGTCACGTCGGCCGCGCGCACCGTCTTGCCCCGCTCGTCGACCCTCGTGCCTCCCGCGCGGACCTCGACCACGGTGCTGGGGGCCACCCGGCCGGCCTTGTCGGCCGTGTAGGTCGTGGTCGTGGTGCTCACCAGCGCGCCGGTCGGTGACGTGATCGTGGTGACCGACCGCGGGACCCCGTTGACCGTCTCGGTGCGCACCATCCGGGTGGAGCGGTCCGGGTACATCGTCAGCACGCCGCCACCGACCGAAATGGACTGACCGCCCGGTGCGTCGGCCTCGGCGTCGGTGCCGGTGGCCTGCTCGCCGGTGACCCGCTGGTCGAGCATCGTCGTGTCGCCGACGCCCCCGGGGAGGCCCGGCGGCTGCTTGGCCGTCGGGTCGGCGAACGCGTACCCCATGAGGTTCAGCTTCTCGGCCGACTCCCAGTCCTGCGTCCCGTAGGTGTAGGCGCAGACGTTCGCGGCCTGCCCGATCGCGCTGAGCCCCAACTCCAGGTCGTCGAGCAGCCGGTCGAAGGCCGCCTTCTGCTTCGCGATGCCGGCCATCATGACCTTGCCCTCGGCGAAGAACCCGGCCGAGCTCGCGTCTTCGAGCCCGGCGAACGCGGCGCTCGCGGTCTGATCCATGGGCGCCAGCTGCAGTTTCGCCGGCATGACCGCCGGCGCCGAGTACGTGATCATCTCGAGCGCCCAGTCGCCGAGCTTCTTCGCGCTGACCGATAAATCGTCGCCGGCCATACCGACCTCCCGTCTGTCCCGCTCCGGCCCCGCGATGTGCGCGGCCCCCGTGTGGAGCAACAGATCCACCGTGAGCCTAGATGCTCCGTGTTACGCCCGAGAATCATTCCGCCGGAAGATGGGCCAGCTGCACGAGCTGGTTCCCGCCGCGCCGGGTCACCAGCCAGGCGCGGCCCGGCGGGAGCGGCTGGGGCCGGAGGGTGCCGAAGAGCGCGCCCTCCTCCCGCTGTCCGGACATCATCAGGCCCGGTGACGCCAGCTCCCGGATGCGGCCGACGAACGGGTCGTACATCGCCCGCGACGCGCCGCCGATCCGCCGGGTCAGGACGACGTGCAGCCCGATGTCCCGGCCCTGCGCCAGGTACTCCAGCAGCGGCAGCAGCGGGCTGGTCGCGGCGGAGGCGACCAGGTCGTAGTCGTCGATCAGCAGGTAGAGGTCCGGCCCGGTCCACCAGCTGCGGTTGCGCAGCTGGTCGGGGGTGACGTCCGGCCCGGGCAGCCGGCTCTTCATCACGCTGACGACCTGCTGCACGACGTCGGTGGTGACGGCCGCGGACGTGCCGTACCCGATCAGGTGGTCGCCGCTGATCGCGCCGAGCAGGCTGCGCCGGTAGTCGAGCACGATGATCCGGGCCTCGGCCGGCGTGTACTTCTCGGTCACCGACCGGGCCAGGCAGCGCAGGAACGTGCTCTTGCCCGATTCGACGTCCCCGAAGAGCAGCAGGTGCGGCTCGGCGTCGAAGTCCAGCCGGACCGGCTGCAGGTCCGCCTCGGCGATGCCGATCGCCAGCCCGCGCTCGGGATCGGATCCGGCCGGGGGCAGCGCGTGGTACGGCAGGAGCGGCGGGAGCAACCGGACGGCCGGCGCCGCCGCTCCCGGCCACTCGTTGCGGATCCGCTGGACCAGCTTGGCCACCCCGTCGCTGACGTTCGACGGGTCGGTCGAGGAGTCGATCCGCGGCAGGCCGGTGAGGAAGTGCATCGCGTCCGGCGTGAGACCCCGTCCGGTGGCGTCCTTGGGGACGTTGAGCGCGGCCCGCCGGTTGATCTCGGAGTCCGACGGGTCACCGAGCCGGAGCTCGAGCTTGGCGCCGAACGTGTCGCGCACCGCCGGGCGCAACTCCATCCAGCGGCCGACCGAGGCCACCAGGTGGATGCCGTGACCGAGCCCGCGCTGGGCCAGCTCGGTGACGACCGGCTCCAGGTCCTCGAACTCCGACCGCAGCGTGCTCCACCCGTCCACGACCAGGAACACGTCACCGAACAGATCGTCGGCGAAGCGGCCTTCGCGCTTCAACCGCCGGTAGGTGGCCATGCCGTCGACCCCGTGCGCGGCGAACGTGCGCTCCCGGATGGCCAGCAGCGTGTGCATCTCGGCGATCGTCCGCCGCACCTGGTCGACGTCGCGCCGGGACGCGACCCCGCCGACGTGGGGCAGGTCGCGCAGCCCGGTCAGGCCGCCGCCGCCGAAGTCCAGGCCGTAGAACTGCACCTCACGAGGGGTGTGGGTGAGCGCGAGACCGGCGACGAGCGTCCGGAGCAGGGTGCTCTTGCCCGACTGCGGTGCGCCGGCGACGACGACGTTGCCCGCCGCTCCGCTCAGGTCGACCTCGAGCAGGTCACGGCGCTGCTCGAACGGCCGGTCGATCAGGCCGGCGACACCGCGGAGCGCGCCGCGCCACTCGCCCGCGGCCACGGTGAGCCCGCGAGCGGGGTCGGTGACCAGCGGCGGCAGGAGCTGGTCGAGCGTCGGCGGCTCCTCCAGCGGAGGGAGCCACACCTGGTGAGCCGGTGCGCCGCGGCCGGCGAGCCGGTCGACGAGCACCCGCAGCAGCGTCTCGCCCTGCGGCGTGTCCTCGGTCTCGGTCACCACCTCGGGTTCCGGGTCGAGCTGAGCCGGCCCGGCCTGGTAGCGGCTCGTGTAGGCCTGCACCGGGTCGGTCATCCGGGTGCGCGACGACCGGGTGCGGTCCTCTCCGCGCTGGTACCGGCCGGACACGTAGGCGGCCCGGAACCGGATCAACCCGTCGGTGCCCGCCTTGATGTACCCGTTGCCCGGCGAACGGGGCAGCTCGTACGCGTCCGGGACGCCGAGCACGGCGCGGCTCTCCATCGAGGAGAACGTCCGCAGGCCGATCCGGTAGGAGAGGTGCGAGTCCAGGCCACGCAGGCGGCCTTCCTCCAGCCGCTGCGACGCCAGCAGCAGGTGGACGCCGAGCGACCGCCCGACCCGGCCGATCTGGACGAACATGTCGATGAAGTCGGGCTTCGCGGTGAGCAGCTCGCTGAACTCGTCACAGATGATGAGCAGGCTGGGCAGCGGCGCGAGCGGTACGCCGCTCGCGCGGGCCCGTTCGTAGTCGCGCTGCGAGTCGTACTTGCCGGCCGAGCGCAGCAGCTCCTGCCGCCGGATCAGCTCGCCCGAGATCGCGTCCTGCATGCGGTCGACCAGCGCGAGCTCGTCGGAGAGGTTGGTGATCACCGCGCTGGTGTGCGGCAGCCGGTCGAGCTGGGTGAACGTCGCGCCACCCTTGAAGTCGACGAGGACGAAGTTGAGCGTCTCGGACGAGTGCGTCGCCGCGAGCGCGAGCACCAGCGTCCGCAGCAGTTCGCTCTTGCCCGAGCCGGTCGCGCCCACCAGCAGGCCGTGCGGCCCCATGCCGTCCTGCGCCGACTCCTTGAGGTCCAGCTCGATCGGGCGGCCGTCGGGGTTGAGGCCGATCGGCACCCGCAGCCGGTCCCGGTTCGGGCGGGCCGTCCAGGCCCGCTCGACGTCGAAGTCGAAGGGATCGCCGAGTCCGAGCAGCTCCGCGAGGCCGAGCTCGCCGACGAGCGGCGTCTCCGCCACCGAGGCCGCGGAGAGCCGCAGCGGGGCCAGTTCGCGCACCAGGGCGCCGGTCTCGATCGGGCCGAGTCCGTCGGCCGGGCCGATCGGCGAGGAGCCGTCCATGGTCGTGCTGGAGAGCGTGCCGTCGGCGTCGATGTCCAGCACGATCGTCGACGCGTCGAGGATGCGCGGCGGCGGGTTGCCGATGTCGACGATCGTGACGCCCTCGACGCCGCCCTCGGCCATCAGGTGGTCCGAGCCGGCCGTCTCCCCGCCGTCGAGGACGACGACCAGGTGCGCGCCGTGCGACGCCGCCAGGCTCGGGTTGAACCGGGGCCGGTGCGCGAGGACGTCGTCGAGCATCGCCTCCAGCGCGGTCACCGACGGCGTCACCAGCCGGACCGGCCCGACCGCGTCGGTCCGCTTCGGGTGCAGGGCGTGCGGGAGCCACTTGGCCCACTCCCACTGCTCCCGGCGGTCCTCGGCGACGCACAGCGCGACCAGCGCCTCGTCGGGGGCGTGGAACGTCGCCACCTGCGCGACGAGCGCGCGCACCATGCCGCGCACGCGCTCCTCGTCGCCGCGGACGTAGACGTGGGAGAAGCCGCGCAGCGCCATCGCGACCGGCAGGTCGGGGACGACCGAGTACGTGGTGACGAAACGACGCAGCGCGCTGGCGCAGAGCGGCTCCAGGTCGTCGACCGGCTGGGTCTCCGGCGGAATGAGCGGCGTGGCGATCTCCTGCGCGCCGCGTCCGATCCGGACCACGCCGAAGTCACCGTCGGAGGACCGCCGCTCC
Source organism: Cryptosporangium japonicum (assembly GCF_039524755.1). Taxonomy (NCBI): domain Bacteria; kingdom Bacillati; phylum Actinomycetota; class Actinomycetes; order Cryptosporangiales; family Cryptosporangiaceae; genus Cryptosporangium; species Cryptosporangium japonicum. Next base: position 46,772 of record NZ_BAAAGX010000046.1, read on the forward strand.
CAGAGCCGGGCCGACTGCGCCGTGGACCAGAGCGCGTCCGGATCGGGGTGGCGGTAGAACATCGCCTCCTGCTGTTGCCGGATCGTGATCCGGACCGCCGCCCGTAACTGGCTGAGCCGGCGCAGGTACTGCCGACGCGCGGCGACCATCTCCCGTTTGCTCTGGCCACCGCCCTGGTTGGCCAGCTGCGCGGCGATCATGCCGAGGATCGAGATGCCGTAGAGACCGCCGGCCACGTAGGCCAGCGCCCCACCGCGCCCGCTGCCGACCATCAGGCCCATCGCCGCCGCACCGGCGCCCATCGGCATGATCATCATGACCCGCTGCCAGCCCTGGTTGTTGGGCTGCGGCGCCTCCGGCGGCGGCTCGAGGACCACCTCGCCGACCGGCAGGTCCGGCGCCGGTTGACGCGGGGGACGCTTCACGATCACGGTCGCCACGCGATGTCCTCTCTCGCAGCCGATCGGCTCGGCAGCTTCCGCACAGAGTGCACAATAGCCACCACCGTGATCGGGGCGCGCCGCATGCAACGGCTGCTACGTTGGCCCCGTTCGCCACGCCATCCGTTCTGCGCCGGAGGTACCACAGCGTGACGGTCCCCCTCGGAACCGCGCTGGCTCGGGTCACGATCAGCACCCCGAAACGCCGGATCGACGTCGCGTTACCCGAAGACCTCGCGGTCGCCGAGTTGCTGCCGAGCCTGCTGGCGCACGCCGGCGAGAGCGCGGCCGACGACGGCGAGCGTCACGGTGGCTGGGTGCTGCACACCGCCACCGGCACCCGGTTGGCGAGCGACCGCAACCTGGCCGGTCAGGGCGTCCGTGACGGGGACGTGCTGCACCTGGTGCCGGGCCGCTCGGAGTGGCCGGAACTGGAGTACGACGACGTCGTCGAGGCGATCGCGAGCGGCGCGCGACGGCACGGGCGCTCGTGGGGCGGCCCGGCGACGCGCCGGGCGGCGCTGGCCGTCGGGGCGAGCGCGCTGTCGCTCGGCGTCGTCGGCGTGGCCGCGTCCGGTCCGCCGTGGCAGTTGCCCGGCGGGCTCGCGCTCGGTGTCGCGCTGCTGCTCGCCGTCGTCGGCACGGTGCTGGCCCGGGCCGCGGGCGACGCGCTGGCCGGCGTCGCGGTCGCCGCCCCCGGCCTGTTGTACGCGTTCCTCGGCGGTGCGGTGCTGGCCGCGCCCGGCGGCTCGCAGCTGTCCGATCTCGGCGCTCCCGACCTCCTGCTCGGCTCGGTGACGCTCGCGGCCACCGGCCTGATCGGCTACTTCGGCGTCGGGGCCAGGGGGCGTGCGTTCGTCGCCGGCATCGCCGCCGGGCTGCTCGGCCTGATCGGCGGCCTCCTCGGGGTGCTCACCGGAATGTCGACGGCCGGCGTGGCCGCGATCGTGCTGACGATCGGCATCACGCTGCTGCCCGGCTACCCGCTGCTCTCGATGCGGATCGGCAAGCTGCCGATGCCCGCGCTGCCCCAGCGCACCGAGGAACTGCTGCGCGACGACCCGGTGCCCCGGCGCTCGGAGGTGTTCGCGGCCGTCGCCCGGGCCGACGAGGTGCTCACCGGTCTGCTGCTCGCGGTCGGGGTCGTCACCGTCGTCTGCGTCGGTGTCCTGCTCGGTTCGGCCGACGGCGGTTCGGCGCCGGCCCTGGTCGTGATCGCGTCGCTGGCGCTGCTGCTGCGCGGACGGCTCTTCCCGACGCCGCGCCAGCGCCTGCCGCTGCTGATCGGCGGCTGCGTCGGCCTCGCGCTGCTGTTCGCCGGCTTGGCCCTCTCCGGCGCGATGCTGCTGACGCTGCCGCTCGCCCTGCTGGTCGGCGCCGCCGTGCTCGGCGCGGGCCTGCTCTACAGCCGGCGCACCCCGTCGCCCTACATCGGTCGGTTCGCCGACATCCTCGACGTGCTGCTGCTGGTGTCGCTGCTGCCGGTGGCCTGCACGCTGACCGGGTTCTACGGCTACGTGCAGGGGCTGTTCGCCTCGCTGGGGCGGTGAGCCGGCGTGGCCTCACGCAAGGACCAGCTGCACTCCTACCAGTTCATGCTGCAGCGGGCGATCTCCGCGCTGATCATGCGGGAGACCGACCCGGCGCAGTCCCCGCTGCGCCGCGGCGTCGGGGCGGCGTTCATCGGCGTGATGGTGACGGTCATCGTCGCCGCCGCGTTCGGCATCTACGGGCTGCTGACCAAGACCGGTAGCAACCGGTGGCAGTTCGACAACGCGGTCGTCGTCGAGAAGGAGACCGGCGCGACGTTCGTCTACCTGGGCGGTGGCCTGACGCCGACGGTCAACCTGGCGAGCGCGCTGCTGATCTCCGGGCAGGGCGCGTCGAAGACGTTCACGGTGCCGCGCAACTCGCTCACCGACGTGCCGCGCGGCCGGCCGGTGGGCATCGTCGGGGCGCCCTCGTCACTCCCGGACACCAAGCACCTGCTCACCGGGGCCTGGGCCGCCTGCCGCCTGCCCGCGGAGGACGCCGCCGGGCAGGCGACCGTGGCCACCGCGCTGCTGGTCGGTCGGGTGGCCGCCGGTGGGACACCGGTCGGCGACCGCAGCCTCTACGTGCGTGGCCGCACCGCCGAGGGTGAGCCGGCCGAGTACCTGGTGTGGCACGGTCACCGCTACCGGCTCACCGCCCCGAAAGCGGTGGCGGCGCTGTTCACCAGCGGGACGTCCCCGGTCGACGTCGGCAGCGCCTGGCTGAACACGCTCCCGGAGGGTGACCCGATCGGCCGGATCGCGGTCCCGAAGGCCGGCGACCCGTCCACCAAGGTGCCCCGGCGGACCGTCGGCGACGTCGGCGTCGACCGGCGGGACGGGAGCGAGACGTTCTACCTGGTGGCCGACGACGGGCTGGCCCGGCTCACCCCGCTGCAGATGGACCTGCTCAAGTCCGAGCGTGCGGTGACGCCGGTCGAGATCCCGCCGAGCGAGATCGCCGCGGTGCCGGTGAGCAAACGGCTCGCCTCGACCTCGCCGACCGCGCAGCGCGCCCCCGAGCGCCGGCCCACCCCACTCGAGGTGCCGGCCGAGGGCAGCGTCTGCGCGACGTTCGACGCCGCCGGTGACGTCGCGCCGTCGCTCGCGGTGTCGTCCGGCGAGGGCGCGGACACCGGCGCGATCGTCACCGCGAAACAGACCACCGACGGCGCGATGCTGGCCGACCGGGTGAGCGTGCCGCCGGGCCGGGCCGCGGTCGTGCGTGACCGGGAGAGCGGGACGTACTCCCTGGTGACCGACCAGGGCAAGCGGTTCCCGGTCGAGTCGGGCGACGCGTTGGCGGCCCTCGGTTACACCGACGCGGACGCGGTCTCGATGCCCCGGGCGCTCCTCGGCCGGATCCCGACCGGGCCGGCGCTCACCCGCGCGGACGCCGTCACACCGGTCGGATGAGGGACGAGCGGCGCGAAAGATGATCCACGAGTTGCCGAAGTTGTCTACGTTAAGTACGGCGGCGGCCGATGCGGTGGCGGCCGCCTCCCCAATGGAGCGACATTCGCTCGAACATGGAGAGAGGTGATTTCGCAATGGCTCTGCAAGCTCAATCCAGCTCGATGCAGAACGCTGCGAAGAAGGCGGAGAACGTCGGCGAAGGCATCGCGGCCAACCTGGCGAACCTGCTGATGACGATCGAGACGACCGGTGCCGCCTCGATGCGTGGCGACTCGGGCAAGGCGCTGCAGGCAGCGGCTCCGCAGATCGACGCGAACCTGAAGAAGATCCTCAACGCGCTGAACACGATCGCCTCGCACGTCTCCCAAGGTGCGGTGGAGTACTCGGGGCAGGACGGACAGGCCGCGTCGGAGCTCAACAACCTCACGTCGGCCTTCGACATCAACAGCCCCATCATCAGCGCGTTGAACGGCCGCTGAGCCGACGGAGAGGAGCACACCATGCCGCTCGAAGCAGATGACATCTTCTACGAATTCGAAGGTGTCCAGCTGGTCTCCGAGGCGATCGCCTCGTTCTGCAAGCAGATGGACACGAACCTCGCCGAGGTCGACGCCGCGTTCGCGAGCATGACCTGGGAGAGCCCGGACAGCAAGGCGCTGTTCGAGCAGTGCAAGACCCAGTGGCACCAGGGTGCCGACGGGCTGCGCAACGTGCTGCAGACCCAGCTCGCCCCGAAGGTGGGGCAGGCCGGTATCGACATGCACGAGCTCGACAAGAAGGTCGGCGCCCGCTTCCTGGCGTAACACCTCGACGAGACGGCCCCGGTGCGGTGCACCGGGGCCGTCTCGGGTGCGGAGCGTCAGCGGCGGTCCTCGAACAGCTGGCGCGGCGGCTCCGGCACGTCGTCCTCCGGGTGTTCCTCCGGGCGCGGAGCGATCCCCGGCCGCCAGCGGCGCCGGCGCCCGAGCGGCAGCGCGATCGCGAACGCGAGGCCGAGCACCGCGACCACCCCCACGGCGGCCGCCACCGCGGCCTCGATCGCCGTGCTGCGGTCCCGGGCCGCCCGTGCGGCCGCGTCGGGCGCGACCGTGGCCAGGTCGGACGGGACCGCGACCGGCCTACCGGTCGCCATGATCTCCGAGACCGCCTGCGCCGGGCTCACTACGCCGTGCCCGGCGCTCGCGGACATCGGCGCCGCGGTGGCGAGCAGGCGCTTCACGACCTCGGTCGCGGGCATCGACGGCCACCGGCTCCGGACCAGCGCCGCGGCGCCGGCCACGTACGCGGTGGCGTACGCACTGCCGTCGACCTGCGCGAGCCCGCCGCCGGTCTGGGTGGAGAGCATCGCGTCGCCGGGCGCGACGAGATCGACCACGCCGGTGCCGCCCAGCGTCTCCGTCACCCCGCCGAGCGTTCCGACGACGTCGATCGGGCCGACGCCGAGCACGTCGTCGTACGCCGCCGGGTAGGGGGTGACCGGCCCGTCCGGCGACGGCGGTCCGTCACCGACGGAGGCGACGACCACGATGTCGGCGGCGACGGCCGAGGCCACCGCGGACTTCACCTCGGGGTCGTCGACGTAGGTGACGACCGGCACGACGAGCACGTCGGGCTTCGCCTCGGTGGCGGCCCGGATCGCGTCGGCGAGCGTCCCGGGGGTGCCGGCCGTGCGGTCGTTCTCCCCCTCGGCCGGCGTGATCACCTCGCCGGTGGCGACCCGGTAGGGCACGATCGTCGCCTTCGGCGCCAGGCCGTGGAAGCCGATGTCGGTCACCTGGGCGGCGGCGATCACCCCCGCGACCCGCGTCCCGAAGCCCTGGCAGTCGGTCGAGGGCGACGACGTGTCGCCCGGCAGGAGATCCTCGCCGCCGGACACCCGGCCACGCAGCTGCGGGTGCTCGCCGTCCACCCCGGAGGCGAGCACCGCGACCCGGACCCCGGACCCGGACGCCACCGGCCAGAGCGTCTCCGGTTCGAGGCGCTGCTGCGGCCAGGGCACGCCGGGAAGCGGCTTGCCGGACTCGGCGCACTGGTCCGCGGCGGCCGCCGGCGCGCCCGGTGCCAGCAGCGCGGCCAGCACCGCCACCGCCGCCAGGACGCGCGTCCTCATGCGCCGGTGGCGGCGAGCAGATCGTCGATCGTCAGCGTCTGCAGGTCCTGGCGGGTGGGTACCCGGCCCAGCTTGCGCAGCCGGCCGGACTGCGCCTTGCGCATGCCCTCGAGCAGCTTGCGGGCCTCCCGGGCGTTGCCGAAGTTCGGCCCCCGGTCGATGCCGGCGAAGTACTCGTAGAGCGCGTCCCCGAGCCCCGGCTCCAGCTCGTAGTCGTCGGCGCGGGCGATGCGCTCGCTGATCAGCGTCAACTCGGCCGGGGCGTAGTTGGCGAACTCCATCGTCTTCGCGAACCGGGACGCCAGGCCGGAGTTCGTGTCGAGGAACGCGGTCATCTCGGTGGTGTAACCGGCGACGATCACCGCGAGCCGGTCACGGTGGTCCTCCATCAGCTTCACCAGCATGTCGATGGCTTCCTGGCCGAAGTCGGCGCCGCCGCCGCTGGACCGGGAGAGCGTGTACGCCTCGTCGATGAACAGCACGCCACCCATGGCCTCGTCGACGACGGCCGCCGTCTTCTCGGCGGTGTGGCCGATGTACTGGCCCACCAGGTCGCGGCGGGAGACTTCCTTGAACGTGCCGTCGGGCAGCACACCGAGGCTCTTGAGCAGCTGCCCGTAGAGGCGGGCGACGGTGGTCTTACCGGTACCGGGTGCGCCGGTGAAGATCAGGTGGTGGCTGACCGCGCCGACCGACAGCCCGGCGTCGCGCCGCCACGCGTTCACCTGCATCTCGTCGATGAGCGCGCGCACTTCGGATTTGACCCCGTCGAGGCCGACCATCGCGTCGAGCTTCTCGAGCAGCGTGTCGACCTCGGCCTGGCGGGCCTCCGCCGCGTCGTCGCGAGCACCGGCGCCCGGCTCCCGGTTCGCGCTGATCGTGGGGTTCGCGCCCGGCTCGACCTCGATCTCGGGAGTGGCGGTGGCCTCGAACTCGCAGGCCTCGATCGTGCCGCCGCAGCCGGTGCCGATCAGGATGCCGACGCCGCCGGTGTGATGGATCCGGCAGGAGCGGACCGTCGGCTTGCTGTCGTAGACCGCGGCCAGCCCGACGTCGCCGGTGCGGGCGATCTCGCAGCGGTCCAGCGTGGGACGCCCGGACTGGTAGACGTACACACCGCGGTAGCCGGTGCCGGTGACCGTGGTGTTGACGATCGTCGGGTCGGCGCCCAGCCGGACGATGATGCCGTCGTCGGTGACGTCGGAGATGGTGCACCCGTCGATGCGGCCGGTCGCGTCGGAGAACACGATGCCGTGCTGGCCGGCGGTGACCGTGCAGTTCTCCGCGGCCACGTCGGCGCCGTCCTCCGCGGTCAGCGCGGCGCCGTAACCGGCGGCCAGGCGGCAGTCGGAGAGCTCGAGCCGGCCGCCGGACGCCCGCACGGCCGGCCCGTCGGACGAGCGCAGCACGAGCCCCCGCACGGTGACCGTGGCGTTGCGGGCCTCCAGCGCCGGGCGGCCCAGGCCGGTGGCGTCGATCGTCACCTCCCCCGCGTCGTCGAGAGCGGTGAGCGTGATCGTCGTGTCCCGGAGGGACACCGCCGACGCGTACTCACCCGCGTCGAGCGAGATCGTTTCCCCGGGCTCGACGACCTCCAGTGCGTCGGCGAGCGTGGGTAACGCTCCCGGACGGCGGGAGGAGACGAGAAGTGTGCGCGCCATGGCTCCGTCTGATTCTCGGGTGTGGCCGGTGAGCACCGTATCCGATGATGTCGATGCTCTGGTTAGGCTTCCGCCCGGAACATCCGGCTGTCGAGAGGGCGCGCGGTGAGTGAATCGGCGAACGGCGCGAGCCCGTGGCAGCCGGCGAACGAGACCGAGCTGCTGATGCACCACGCGCTGCTGCGCCAGCACACCCAGCGGTACTTCCAGCTCGTCGCGGGCGCCACGCTCTACCTGCCGGCGACCACCGAACCCGACCGGCGGCTGCTCACCCGGGAGCGCGACGGGCGCACCCAGCTGCTCGCGTTCACGTCGGCCGAGGGCGTCGCGCGGGTGATCGGCCGGCAGGCCGACACCGTGCTGCGCGTCGACTACCCGCTGCTGGTCCGGGACTGGCCGGACGAGGCGTGGTGGCTGGCGCTCGACCCGGGCCTGCCGATCGAGGCGGTGCTGCCGGTGACCGCCGTCGCGTCGATCGCGGCCGGTGAACTCGACGTGGTCTCCCCCGCCCCGCCCGAGCTGCTCGTCCTGCCCGGCGGCGACCTGGACGACGCACCCGCCGGCGAGTGGGAGGAGCAGCTGGCCACGGCGATGGCCACCCGCAACAGCGCGCTCATCCTCGACCTGCTCGTCGTCGCCGACGTGCTGCTGCCGACGCTGCGCCCGGTCTCCGAGCCGGTGTTCGACGACCCGTACTTCCCGTGGGCCGCGATGCCGCTGGTGCCGGAACTGCCGGTCGACGGTCCCGCGATCGGCGTGTTCACCTCGGAACAACGGCTCGCCGACGCGACGCTCGGCGGATCGGTGCCGACCGCGCGCTCGTCGCTGCTCGAGCTGGCCGCGGCGTGGCCGGACGCGGAGTACACGATGCTGGTCAACCCGCACACGTCGCTCGAGGTGCAGGTGTCCGGGGAGCAGGTGGCCCGGCTCGCCGAGTGGGCGGAGATCTCCGCGCTCTACTACGAGCGCGTGCCGAGCTGACGGTTACAGTCGTTCCCGTGCCGACCGCGCATCCGCGGCCCCCGCTGGCCCGTACCAGCGACGAGGCCCACGTGTACCTGGACCTCCACCCCTGCGTGTGCGGCGAGCGCGAGTTCCCGCGCTCGCTCGCGATCGTCCAGCTCGACGACGGGGACACGCTGGGCAGCCGGTACGACGGCCGGTGCCCGGCCTGCGGCCGGTACCGCGAGTACGTGTTCCGCCTACCGCCCGACGTGCTGCTGCCGCCGCCCGGCGAGGTGCGCTACGGCGACGGGACACCATCCGAACTGCTCGATCCGGGCGAGTGGCTCTGGGTCGCCGACCGGTACGCCGGATCCGTGCCCGCCGACGCGTCCGGTCTGGACCCGGCCGCCCGGCGGCAGGTGCGGGCCACGATCTCGGCGGCGGCCGCCGCGATGGACGAGGTACTCGCGTTCCTCCCCGACGACGCGGACGCCGTGCCCGCCGAGGCGATGCGCACCGACCTGGGGCGACTGGTCTACGCGGACGAGCCGTACCGCTTCGACCGGGAGCGGCTCGAGGTGGTGCGGAACACCTACCGCGACCTGCTGGCCGCGGCGTCGTAGTCCACTGTGACGATTTGAGCCCCACGGTACGGTCGGGTTGTTTACCGTGACAACACGGTCATCATCGTTCCCAGCCGCAGCGCGGTGGCGGGGAAGGTAGTGAAACACGGGGAGAGTTGAGTTAGGTGGTAGAGATTCCGCGCGGCGACCAGACCGACTGGTCCGCGATCTCGTCGATGGCAAAGGACCTGCAGGCCGCGGTCCGCAACGCCGAGCGGACCCAACGCGAGGCGCTCGCGCTGACCGGCACGGCCTGGTCACCGGACGGCCTGATCAAGGCCGTGGTGGGCCCCCGCGGACACCTGCTCGAACTCGACGTCGATGCCCGGGTGTACCGCAACCCGAACTCCAAAGCGCTGTCGGCCGCGATCGTGGCCACGGTCCGCGCGGCCACGGACGACGTCATGTCCCAGAGCGCCGAGATCCTCGAGCGCACCTTGCCCGCGGACCTGCGTGAGCGGGCGCCAGGCAAGTGGAACGCCTGGAAGCTCGGCCGCATGCACGACGCGGACGTACGGGAAACGCTGAAACGGGAGGAAGCCGATGGGTTGGGTTGATGCCGGCGACACCGATGAACTGGCCCACAAGGGCGGCCGGCTCGACGGCGCGGTCGTCGACAACGGAGGGAAGGCGGCGGCCGCGGTGGCACGGCTGCGTGAGCTCGAGGCGCAGCGCCTGGCCGGTGGAGACGTGCTGGAAGCCCTGAACCTCAACTACTTCAAGCCGACCGAGATCGGCACGTCGTTCAACCAGGCGGTCAGCGACCAGATCGACGATCTGGTCAAGGACGCCGAGAACATGGGCACCAACGTCATCAGCGCGGCCGTCGACTACAAGCTGCAGGACACGAACGCCGCCGCGGACGTCCGCCAGGCCACCGCGAACATCCACACCTGACTGATCACCGACATCGGGCCGCCGCCACGCGGCGGCCCGACGTCGGTCCGCGCCACGATCGAACGGGGAGGGACACCCGATGGCGGGGACCTTCCCGGAGGCCCTGGACGATCTGCTCAACTGCTTCCGCGAGTTCGAGGAGTGGTTACCGGACATCCTCGGCGAAGTACTGAAGCTGATCGTCGAGATCCCCGACGCCGATCACGACAAGATGTTCGAGATCGCGACGGCACGCGCCCAGCTGACCGAGGTTCTCGCCACCTACCAGGAGCAGGTCGGCAACACCGGCGTCGACATCCTCAAACAGTGGAGCGGCGACGACGCCGGCGGCGCCGCGGGCTTCAAGGCCAAGTACGAGCGCCACATGAAGATCTCCGACGCGGCGCTCGCGGGCAACGCCGACCTGGCCGAACTCATGGCCTCGGCCGCGAGCAACGTCATCGTCGCCAAGGTCTCGGCGCTGTTCGACCTGTTCGATCTGGCGATGGCGGCGTTCGCGGTGATCATGGCCGCGGTCACGCTCGTCGGAGGGCCGGCCGTGGCGACCCTTCCGGTGGCCTACGCGACGGCCCGGTCCGGCATCACGAAAGCCGCGAAAGAACTCTTCGAGAAGATCGCCAAGGAAGGCGCGGAGAAGGAGTTCCGCAACGTCGGCGAGATCCTCGGGGACGCCGGAAAGTCGCTGAACCCGTTCATCCCGCGGACGGGCAGCCCGCCGATCGTCAACTTCACCAAGGACGTCGGGAAGTACCTCACCGACCGGGCCGCCCGGAAAGCGGCGAAGGAGGCGGCGGAGAAGGCCGCGAAGGAAGCGGGCGAGGAACTCGGGAAGAAGGCGGCCAAGGAGGCCGCTCAGAAGGCCGCGAAAGAAGCGGGCGAGAAGTCGTCGTGGTTCGCCCGCGGCGTCGACAAGATGGGTGGCCGGCTGGCCGGTGAGAACGCGGCCCGGGCCGCCCGGAAAGCCACCGGCGGCGGCAAGATCGACCGTTTCGTCGACATCAACCGCATCGCCCGTGACGCCGCGGACGGCAAGGCCGCACGCGTCGCCGCGATCAGCGCCCGCGAAGCAGAACAGAAGGTGGCGCAACAGGCCCGAGAGGCCGCCGAGAAGGCGTTCAAGGACCTGAAAGGGACCGACAAGGCCAAGGCGTTCGCCAGCGAGGTGGGCAAAGCCGGGCTGGAGTCGGCCGGGAAGAACGCGGTCGAAGCGCTCAAGGAAGTCGGCACCGGCAAGGTCGTCGCGGCGAAAGTGGAACAGGACGCGCGCGCGGAAGCCGAGCTGGAGAGCAACTGGGGTCAGGCCCTCAACCCGTTCGGCAATGAGTACGGGCGCATGAACGTGGTGTCCGTGGTGGCCGAGGAGGCGGCGGCCGGGTTCATCAAGGAGGCCACGCCCGGCGCCGGGGACTCCGCGATCGGCGGCAGCCTCAAGGAGGGCTTCGCTGCCGCGGCCGCGTCGGTCGGCACGTATCTCCTGGACGACCCGAAGAGCATCACCGACTGGGCCGTGGGTGACGGTGGCGGCCTGGAGAACGCGGCCAGCGAGGCGCTGTCGGAGCTGACCGGAAAGCCGCGGGAGTCGTTCGCGAACATCCAGTCGGAGATCGAGTCGAGCCTCAAGTGGGAGGCGGCGACGGCGGAGGCGAACGCGTCACCGGTTGCGGGTGCGACGACGGTGGATGCCGGGACGACGTCGACGATGCCGTCGTCGCTGGGTATGGACGGTGGGTCGCCGGCTGGAGCTTCGAATGCGGGGGCTTCGAATGCGGGGGCTTCGGGGCAGGGCGGGTCGCAGGGTGGGAACTCGGGCCGTTCGGGGGGTGGGGGCGGGTCGGCGGGAGGTTCTTCGTCCGGGAGTTCTTCTTCGGGGGGTTCTTCCTCCGGGGGTTCCTCTTCCGGGGGTTCTTCGGCGGGGGGCTCGTCATCGGGTGGGTCGTCGTCGGCCGGGTCCTCGGGGGGGTCCTCTTCCGGGGAGTCTTCGGCGGGCAGCTCGTCGGCGTCGGACGGTTCTTCCGCTGGTGGCTCGGCGTCCTCCGACAGTGCGTCGTCGTCCGGTGAGTCCTCGTCCTCGAAGGATTCGTCTGCGGCGGCGAGCCCGACATCCGCAGATTCGTCGGCAGGAGCGTCAACCCCGACCGGCGGAGATGCCGCCCCAGCAGCAGACGCGCCTTCGGTTGCCGCGGAGGCGCCCCCCGTCGCTGCGGAGGCGGGCCCGGTTGTTGCGGAGGCGGGCCCGGGCGCTGCGGAGGCGGGCCCGGTCGCTGCGGAGGCGGGCCCGGTTGCTGCGGAGGCGGGCCCGGTTGCTGCGGAGGCGGGCCCGGCGACCGCGGAGTCACCGGCCGCGGCCGATTCGGGCGGTCAGCAGTTCGCCACCGACCAACCGACCACCGACACGGGCACGTCCAGCGACTCGGCCGCCAAGTTCGATGTCAGCACCTCCGACAGCGCCCCGACGGAGGCCGCTCCCCCACTCGACTCGAGCCCGTCAACCGACGCCGCTTCCTTCACGGACACCGCATCCTCCGCGGACACGCAGGCCTCCGCGGACACGCAAGTCTCGGCTGATACGCAGTCTTCGACCGAGACACCGTCCCTTGAAGCCCAGTCAGCGACCGACAGCACGACCTTCGCCGGCACGGACACGCTCGCCGGCCCCGAAGCCGATACCGCCGCTACCGACCAGTCGTCACCGATCGACTCGACACCGTCCCCGGATGCCACGAACTCGCAGGCACCGGATGTCGCGGTCACCGATCAGTCGTCACCGTTCGACTCCGGGCCGACCGACGCTCGCGACACCACGCCCCCCACCGACGCGCCGCTCTCGGACAACGCCACCGGCTCGCAGGACACGATCAGCTCCAGCGAACCCGTCCAGGACACGGCGGGCTCGCAGGACACGATCAGCCCGGGCGCATCGGTCAACTCGCAGGACGCGATCAGCTCGCCGGACCCGATCGGCTCCGGTGACGCGATCGGCTCGGGTGACAGTGCGCCGGGATTCACGGGGGGTGAGCCGGTCGAGCTGGGCGTGGGGACGCAGGATGCTTCGCCGACTCTGCGGACGCCTGATGTTCGACCCCCGGTCGTGGGCGCGGAGACGTCCGACGTTTCGTTGCCCTCGGCGCAGCCACCCACCACCCCGCCGGCCCGGCCGCCCGCGCTCACTCCGCCCGATCTCACCCACCCTCCCCGGACGCCCGAGGAGCACCGGCACCGCGAGCTGCTCGCCGGCTTCCTGACCCCGGCGTCTCTCCAGGCCAGGGTCGCCACGGAACAAGCGGCCGCGGTCGACCTGCTGCTCGCCACCGGTGCCGCCGAACCCGTCCCGGACGGCCGCTTCGGCCCGACCCGCCGCTCCGACGACCGCCCGGTCGACACCGCCGAGACCGACCCCACCGACACGGACACCGATCCCGACCACACCGATCCCGACCACACCGATCCCGACCACACCGACCCCACCAGCCTCGACCCCACCACCCTCGACCCCACCACCCTCGCCGCGGACGAACCCGCACCGCGCGACACCACACCGCGCGACACCACACCGCGCGACACCACACCGCGCGACACCACACCGCGCGACACCACACCGCGCGACACCGCGCCGGCCGACGAGGTCTCGCTCGATGCTCAGCCGCTCGGCGCCCGCCCAGTCGACACCCGCCGGACCGACGGGACCCTCCCTGCCGACACACGTCCGACCGAAGACCCGTCGCTGGTAGAGAGCACCGCACCGTCCGACGAGACCCGCCCGACCGACGCCACCCGCCCGACCCACGCCACCTCCTCGAACGAGGACACCTCCTCGAACGAGGACACCCACTCGAACGAGGACTCGCGCTCGGGCGAAGAGGCGCCGCTTGATCTCGCGCCGGGCGGGACTCGGGAACCGGCGTCGGAGCCGAGTTCGGCGGAGGGCAGGACCAGGTCCGGCGCACCCGTCGCGGCGAAGGCCGAGCTCGTCGACTCGGGCGAACTGACCGTGCACCATCCGGACGCCATTCGTGACGATCCAGCGGTGCTCGCCGAGCCGGCTGCAGTGGACGAGTTCACCGAGGCGGCGCAGGAGCATTTCGCTGAGCTCGCTGGGCGCCCGGTCCCGGGTCGGATCCCGTCGGCTCGGGCGGTGGCGCGGTGGTCTCGCAGCCTCTCCCGGAATCATCGAGAGATCTCCGTCGCCACGGCTCGGCAGCGGGAGTTGGCCGACAGCATTGCCGCGCTGGGCGATCCGAAGGGCTACCAACTGCGTCGGCGCTGGCGGCGTTACCGGCTGTTGGTGCGGCTCCGTCGGGCGTTCCTGCACGGCTCCGTTCTCGAGGACAGCGTTCGCCGGCTCCGCGGGAAGATCACCGACGGGATCGACACCGGGCGGATCGACCCGGCTACGGCCGAGGCGCTGCAGCCGCTGCTCGATGCCACCGCGCCCATCCCGGCCGCGGACGAAGCGACCACCGAGGCCGTCGATCCCCGGATCGAGCAGGAGATCATCGACGACCTCTACCCGCCGGCACCGCCGGTGGCCGATGCGCTCGAGGACTTGCCACCGCCGCCCCTCGACCCCACCGACACCCAGGCCTCCGCCGACGACGAGCTCGCCCGCACGACCCACGCCCCCGAGCGCCGCGGGTTCGCCCCCGTCACCGCGACTCGATCCGGTACGTCGGCCGACTACGACCTCGCCGCCCTGCACGGCACCCCCGACCGCGACTTCCGGGTCGAGCCCGACCCGGCCGAGGCCACGCCCCCACCAGCCGAGCCGAACCCGACCGTCACCAACCCGACCGACGCCAGCCCCAGCGAGACCGTCCCCACCGAGACCGTCCCCACCCAGACCAACCCCAACCAGACCAACCCCGCCGAAACCAGCGACACACCGGGTCACCCCGACGACACCAACCGGCTCGATCCCGCAGCCATCCGGGCCAACCCGGCGCTGCTCGCCGACCCGGACGTCGTCGCCGCGTTGAAGCGGACTTCGGCCCGCTACTTCGCCGGCCGGGCCAGCGCACGCGCACGGGCTCGCAGTGCCTTCGAGACCCTCGCCGGGCGCAAGCACGACCTGGCCGCGGTGCACGAGGAGATCCGCGATCTCGAGACCGAGCTGCGTACGCTGCGCGACGAGGAGATGCCCCGGCTGGAGGACGTCGAGCTGGAAGCCGGCGAGCGCGCCGGTGAGGTCGGCGACATCGACGTCGTGATGGCACGCTCGGCCGACCAGTGGGCGGCGGCCTACGAGGAGGCCCGGAGGAACGCCGAGCACTGGGCCCGAGCACTGGCTCAGGCGCTGAACCGGACGCGCCCGCGTCCCGCCGACGAGGTCAGCGCCGGCCCGGCCCGGCGCCTGGCCTGGCGCGCGCAACAGGAGGCGCTCTGGCTGAGCGTCGCCCAGCGTTTCGCGGCCGCGGCTCTCCTGGGCCGCGTCTACGCCGCCCGGCACGCGGACGCCGTGACGCTCGACGCCGCGGACCAGGCCACGGAAGCGGTCGCCCAGGCCGAGCTGGTCGTCGACGACCTGAACGCGCGCCTCGAGGCGGCCCGGTACCGCGCCGCGCTGGTCAACGACGCGATCAGCTTCCTCGAACTCAGCCTCGCCCCGGGCCGGCCGGTCACCTCGACGATCTGGCGAGCGCAGAACGCCGACCCGACGGACGATCCGATGACCGTCGACGACGTCGTGGCCGCCGATGGCGTCGATCCCGCTGTCGCCGCCCAGGTCTACACGGACCTGCCCCGCACCGACGATCCGCACAGCGGCCATCTGACCCCGCAGCGCGTCCACCAGTTCCTGCTGGTCGCGGCGTTGCTCGTCGACGGCCGCATTCCGCTCCGTCCACGGACCGGGCCGTGGTTCTTCCGTGTGAACGCGTTCGGCCAGGCTCTCGACCCGGCCCGGCGGGTCAACTGCACCGACGCCCGGCGCGCGGAGTTCTGGACGCACTTCGGCGTCCCGCTGGTGGCCGCGCCGACCGTGCGCACCGACTACGTCGACGGGAACCCGGACGACGTCCGGCACCCCGGCGGCCGACGCCACACCGACGAGGCGATGACCGGTGCGCGGTACCAGGAGGTCGTCCCGTTCCAGGACGGCACCGGCCCCGACTCCGCCGAGGCGGCCCAGGCGCTGCGGAACGGCGAGACGCGGATCCGGGAGGCTCTCCTGGCCGCCGGTGACGGCGCGTTCGCGATGCTCAGCCCGGCGTGGCGCACCGGTGGGGGCCACGCCTGGTCCGCGGTCAACGAGGACGGCCGAATCGTCTACCGCGACGCCCAGAACGGCATCCACACCGAGACGTTCCCGTTCGAACCGGCCGAGGTCCGCTACCTGGACATGCTGCTCGTCGACGCGGACCGACAGCCGGTGCCGGTCGACGGGCTGCCGCTCTCCTACTTCAGCGACCAGTCCCAGCCGCTCCCGCCCGGCTACGAACGGCTCCCCGGCTCCTGGCCGAGCGCGCCGGCCGACCCGAGGATCGGCGCTCCGCGCGACGCCGCGGCGAACGGCCCGCTGGACCGGAGCATCCTCGATCATCCGCTGGTGCGCGCCGACCCCGCGCTCAAGGAGAACCTCCGGCGGATCGTCGAGCAGCACATCGACGCCAACCGCGCCGAGCTGCAACCCCTGCGCGACCGGCTCGACGTGCAGCAGAGCCAGCTCAGCGGCTTGGAACGCGGTCTCGACGGGCTCCGGGGCACCAGGTCCGACGACGAGAGCCGCCGGCTCCGGTCGGAGCTGGAGTCGGCGCGGAACGCCCACTCGGACGCCCGCGCCGCGCTGACCCACGCCACCGAGACCGTCGCGCGGTACCGCCTCCAGGCCGCTGAGCTGCGTGCGTCAGCCGACACGACGGCCGACACGACGGCCGACGCGATGCGCCGTCGGGTCGCCGAACTCGACGCGTCGCTCGCGGAGTGGGAGGACGCCGAGCGGCGATCCGCGCGTGCCACCGACGAGGCCGCGCAGCACCTCGAGAGCGTCCAGTCGGCGTTCCGGCGGCACTTCCCCGGCGTCCTCGAGACCACTGAGGCCATCACCGTGGCGACGGAGGCGGCCGACGCCACGCGGGCGATGCTGGCGGGCGATTCCGGGCACCGGTTCCTCACCGCACTCGACCCGGAGACGCTCCGCTCGGACCTGTCCGGTCTCACCGATCCGGTCGTCCGCGAAGAGTTGGAGCTGATCACCGAGAAGTACTTCGCGAGCCTGGCGACGGCCGACGAGCGGCTGCGCGCGTTGGCCGACCAGCAGCAGGAGCTGGGGCGGCACGAGGCCACGGCCCGCTTCTGGGTCGACGAACTACCCGAGCTCACCGCCGCGTTGGACGAGGCGCGTGAGCGTCTGCGCGCGGCGAACGTCGAACAGGACCAGGCGGAGTCGGCGGCGGCCGGCGCGCGCGGCGACGCTCAGCGCGGGCGCGAAGAGGAGCAGCGCTACCGCCGGTTGGCGAAGTGGTCCAGGGTGATCAGCGCCTGGGTCGTGTCGACGCTCACGTTCCGCGCCCAGGCGGCGGAGGCCGCGGCCGCCGACGCGGACCGGGCGGCCCACCGCCACGACGGCGAGGCCACCGCCGCGCAGGAGGCGGTCGCCGCCGTCCGGAGGAGCATCGACGAGCTCGTCGGCCGGATCACCGAGGCCCGTCTGCTGATCGGGCGCCACACCGACGAGCACCGTGCCGTCCTCGACCGCATCCGGGATCTCGAAGCCGAGATCACGAAGATGGCGGTCGCCGCTCCCGCGTCCCGCTCGCCCCGGGCTCCGGTCACCGTCGACGACATCGCCCTCGCCGACGGCGTCGACCCGGCACTCCGGCAGCGCGCGTACGACACCCTGTACGGCCCGGCCGGCGTGCTTCCGCCGCGGTCGGCCCAGCTCCTCCACGTCGGAGCCTCGGTGGACGACAGCGGTCGGTTGCCGGTGCACGCGCGGCCGGGCCCGGCGGCCGCCGCCCCGGGCGCGGCGCAGGTCGCGGACTGGTGGCGGTGGAACGGTGTCCACGCGGTCGCACCGCGCACGCCGGCCGACGGCCGGGCCGCGGTGGAACAGGCCACCGGCGGTCGCTTCCAGGAGCTCCTCCCGGCGCGTGACCGGCCCGGGGCGGCGCTCCGACAGGCCGAGCAGCGGATCCGCGACACGCTCGGCGCCGTCGGCCCGGACGCCTACGTCTTCCTCCGCGCGCAGCAGCCCGCCGGTGACGAGCAGGCGTGGAGCGCGGTCGAGGTCGAGGGTCGCGTCTGGTACCGCGAGATGCGGAGCGGTGCGGAGACCGATGTCTTCCCGTTCGGGCCCGACACCTGGTTCCTCGACGTGCTCGTCACCGGCGGGGTCTCGCCGGTGGTCGTCGACGATCTCCCGCTCTCCCCCGACCGCGACCCCTCGGCGGTCTTCGCCGACCTCGCCGGGGACCGGGAACAGCTGCGTGTCCTGCTCGACCTGCTGGGCGACCAGCGGCGTGACCTCGCGACGATGCAGCGTGATCTGCACGCGATCACCGCCGGGTTGGCGTCGCTGGAGAACGAGCTGCCCGGGCTCCGCGAACGCATGGACGCCGCGATCGAGCGCGTCGGCGCCGCCGAGAGGTCCGTCGACGAGCTGGAGGCCCTGCTCTCCGGGATGGAGACCGCGGACGCGGACGTCAGGGCCCGTGCCGCCGGTGCCCTCCGCCGGGCCCAGGCGCTCGTCGACGCCGCGGTGGACGCGACGGCGGAGGTCGTCCGGGCCGAGGAGATCACCGACGCGCTCTCCGGCCGGCAGGACGAGGTGCTGGAACACGCGGTGGCGACGAGCCGGGCGATCCGCGAAACCGAGCGCAGGCTCTCCGCGCTCACCACCCGCCCACCGGGCCCCGAGCCGTCCGGAGGTCCCCCACCGCCCGAGGCTCCGCCGACCGAGGCCTCCCCGACCGAGGCCTCCCCGACCGAGGCCCCGCCGACCGAGGCCGCGATCCGGCCCGCGGCGACGAGTGCTCCCGACGAGATCGTCGTCGACGCCGGTGTCCTCCGGGCGAGCCCCGCGCTGCTCGCCGACCTCGCCGCGCTCGCCGGGCCGGAACCGGAGGCCGCGCAGTACTTCCTCGACCTGGCCGCCGACCTCGACCGGATGGCCACGGCCCGGGACACGCTGACGCAGCAGCGACGCGACCTCACCGCGCTGCAGCGCTGGGCCCGGGACATCGCCCGGGCGCTGCACCGGCGCGAGAACGACCCCGAGAGGCTGCAGGCGCGGCTCGACGACCTGGAGACGCGGATCGCGGAAGCGCAAGCCGTGGTCGAGACCCTCCGCGAACGGATCGAAGCGCAACTCGATCGGCTGCACGCCGCCCAGGCCGCGTCGGACCAGGCCGGTGACGAGCTCAAACGGGCGCGCCGCCGCGGGCGGTCGCGGGTGGCCCGCGAACTGCGGCAGGCGATCTTCCGCCACGACCTGACGATCAGCGACGCGACGGATCAGGTCCTCGCGCTCCACAGTCGCTTCCAGGAGACCAGGTCGCTGGTGGCCGCGGCCGAGGCGGAGCAGCAGCAGCTGTTCGACGCCCTGGACTTCGCCGAGTACCTCTCGGCCGAGGAGGCCAACGCGCTCGACGAGGGCTCCCAGCTCCAGGCCGCCGCCCAGGCGACGGAACAGCAGCTCGACGCCCTCGCCGGGAACGACCAGCGGGTCTCCCCCGAGCAGCCGGACCAGGCCGTGCTCGACCCGGCGCTGCTCCGGCAGCCGGGCGTGCTCGCGCACCCGGCCGTCACCGCGATGCTCCACGACGTCAGCAACCGGTACTTCGCGGACGTGCGGACGCGGCGACGGCACCGGGCCGTGCTCGACGAACTCGCCGACCGTGCGGCGGCGCTCGCGACCCTCGATCTGAACCTCCAGCGGCTCGAGCAGTCCTCGGAGGACGTCGTCACCCTGCGCGCCGCCGTCCGCGCCGCGGAGGCGACGGTCCGGGCGGCGCACGCCGAGTACCGGAGCGCGACGCAGGTCGCCGACCAGTTCCGGGACACCGCCGGGACGCTCACCCGCGAGGCCGCCCGGCTGCGCGTCCCGGATCCGCGCGCGGCTCACGACCTGCACACGCGGGCGGTCCGGCTGCGCGACGTCGCCGACGCCTGGGAGCGCGGCGTCACCACGGACCGCGCCGTCGACGCGGTGCGGGAACGGACCGGGCCGCTGACCGAGGAGCTCCGCGTCCTGGTCGAGCGCGTCGACGCCGTGCGGGCCACCGCGACGGCGACCGGAGCGCTGCTCGGCCCGACGCCGACCGGCACCGCGGACAGCGTCACCCGCGCGTTGCAGACCGTCCTGGACACGGCCGAGACCGCGATGACCGCCGCGGTCGCCCACCTGGACCAGGCGAGACGTGCCACGGCGCGGTTCACGCTCGCCGCACCGGCGGACCGGCTCGACCCGGTCGTCGAGGCGTGGACCCGGATCAGCGACGACGCCGCCGCCACCGTCGACCGCGCCGCCCGCCGGCTCGCCGAAGCCCGGGCGGCCGTCCAGGAGCACCGCAGCGTCCCGGCCGAGCCGACAGCGTCCGTCGCGCGCGACGACGACCACGGGGCGCCGGGAATCCAGCCGGGCCCGTCCTGGCAGGATCCGGACGGCAACCCGACCGGTCGACCGCTGACCATCGGCGACGTGCTCGCCGCGCCCACGGCGGACCTCGACGCGGTGACGCCGATCCTCGAGCACCTGCTCGGCCCGCAGGATCCGCGCTCCGGGCAGGAGTTCCCGCCGCTGGCGCAGTACCTGCTCCTCGTCGGCGCGGCCGCGGGGCCGGGCGGCACGATCCCGGTGCACTCGATCACCCCGCCGGCCCTCGCCCTGCTCAACCCCGGGCTCGCGCTCGACCCGGCGCGCCGCGTCAACTGCGTGATCGCCCAGCTGGCGGCGTCGCTCACGTGGAGCGGCGTTCCGATGGTCGCCGGGCCGGCCCTGCGTGTCGACGCCGGCGACCCGGACGCGCGCTCCATGGTCGAGCGGCTCACCGGTGCCCGGCTCCAGGAGCTCGTGCCGTTCGGCTCGTCGTCGGACGACGCACTGCGAGAAGGCGAGCGACGCTTCACCGAGACGCTGCTCGCGGCCGGCCCCGGTGCCCAGGGTTTCCTCTACCCGGCCTGGCGCGACGGCGGTGGGCACGCCTGGAACGCGTTCAACGACGGCGGACGCGTCGTCTACGTCAACGGGCAGACCGGGGAGCAGACCGAGGCGTTCCCGTTCACCGCCGCGCAGCTCGGCTTCCTGGACGGGTTCGTCCTCGACGCCGGCCGCGCCCCCGTGGCGATCGAGGGATCACCGCGGTCGTTCTTCGGCGACCACCGACTGCCCGTCCCCGACGCCTACCGCTCCGTCCTCGACGCCGCTCCGGCGGCATCGACCCCGGCGCCCGGTTCCACCGTCGACACCAGGCTGGGCTCCGAGCCCGGAGCTCCGGTCGACGTCGACGCGCTGCTCGACGACCCCGGCGCGACGCTCGACGACCCCGAGCTGCCCGCCGCCCTGCACCGGACCGCCGCGGCCCAACTCGCCGGGCTGCCGGTCGACGAACGGGTCGTCCCGGAGACCGCCGCGTACCTCGACGACACGGTCCGGACGATCCTCTCGGCGATCCAGGACCAGCAGCGACTCGCGCGTGAGGCCGCTGAGCGGGCCGCCCGGCACACGATCCGCCAGGGTGAGCGCCAGGCCGAGCTCAGCGACGATCCCCTCGAGAACGACGGCATCATGCTGAACGCCGTGGGCCGCGAGCAACGGGCCGTCGCACGGGCGCGCCGCGACGAGACCACGGCCGGGACACGCATCGCGGAGTTGCGGGCCAGGCTCCGCGAGTTGCTCGCGGTGCCCGCCGATCCACCGTCGGCCGGGTCCGGGTCGGCGGATCCGCGCGTCGCGCTCGACCAGCTGCTCGACGCCTTCGCCCGATTCGACGCCCAGCCGGGCGTCGCCGCACGCCACCGCGACGAGTTCACGGCGGTGGCCTCGCAGCTCTCGGAGCTGCGACCGCGCCTGGAGGACGCCCGGCGGGCCGACGACGAGCAGACGGCTCGGATCGCTCGGTTGACCGCGGAGCACCGGAGCGCCCACGAGGCGGCGGACGCGGCGCGGGAGACGGCGGACGAGCGCGGCCGCACCGCCGACCAGCACCGCCGCTGGGCCGAGAACGCCCGGCGGGCGGCGAGGCACGCCATCGAGGAAGCCGCCGCGATCCGGTCGCTCCGCCCGACGCGGGCCGGTCGGCTGACCACCGCCGCCGACGTCTACCAGACGGTGGCCCGGTCGGACGAACAGGCCTGGGCCACCACCCGGGCGGCGGAGCTCCGGGCCCTGATCGCCGCGGCCGGGGAGAACCGCCGGGCCGCGCGGGTGGTGACGGACCTGATCACCGAGCACGGGTCGCGCCGGCTCCACCAGGTCGGGCCGGCGAACCCGAGCGCCCACGATCGACGCCTGGTGCCGGCGCTCACCCGCCTCCAGCAGGCCCTCGCCCACGAGGGGCATCCGGCGATCGCCGAGCTGGTCGTCGTCGCGCGGGCCGCGCTCGACGAACTGGCGTCCGATCTGCGGTCGGCGCCCGCGGACGGCCCCGACACCCCGGTGCCCGCGGAAATCGTCCGGATGGCGGACGAGGCGCGCGTCCGGACGGCCACGAGCGACGAGGCACTCGCGACGGCGGCACGCGACTTCGATCCGTCCCGCTGGGAGTCGCACCAGCAGGAGCTGCGTCAGGTCAGGGCGCTCGTCACCGAGGCGCTTCGCGAGGCCGGACCCCTGGTGCTGCCTCCGGCCGCCGACGAACCAGGGAGCGCCCCCGAGCCGTCGCTCGACGACCTGCTCGACGCCGTCGCCCGGTACGAGACGCGGCGCGAGGAGCCCGGCCTCGACAAATTCGCGGTGCTGACGCCGGCGGTGGAGACGCTCCGATCCCTGCCGCGGGAGACGGGGACGACCGGCGACACGCGACTGACGCTGGTCACCGCACTGGCCGCGCAGTACCAGGTCGCGCTGGACCGGGCCGAGCAGGCCCAGCGGGACGCCGAGGAACGTCAGCGCGAGATCAGCGACGAACACGATCCCTGGATCGCGCACCTCGACCAGCTCGTGGCCCAGCGGCGTCAGGACGCCAGGGCGGCGGGGGACCCGGCCACGGCCCGGACGCGGCACGAGGAGTCGAGGACGCTGGCGCGTCTGCTGACTCAGGCCAGGGACGAGCGCACCCGGGCCGTGGAGGCCGCGCGCGGCGCCGCGGACACCGCCGCCGCCGAAGCCGCCACGCTCGCCGACGTCGCGTCGACCTTGATCTCCGGGCTCACGCCCGAGGTCCGGGAGGCCCTCGAGGACGCGAGCGCGAGCGGCGAGGGAGGCGAACCGCTCGAGCTGCGTAACGTCGTCGCCGAGCCGGCGGCGTGGGACGCGGTTCCCGTGGTCCGGACCCTGCTCCGGGAACTCCGGAGCACCCAGGACCAACTGACCCAGCTCGACGCCCGGCTCGCCACGGTCGCCCGCGAGCGGCAGGAGGCGCTCGAACGGCGTGCGGAGCAGGAGCGTCACCGCGACGCCGCGTTCGACCGGTTCGAGCAGGTCAGCGAGGAACTGGCCGGCCTGGTCGAACGGAGCCCCGAGGACGCCGACTTCCTCCGATCGCTCCGCCGGGAGTCGTGGCAGCACCGGCTGCGCCTGGACTTCGCCGAAGCCCGCCACTTCCAGCGGCTCGGGCGAACCATGCGTGACCAGACCGACAAGGCGCGCCGGGCCGTCGAGACGCTGCGGCGTGAACTCGCCGCCGCCGACGACGCCGTCGCGCGGGAGAACCAGGTCCTCGACGCTCTGGACCTCGCCGAGGCCGACCACCGGCGCGAGGCCGAGGACGCCCGCCGGCACCTCGCCGCCCTGATCGCCCGGCTCGACCAGCACCTCCAGCCCCCCGAACAGCCGGCCGACGACCCCGCCGGGCCGCTTCCGGCGCTCGACCGGCTCCAGCGCGAGCCCACCGCCGCGCTGGGCGACGCGACGTACCTCGCCGCGGTGCACGACGCCGCCCGGCGCCCGGTGCCGGACGCGGCCAGCCGCGAAACCCGGCTGCGTCAGCTCTTCGACCTCGCCGAAACGCTCGGCCGGCAGCTCGACGCGGCACAGCGGCCGATGTCCGAGATGCCGGCGGTCCGCGAACAGGAGGTCGTCCTCGAGGACGCGGCCGGGGAACTGGCCCGCGCCGCGCTCGCCGCGAGCGAGACCGCCGCGGAGGTGGATCGGCTCGACGGCCTGATCGCGGCACTGCGCTCGGCCGCCGGCTCGGACCAGGCGCCGCCGCGGGAGCGGATCGTGACGCTGCGCGGGGAACAGCTGACGGCGCGGACGGCCGCCACCGAGGCGGCCGAGGTCCACGAGCGAGCCGCCCAGCAGCTGCGCGAGGCGCGCGAGTACCGCGACCGGCTGCTGCGTACCGCGCAGGAGAGCGCCGCCGCCGCGGTGGACCAGGCGCGCCAGCGGCTCGACCAGCTGCTGTCCGAGCTCTTCCCGGAGTACGCCGGCTTCACCCCGTCACCGGAGGCCACCGCCGGGGCCGCCGCGCCGCACGAGCAGGCTCCACGAACCGACGAGGACCTGCGTCGCGACGCGACGGAGGTCGCCACCCGGATCAGCCGGCTCGACGCGCTCGCCCGCGAGTCCGCACGGCAGGCGGCGGACACCGCGGCCACGGCGGCCGAGCTCCAGGCCACGATCGACGAGGCGGAGTCCCGCAACGAGGAGAACGACGGCGCCATCCGCGCGCTGAGCAGCGCGACGAACCGGGTGGCGGAGCTCCTCCGGAGCGAACGGGCCGCCCGGGCGGAGATCGAGGAGCTGCAGCCCCGGCTCGATCGGCTCCGCCGCCTGCTGTTCCCCGGCTCGGCCGCCGCCGCCCCGCTCGGCGGCGCCCCGACGGCGGGACCCGACCTGGCCTGGCTCCGTGGCCCCGACGTCGTCGCGGCGCTGGTCACGTCGGTCGAGCGGCACTTCGACGAGCTCCGCACCGGACACGAGGGGCTGTCCGCCGTCGTGGACGTGGTGGAGCTCCTGCGGCAGTCGCTCGCGGCGCTGCGCGACGAGCTGCGTCCGCTGCAGGCGTCCCTGCGCAGCGCGGACGTGGCGCTGGGCGCGCAGCGGTCGGCGGTGAGCGCCGCGGTCACCGAGACCGAGAGCGCGCTGCAGACGGCGTGGGAGACCGCGGACCGGTTGGGTGACGCGGTGGCGCAGCGTAACGCGGCCGGCGAGCGCATGCGTGCGCTCCGCGTGCGGGCCGAGGAAGCGTACGAGTCAGCCGCCCGCGCGAACTACGATCCGTCGCTTCTGGCCGCGGCGTACGCGCTGAGCATGACCGCGCTCGACGTCCACCTGCGTGGGCGGACGGACGCCGACGACCACAGCGACGCGCTCCGTGCGCTCTTCGCTCGCTCGCTCGCCTCGGCGACCGCAGGCAGCGCGGCGGTTCACAGCCTGCTGACCGCGCAGGCCACCCGCGACGCACTGTCCGACCGCGCCCGGGCCACCGCGGACAAGATCATCGCGATCGAGGCGGCGCTCAACCGCGTCGACCGGTTCCTCGGCCGCTCGCCGCTCGCCGACACGACCGTCGAGGACACGCCGCCCCCGGCCGCTCGGGACGGTCACCTGCTCGGTCGGGCCGCGACGGACCGCACGCCGGCCGAACGCCGGGCGCTCGCGGACGACCCGGCCACCGCGACGGCCCTGGAGAGCACACGGACCCGGTACCTGAATCAGCGGCTCGTCGTCTCGCGGACCGCCGAGTACATGCGTGTCCACATCGTCGCGCTCGTCGACGAACTCCGCCGGATCGACGAGGCCGCCGCCCGGGCCACCGACGACGTCGTGCGCGCCGAGGAGCTCGTCGCCGAGTACCGGCGAGACCACCAGGACACCTCGCCCCCGGTCGGGGATGCGCTGATCGGGACCATCGAGCGTGCCGAGGCCGCTCGCGATCGCATCCTCGAGGACCGGGAGCTGGCCGAGGACGAGCTGAACTGGTTCCGCGGTGCGTTGTCGCCGACCGCGCACACCGACCCGGATCTGATGGCCGTGCCCGTCAACTGGGGCGAGCTGCACGGGGGCGCGGCCGCGCCGGCGTGGATGCACCTCGGCCTGGAGCTGGCGCTGGCCGACGCGGACGGCGCGATCCCCACCCGGCCGGCGATCGACGAACGCTGGCTGCGGTGGGTCGATGCCGTCGCCCGGCCGTTCGACCTCACGCGCCGGCTCGACGACGGGGCCAGGGCCCGATGGGCGGCGCTGCGGACGCTGTCCGGACAGCCGCAGGTGGCGGCGGGCACGGCCGTGCTCCTCGACCCGACGACGCTGCGGTTCCGTGCGCTCGGCGACTCGCGCGCCGACGACGAGACCCGGACCGGCGGTCGCTTCCAGGAACTCCTGCCCTTCCAACACACCCGCACCGCGGGCTCGCCGGAGGCCGAGCAGGCGCTGCGGAACGCCGAACAGCGGGTCGTCGGGGCACTCCGCGCGGCCGGCGACGGCGCGGTCGCGCTGATCGACGCGGCCCGGCGGGA
The DNA here is from genome assembly GCF_039524755.1 of Cryptosporangium japonicum. Lineage (NCBI taxonomy): Bacteria > Bacillati > Actinomycetota > Actinomycetes > Cryptosporangiales > Cryptosporangiaceae > Cryptosporangium > Cryptosporangium japonicum. The sequence continues at coordinate 72,950 of NZ_BAAAGX010000046.1, forward strand.
CCGCACCGGCACGGCGGCCTGGGCGGCGATCAACGAGGGCGGCCGGATCCGCTACCTGAACGCGCAGGAGGTCGGCTCCGGAAACCCGTGGCTGACCGACGACTTCCCGTTCGACGCCGACCGGACCCTCTTCCTCGACCTGCTCGTCGTCGGCCCGGACGGGGAGCCGGTGCCCGTCGACGGGGCGCCGCTCTCCGCGTTCAGCGACCGGACCCGCCCGCTGCCCGCCGGCTACGTCGCCGCCACCGCCGCCGCGCCGCCGGCTTCCCACCCACCCGACTCGCTGGTGCCCCTGGATCCGGGCCGGCTGCTCGCCGACCCGGTCGGCGCCCTCTCCGACCAGGCCGTGGTCACCGTGCTGTCCGAAGCGCTCGGCCAGGTCTACCCCGATCGGCGCGACGCGGATCAGGCCCTGCGTGCCCTGCTCGACGAGGCGGGCGCGATCCGGGCCGAGGCGTCGTCCACGAGCACGAGTACCGGCGTCATCACCGACGCCGAGCGCCTGGTCACCGGCTTGACCGCACAGCATGCCGAGGCCGCGACCAGGGCGACCGCCGCGGACGAGGTCGCCACCCGGTGGGAACAGGAGGCTCGGGACACCCGCGCGGCCGTCGCGGAGGCCGAACAGGAACTCCGCGCGGCGGCCACGGCGGCCACCGCCGTGGAGCGCCGGGACATCCGCGGTCACCACGCGGTCCGATCGCGGTACAAGGAGGCCGCCGACCGGCTGGAGCTGGCGCGGCAGCGGGCCGGGCGCAACGAGTCCCAGCTGGCCGCGGCCCGCGCGGCGGCGACTCAGCGCACCTCGGCCCGCGATCTGCTCGCCGAGCAGCTGGCCGACGCCCGCTCCGCGCTCGACACGGTCCGGGGCCTCGCCCGGAACGTCGCGACCGCGCGGCTCGAAGCGCTGCGGCACGAGCTCACCCGCCTCACCGACACGGTCGAGGCCACCCGAGCCGTCGGCGCCGGCACCACGGACGGGGCCACCGCGGACGGAACCGCGCCGTCCGCGCCGGTGGATCCGGAGCTGCTGCGCACGGACCCCTGGGCCGCGCTGAACGACCAGGCGTTCGTCACCCACCTGTTCGACCACGCCGAACGTTTCCTCACCGGACGGTACGACGAACGCGTGGCGCTGACGCAATGGCTCGGCCGCGCGCGAACCGACCTCGAACAGATCACCCGTCTCGAACGATCGGCCGCCGAGGCGGCGGCCCAGGCCGCCACGGTTACGCGCGACGCCGGAGCGCAGCTCGACTCGGCCACGCAGCAGCGGAACGACGCCGTCCGCAAGCAGGCCGAGATCGACCTCGCGCGCCGGGGCTGGCGACGGCTCGTGGGCCACAAGCGCCGGGACTCGGCTGCGGCGGCCCGTGACCTCGAGGCGGCGGCGGCACAGCTGGACCAGGAACTCGCGCGGCAACCGGCCGAGGAGGAGCGGGCACAGGGCCTCCGGCACGGTGCGCTGGAGCTGCAAGCGGAGATCACGCGGTTGCGGGCCGGCGTCGACCTGCTGGTACGTGCGCTCTCCCCGGAGACCTACGGCGACCCCGGCCTCGGCGACGCACCGACGAACTGGGGGCGGATCAACACCGCGGCCGACGCGGACGACCCGCTCACCCGGCCGATGACCGAGTTCCCCACCGACTTCGCCGACGCACCGGTAGCCGGGGCCGCCGAGCGTCCACGCCCGAGCACGCTGGCGACGAACCATCGGGTGCCGACGATCGGCGAACAGCTGCGGCTGCTCGTCGCTCTCGTCGCGGCCGGCAAGCACCCACCGGACCTGGGCCGCTGGGTGTCACTGGGGAACGGCTCCGGCGCGGTGGACCCGGGTCGGCGGGACAACTGCATGGCCGCGTCCCGGGCGTTCACCTCCATCTGGTCCGGGGTGTACGAGGTCGCACCGGCCACCCACGTCTCCGCCACGCTCGACGAGAACGGCCTCGACGTCGCCTACCCGGGCGAGGACCGCTCGGTCAACGAGCAGTACTACGGCGGTCGGTACCAGGAGTTCGTGCCCTTCGGGGCCACCGAGGCCGACGTCCGGGACGGGATCGAGCGGATCGCCGACGCGCTCCGGCAGTCCGGTGACCGCGCCAACGCCAAACTCATCGTGCTCTGGCCGGACGGTGGCACCCACGCGTTCGACGCGGTGAACCAGAACGGCCGCGTCTACTGGGTCGACCTGCAGACCGGCACCTTCAGCACGGACTTCCCGTACCCCGCCGAGCAGGTCCGCTACCTGGACGTGATGCTGCTCGATCCGCAGAGCCGGCCCGCGGCGGTCGACGGGCAGCCGCTCTCCTACCGGACGACGACGTCCCTGCCGGTCCCCGAGGCGTACGCCGACGTGGCCACGCTGGAGTCGTCCACCCCTCCGCCGGGTCAGGACGTGCCGACGTTGGTGCGCGGCGAGTCGGCCGACGCGAGCCGCCGACCTGCTCTGCGCGACCCGCGTGTCCCGGCCACCGCCCGGTTGGCGCAGGTCACCGACGCCCTGCTCGCCGATCTCGGCTTCCAGGCCGAGATCCGGCGATCGCTGGACGGCTACTACGCGCGGCTGGTCGCGACCACGGCGCCGGTCCACGACCACGTGAAGGCGATGAGTTCGCTCTCCGACGAGATCGACCGCCTCGACGTCAGCGCCGAGGACGCGCTGGCGGCGATCTCGTACAAGGACCGCCGTCTCGTCGGCCTCGGCACCGCGCACCAGGAGGCCCTGGACCGGGCGGCGGCTTCCGAGGAGGCCGCCCGGGCCCGACGCGAGCAGGCCCGCACGCTGATGGCCACCAGCCGAAGCCGCCGGACCGCCGCGGACGAGCTCGCCGCACAGGCCGCGGACGCCTGGCTGCCCGGCACGGCCCATCGGCTGGAAGCCCGGAGCCGCCGCCTCGCCGACGAGGCCGCCGTCTACCGGAGTCGCGCCACTGAGCTGCGCTTCTCCGCACTACGCTCGGACCACCTCGCGCTGGTGCAGCGGGAGCGGGCCGCCGCGATCGACGCCGCGATCGACGGCGTCCGCGCGGACCGGCTCGACGACTACGCGCGAGCCGCCGAGGCCCCGATCCGGGCGGACGAGCTCCGGGTGGAACTCGACCGCCTCGAACGCGCGCTGCTCCCCGACCGGTTCCAGGACGACGACCTCGCGGACATCCGGGCGGATCCGAACCGGACCGACTGGGGACGGATGAACCTCCCCGGTCTCGACGAGCCGCTCTGGCACCCGGTCGTCCGTCACCCGAACGAGCGCACCGAAGCCATTCCCGCGACGCTCGTCGAGGAGATCGCGCTCCGGATCGAACTGTTCGAGGCGACCGGCGAGCAGGCACCCGTGAACCCGTCGGTGCTCGACGGCAACTGGGTGTTCCGGGGGAACGGGCACGGGTACGCCGACAGCGGACGGCGGGAGAACTGCGTCTACACGGTTCTCTCGTTCTGGAACACGCTGCGGGGACGGCCGGAGGTCGCGCCGAGGCTGACCCGCGAGGGTTTCACCAGGTACGACGTCAACGCGCCGATCCAGCCGTTCGCCGACCCCGTCATCCAGGACCTCGAAAGCCGGTTCGGCGGCCGGCTGCAGGAAGTGGTGCCGTTCCTGGACGGTGTGCTGCCCGGCACCGCGCAGGCCGAAGCGGCGCTGGACACCGCGGTGGAGCGGATCAGCTCAGCGCTCCGGGCCGCCGGCGAGAACTCGATCGCTTTCCTCAACCACGCCTACCGGGACAGCAGCGTCGGGCACTCCTGGGCGGCCGTGCACCAGAACGGCCGCATCCTCTTCGTCGACCCCCAGACCGGAGCGGTCAGCGAGAACCTGCACTTCCGGGCGGCCATCGGGTTCCTGGACATGATGGTCCTCGACGCCGACGACCGCCCGTATCCGGTGGACGGGCTGCCCTTCTCCCCGTTCAGCATCGGTGACCCTCCCCCCGGCTACGCGCTCGCCGCCGCCACCGCGGGCCCACCGTCGGAGAAGCCGGATCGGTTCCGGGCCGGCTTCCCGCTCCCCGCCCGAGGGTCGGCGGGCACGCGGACCGAAACGTCGGACGAAGTGCGGGGGTACTTCGCGAACAGCGAGCGCCTCACGCACCTTCGTGACGTCGTCGCCGGGCTCCGGGCGATCGGCGACCGCATCACCTACCTGGAGACGAAACCGGGGGCCGACGCCCTGGCGGATGCGCGCCGCGCTTACCGGGACATCGCCGCGTCGCACGGGTTCGACCCGGACGCTCCGATCGACGGGAACTCCGACACCGGCCGCCTGATGCGCCCGCAGGACCCGGTCGCGCACGTCAGCCGAGCACCGGGCGCACCCGACCGGGCGCCGGTGGAGGCGACGCGCGGGACGTACCACCGTCCACCGCTCCGGGCGCACCTGCGGGCGGTCGAGGCCGCCGTGCCGATGAAGGACGGCGAGTTCGAGCGGCACTTCTCGCTCGTCGACCACCCGGACGTGGTTCCGCGGATCAACCCGGGGCACTGGGTCGACGCGACGTTCCGCGCGAACTGCGTCGACGCGGTCATGTCGTTCGTCGACACCTGGGTGCACGGCCGGCCCCGGGTCGCGGCGCCACTGGCCCGGGACGTCTTCTCCGACGACTTCGGCCACTACGACCTCGACGAGATCAGAGTTCACGGGATCCAGCGGATCCAGGACTGGCTGGGGACCCGGCTCCGGACCGTTCTGGCCCACGGACCGATCGACACCGCCGACTCGACGAGCAGCCTCCGATACGTCGCCGACACCGTGCTCCGCGGCGGCCACGGAACGACCGCGGTCGTCGCGCTGGAGTGGAACGTCGGTGCCCACCTGATCTCGGTGGTGAACGACCACGGCACGGTCCGCTGGGTCGACCCGCAGACCGGCCAGGTGGACACCGAACCGCTGTACCGGGCGGATCAGGTGGCCGGGTTGAGCATGATCCTGCTCGCGCCGGACGGGGCGACCGTCGAGGTGCCCGACCTGCCGTTCGCCGAGGCCCTGCCCGAACCGGCCGGCGTTCCCGCGCCGGCCGACGTTCCCGCGCCGGTCGACGCCGCGGATCTCCTCGACACGCTGACCGATCCGGCCGCCCGGCGGAACTTCGTCGTCGCGAACCGGCAGTACTACGCGGAGCGCGCGGCACTGCGGCTGAGCGACTGGGACTACTACACCTTCGCGGCACGCGTCCAGCCGGAGATCGAACGGCTGTCCGCTGCCCTCGACGCGGCGACCGCCGGGGACTCCGAGGCCCGTGACGCGGTCGAACGGGCGACCGGCGCCGCGCGGGACGCCGCGGTGGCCGCACACGACGCGGCCGTGGCCGACGCCCGCGCCGGAGGACAGCGGGCCGAAGCGTCCGACGGCGCGACCGCCGGCGACCAGGCTGCGGCCTACCGCCTCGGCGGCCGGGCGCGGCGGGCCGACGACCTCGCGCGGCTCACCGAGGGCATCGCCGAGCGCGCGCTGACCGAGGTGGAGCCGGCGATCCGGAGCGCCGCCGACGCCGCGGAGCGGGCCGCGGACGGCGCGTCCGATCAGCCGACGACGACGCCCACCGCCCTCCGCGCGCGAATCGACCAGCTCGTCGAGGCGCTGGAGTTCGTCCGCAAGTCGCTCTTCCCGTCGGCGGAGGCCGTGCGGCTACCGGTGCGGCCCGACGCCGAACCGGCCTGGCGCACCGATCCGGAAGCCGTACGGCAGCGCGAGGCCGAAGCGTCCGCGTACTACGACGCCGCCGGCCGGATCGAGCGGTTGCACGACGTCTTCCGGGAAGCCCGTGACCTCAAGCGACGGTTGACGAACGCCGAACGTCGACTGAACCACGCGCACGACGCCGACGCGGCCCGAGCCGCGGTCGACGCGGCCCGGCGCGCCTACGAGGACGCGACCGAACCCCACGTCGACGCGCTGCGCGAGGCCTACACGGCGCTGTTCCCGGACGCCGCGCCGCCGACCGATCTGCGGGCCGCCGACCTCATCGACCGGATCGACGTCGACGCCGACTTCGGCGAGCTGGTGCGGCCCGAGGACCGGTTCGCCCAGTACCTGCGGACGCCACGCACCGACGGCCGCATCCCCGCCGCGCTGCTGTCCCTGTTCGGTCCGCACGGCTACCGTCCGCCGCTGCGTCAGCAGGATCGGGCGATCAAGGAGGCGCTGCGCACCCCGGACGGCGGGTACCGCAAACACCGCCCGGTCGCCGACGACGGGTCCCCCGACTTCGTCGACTGGGTGCCCCTCATCAACCCAGCCTGGCGGCACGACGCGTACTCCCGGCTGAACTGCGCCGACGCGGTACGCAAGTTCCTCGACATCTGGGACGGCCGGGAGCCCTCGGTCGCCGCGCCCAGCTCACGCAACACGATCGTCACCCGGTCCGGCGCGGAGTCGACGGCGTCGTACGACCGCACCTGGCAGAACGTCGACGAGGCGTGGTACGGACGGAAGCTCCAGCCCGTCACCACGGTTGCCGACGGGACGGACAAGGCCGCGCACGAGGCGGCGATCAAGGCGGGCGTGCGCACGATCACCGACGCGGTGCAAGCGGAGGGGCCCGGCGCGAGCGCGTACGTCGCGCTCTCCTGGACCCAGGGTGGCGCCGGGCACGTGTGGGCCGTCGTCAACCAGGGCGGAACCATCAAGTGGGTCGATCCCCAGATCGGCCGGGTCGGCGGCGCGCCGTTCAACCGCCTGTCGAGCATCAACGGGCTCCAGATGATCCTGCGCGACGCGAACGGGGTCGCGAAGCCCGCACCGGGGTTGCCCGACCCGCACACCGACGGGGCCCCCGCGTCCCGCGGCGCCGCACGCGGTGGCCCGAGCGCCGCCGCCGTCCCGGTCGACCGGATCCGGGCGCTGCACCGGGGAACCATCTCGCGCAACCCGCGCACCCGGGAGCGGGCCGTGCAGCAGCTAGACGAGTTGCTGCGTGCCGAGGACCTCGTCGCACCACGCATCGACCCGGTCACCGGCGACCCGGCCGGCGGCTCGCCCGACTTCGCCGCCCGGGTGACGCAGCTCCCGCCGGACGTCCGGGCGATCGTCGAGGACCGGACGCACGACCGTCCGGCGCAGCGCGACGCCGCACTGGGCGCGCGGGCCAGGGCGGTCCGGCAGGCGGCGCTGGACCAGGCGCGCACCGGCCGGGACGCGGCGACGCTCGACCACGAACGCGCCCGGCTGACCGCCGCGCGACACCTGCTCGACGCGCGGCTGGCGGCCCTCGCCGCCGGGCAACCGGACCCCGGACCGGGCACGTCGACGTCGCCGCTCGCGCTGGCGCAGCAGGCCCGGTCGGTGGCCGCGGCGTTCACCGGACCGGGCACGCCGTTCACCGACGTCCTCGTCGACCCGGCCGGGACCGTGCGGTTGACCGGCGACGAGGGCGAGTTCCGGGTGCGGATCGAGACCGGAACCGCGACCGGGCCGGTGCGGCTCACCGTGCTGCCCGACGGTCCGACCCGGACCGTCGACGGGGCCACGGTCGCCGACGACGTCCAGCGGGCGCTGCGCGACGCGGTCGCCTGGCGCGCGTCCGGGAACGTGCTCGCCCGGGGTGCCGCCGCCGGGCCGATCGACCCGGACGCGTTCACGAACCGGGACCGCCGGCGCCTGGCCGCGATCGAGCAGACGCTCGACCTCCTCGACCGGGCCGCCAACCGGCCCGCCGAGGCGGGTCGCCTGCGAGCCAGGGCACGGGCCCAGATCGCCGAGGCCGGGCTGGCTCCGGCGTCGGACGAACCGCGGCCGGGCGCGGATCTGGACCCGGACGTCGCCGGGTGGCCGCGTCGGCGGGCGGCGATCGACAGCGGCCTGGCCACGCGGATCGCCGCGCTCGACCCGCAGCCGGACGTCGGGCTCGCGGCGCGGACGCAGCGACTCGCGGTGCTGGGTGAGCTCGGGCGTCGCCAGCAGGAAGGGGCCGCCGCGCGGGCCGAGCAGTACCTGCGCGAGCTACGGAACGACGTCGCGCAGGAGCGGGACGCGGTACGGCGGCGCGAACAGGCGCTGGCGGTGGCACTGGGGACCGGGCCGACGATCGCTCCGCCGACGCTGCGCCCCGCCGCACCCGGCGCGACCGCGCCCACCGCCGGCCCGGCCGCGGCGACGAGCACCACTGCCCCGCGCCTACGCCCCGCTACCCCGAACGCGACCACCCCGAACGCGACCACCCCACCACCGACCGGCCCCGCCCCAGCGGGCAGCCCCGCAATGCCCGGCAGCCCCGCCGCATCCGGGGGAACCGCCGTACCCGGCGGACCCACCGTCCCGGGCGGGCCCGCGGGCACCGGCGGGTTGGCGGGTCCCGGTGGAGCGGCGGGTCCCGGTGGAGCGGCGGGTCCCGGTGGGCCTTCCGGGCCCGGGGGTCCTGCCGTGCCCGGTGGGTTGGCCGGGCCCGGTGGACCGGGCGGGCCGCCGCCGCCCGGTGGAGGTGACCCGAACAGTGCCTCCCACCCGGACGGCCCCCTCTTCGGCACCGACCCCTCGGAGAACCTCCGCAACGCGGCCTGGATCGCCGAGATCGCCGGGGTAGCGAGCGTCACCTCCGCCGGCCAACGCGGCCTGTTCGTGGTCACCACACCCGACGGCAGGCGACTGCCGCTCGTACTCTCCGAGTCCACCGACGTCGACCCGGGCACGGTTCGCGGGGCCTGGGTCCGCCCCGATCCGAGCCGGCCGCCCGTCCTCGGCCTCGCGCGCCCACCACGCGGACGGCGCGTCGACGTCCAGATCGAACTGGCCGCCCAGATCGCCGCGTACGTCGCGGTCAGCTCCGGAACCGCGGGCCCGACGAACCTCCTCGGCGCCGGCCCGGCCGGCCCGGAGCTGCGTGCCGACAACCCGGCCCCCGCGTTCTCGGCGGCCGACCACCAGGCGCTGGCCCGGGTCCGCGGTGCCGCCCGCGCCGCCGACGAGGCGCATCCGGTGCGGCGGGGCGCGGCCAGGGCGCGTTTCCACCGGTCCCTGCTGGACGCGGCGCTGCTGCCGCCCGACCCGGCCACCGGCGCGCACGACCACACCCCGCCCCGCCTGGCCGCCGCGGTGCGCGCCGGCCTGCTGGACCCGCCGCACCTCGACGCGATCGCCGCCGAGGCCGGGACACCGCGCACGCCGGTCACCCGCCGGGTCGAGGAGGCCGTGGCCCGCGCGGTGACGTCGTTCGGCGGCACCGCACACCCCCGCGGCGGCGCACTCGTCGACCTCGTCCCCCCGGGCTTCGCCGGACTCACCGCGCAGGTCGTGGTCGGTCCGCCCGGGGGTCCGCCGACCACCGTCACGTTCGCCGCGGGTGTGCTGCGGGTGACCGTCGCCGCCGACGCCGACCCGACCGCGGCGGCCGTCGACGCCGCGACGCAGATCGCCGAAACGATCGGGTCGACCCTGGTCGCGACGTCCACGTCACTCGGCAGCCGGCCCACCACGGCGACGCCGGTCTTCGGCAACCACCCGTTGCCGCCGGGCACCGACCGGTCGGACTTCGGGGTCGGCGACTACGTGACCCGCGCCCGGCTGACCGAGCTGATCGAGACGGCCCGGACCGGTGCCCGCGCGGAACGCCGGGAGGCGCTGGCCGAGCTCACCCGTACCGCCGAGCGTCTCGGTCTGCGTTCGGGCGCCCCCGACGCGGTCCGCCGCCGCGCGCTGCTCTCACCGGGGGCCGGCCCGGCCGCGGCGCCCGGCTCGCTCTCGCCGGTGACCGCGCCGACCACCGGCGGAACCGACGTCGCCGCGGCGTTGGCCGAGCTGATCGACGGCCGCCGGCCCGCTGCCGACCCGGACGCGGTCGTGCGCTCGCTGTTGGTCGGCGGGGACCGCACGACCGGGGAGGTGCGTGGTCTCGCCGCCGCGCTCGGCGTGCACAGCGCACGGATCGACCGGTCCGAACCGGAGATCCTCGTGCTCACGCCGGAGGAGGGTGACGCGCCCCAGCGGATCCGCCTTCGTTTCGACGCGGTGCCGAGCGGCGCGGTGGCGGTGGCGGACGCCGCGACCGGGGCCGTGGTGATCGACCACCGGGCCGCACCGACCGACGCGGCGATCGGGCTCGCCGGAGCCGTCGCCGAGCTGCGCGCGACCCGGGCCGGAGTGCCGGTCGGTTCACCCGTTCTCCGCACCGGCGTGGACGCGGCGCGGATCACCGAGGACGACCTCGTCGTCGCCGACCACCGGAGCCGGGCCGAGCTCAGCATGGCCCGGGCGCAGCAGACGGTCCGCGGCCGGTCGGTTCCGGCTACCGAGGCGCTGCACGCGTACGCCCGCGTCGCGGGTGTGCTGGCCGAGGGCGGTCGCCCACCGGCCCGGTCGGCGGCGGAGATCGCCGCCCGGCGCGGTGAGCGTGACCAGCTCGTGCGTCGCCGGTCCGCGCTGGACGCGGCGACCGAACGCGCGCTGGCCGCCGTCGGCGACGCGGAGCCGGCCGGCCTGACCAGGGCCCGCCGTCAGATCGAGGACGTCGCCCGCCGACACGCCATCGACGGTGCCGTGGCGCGGACGGTCCGGCACGGCGTCGACGAGCTGTCGTTGCGGGTCGGCGGCCAGGTGAGCACGATCACCGTCCGGACCGGTGACCGGGTGCCCGGCGACGACCCGGGGTCACCCGCGCGGATCCGGCCCGCCACCGCGACGTCGGGCCCGCTGGTGACCGTCTTCCCGAACGCCGACCCCCTCGCGCTCGGCCGGGCGGTCGCGCGGGCCACCGCCGTCGAGATGGCCCGGCTGGCGGGACTGCCCCCGGGCATCACCGTCGACGACGTCGCGGCCGCGGCCGAGCTGGTCGAGCTCGGCCGGCAGGCGTCCGATCCGGACCTCGGAGGCCACCGGCGGCGAGGGGCCGCGCGGGCGGCGGCCCGGCTGCGCGCCGAGTCGCGTCTCGACCCGGCCGCCCCCGGCGGCGAGCGCCACTACGCGCGGCTCCGTGATGCGGGTCTGATCAGCGACGACGACCACCGGCGCCTCGTTACGCTGCTCGACCAGGAGGTCGTCCGCCTGCGCCGGGAGACCATGGAGCGGATGGTGCGGGCGGCCACCGACGCGGGTGCGACAGCGGTGGAGCCCATCGGGCACGGCGCCGCCCGCGTCACGCTTCCCGGCGGCGACCAGGTCACGATCGAAGTGGCGATCGACCGGAACGCGCCCGAGGTCCGGGTGCCCGAGCACGACGTGCTGACCGTCACGCGCAGTCGCCCACCGACCTACGTCGACGAGACGGAGGCGCACACGCTGTCGCTCGCGACCGAGGTCGCCCGGCACGTCGCCCAGCGCCGTGGCCTGTCCGAGGACACCGTGGCGCTGCGTCCCGGCGCGCCGTCCGGGCCGGTGCGTCCGGAGGACCACGGCGTGCGCGACGCGATCGGGATCGCCCGTCTGCGACGGCTGCTCACCGACACCCCGCAGATCGCGCGACCGCTCATCGAGGAACTCGGCCTCGGGCACGACACGATCGGGGCGTACGAGCGCCGGGCGTCGCTCCCCGCCGATCTGCGGGCGCTCCTCGAGACCCACGACGGCGCTTTCGGCACCCATCGCGCGGTGACGACCGGGCTGCAGGCCGCCGAGGACGCCCTGAAGCGGGCGAACCCCTCCATCACGATGCCGCGCACGCCCGAGGAGGCGGCGAAGTTCCGGGCGGCCACCATTCAGGTCGAGCGGCTCGCCGACCGGCCCAACGTGCTCCGGGTAACCATTCCCGACGTTCCCCGCCCCGGCGGCCGGACGGAGTCCGTGGTGGCCGAGGTCGCCATCTACCGCGACCCGAGCGACGCCGCGGACCTGGCCGTCTTCCCGCCCGACGCGCGGCCGCGCCCCGTGGGCGAGCCGCAGAACTTCGCCGTCGTCCTCGCGCCGGGCGCGTCCACCACCGCCATCAACCTGGCGGTGGCTACCGAGGTGACCCGCTGGGTGCGGGGCCAGGTCACGCCTCCGCGTCCCCGCAGCAAGAACTACGACCGGCTGACCCTGCCCCTCGATCCCCGCGCCTGGCGCCCCCGCCACTACGCCCAGATCGCGACGCTCCGGGTACTGCTGGACAAGCTCGCGGCCGCCCAGCGGTGGCGGGTCCGGGCAGTGCCCTACGAGTCCGTCATCCGCTCCCAGATCCGGGAGGTGTCGCGGGCCCTCGAGCTCGACCGCGGTGTCGCGCGATCGACCTCCCGGTTGACCACCCTGGTCGAGGAGGGGCAGCTCACCGCCGAGCACGCCCGGCTCATGCGCAAGGTCGACCGGCCGAGCAAGCGTCGGTGGGTCCTGCGCCGGGACGACCGCGGTACCCAGAAGATGCTCGAACGCATCGGCAACGCCCTGGTCAAGGCGGGCGACCTGCCCAGCGTCGACGAGGTGGCCTGGAAGCCGGCCCCGTGGGCCGCCAAGGAGGACCTCACCGGGACCTACCTGGTCGCGCTCGCGAACGGCCGCACCATCGAGCTCGAGCTGATCGGCGGTGCGCTGGTCGAGACCGAATCGACCGACCAGCCCGCCGAGCCGACCGGCCGCCTGGCCACGATCGTCGTCAACCAGCGCCGCCCGTCGAACATCCGCCCGGGCGAGTGGATGCGCTGGCTGCTGACGCCGTCGGCCGAGCGCGGAGCCCCACCGCGGCACACCAAGAAGGAATGGGAACGCGAAACCGAGATCAGCGCGATCCGCCAGCTGGTGGCGCTGGCCGTCCGGCAACCCCCCGCGGGCAAGTCCGCGGCCGAGGTCGCGGCGAACCGCCCCACCGACCGCGTCCTGCACCGGGGTACGCCGAACGCCGACACCGACGCGGTGACGCCGGAGGACGAGATCGAGCTCGGGGTGTTCAGCACCAGGGTCCGGATGCTCAGTGACGCCTGGGACGACGCCAGGTACGCGACCTGGCGAGCCGGTGTCACCCCGTTCGTCGCCGGCCGGCGGGTCGCCAAACTGAGCGCCGTGGTCCGGGCCGAGGCCCGCCGACTGGGTCTCGAGGCGGGGGCACCCGGCGTCACCGGCCTGCGCGCGCACCTCACCGAGGCGGTCCGGCGGGAACTCGACCGACTCGACGGCGGCCGCGGGACCCGAGCCCCGGAAGCGGTCAAGGAGCACGCCGTGCGGACGCTGGACACGGTGGCCCGCCTGGGCGGGTTCCGGGTGGAGAAACCGGGGCCCGACCTGTTCCGCTTCACCGACCCGCGCACCGGTAGCTCGAAGGACTTCCGGCTCGGTTCCGCCGACCACGGTGGGCTCGGCACCGGAGTCGTCGACGTGGAGATGGCGGGCGACCAGTCCCTCATGCTGGTCTTCTCGCCGTGGCTCGACGACGCCCAGGTCGAGCAGGCGCTCGCTCGGCGGCTCGGCGAACTGATGGCCGACGACCCGGACGAGGCGACGAACGCCGGCCGGACGCTCGAGGTCGCCGTTCTGGTCGACCAGCTCCGGCGCACGGACCCACCGGCCGACCCGGAGACCGTCCGGGACCGCCTGGACCGGGTGGTCGGCTGGCTCGGGCTGGATCGCGACGTGCCCGGCGTCGACGCCCGCCGGGAGGCGATGTTCCGCGGACATCCGGACGTGCTCACCCAGTTGGCGAACGCCGACGGCCTGGGCGCGTACCCGGCCACGGACTTCCCGGCCCTCGCGTCGGAGCTGGCGGCGCTGGCCCCCGCCGCCGGGCTCGTCGTCGCCCGCGACGGCAGTGATCCCCGGCGGATCGAGGTCCGGCTGCCCGGACGGGCCGGCGGAACGGCGAACCTGCTCCTGGTGGTCGACCAGGCCGGGCCCGGCCGGGTGGCCCGCGGCGATCTCGCGGCCGGGGAGTTCCACGTCGACACCCGGAGCAAGGGCGTGGCCAGGCAGGCCGCCATGGTGCGTGAACTCGCCCGCGTCGCCGCCGAGCTGGAGGGCAACTCCCCGGTGGGCGCTCCACCGCGCCTCGTGCCGGGACCGCTCGACGCCGACGTCCGTCCGGCGGACCTGACCCCGGACGACTGGGCCATCGCGGCCGAGGGGCGGTTCCTCGCCCGCGCGTACCGGGCGACCTCGGAGCGCACCGACCAGGCCACCCGGACGTTCATCCGGCGTCGCATCGACGCGCTGGCCCAGGCCATCGGCGCGCTGCCGGACGAGCCGGGCGGCCGGCACCGCATCGCCGCGATTCCGGCCGAGTTCGGAACACTGCTGGCGAACCTGCAGTACGGGGAGAGCACCGACGAACGGGCGCTGGTCGCCGAGAGCGCGCTCACCCGGCTGGCCGAGCGGCTGGGGGTCACGGTCAGCCGCGTCAGCCGCGGACCGGCGGACGTGGGCCGGGTCACCGAGAAGCCGGCCCCGCGCTACCTCGTCACGCTGCCCGACGGTTCGACGATCCGGCTGCGCGTGTTCGTCGACTCGCTCGGCAAGGGTGTGGTGGCCAAGTCGGCCCGCGAGGATGACACCGGGACGGAGACGGTGTGGACGGTGGACGTCTCCGAGAAACACTCGGCGGCCGAGATCGACGCGGCGGCCACCCGGGTGCTCGCCGACGTCCTCCGCACCCAGATCGCCGCGGCCGGGCCCGCGGCGCCCGGCTTCCACCTGGGAACCCCGGAGGCCGACGCGCAGCAGCTGGCCGGTGTGCAGAGCGGTGGACGACCGCGGGCGGAGCTGCTCGCCGCGCTCGAGGAACTCCGGGTCCTCGACCGGATCGCGAACCCGTCCGACGGCGACGACCGCCCGTCCGCTCGTGCGCAGCGACGCGCCCGCCGGGCCGCCCACGATCTGCTCGTCCGGATCGGCATCGCCGTCGGGGCCGACGACCCGCACGGGCTGCGCAGCCGGATTCCGGCCGGCTACCACGACCTCGTCGCACGCCACGACGGCAGCCGGGCGCCCGACCAGGCCGAGGCGCTGGCCGCCGTGCGGCGCGCGGTCGAGGACGCCGCGCGCTTCCGGACGCACGACTACCGCGCCGGCACCGAGGTGGTGCCGGGTGCGAGCGACGACGTGCTGACCGTCCGCTTCGAGACGGGCCAGGAGATCGAACTGCAGGTCGTCACCGTTCCGCCGCCGGGCGTGGACGCGCTCCGGCCCGGAGAGGCGGCCGTCGCCTTCGATCGCCCGACCGGCTCCGGGCTGCCCGCCCTCCGGGGTCTGCTCGTGTCGCCGACCGCGACGGCCGACGCCATCGCGGTGGAGGCGGCGGCGCAGGCCGCGGACCTCCTGCACGCGATCGATCCACCCGTCGATCCACCGCACGCCGACCCGTCGACGGTCGCGCGGCTGCGCGTCCTGCTCGAACGGCGGAGTCATCTGCGTGCCCGGGCCCGGCACCGAGCCGGGGTACCGGTGGCGCCGGGCGCGCCGAGGCGGCCGGTGCTGCGTCCGCAGAGCGGGCGTCGGGACGAGTCCCGGCTGCGCCTGCTGCTGGCCCGGGACGGATACGTCGCCGACCATCCCGCGGTGACCGCCAACCGGGCCGGGCTACCTCCGACGCTGCGCGCGGAGCTGGAGGCCCGCGACCGGACGGCGAAGACGGCGAGCGACCGGCGGGTCCGCCGGGCCGTGACGGCCGGACCGGGCCGCCTCGCCGCGGCCGCCGGGGCACACCGGGTCACCGTCGACGACGCCCCCACCGGGCGGCAGCGGGTCACCGTGGTGGTCAAGGCCGACGACGGGGTGGACGACCACCTCACCTTCGAGGTCGCCGCTGCGCCCCTGGAGCCCGGTGTGAGCAGCCGTCCGGATCCGAACGACCAGACCGTCCTGCTGCTGTCGGACACCGCCCACCCGCATCGTCTGCGGGCCGCGCTGGCTCGGGAGGTCGCCCGCCGGGTCGCCGAATCCGCCTCGGTGAGCACGTCCACCGCGGCGGCCTCCACGCTCTGGGAGCCCGGCCCGGACGGGGATCCGGTCATCACCCCGGCGGGGCACGGCGAGATCGCCTACCTGCACACGGTCGCGCGTCTCTCCGGTAAGCGCAGCGCGGAGTTCGAGGAGACGCTGGCCCGGCTGGGCCTGCACCCGACGCAACCGGACGCGGTCGAGAACGCACGCGCTCTCGACGCCGCGTTGACGAAGAAGTCCCGACGAGGCCTCGCGAAGCTCGACGACCCGTGGTCACGCTCACTGCGCAACCAGGACGGGCTCGGGACACCGCCAGCGGTTCCGTCGATGGGCTGGTACGTCCTCAAGGCCGCGCTCGGCGGATCGGGCATCGGGTTCGCCGGAGCCAGCCTCGCGGCGCAGCTCAGCGGCCGCACGGGGACGGCGGGCCTGACCCTGGCGCTCGCGGCCGTGACGTCATTCGCCGGTGGGCTGGGCGAATGGCGGTTGATCCGCGCCACCCAGCACAACGCGGAGGTCAAGGCGATCGCCGCACGGAAGAAGGCGGCCGCGGCGGACCGCGAGCGGCTCGACGGCTACCGGAGTCTCCTCGACGACATCAACCAGCGGCTCGGGCCGCTGAGCACGGTGAGCCCACCGGCGACGCCCCCGTCCGGCGAAGTCTTCGGGGATCGTCTGCTGGACCCCAACGCGATCCCGGTTCCGCCCCGCCCGGCACAGAGCGCTTTGTTGACGGCCCGGCTGCTGCTGCGCAAGTTCGCCGTCACGCCGCTGGTGTCCGCGGGCATCGGCGCCTGGATGGTGGTGGAGGCCGGTGTCGCGGTCTCGCCCTGGATCATCGGTGCCGGCGTCGTCGCGGGCGTCGGCACCGCGGTGGGCGACTGGCTGCGCCGACGCAAGGAGGAAGAGGAGGCGAACCGCGACTCCGACCGGCAACGCGACCGGGAGTACGAGCGCAGTCGCCACGTCGCGGCGGAGGAGCAGCGCATCCTCGACGAGTTGCGGTTCAAGGCGGGTCTCCTCCTCAAGGAGCGGGAGCAACTCGCTCAACAGGCCGGCGTGCGCGACTCCGACCCGCCGCCGAGCAGGCTGCCGGTGGTCGGCGCGACACCGGCGCCGGACGGGGGCCGGGTGCGGTGGTCCTGGCAGCGGGAGATGCCCGGGCACCTCCCCCACCTGATCAAGTCGGCGTCCACCGTCGGACTCGGCGCCGGAGCCGCCGCGCTCGGAACGGTGGTGGCCGGCAAACTGCTCGGCATCCCGATCTCCTGGGACGTCGTCGAGGTGGGCCTGTACGGCGGGGCCGCGGGCACGGTCATCGGCGGCTCGTCCGAGTCGCGCATGATGTACCACGCCGACCAGCGCAAGGCGCGCAAGGAGCGGGACCAGGCGAACCTCACCCTGCGGGCCAAGGTCCGGCGTCTGGAACAGCTGGAGGCGATCGTCACCGACCTCCGGCACGCCCAGTGGCTGGGCAAGCAGATCGGTGAGGGCTGGCAGGAGCCGCTGTTCGACCAGGAGATGCTGCCCCGCATCGAACCCGACCAGGTTCCCGTCAAACCCGTCCCCAAGCTGACGTTCCGGCAGTTCGTCAACCGCGAGTACTTCGAGGCCTACGGCTGGCCGGGGTACGTCTACCTGGGGGCGAGCATGGTGCTCGGCGTGGGGAGCAAGTTCGTCCTGCCGTCCCTCTACATCGCACCCGGAGCCGCGACGCCGGGCACGCCGGCACCGGGAACGCCGGCACATGGCGGACCGGTGGTACCCCCGGGAGCGGTGCCACCTCCCGGGCCGGTACTACCGCAGCCAGGACCGGTGCTACCGCAGCCAGGACCGGTGCTACCGCAGCCGGGACCGGTGGTGCCGCCGCTCGGACCGGTGGTCCCACCGGCACCGGTGCCGGGCGCTCAAGGAGCGAGCCAGGGCGCCCTGATGCAGCAGGGCTTCGCCAGCCAATCGGCCCGCGGCGCCGTCACCGCGATCACCGGCAGCTGGAGCGACCGCTACGCCGACACCCACGCCGACTACCGGGCCACCGCACGCAAGGAACCGTACGAGCGGCGGGAGGCGGAGGTCGACGCGGCGATCGTCGCGGCCGAGCGCAACATCGCCGCCACGCTCCTGGACCTGGACAGGGAGCAGGAGGCGCTGGAGCGGGTGATGGCGCGGCGACAGGCCGGCGGTTCGGGCCCGAACCCGCTCGCGGGCCCGACGGCCAATCCCTGACCTGGGCTAGGGAGCGACGTCCAGGTAGGCGACGCCGGCCTCGAGGAGGTCGCGGATCGCGTGGAAGCACCGCGCGGTCAGGAACTCGGCCGGGTCGGTCAGCGTCGGGTCGGTGACGCCGAGACCGCGGTACTGCTCGGCCTGCGCCACCAGCGTCTCCCAGAGCGTCGGCCACTGCCCGGCCGTGCGCCAGAGCACCGAGCTGTCCAGGCCGGACCGGGCCGCCCACCGCCCGGGCACACCGTAGGTGAAGACGCGCGCTCCGTCCTCGGGCGTGCCGAGGCCGTGCAGCAGCGGGAACACCCGGTAGGTCCGGGCGAACTCCGCGGCCTGCACGGTGCCCGGACGGACCTCGAGCACGACGGCGCGGCCGATCAGGTCGTCGAGGTGGGTGGCGGCGTCGGCGATTCCCTCGTCGGCGGCCGCCGCGGCCACCGCGTCGCGCGTCCACAGGCGCTTGGGGTCCGCGCCGCGGACGATTCCCCACACCCGCGCCCCGGCGGCGGCCAGCCGATGGTCGGTCGCCCCGACCCGGACGAGGTGGGTGACGAACGAACCGTCGTCGGGGCGGTGGAACGGGCCGCCGTCGTGCCCGACCGCGAAGAGCCAGCCCGCGGCCCCCGGATGCCCGGGATCGGTCTTCCAGCGCGGCACCGGCACCGTCGGCGAGTCGGGCCGGTCCGGGAACCAGGGCAGTTCGAGCACCTCGTCCGGGTCCTGCGCCCCGGCCGGATCGGCCGGCTCCGCCGCGGGCAACGGCGGTGCGGACGCGCCGACCAGGTTCGCGGACGCCGCCGGCTGGAGAGCGGCGGTCCACCCGGCCACGGACACCGCCGCCAGCCGCACGGCCTGCTCCACCAGCGCGTCCGGCGACGCCGACGCCTCCGTCGCCTCGGTCGCCTCGCACAGCTCGGCCAGCGACCGGCTCGCGGCGGCCCAGCGCCACATCCCGTAGACGAGCGGCCCGAGCTCCGCCCACGATCCGGACAGCCCCGTCCAGCGTCCGGCCCGTTCGTCCGGCAGCCCGACGCGGAAACGCCCGGCCCCGGCGCCCGGGGTGTTGCCGAGGCCGTGGAGGAGCGGCTCGAGGCGGTACCGCGCGACGAATCCGGCGTTCTGGTCCGGCCCGGCCGGCAACTCGGCCAGCAGGCCGCGCCGGTGCAGCCGCGACACCACTTCGGACGGTTCCGGCTGGTCGTCGTGGGCGAGCAGCCAGGTGGCATGCTCGTCGTCGTCGAGCGGCACCGTCCGCGTCCCCAGCCGCACGAGGTGCGTCGCCTGCTCGCCGTGCAGCGTCCCGTGGTAGTGCCCGACCGGGATCAGCAGCGGTCCGCTCATCCCCACGGCCCCGGCGACGGGCGGTGGTCGAGGTAGGCGGCGCCGTGGGAGACGAGCGTCTGCAGCGCACCGAGCACGAAGGACAACACCTGGTCCGGGTCGGTCTCGGACGCATCGAGGGAGCCGGTGTCGCGCGCCGCCTCGGCCAGCGCCTCGCACGCCGACCAGAGATCGGGCCACAGGTGGGCCCACTCCCAGACCTCGAGCACCCGCGGCCGGGCCCGCAGCGCCACCGTGAGCCCGGGGATGCCGATGCCGTCGAGTTCCTCGCCGTCCGCGCGGCCGAGCCCGATCAGCAGCGGCCGCACGCGGTGGTAGCCGGCGAACTCCCTGGCCTCGTCGGTGCCGGGCGTCACCTCCACGACCAGGCCCCGGTCGAGCAGGCCGTCGAGGATCGGTTCCGCGTCCTCGACCCCGACGCCGGTGGCCGCGTCGATCACCGCGGACCGGTCCCACCGGCCCTCGTGGTCCGGCAGGCCGTGCGCGAATCCCCACACGTCGAGCGTGCCGTCGTCGTCGAGCGGAATCGGCTCCCAACCCATCCGGACGACGTGATGGCCGGACGGGTGGACCACCCCCTGGTAGTGGCCGACCGGAAGCACGATTGTGTTCATCGGCCTCGATCGTAGGGCGGGTGGCCACTCTGGCTACAGTGGGCACCATGGCGGCTTTAGATCGCACCGGTGCCGAGGAACGAGCCCAGCAGTGGGTCGAGTCGGTGGCGCCGGGCGCCGAGGCCGTCCTCCACGAGTTCGATCTCGGCTGGGTGATCTCCGCCCGGTTCCCTCCGACCGTCGCGTATCCCCTCGGGCTCCCGAGCATGGTGCTCGACCGCGAGTCCGGCGAGCTGGTCGTCGGTGGCACGATCCCGCCGGAGGACATCGCCGAGGCGTACCGGCGCGGTTTCCGCCCGCCGGAGCCGCCGGACGGGCCCGGGCCCCGGATGTTCCCGTCGACGATGAGCAAGCTGACGATCGCCGAGCGGTCCTGGGTCGCGCGTAGCCGCCGGTCGGACACCGATCGCATCCTGCACCCGATCGTCTCGACGTTCTTCGACGCGATGCCGCCGGAGTACAAGGAGCGCGGCGTCGAGCGCTCGGCCGAGGCCGCGGTGTTCTCCGAGATGCTCATCGCCGAGGAGATCGCGCGGGCCGAGGCCGGCCGCCCGCGGCTGACCCTGGAGGACGCGCGTGAGCTGGTGCGGGGCGCCCGGCTGGAGACCTTCCGCATCCGCGAGGACGACGACCCGGCCACCGGTACGGCGCACCGCTCCGCGTTGCCGGTGCTGCTGTTCCTGGATTTCCTGGGGTTGAGCCCGGCGGCGGCCGAACCGTCCCGTTAGGCGACGCGGTCCAGGTAGGCCGCGTTCGGGCCGAGCAGGCCGTGCAGCGACCGCAGCGTTCCCTCGAGCACCCGCTCCGGGGTCTCCCGCGCCACGTCGCCGGTGGCCTCGCAGGCGATCCAGAGGTTCGCCTGCAGATGGCCCCAGAGGTACAGGTGCGCGAGCGCGGCGCCGAGCCGGGCGAGCGGCTGCCCCGGCAGCCCCACCTCGTACGTGTCCGGTTCGTCGGGGAGGTTGCCCAGGCCGAGCATCAGCGGTTCGAGCTGATGGGTGCGCGCGAACGCGAACGCCTCCGGCGTGCCCGGCGCGATCGAGGCCACCAACCCGTCCTCGATCAACCCGGCCAGCGCGCCGCCCGGATCCGCTGTGCCGGCCGCGGCGTCGAGCACCTCGTCCGGGCCCCAGAGCTCGTCCTCCACCCGGTCCGGCGTCCCGTGCGTCAACGCCCAGAGGAAGAACCGCTCGTCCGCGAGCCGGATGACGTCGGGGCCGACACGCACCCGGTGAACCGGCTCGCCGGTGGCCGGATCGACCGCCACGCCGAGCGAGTGGCCGATCGGCAGCAGCATTCGGTCACTCACGGAGCGAAACGATAGCGGACCGTCCGCTCGGCGCCGGAATGCCTCCGCGGCCCGCGCACGGTAGCGTGAAAACCGATTCGTCGAGAAGGGCCCGGGCGAGAGGGATATCCGGCGCGATGAGCAGCGGTGACCGACCTCCGGCCGGGCTCGACGTCTTCTCCTCCGACCCGGAGGTCGGCGCCGACCTGGCGAAGGTCGACTGGGACGCCACCCCGCTCGGCCCGCCGAAGAGCTGGCCGCAGAGCCTGCGCACCGCGGTCAACATCCTGCTCCCGTCCCGGTTCCCGATGTGGATGGCCTGGGGCCCCGAGCTCACGTTCTTCTGCAACGCCGCCTATCGGCGCGACACGCTGGGGCGCAAGTACCCCTGGGCGCTCGGCCGCAACTCGAGCGAGGTCTGGCGGGAGATCTGGGACGACATCGGGCCCCGGATCCGCACCGTGCTCGACACCGGCAAAGCCACCTGGGACGAGGGCCTCCTGCTGTTCCTGGAGCGCTCGGGGTTCCCGGAGGAGACGTACCACACGTTCTCCTACAGCCCGCTCCGCGACGACGACCAGGCGCTCGTCGGCATGCTCTGCGTGGTCAGCGAGGACACCGAGCGCGTCATCGGCGCCCGGCGCATGTCGACGCTGCGCGACCTCGGCTCCGACCCGAGCGTCGTGCGCACCGAACGCGAGACGCTGACGTTCGTCGCCGACCAGCTCCGCCGCAATCTGCGCGACCTGCCGTTCACCGCGATCTACCTGTACGACCGGGACGGCACCGCGGAGCTCGCCGCCACGTCGGGCATCGAGGCCGGCCACCCGGCCGCGCCGCGCACGCTCTCCGACGGCGGGCCCTGGCCGCTCGACCCGACCCGGCAGGAACCGACCCTCGTCGACGTGGACAGCGGGTTCTCCGCGGCGCTGCCGCGCGGCGACTGGCCGTTGCCGCCG
Organism: Cryptosporangium japonicum; assembly: GCF_039524755.1. Classification (NCBI taxonomy): domain Bacteria; kingdom Bacillati; phylum Actinomycetota; class Actinomycetes; order Cryptosporangiales; family Cryptosporangiaceae; genus Cryptosporangium; species Cryptosporangium japonicum. Next base: position 95,135 of record NZ_BAAAGX010000046.1, read on the forward strand.
ACCAAAGTCCTGCTGGTGCCGCTGCTGCGGCCGGGCGGCACGTCCTACGGGGTCCTGGTGGCCGCGCTCAACCGCTACCGCGACCCGGACGACACGTCCTACCGCTCGTTCGTCGAGCTGACCGCCACCCACGTGGCCAACGGCATCGCGAGCGCACGCAGCTACCAGGCCCAGGAGCGCCGGGCCGAGGAGCTGGCCGAGCTCGACCGGGCGAAGACCGCGTTCTTCTCCAACATCAGCCACGAGTTCCGCACGCCGCTGACGCTCATCACCGGTCCGGTGCAGGAGCTGCGTGACCGGCTGCCCGCCGACGACCAGCGCTCCCGCGACGACGTCGAGATGATCCACCGCAACAGCCTGCGGCTGGCGAAGCTGGTCAACACGCTGCTCGACTTCTCACGCATCGAGGCCGGCCGGATGGAGGCCCGGTTCGAGCCGGTCGACCTCGCGCTGTTCACCGCCGAGCTGGCCAGCGTCTTCCGGGCGGCGGTGGAGCGCGCCGGCCTCACCTTCGAGGTCGACTGTCCCCCGCTCGGCCGGCCCGTCCACGTCGACCGGGGCATGTGGGAGAAGGTCGTCCTCAACCTGCTCAGCAACGCGCTGAAGTTCACGTTCGACGGCACCATCCGGGTCTCGGTGGACCAGGGCACCGACGGCCCGGTGGTGCGGGTCAGCGACACCGGGATCGGCGTTCCGGCGGCGGAGATCCCGCGGCTGTTCGAACGTTTCCACCGCATCCCGGTGCCGCGCTCGCGCTCGAACGAGGGCAGCGGCATCGGCCTCGCGCTGGTGCGTGAGCTCGTCGAGCTGCACGGCGGCGAGATCGACGCGGAGAGCGAGCCGGACCGCGGCACGACGTTCACGATCCGCCTGCGGTTCGGCTCCGGGCACCTGCCGGCCGACCAGGTCACGTCGGGCACCGACGTCGAGCTGCCGGCCAGCACCGCCGAGCCGTTCGTCCAGGAGGCCCTGCGGTGGCTTCCCGACGACTCCGCCGACGACGGCGACCCGTCGGTCATCCGGCCGCTGACCGCGGGTGACGCTCCCCGCGCCCGGGTGCTGGTCGCCGACGACAACGCCGACATGCGCGACTACCTGCAGCGGCTGCTGCGTGGCCGCTACGACGTCACGACGGTCGTCGACGGCACCGCCGCACTGGGCTTCGCCCGCGCGCACACCCCGGATCTGATCGTCAGCGACGTCATGATGCCCGGCCTGGACGGCCTGGAGCTGGTCGCCGCGCTCCGGGCCGACACCCGCACCGCCGGTATCCCGATCCTGCTGCTCTCGGCGCGGGCCGGGCAGGAGGCCGCGGTCGAGGGGCTCTCCGCGGGCGCGGACGACTACCTGGTCAAGCCGTTCGCGGCGCAGGAGCTGCTGGCCCGGGTACGCACGATCGTCGACCTGGCGAACCTCCGCGACCATCACGCCCAGTGGCGGGCGGCGCTCGTCGACTCCCTCCAGGAGGGGTTCTTCGTCGCCGACGGGAACGGCGCGGTCGTCGAGGTGAACGCGGCGTTCACCGACATCCTCGGGTACCCGGCCGAGGACCTGCCGTTCCCGGCGCCCCAGCCCTGGTGGCCGGACGCACGGGCCGACCCGGCCGCGCACGAACAGGTCGTCGAGGCCCACCGCCGGGTGGTGGACGGCCCGTACGGCGACTTCACCGTCCCACTGCAGCACCGCGACGGTCACCGGCTCTGGGCCGCCGTGTCGATCAACTTCGTCGACGACGGGCGGAGCGCGAAGATGATCGTCGGCACGATCCGCGACGTCACCGCCGAGCACCGGGCCGCCCAGCGTGACACCGCGCTGAACGCGATGAACGAGCGGCTCGGCGCGGCACGCACCGTGCCCGAGGTGTTGCAGGCCGGGGTCGACCAGCTGCGTCGGCAGTGGCGGGCCAAGGCGGTGTTCGCCCGCGGCTCCGGGGTGGCCGCGCGGTCCGGCTCCGGCGACGAACCGACCGGCCACCTCGACGTCGGTCCGGCCGCTGTCCGGATCGACGGTGACCCCGGCCGCCCGTCCGGAGCCGCCACGACCGTCGACTCGGCGCTCGGCCCGGTCGCGCTCCGGCTCGTGCTCGACCCGGCCCGCGGTTTCGAGCCCGAGGACCACGCGTTGCTGGTGCTGCTGAGCGGGTCGCTGGCCCAGGCGCTGCAGCGCGCGTACGCGTTCGACCAGCAGCGCGCGGTCGCCGAGGCGCTCCAGCGCTCGATTCTCGGGCCGGCGGTGCTGCCCGGCGGGTTCGCGGTGCGTTACCAGCCGGCCGGGCGTCCGCTCGAGGTCGGCGGGGACTGGTACGACGCGGTCGACCTGCCGGACGGACGGATCGGCATCATGGTCGGCGACTGCGTCGGCCGTGGGCTGGCCGCCGCCACGGTGATGGGGCAGCTGCGCAGCGCCGGGCGCGCGTTGCTGCTCCAGGAGACCGGTCCGGCGGCGGTGCTCACCGCGCTGGACAAGTTCGCCCGGCTGCTGCCGGGGGCCGCGTGCACCACCGCGTTCTGCGGCATCCTCGACGCCGACACCGGCCGGCTCGTCTACAGCAGCGCCGGTCACCCGCCGGGCATCGTGACCCATCCCGACGGGAGCACCGAACTGCTCGAAGCCGGGCGCGGGACGCCGCTGGGCCTGCGGCGCGAGAACGGGCGCACCGACGCCACGATCGTGCTGCCGGGCCGGGCGGTGCTGCTGCTCTACACCGACGGGCTGGTCGAGCGACGGCGCGCGTCGATCGACGTCGGTATCCAGCACGCCGCCGGCACCGTCCGGGACCACCGCGCGCTGCCGGTGGAGGACCTGGCCGACCAGGTGATGGACGAGCTGGCCGGTCGGGACGGCACGGCCGACGACGTGGCCCTGCTGCTCTACCGTCACCCGGCGCCGCTCGACGTGTCGTTCGAGGCCCGCGGGAACGAGCTGGCCGGGGTGCGCTCCACGTTCCGGGAGTGGCTCGGGCGCACCGGTCTGCGCCCCACCGAGGCCCAGAACGTTCTGGTCGCGGCCGGTGAAGCGTGCGCCAACGCCGTCGAACACGGCTACCGTGGCGCCGGCGGACGCGTCCGGCTGGTCGCCAGGACACTGGGCGACGATCTGCGCGTTACCGTGTCCGACACGGGTAGCTGGAAGGACACCACGGGCACTCCGCACCGCGGTCACGGCCTCCACCTGATCCGCTCGCTGATGGCCGACGTCACCCTGCACACCGGCGCGACCGGCACCACCGTAGAAATGGCCACGAGGATCGTCACATGACTGCCCCCCTGCGCATCACCACCGGCGTCACCGAGGACGGCCGGGCCCGGCTCACCGCCACCGGTGAGATCGACCTGAGCAACGCCACCGACTTCCGGGACCGGTTGGCGTCCGAGGTGACCCCGGACGGCAGCCGCCTCCTCGTCGACCTGACCGGCGTCGCCTACCTCGACAGCGCGGCGCTCGCGGCCCTGTTCGTGCACGCGGACCGGATCGAAGTGCACATCGCGCCGCTCAACGAGTACCTGCTGACCGTGTGCGGCCTCACGCAGCTGACCGACGTGCACGTGGTCCGGCCGGAAGAGTCCGACTCCCGCTCATGAGCCGGGTTCAGCGTTCGTTCGTGGAGAAGCACGCGATCGCGGAGTTCTGGGGTGGGCCGGCGGAGGCGCTGGCGCGGCTGCGGATCGAGGGGCCACCGGAGACGCTGCCCTCGGTGCTGCCGGTGACCGACCTGGCCGTGGCGTCGGTCGCCGCGGCGGGGCTGGCGGCCGGTGAGCTGCTCGCCGCGCGTGGCGGTGGGGTGCGCGAGTGCGTGGTGGACCGGCGTGCGGTCGCGACCGCGTTCACCAGCGAGCGCCACCTGCGTCTCGACGGGGCCGAGGTCGGCGGCTGGGCGCCGCTGTCCGGGTTCTTCCGGACGCGCGACGGCTGGGTGCGGACGCACGCGAACTATCCGCACCACGAGGAGCGGCTGCTCACCGCCCTCGGCCTGCCGCCCGGCTCCGACCGCGCCGAGGTGGCCGCCGAACTCGCCCGGCGCGACGCCGCCGACGTCGAGGACGTGGTCGTCGCCGCCGGTGGACTGGCCCTCGCCGTGCGCTCCCCCGACGAGTGGGCCGGCTCACCGGCCGGCCGGGCCGCGTCCACCGGCCCTCTGGTGGACGTCGACCACGCACCCGGCGGGGTGCCGGCCCGCCGCGACGGCAACGGGCGCGACCGGCGCGACGGCAACGGGCCGGCGGCCGGGGTGCGGGTGCTCGACCTGACCCGGGTGATCGCCGGGCCGGTGGCCACCCGAACGCTGGCCTACCTGGGCGCGGACGTGCTCCGGGTCGATCCGCCCGGCCTGCCGGAGCTGACCGCGGCGCACCTCGACACCGGTGTGGGCAAACGCTCGACGCTCCTCGACCTCCGCTCGCCAGGGGACCGCCGCACGTTCGACGAACTCCTGGCCGGTGCCGACGTCGTGGTGACCGGGTACCGGTCCGCCGCCGTGAACGCGCTCGGGCTGGACGCGGACCGGCTGCGTGCCGCGCGTCCGGGGCTGGTGGTCGCCGGCCTCACCGCCTGGGGCACGGCCGGGCCCTGGCGGGCGCGCCGCGGCTTCGACAGCCTGGTGCAGGCCGCGACCGGCGTCGCCACGCTCACCGCGGACGCCGCGGGGCGACCCGGCGTGCTGCCCGCGCAGGCCCTCGACCACGCCACCGGTTACCTGCTGGCCGCCGCGATCCTCCGCGCGCTCGCCCGGCCGGCCACCGGCGCCACGATCCGCGTCTCGCTGGCACGCACCGCCGCGTGGCTGCTGAACGCACCGCGCCCGCGGTCCACCGGGACCGAGCCGGAGCGGAGCGACGCGTGGCTGGCGGAGCTGCCCAGCTCGTACGGCGTCGTGCGCCACGCGGTGCCGCCGTTCCACCTCGACGGCCGGCCCCGGGACTGGACGACCGGCCCGGTCGCCTGGGGCACCAGCGAACCTCGCTGGCTCTAGGGCCGCACGTGGATCACCGCGTGCTCGCCGGTGAGGCGCCAGGGTTTGCCGGTCGCGTCCAGGTGGGTGACGATCTCCTCGGTGAGCCCGACGGCGACGTCGCACTTGAGCGTGCGCAGGGCCGCCAGCGGGCTCGGGAAGTGCTCGGTGAGTTCCGCGAACGACGCGGTGGGGTGCCAGTGCCGGTCCCCCACCAGGCGCCGGTAGTTCAGGTCGCCCTTGGAGATCGTGAGCGAGGCGGCGGCGAACCGGGAGCGCAGGTCGGTGGGCAGCGCCGGGTACGTGAGCGGGCCGCAGAAGAACTCGTGCGCGTCGATCTCCAGCCGGCCGTCGCGCAGTGCGCCGTCCAGCCGCTCACCGACGGCGGCGGCCCGGCCGGGTGCGGTGCATAGCCGGGTGAGCGCCGCGAGCACGTCGGCCGTGGTGGCGTCGGACACGTAGTGCGGGTGTGGCTTGACGTGCAGCACGACGGCGGTCGCCAGCCCGGCGGCGAGCAGGTGATCGATCAGGACCAGGTCGGGCAGCAGTTCCCGGCCGGAGTTGTCGGCGATCAGGTGCACCTCACCGGCGGGCCGGTCGTGCACCAGCGCACGCAGCTGCTCGCGGTCGTCGGCGATCAGGCCACCGGTCTCCTGGCCGGCGGTCGGCCCGGCCTGAAAGCTCAGGTCGGCGCGGTTGCCCCACAGCGACGAGAGCACCAGCGCGTCCCAGCCCGGCTCCTGGTCGAGCGCGGCGAGCTCGTCGTCGACCGCCGCACCGGCCAGCTCGCCGGATTTCGTGGGCGCGTACGGGTCGATGCCGCGCCACGGGCCGGGCACGAAGTAGTCGACCGCGTCGAGGATGCGGCGGTAGAAGTAGCTCTCCGCCCAGAGGAACGGGGTCTCGCCCCACGGCAGGCCGCGGTACTCCGGACGCCACCAGGGCCACGGCTCGTGCCGCAGCGCGTCGACGTCGGGGGCGGTGATCGTGCCGGTCGTCGATTCGGCGAGCAGTTCGTCGAGCGCCGCACGCTGGGACGCCGGGCGCGGCACCGCGGTGGCCACCCGCTCGACGAGCACCGGGTGACGGTCGTGGAACACGCTCCACGGGAACGACGAGGGATCGCTGCTGTCGATCTCCGGTGCGAGCATCTCGGTCACGCGACAAACGTAAGCCACGTACAGCCCGCCCCGGCGCGCGGCTTCGCAGCGCCGGGGCGGGCAGCCGGTGTCACTTCTCGATGCGGCGCACCAGGGCCCAGGCGCTGGGCAGCACGATCGCGGCCAGCGCGACCTTCACGGCGTCGCCGATCAGGAACGGCGTCAGGCCGAGCTCGAGCGCCTTCGAGAAGCTGACGTCGATCGACGCCATCAGCCACGGCACGCCGATCGCGTAGACGGCGAGGTTGCCGGCCACCATCAGCGGCACCGCACGCAGCGGGGTGCGGTCGGCGCCCCGCCGGGCCAGCGCACCGACGACGGCGGCAGCCAGCACGTAGCCGAGGATGTACCCGAACGAGGGCATCGACCAGCCGGACGCCCCCTCGGAGAACCACGGGACGCCCGCCATGCCGGCGAGCAGGTACACGAGCATGCCCAGCACACCGCGTGCCGGACCGAGCGCGGCCACCGAGAGCAGTACGGCGAACGTGCCGCCGGTGATCGGGACCGGGGTGAAGGGGAGCGGAATCGCGATCTGGGCGGCGAGCCCGACGAAGAGTGCCGAACCGCCGACCAGAGCGGCGTCCCGAACGATGCCACCGGGGATGACGTCGGCGAGGACGCGGGGGGACCGGGTGACGCTGAGCGTGGACATGAGCCTCCTCCTGAGAACTACCTGTCAGGAGGCTATTTACTCAGTTATCCCGGGTTCCAGGGCGTTCCGCGACGAACGTCACGTCTGTTGATTTGGAGGAAACCTCCAACGATGTTCGTCAGTGGCTACTGATGGTGATCAGCTTCGCGGCCACCTCGTCCGCGCCGAGCGGCTTGGAGAACAGATACCCCTGGCCCTTCCGGTAACCCAGCGCGACCAGCTCCGCCGCCTGCTCCTCGGTCTCGACGCCCTCGGCGACGGTGCCCAGATGCAGCGTCTGGCTGAGCCGGACGACGGCCTCGGCGATCGCCGCCCGCTGCGGAGTGCCGTCCAGGCGGCTCACGAACGAGCGGTCGAGCTTGAGGATGTCGACGGGCATCTGGGTGAGGTACTGCAGCGACGAGTACCCGGTGCCGAAGTCGTCGATCGCGATCCGGATACCGGCCTCGCTCAACCGGCTCAGCGCGGGGATCGCGAGGTCGGGGTCGACGAGCGCGCTCTCGGTCACCTCCAGCACCAGATGTTCGGCGTCCAGGCCGGCGGTGGCGATCGTCTCCAGCACGATGTCGACGACGCGGGGCTGGTCGAGGTCGCGCGCCGACAGGTTGACCGACACCGAGAACCGCTTGTCGTCCGGGACCGACTGCTGCCACTCGGCGACCTGGCGGCAGGCGTGGCCGAGCACCCAGCGCCCCAGCTCGTGGATGATGCCGGTCCGCTCGGCGATCGGCACGAACTCGGCCGGTGACACCGGGCCGCGGGTGGGGTGCGTCCAGCGCATCAGCGCCTCGAATCCCCATAGCGAGCGGTCCTCCAGCAGCACGATCGGCTGGTAGACGACGGAGAGCCCCCGTCCGGTCGCGAGCGCCACCCGCAGATCGTCCTCCAGCGCCGCGGCGGCGATCTCGGCCTCGGTGCGGCCGTCGGGCGCTCCGGGACCGTACCCGGTGGTGTAGGACGACCAGCGGTTGCGGCCCTCCCGTTTGGCCCGGTACATCGCGTGGTCGGCCCGCCGGATCAGCTCGACCGCACCGGCTTCGTCGTCCGCGAGCGCGATCCCGATGCTGGCGCCCACCCGCACCTCGGCCTGCGGCAGACGCAGCGGGGCGCGGAGCGCGCGCAGCATCCGCTCGGCGACCGCGACCGCGTCGCTCTCCCTGGTGATCCCGCCGAGCACGACGACGAACTCGTCCCCGCCGATGCGCGCCACGGTGTCCACGCCGAGCACGTTGCGCTCGAGCAGGCGCGCGACGGTCACCAGCAGGGCGTCGCCGCATTCGTGGCCGTAGGTGTCGTTCACCGGCTTGAAGCCGTCCAGGTCGATGAGCAGCACCGCGACCGTCGGCGCGCCCTCGTCGCCGGCGGCGGCCATCGTGGCCGCGCGCAGCAGCAGCGCCTCGTCGAGCGCCCGGTTGAGTTCGACGCGGTTGGCCAGGCCGGTCAGCGCGTCGTGGGAGGCGTCGAACTCGAGCAGGTCGTGGTAGGCGCGGCGCTCGTGCACGTCCCGGCAGTTGAGCACGACACCGGCGATCTCCGGGTCGTCGAGCAGGTTGTGGGCGGTGAGCTCGTGCCAGCGCTGCGTGCCGTCGGCGTGCCAGAGACGCAGCTCGGCCCGGTGGTCGGCGGACGGCCGGCGCACCACGCCGTCGAGGAAGGCCACGAACGGCTCCCGGTCGACCGGGTCGACGATCGCGTCCGCCGGCCCGCCGAGCAGGTCGGCCGGGCGGTGCCCGAGGCGCAGCTCAGCGGCTTCGGACACGTAGGTGAACAGGTTCGCGGAGTCCACGACCGTGATGACGTCGCTGGTGTTCTGCACCAGGGCCCGGAACCACCGCTCGCTGCGCCGGGCGGCCGCCTGCGAGCCGGAGAGCGCCCGCTCGTTCTGCTCCCGCTGCTCCAGCGCCGTGCCGTACACCCGGATCGCGAGCACGACGACCAGCAGGATCAGCGCGCAGAGGACGTCGGACTGCGGCGCGCCGAAGTAGTCGGCGACCAGGCCGAGCCGGATCGCGAGCGCCCCCAGCGCCGTCGCGACGCACGAGTAGACGACGGCCGGGCGCCAGACCCGCGCGCCGCTCCAGCGCATGTGCAGCGTCGCCGCCATGATCTCGCCGATCATCATCACCGGGCCCCAGCCGGTGATGAACGCGCCGACGCCGAAGAACACCACCATGTGCAGGAACATCCGCATGCCGACGCGCCGGCGCAGATCCCCGCCGGAGAGCCACCGCTGGACGCTCGTCAGGTTGCTGAGCAGGAGCGGCGCGGTGAGCGCGAGCAGCACCGGTGTCGGGTGGCCGCCGTACCAGCCGAGCTCGTTGACGACCGCGACGATCGAGGCCAGGACGACGATCTCGCTGAGTTCACGCCGGAACTGCGCGCGGCGGGACGTCATCGGACCGGCCTTCCTTTCCGCGCGGCTCGGACGCCGCCTGACGCCCCATCGGCACGGCGCGCGGCAACCTGTGGGATCGGCCAGGCCGGGTGGGGTGCGCGGCGGCGACGTTCGGAGAAAACGCCAGTAGCCGCCGGTCACCGCCAGTGATGTGATGATCAGCGGAAACGGTCCGACACTTCCACCGTCGGAGGTGCCCGAGTACGAGGCCCGAGGACTGCACGTGGACCTGAACACGATCGACGAGGTGGCCGGCGCGCTCGACGCCGGCGCCTGGCGACCCGGTGACGGCTGGCTCGCCGGTGGTACCTACCTGTTCTCCGAGCCGCAGCCCCACCTGCGCCGGCTCCGCGACCTCACCACGCTCGGCTGGCCGTCGCTCACCGAGACACCCGACGGCCTGCTGATCGCCGCGACCTGCACGATCGCCGAGCTCGACCGGTACGGTCCACCGCTGTTCGGCCGGTGCTGCGACGCTTTCCTGGCCAGCTTCAAGATCCAGCACGTGGCCACGGTCGGTGGCAACCTGTGCGCCGCGCTGCCGGCCGGGCCGATGACGTCGCTGACCGCCGCGCTCGACGGGTCGTGCACGGTCGAGTCGCTGAGCGGGGAACGTCGCCTGGTTCCGGTCGTCGACTTCGTCACCGGTGACGGCACCACCGACCTGCGGCCGGCTGAGTTCCTCCGCTCGGTGTTCCTGCCGGCCTCGGCGTTGACGGCGCGCTCGGCGTTCCGCCGGGGCTCGCTGCACACGCTGGGCCGCTCGGCCGCGCTGGTGATCGGCCGGGTCGACGCCGACGGCACGTTCGTCCTCACGATCACCGCCTCCACCCGGCGGCCGGTGCAGCTCCGCTTCGCGACGGTCCCGTCCGCGGCCGAGCTGCGGGCGAGGATTCCCGAGGACCGCTGGCTCGACGACGTCCACGGGCGGCCCGCCTGGCGTCGGCACCTGACGCTGCGTTACGCCGACGAGATCCGCGACGAGCTGGCGGCGGGCTCGTGATCGTCAACGGCGTCCGCCACGACCGGGAACCGCGGCCCGGTCAGTGCCTCCGGACGCACCTGCGCGACCTCGGGCACTTCGGCGTCAAGAAGGGGTGCGACGCCGGCGACTGCGGGGCCTGCACGGTGCACGTCGACGGCTCCCCGGTGCACAGCTGCGTGTACCCGGCGGTGCGCGCGTCCGACAAAGCGGTCACGACGATCGAGGGGCTGGCCGACGGGGACGACCTGCACCCGGTCCAGCAGCGGTTCCTGGACGCGCAGGGCTTCCAGTGCGGGTTCTGCACGGCCGGGTTCGTGATGACCGCCGCCGCGCTGGACGACCGGCAGCGCGACGACCTCCCGCGGGCGTTCAAGGGCAACCTCTGCCGCTGCACCGGCTACCGCGCGATCGAGGACGCGGTGCACGGCGTCCGGCACGCCGACGAGGCGGGCGTCGGCGGCAACGCGCCCGCCCCGGCCGGGCCGCTCGTGGTCACCGGGGCGGCCCGCTACACGTTCGACGTCGACGTGCCCGACCTGCTGCACCTGCGGGTGCTGCGCTCCCCGCACGCGCACGCGCGGATCGTGCGCATCGACACCTCGGCGGCGCTGGCCGTCCCCGGTGTGCACACGGTGCTCACCCACGAGGACGCCCCGGCGAAGCTCTTCTCCACCGGGCGCCACGAACGTGACCAGGACGATCCGCTCGACACCCGGGTACTCGACGACGTGGTGCGCTTCCGCGGCCAGCGGGTGGCCGCGGTGGTGGCCGAGTCCGAGGGCGCCGCCGAGGAGGCCTGCCGCCGGATCGTCGTCGAGTACGACGTCCTCGACGCGGTTCTCGACGCCGAGGAGGCGCTGCGTCCGGGCGCGCCGGTGCTCCACCCCGGCAAGGGGCCCGGCGACGGCATCGCCCGCGCGGAAGCCAACGTCGCCGGTGAGGTGCACGGCGAGATCGGCGACGTCGAGGCCGCGCTGGCCGCCGCCGACGCGACGTGGACCGGAACGTTCCGCACCCAGCGGGTGCAGCACGCGAGCCTGGAGACCCACGGTTCGGTGGCCTGGTTCGACCGCGCCGGACGGCTGGTCGTGCGCTCGAGCAGCCAGGTGCCGTTCCTGACCCGGCGGGCGCTCTGCACGCTCTTCGACCTGCCGCTCGACCGGGTGCGTGTGCTCACCGGCCGGGTCGGCGGCGGCTTCGGCGGCAAGCAGGAGATGCTCGCCGAGGACCTGGTGGCACTGGCCGCGCTCACCACGAGACGCCCGGTCAAGTACGAGTACACGCGCTCGGAGCAGTTCGAGGGCGCGACGACACGGCACCCGTTCACGACCCGGATCCGGCTCGGCGCCACGAGCGACGGAACGCTCACCGCGCTGGACCTGCGGATCGTGTCGAACACCGGCGCGTACGGCAACCACGGACCGGGCGTGCTGTTCCACGCGTGCGGCGAGTCGATGGCCGTGTACCGGTGCGCCAACAAGAAGGTCGAGGGTTACGCGGCCTACACGAACACGGTGCCGTCGGGTGCGTTCCGCGGGTACGGCCTCGGGCAGGTGCTGTTCGCGGTCGAGTCGGCGATGGACGAGCTGGCGCGCGAGCTCGGTCTCGACCCGGTCGAGTTCCGGGCCCGCAACGTGATCCGGGCCGGTGATCCGCTGGTGACGCCGGCCGGGCACGAGGCCGACCTGACCGTGGCCAGCTACGGCCTCGACCAGTGCCTCGACGTCGTACGCACGGCCCGGGCGTCCCGCCCGGACGCGGTCGGCGAGGGCTGGCTCGTCGGCGAGGGCACCGCGGTCGCGATGATCGCCACCACGCCACCGAACGGCCACTACGCCGACGCGACGCTCACGCTGCTCGCGGACGGGCGCTACGACCTCGCGGTGGGCACGGCCGAGTTCGGCAACGGCAGCACGACCGTGTTCGCGCAGATCGCCGCGGACGTGCTGGGCACGAGCACCGACCGGGTGACGATCCGGCAGTCCGACACCGACGTGGTCGGGCACGACACCGGGGCGTTCGGCTCCACCGGCACCACCGTGACCGGCAACGCCGTCCTCTCCGCCGCCCGCGCCCTCCGGGAACGGCTGCTGGCCGCCGCGGGTGGGGGTACCCGGCTGGACGCCGACGCGGTCGTCGTCGGTACCACCCGGGTCACGTTGAAGGATCTGGCCGAGACCGCGGGAAGCACCCGGCTCACCGCGCACGGGCACTTCGGGGGGACACCCCGGTCGGTGGCGTTCAACGTGCAGTGGTTCCGGGTCGCGGTGGACCCGGGCACCGGCGAGATCCGGATCCTGCGCAGCGTCCACGCCGCCGACGCGGGCACGGTGATGAATCCCATGCAGTGCCGGGGCCAGATCGAGGGCGGCATCGCGCAGGCCCTCGGCGCCGCGCTGTTCGAGGAGGTCCGGATCGACGCGGACGGAGCCGTCACCAACCCGACGCTGCGCACTTACCACCTCCCGACGTTCGCCGACGTGCCTCGCACCGACGTCCACTTCGTGACCGGCGTCCACGACCCGGTCGGTCCGCTCGGTGCCAAGTCGATGAGCGAGAGCCCGTTCAACCCGGTGGCGCCCGCGCTCGCGAACGCGGTCCGGGACGCGACCGGGGTGCGGTTCACCGCGCTCCCGCTGGCACGCGACGTCGTGTGGCAAACCCTCACCGAGGGCACCGGGGCGCGGTGAGAAAGCTGTAACCAGGCCCGCCGCGACCGCGTCACGTCGACGAAACCGCCGCTTCCCAGACTCGGGACGTGTCCGAACGCGTCAGAACCGTGTGCTCCTACTGCGGCGTCGGCTGCGGCATCGTGCTGGAGATCGGCCGGGACGCCGACGGGCGGCGGCGCGCGCTCACCGCGTCCGGGGACCGGGACCACCCGGCGAACCGGGGCCGGCTCTGCACCAAGGGAGCCACCAGCGCGGACCTGCTGTCGGCCGGAGGCCGGCTGAGCACCGCACACACCCGGCCGGACCGGCAGGCGGCGCTGGTACCCACCCCGGTCGACGAGGCGATCCGCGCGACCGGTCAGCGACTCCGGCGCATCCTCGACGAGCACGGCCCGGACGCGATCGCGCTCTACGTCTCCGGCCAGATGTCGCTGGAGGCGCAGTACCTGGCCACCAAACTGGCCAAGGGGTACCTGCGCACGAACCAGATCGAGTCGAACTCCCGGCTCTGCATGGCCAGCGCCGCGAGCGGTTACAAACTCTCGCTCGGCGCCGACGGGCCGCCCGGGTCCTACGCCGACTTCGACGAGGCCGACGTGTTCCTGGTGATCGGCTCGAACATGGCCGACTGCCATCCGATCCTGTTCCTGCGCATGCTCGACCGGCTCAAGCAGGGCGCCAAGCTCATCGTCGTCGACCCGCGCCGCACCGCCACGGCCGCCAAAGCCGACCTGTTCCTGCAGGTCGAGCCGGGTACCGACCTGGCGCTGCTGAACGGGCTGCTGCACCTGCTGCCGGTGGACGAGCAGTTCGTCGCCGACCACACCGAGGGCTGGGAGGCGATGCCGGCGCTGCTGCGTGACTATCCCCCGGCCCGGGTCGCCGAGATCACCGGCGTACCGGAGGAGTCGCTGCGCGAGGCGGCCCGGCTGATCGCCGGCGCCGGTGGCCGGTGGGTGAGCTGCTGGACGATGGGGCTCAACCAGAGCACGCACGGCACCTGGAACACGAACGCGCTGGTCAACCTGCACCTCGCGACCGGTGCGATCGGCCGCCCCGGAGCCGGTCCGTTCTCGCTGACCGGCCAGCCGAACGCGATGGGCGGCCGCGAGATGGGGTACATGGGCCCCGGTCTGCCCGGCCAGCGCTCGGTGCTGTCCGCCGCCGATCGCGCGTTCGTCGAGAAACGGTGGGGCCTGTCGCCGGGGACGATCCCGGCCGGGGGCGGCGCGGGCACCGTCGACCTCTTCCGGCGGATGGCCGAGGGTGAGGTCCGCGCCGCCTGGATCATCTGCACCAACCCGGTGGCGTCGGTCGCGAACCGCCGCACGGTGATCGAGGGCCTGGAGGCCGCGGAGTTCGTCGTCACCCAGGACGTGTTCGCGGACACCGAGACGAACGCGTACGCCGACGTGGTGCTCCCGGCGGCGATGTGGGCCGAGGCGGACGGCGTGATGGTGAACTCCGAGCGGAACCTGACGCTCGCGCCGCAGGCCGTCGACGCGCCCGGGGAAGCGCTGCCGGACTGGCTGCTGATCGCCCGGATCGCGACCGAGATGGGCTTCGCGGGCTTCGGCCACACGTCCGCGGCCGAGGTGTTCGCGGAGCTGACCGCGTTCGCGAACCCGGTGACCGGCTACGACCTGAGCGGAGTGTCGCACGCGCGCCTGCGGAGCGGGCCGGTGCAGTGGCCGGCCCCGGCCGGCGACCCGGCCGACCGGCACCCACGCCGGTACCTGACCGACGAGGCGCGGCTGGTGTTCCCCACCGCGAGCGGGCGGGCCGCGTTCTACCCCCGGCCCCACGTGCCACCGGCCGAGCTGCCCGACGACGACTTCCCGTTCGTGCTCAACACCGGGCGGTTGGCGCACCAGTGGCACACGATGACGAAGACCGGGAAAATCGACAAGCTGCGCAAGCTGAACCCCGAGCCGTTCGTCGAGATCCACCCATCGGACGCGGCCGCGCTCGGGATCGCCGACGCCGACCGGATCGAGGTGGCGTCCCGGCGCGGGCGCGCGGTGCTGCCCGCGGTGATCACCGACCGGGTGCGGCCGGGCACGTGCTTCGCGCCGTTCCACTGGAACGACGTGTTCGGCGAGTACCTGAGCGTCAACGCCGTCACCAACGACGCGGTGGATCCGATCTCGTTCCAGCCCGAGTTCAAGGTGTGCGCGGTGTCGCTGACGGTGGTGGCGACTCCGGACACCCTGTTCGACCTGGGGGACGTGCGGCCGCCCGTGCTCTCGGAGTCCGAACGGCGGTACCTGGCCGGGTTCATGGCCGGGCTGCGGATGTCGCCTCCGGCCGGCGGCCAGGTGCCGGTGCTGCCGGACGGCTCGCTGTTCGCGCCGGAGAACGCGCTGTGGATCAACGGGGCGCTGGCCGGTGCGTACTCCCGGGCTCCGGTCGCTCCGTCGCCGGCTCGGTCGTTGATGGTTCTCTGGGCTTCGCAGACCGGTAACGCGGAGGAGTTCGCGGTGTCGGTGGCGTCGCGGTTGTCGGAGTCCGGCCGGACGGTCACGGTGTTCGAGATGGCGGACTGTTCGCCCGAGGTGCTGCACCGCGCATCGGAGGCGTTGTTCGTGACCAGCACCTACGGCGACGGGGACGCGCCGGACAACGGCGGGGCGTTCTGGGAGGCGCTGGCGGCACCGGACGCTCCCCGGCTGGACGGTCTGCGCTACGCGGTGCTGGCGTTCGGGGACTCCAGCTACGACGACTTCTGCGGCCACGGCCGCCGCCTCGATTCCCGGCTGGCCGAGCTGGGCGCCGAACGCCTGGTCGACCGGGTCGACTGCGAACCCGACTACGAACCAGCCGCCACGTCCTGGGCCGACGCCGTCCTCACCGCCCTGACCGCCCCGGGCGGCCCCGGCGGCACGGGTGATCCCGGCGGCCCGGGCGGGCCAGGCGGACCAGGCGGCGCGGGCTTCGCCGGCGGCGCGGGCTTCGCCGACGGCGCGGGCTTCGCCGACGGCGCGGGCGGTTCCGGCCGCGCGGGCGGTTCCGGCCGCGCGGGCGGTTCCGGCCGCGCGGGCGGTTCCGGCCGCGCGGGCGGTTCCGGCCGCGCGGGCGGTTCCGGCGGGGCCGGCGGCGCGGGCGGTGGTGGCCGGGCGGGGGGTGTGCGGCCCACCAAGGCGGCGCCGTTCGGGGCGCGGCTGGTCGCCGATCGCCTGCTGAGCGAACCCGGCGCGGTCCGGGAGGTACGCGAGTTCACGTTCGCCGCCGACGGCCTGGAGTACGACGTCGGCGACGCACTCGGGGTGTGGCCGGTGAACTGCCCCGACCTCGTCGACGAGTGGCTCACCACGACCGGCCTCGACCCCGCCACCCCGGTCACCGTGGCCGGCAAGGACCTCGACTTCGCCGACGCGCTGCGCCACCACCTCGAGATCGCCGCGATCACCCCGAAGCTGCTGCGCTTCGTCCTCGACCGGACCCAGAACCGGGAACTCGGCAAACTCCTCCGCCCGGAGAACAAGGGCGAGCTGGCCCGCTGGACCTGGGGCCGCCAGGCCGTCGACGTGCTCGCGGCCCACCCCGTGGACGCCGCGGCCCAGGAGTGGGCCGACGCCCTGCCGGCGCTGCAGCCGCGCCTCTACTCGATCTCGTCGAGCCCGCTGGAAGAGCCGAGCGCGATCCGCACGACCGTGTCCGTGGTGCGCTTCCCCAACGAGGCCGGACACCAGCGCAAGGGGGTGTGTTCGACCTTCCTCGCCGATGCGCCCCCGAACACGACGGTACCGGTTTTTGTGCAGCGTTCGGCGCACTTCAAGCCTCCGGCCGACCCGGCGGCCGCGGCCGTCATGGTGGGCCCCGGCACCGGCGTCTCGCCGTTCGTCGGGTTCCTGCAGGACCGCCGGGCCCGGGGCGCGACCGGCGCCAACTGGCTGTTCTTCGGGGCACCGCGGGAGGCCACCGACCACTACTACGCCGACGAGCTGGCCCGGTTGCGTAACGACGGCACGCTGACCCGCCTGGACCTGGCGTTCTCCCGCGACCAACGGACGAAGATCTACGTGCAGGACCGGATGCGTGAGCACGGTGCCGCGCTCTGGGCCTGGCTGCGTGACGGCGCGTCCTTCTACGTCTGCGGCGACGCCAGGCGCATGGCCAAGGACGTCGACGCGGCCCTGCGTGACGTGGTCGCCACCCACGGCGGCCTCTCCCCCGACGAGGCCGCCGCGTACGTCAAGCAACTGGCAGCGGACCGGCGGTACGTGCGCGACGTGTACTGACCTCGGCGGCGGCCAGCCACGCGGCGGCGAGCACGCCGAGCGTCGACGCGCCGATCAGCCACCAGAACGCCTGGTGGAACGCCGGCTCGGCGCCGTCGGGCAGCCCGTTGGCGACCACGACCGCGAAGAGCGCGCCGCCCAGCGCGCCACCGACCCGGTTCACGATGTTGACCTGCGCCGCCGCGTCGGGCAGCTGCGCCGGGGTGACCGCCGCGAACGCCGCCGAGACCGCCGGGGTCAGCGCGCCGGCCAGACCCGCTCCGCGGACGAACAGCAACCCCTGCACGAGCCACTCCCCGGCGTCGAGGGGCAGCAGTGCGAACGGAACCGTGGACGCGACCGTCACCAGGCTGCCGGCCAGGCTGACCCAGCCACCGCCGATGCGGTCGGAGAGCCGCCCGGCCAGCGGGAGCGCGATCACGGTGCCCAGGCTCATCGAGAGCAGGAGCAGGCCGGTCTCCAGCGGGTCGGCGCCGCGGCCGAGCTGAAACCACAGCGGGTAGAGCAGGCCGGCGCCGAACAGCGCCGCGCCGGCGAAGGCCCCGGTGGCGACGGCGGCCCGGTAGGCCCGGTTGCCGAACAGCCGCAGGTCGAGGATCGGGGTGGCGAACCGCCTAGAGTGCACGCCGTAAAGCAGGAGCGCGGCCGCCCCGGCACCGAGCACGGCCAGCTGACCGGGCTGACGCGTCTCCCCGAACCGGGTGCACCCGTACACGACGAGCGGCAACCCGACGCTGAGCAGCGCGAGCCCGACGACGTCGAGCCGGCCCGGGTCGGTGCGGGCGCCCCGGGGCACGTGGCGCAGCCCCAGCCACCCGCCGACGATGCCGACCGGCACGTTGATCAGGAACAGCCAGGGCCACGACCACGCGTCGATCACCGCGCCGCCGACGACCGGTCCGAGCGCGGGTGCCAGCGTCACCGCGACGCCGAGCGTCGCCATCACCCGGCCGAGCCGCGCCGGTCCGACGGCCTGGCCGATCACGGTCTGACCGGCGGGAATGAGCATGCCCGCGGCCAGGCCCTGGAGTACCCGCAGGCCGATGAGCCAGCCGATCGTCGGCGCGAACGCGCAGGCCGCGGACGCGAGCGTGAACGCGGCCGCGCAGGCCAGCCAGAGCCGGCCGACCCCCACCCGGCGCCCGAGCCAGCCGCAGATCGGCAGCGACGCGGCGAACGCGACGAGGTAGCCGGTGGCGACCCACTGGGCGGCGCCGAGCGTGGTGTCGAGCTCGTGGGTGATCGTGTCCAGGCCGACGTTGACCACCGACGCGTCGAGGCCGGTGAGGAACGCGCAGGACGCGATGATCGCGCAGACCCGCCAGACGGGCCACGGAATGGGGTCGGACACCGGGGGCTCCTCCCGATCAGGATGTAAAGTAATCGTTTTACTTTACCCAGGGCCCCGTCGTCTAGGCTCGCGTCCATGACTGCGCCCGGGCGTCTGCAGGCCGAGAAGCGCGACGCGATCACCCGCGCCGCCCGGATCGTGTTCGGGCGCGACGGGTACGCGCGGGCGGCGATCGACGCGATCGCCACCGAGGCCGGCGTCTCCACGCGCACGCTCTACAAGCACTTCGCCAGCAAGGACGTGCTGTTCGCGTCGGTGCTCGAGGCGAGCGCGACGCAGGTCGCGGACGGGTTCCTGGCGCTGCTGCGCGACGTGCCGGGGGCCGGGAGCGCGGACGACGTGCCCCGGGAGCTGCGCGCGGTGGGCCACGCGCTGGTCCGGCAGGCGATCGACCACCCGGAGCACTTCGCGATGGTGCGCCAGATCCTCGCCGAGTCCACGCACTTCCCCGAGCCGGTGATCACCGCCTGGCAGGAGGCCGGGCCACGCCGGGTGGAGCGCGAGGTGGCGCGGCGGCTCGTCGCGCTGGACGAGCGCGGCCTGCTCGCGCTGCCCGCGGTCGATCGCGCGGTGCTGCACTTCCTGGCGCTGACGACGATCGAGGCGAGCCCGCGGCCGATGAAGCCGGCCGGACATCTGGGGCCAGAGCGCACCGAGGAGGCGGTCACCGCCGCCGTCGAGGTCTTCCTCACCGGCTATACGGTTTCCCCATGCCGATCGGACCCGTCGACAACTCGCTGATCCCCCGGTACGCCGGCCCACCCACGTTCGCCCAGCTCCCACGCGTCGACCAGGTGGCCGGCGCGGACGTCGCGGTGCTCGGCGTCCCGTTCGACTCCGGGGTCAGCTACCGGCCCGGCGCGCGGTTCGGGCCCGCGCACATCCGCGCGGCCAGCAAGCTCCTGCGCCCGTACAACCCGGCGCTGGACGTCGCCCCGTTCGCGGTCCAGCAGGTCGTCGACGCCGGTGACCTGGCCGTCAACCCGTTCGACATCGGCGAGGCGGTGGCCACGATCGAGGCCGCCGCACGCACCTACCGGAACACCAAGCTGCTGACGCTCGGCGGCGACCACACGATCGCGCTCCCGCTGCTGCGCGCCGTCCACGCGACGCACGGTCCGATCGGGGTCGTGCACTTCGACGCGCACCTGGACACGTGGGACACGTACTTCGGCGAGCCCACCACGCACGGCACGCCGTTCCGCCGCGCGTCGGAGGAGGGCCTGCTCGACCGCGAGCGGTGCCTGCACGTCGGTATCCGCGGGCCGCTCTACGCCGCCGAGGACCTCACCGCGGACGGCGTGCTCGGCTTCCAGGTGATCCGGGCCGACGACTACGAGACGGGCGGCGTCGCGGACGTCGTCGCCCGGATGCGCCGCCGGCTCGGGGACGGGCCGGTCTACGTGTCGGTCGACATCGACGTCCTCGACCCGGCCCACGCACCGGGCACCGGCACCCCGGAGGCCGGCGGGCTGACCAGCCGGGAGCTGCTCAACACGCTGCGCGGCCTGGTGGGGCTCGACGTGATCGGCGCGGACGTGGTCGAGGTGGCCCCGGCGTACGACCACGCCGAGATCACCGGCGTCGCCGCGTCCCACGTCGCGTTCGAGCTCCTGTCGGTTCTCGCACGGAACACCACGGGATACCGTCCGTAATAGGGTTTTTGTCGTTTTTGTTCTAGCCTGATCCCATGCTCGTGCGTCCACCGACCGATCTTTCGGCTCCGCTCGTCCACGTCGGGCGCCAGGGGATCTACGACCAGACCGGCGACGTGGTGGCCTACGAGCTGTCGTTCCGCGACGCCGCGGACGCGCCGCGGGCCTCCAGCCGGGGCCCGTACGCGACCAGCCGGGTCATCGTCTCGGCGTTCACCGACTTCGGGCTCGAACAACTGGTCGGCAACAAGGCCTGCTTCATCAACGTGACCCGGGAGTTCCTGGTCGGTGAGCTGCCGATCCCGTTCGACACCGGGCACGCGGCGCTGGAGATCGTGCCGTCGGTCGAGGTCGACGACGAGGTCGTCAAAGGCGCGACGGACCTGGTCGAGCGGGGTTTCACGCTCGCGCTGAGCGCGTTCGAGTGGGGCAGCGGGCACGAGCGGCTCCTGGACATCGCCAGCTACGTGATGATGGACATGCGCGGCGCCGACCCGGCCCAGGTCGACGCGACGATCCAGCGCTGCCGTGACTACCCGCACCTGCGGCTGATCGCCGAGCGGCTGGAGACCGAGGAGCAGCTCCAGGTCGCGTTCCTGCTCGGGTTCGACCTGTTCCGGGGCAACATCCTCGGGCGTCCGTACGTGCTGTCGACGACCGGCCTCTCCCCCGCCCGGGTGAGCCGGCTGCAGCTGCTCGCCGCGCTGAGCGCCGAGGACGTGAACTACGACGAGGTCGTCGACCGGGTCGCGATGGACCCGACGCTGGCCTACCGGCTGCTGCGGGCCACGAACTCGGCCGCGTCCGGGCTCACCGTGAAGGTGTCGTCCGTGCACGAGGCCGCGGTGTTCCTCGGGCTGGACAAGGTGCGCCAGTGGGTGACGCTGATGCTGCTCACCGACGTGTCGGACGCCACCGAGGACCAGCTCGCGTCGACGATGACGCGGGCGCGGCTCTGCCAGACCACCGCGGAGTTCCAGCACCTGCCGGGCAGCGTCGCGTTCACGATCGGCCTGCTGTCGGGCATCGCCGAGCTGACCGGACGCTCGGTGCAGGCGCTCGCCGACGAACTGCCGCTCGCCGACGAGGTCCGCGAAGCGCTCACCGAGGGCTCCGGCGACCTGGGCGAGATCCTCACCGCGGTGCGCCACTACGAGGAGGGCGCGGTGAGCGAACTCGCCGCGCTGACCGGACCGGTGGAGCCCACCGAGGCCTACCTGTCGGCGATCAGCTGGTCGACGAAGATGCTCGACGACGTGGGCGTGGAGGGCGCACGGCGCCCGATGCCCAACCCCCCGGCCTGACGCCTAGGTCGAGGCGGCGAGCCGCTCGAGGTCGATCTCGGGGAGCATGCGGCCGGCCTCCGCCGTGCCGACCTTGATCAGGCGGCGGCTGAGCGGGTCGGTGCCCACCCCGCGCTGCTCGTCCTCGACCTCTTCCCAGATCGATTCCTCGATCGCGTTCAACGACGGCACGATGAACCCGACGTAGCCGCCCGCGGCGTCCACGAGCAGCACACGCGCGGTGGCCCGGTCCACCTCCTCGTACCGTCCGAGGAGCGTGGTCAGGCAGATCAGCGGCACGGTGGCCCGGCGGTGCGTGAAGACGCCCTGGATCATCGCGCCCACCGCGTCCAGCGGAATGTAGTCGGTGGGGTAGGGCAGGATCTCTTTGATCTGGACGAGTGGGCTGGCCACGTCCACCCCGGCGTTGTACGTCAACATCTTCTTGACGACCGGGACGACCCGACGGCCTTCCGGCGCGTCGTCGGTCTTGACCTCTTCCTGCGCGCGCTTGCGGGCCCGCGCGGCCTCCTCGGCCAGGGCCTCCTCCGACCCCTCCACCGGCATGCCCATGTTGGCGAGGTTGTCCAGGTGGGCGTCGCTACGCAGCGCCTCCCCGTCCAGGACCAGGTTCTGGCCCTTCCCCGGGATCAGCAGCGCACCCTGCACGAAGCGGTTCTGCGCCATGCCCGCGGTCGGCAGCGGAAGGACGTCGGTGGCCGGCACCGACTCGATGTTCGTGACGTCGGAGACGCTGAGCACGACCAGGCCGCGCGACATCGTCAGCACGATGCCGCGCTCGGTGTCGTTCTTGGGCAGTTGCCCGAACCCCAGCACCTGCAGCGAGTCGACGACCGGCACCGACTTCCCGCCGAGCGTCACCACGCCGAGGCAGGACTCCCCCACCAGCGGCGAGGGGCGGATCACCAGCTTCGGGATGACCGAGTGCACGTGGTTGACGTCGATCGACAACCCGATGTTCGCGCAGCGCAGCAGCATGACGACGCGCCGGTTGGTGTCGCCGGCCTTGATGAACCCGGCGTCGGCCGAGTCGGGGCTGGTGGCCGCGGCCGCCAGCGCGCTCTGGTTGCGGGTGCCCGACTCCTTGACCACGGGGACGCCGGGCAGCTCGAAGATCGCGGCCGAGTCGAGCACGGTGACGATGCTGCCGTCGTCGGGCTGCTCGAAGCTCTGCTGGAACAGCGGTACGCCCGCCCCGCCGACCACCATCTCCATCAGCGCGTCGTTCGGCACCCGGACGACGCCTCGGATCTCGTCCGCGAGCAGGCCGAACATCCGGCCCTCCCGAGCGACGATGACGATGACGTCGGTGCCGGAGTTGTCCTCGATGCCGATCAGCTGGCGCAGGTCGAGCACCGGGATGACCAGGTGACGCAGGTTCACCGCACCCAGCAGACCCGGCGCGCGGGTCGGCAGCTGGCTGAACTCCGACGGGCACGGGATGACCTCACGCAGCTCGGAGAGCGGCAGGGCCACGAGCGCCGGCCCGATCGTGAACATCCCGTAGACCGTGGTGTCGGTGCCGGTGACGATCTGCACCAGGCTGCGGTTGTCGGGGACCGCCCCCGACAGCAGCTCCTCCGCGGCCGACGGCCGCTCGGCCAGCAGGGTCACACCGAGACCTCTTCCTGCTTGTTGGCCGAGGTCAGCGCCACGATGATCTCACCGACCCGCTGCGAGGCCGCCTGCTGTTCCTGCGTCGACGCGGCGATCCGCTGGATCGAGTCGCTGGTCTGCCGGACGCTCTTGAGGATCTCGGTGAACGCCTCCTGCGCCCGGCGCGACACCGACGAGCCCTGGCTGACCCGGTTCGCCGACTCGGCGATCAGCTTGCTGATCTCCCGCGCGGCCTCCGACGAGCGCTCGGCCAGCTTGCGCACCTCACCGGCGACCACGGAGAACCCGACGCCGTGCTCACCGGCGCGCGCGGCCTCGATCGACGCGTTGAACGCGAGCAGGTTGGTCTGGCTGGCGATCTCCCCGATCACGTTGACGATCGACGCGATCTCCTCGGAGGACTTCTCGATCAGGTCGATGGCCTCGATCGACTTGCGCAGCTCCTCGAAGCCGGTCTCGGCGTTCTCCTGGGTCGCGCCGGCCATGCCGCTGGCGCTCTGCGCGCTCACCACGATCTCGTCGATCGACTTCGCCAGCGCGCCGACGTTCTCGCTCATCTCCAGCGTCTTGCCCGCCAGCAACTGCTCGAGCTTGACCTGCTCGGTGATGTCGGTGGCGTACTTGACCACCTTCACCGGGTCGCCGCCGAGGTTGAAGATCGGGTTGTACGAGGCCTGGATCCAGACGTCGCGGTTGTACTTGCCGACCCGGTGGAACCGCCCGCTGATGAACTCGCCCTTGCGCAGCCGCAGCCAGAAGTCGCGGTACTCCGGCGACGTGATGTAGTCGGGCGCGCAGAACATGCTGTGGTGCTGGCCCTTGATCTCCCGGGCGGAGTAGCCGATCGTCCGCAGGAAGTTGTCGTTCGCCTCGAGGACGTTGCCCTCCAGGTCGAACTCGATCACCGCCTGCGACCGGTCGATCGCCTTCACCTTGCCCTCGAACTCGGCGTTGCGCAGCTTCTGGGCGGTGACGTCGATCGCGAACTTGACGACCTTCACCGGCCTGCCGTCGAGGTTGAAGATCGGGTTGTAGGTGGCCTGGATCCAGACCTCCCTGCCGTCCTTGCCGATCCGCTTGTACTCGCCGGCCTCGTACTCGCCGCGGCTCAGGCGCTCCCAGAAGTTCGAGTACGCCTCGGTGGCGGCCTCCGCCGCGTCGACGAACATCCGGTGGTGCCGGCCGATGATCTCGTCCCGGTTGTAGCCGGTGACGTTGAGGAAGTTCTCGTTGGCGGTCAGGATGCGGCCGTCGAGGTCGAACTCGATGACGGCCTGCGCCCGGTCGATCGCCTTGACCTTGCCCTCGTACTCGGCGTTCATCTGCTTCTGCGCAGTGATGTCCGACGCGTACTTGACGACCTTGTAGGGCTTGCCGTTGAGATCGAAGATCGGGTTGTAGCTGGCGTAGAGCCAGATCTCCTTGTCGCCCTTACCGAAGCGCTTGTACTCGCCGGACTCGAACTCACCCTGGTTGAGCCGCTTCCAGAACGAGCGGTACGCATCGGTGTTGGCGTAGGCCGGGTCGACGAACATCCGGTGGTGCTGGCCGATAATCTCGTCCCGCGTGTAACCGGTGACTTCCAGGAACAGTTTGTTCGCGTCGAGGACCCGGCCGTCGAGGTCGAACTCGATCGACGCCCGCGAGCGGTTGATCGCGTTGACCTTGCCCTCGAACTCGGCGTTACGCATCTTGTCGGCGGTCTCGTCGATCGCGAACTTCACGACCTTCACCGGCCGGCCTTCGAGGTCGAAGATCGGGTTGTAGGACGCCCGCAGCCAGATCTCCTTGCCGTTCTTGCCGTACCGCTTGTACTCGCCGGCCTCCATCTCGCCCTGGCCGAGCTTCTGCCAGAACATCCGGTAGGCACTGCTCCGAGCCGTCTCGTCGTCGACGAACATGCGGTGGTGCTGGCCGACGATCTCCTCGAGCGTGTAGCCCGTGGTCTTGAGGAAGTTCTCGTTGGCCGTGATGATCGTGCCGTCCATCTCGAACTCGATGATCGCGCGGGCGCGGCTCATCGCGTTGACCTTGCCCTCGTACTCGGCCGCCACCATCTTCGTGTCGGTGACGTCCATCGCGTACTTGACGATCTTGTACGGCTTGCCCTCGAGGTCGAAGATCGGGTTGTAGGTGGCCCGGATCCAGACCTCGCGTCCGCCGCGGCCGATGCGCTTGTACTCGCCGGACTCGATCTCACCCTTGCGGAGCCGTTCCCAGAACTTCGCGTACTCGGCGCCCTCGGCGTAGGCGGGCGGGACGAACATGCGGTGGTGCTGGCCGACGACCTCGGAAAGTGAGTAGCCGGTGAGGTTCAGGAAGTTGTCGTTCGCGGTGAGGATCGTGCCCTCGAGGTCGAACTCGATGACGGCCTGCGAGCGGTCGATCGCCGCGTAGCGTCCGCGCAGCTCACCGACCTGCTCGCGATCCTTGGTGATGTCGTAGGCGGTGACCAGCACCTGATCGGGGTCTTTGCCGGCGGTGGCCTTCGTGGTCGCGACCGCCTTGGTCGGTGCGGCCTTCGCGCCGGCCTTCGCCGCCGCGGCGCCCTCGGCCGGCTTCTCGGCCGGCTTCTCCGGCACCGCGGCCGTGGCGGGCGCGGGCCCGGTCGTGGTCTTGGCCGCCGACGTGCCCGCCGGCTTCTCCGGCTCGCCGGCCGTCTTCGCGGTGTCCACGCTGATCGGCCCGGCGGCCGGCAGCTCGCCGTTGCCGAGCACCGGCGCGCAGTTCAGCCGGAGCCAGCGCGGCCGGCCGGCGCCGTCGCTGATCTGGATGACCTCTTCGACGAACTCACCGCGGCGTCCGGTGCTGAGCAGTTTCTCCACCGTCGCGCCGGAGATCGACCAGAGCGCGTCGAGTCGCTGGCCGATCAGCGCCTCGATCGGGCGGTCGGCCATGTCGACCACACGCTCGTTCACCGACAACACCGCGCCGGTCTTGGCGTTGACCGTGAGCACGAGGCGTTCTTGTACCAGCAGCGCCAAGGACGCCGCCTTGATCGCGGGAGTGGCGTTCGCGTCGATCAAGCTCGCGGGCTGCGTCACCGTTGCTCCTTCGAAACCACGGGAGAGAAACCACTACGAACGTCGGCACGTGTGCGCCCGGCCTGAGACCAACTCACAACCGACCTGCACCGATTCGTGCAACGCCGGTCCCGGCTCAGTGCGGGGACGCCTCCCGGGCGGCGCCGGAGCGGAGGTCGGCCGGGTCGATCAGCCGCTCCTGCGCGTGGTCGACCTGCAGCGTCGTGTGCCGGATGCCGTAGCGCTCGGCCAGCAGCGCGGCGATCTCCTCGCGCCGGGCGTGGCAGTCCTGGTCGCGGGCCAGCAGCAGGTGCGCGGAGAGGTTCGGGAACCCCGACGTCACCTCCCAGACGTGCAGGTCGTGCACGTCGACCACACCGTCGACGGCGTGCAGGTCGCTGTCGATGCGAGCCACGTCGAGGCCGCGGGGGGCGGCCTCGAGGAAGACGCGCCAGGAGTCACGCAACAGCCCCCAGCCCGCGTAGGCCATCGAGACCGCGACCAGGAGCGTGGCCACGGCGTCGGCCCTGGCCCACCCGGTGAACAGCACGATCGCGCCGGCGACGGCGGTGGCGACGAACGCGAACAGGTCGTTGAGCAGGTGCTGGAACGCGCCCTCGACGTTGAGCGAACGGCGGTCGGCCCGGGAGATCGCCCAGGTGGCGAGCGCGTTCACGCCGATGCCGACGACCGCGGTGGCGAGCACCAGGCCGCCGGCGACGTCGGGCGGGTTGCGGAACCGGTCGATGGCCTCGATGACGAAGACGGCCGCCAGCACCCAGAGCGTGATGCCGTTGACCTGGGCGGACAGGATCTCGACCCGGCGCAGCCCGAACGTGAAGTTGCCCTTGGCCGGCCGGGCGGCCAGGCGCATCGCGACCAGCGCGAGCACGATCGCGGCGGCGTCGGTGAGCATGTGCGCCGCGTCGGAGAGCAGCGCGAGCGACTCGGCGATCAGGCCGACGATCACCTCGCCCACCATGAACGCCACGATCAGACTCAGCGCCGTGATCAGCCAGCGCCGATCGGCGTCCGGGCTGATCGAGTGGTCGTGATGGGCGTGCTCGTGGGCCATGCCATCAACATATGCGGAGTTCGCTATATAACGCAAAGGTGACGATGACTTCGCCATTCATCACGCGTCATCACTCCGCGGCGCCAACGGGGAGGTGACCGGCCCGCGACGCCGTGAACGACGCCAGCGCGGCGATCGCGGCCGCGACGGCAAGGACGCCGATGGCGCCGAACAGGCCACCGGTGCCGGCCCCGAGGGCCAGCACGAGCAGCGGGCAGACGAACTGGCCGATGAAGAAGCTCGCCGTCCAGGTACCGGTGCCCCGGCCGCGCTGCTCGAACGACAGGACGCTCATCGCCCAGGTGAGCAGCGTCGGCAGCAGGAGCCCGGCGCCGTAGCTGGAGATCGACGCGCCTCCCACCGCGACCGGCATCGACCCGGACGCCGCCACCACCCCGAGGCCGACCGCGACCAGCGCGAACGCCACCGGCAACAGCGTCACCGGCCCCCGGCGGGAGACCCGGCCGAACGTCAGCGCGCCGGCCACGGTGGCGAGGCTCGTGATCGCCGTCGCGAGGCCGATGGTGGACGTGGCGGTGACTCCCAGCTCGTCCAGGACGAAGCTGAACTCCACCGGGATCACGTAGAAGACGATCGCGCCGAACAGCGTCACGCCCACCGGCGCCGCCAGCAGCCGCCACGGCACCGGGACGAGCCCACGCCCGGCGACCGCGTCGCCGCGCGCCGGCGACCAGATGAAGAGGGCCATCAGTGGCACCAGTACCAGGCTCACCGCGTAGGCCCAGAACGGCGTCCGCCAGCCGGCCGAACCCAGCGCACCGCCGAGCACGAAGAACAGCGTCGCGGCGAGCGCGGTGCACACGGTCTGCAGCGCGAGCCACCGGTCCCGCGCCGCCCCGGAGAAGTAGTCACCGAGCAGCGTCGTGCAGCAGGTCATGATCGCCGCCTCGGTGACCCCGACCAGCGCGCGGCTCGCCACGATCGCGGGCAGCGAGTCGAGCCAGAGCGGCGCGGTGCCCACGATCGCGTAGACCGCGAGCGCCCCCAGCAGCAGCCGTTTGCGGTCGACCGCGTCCACGATCCGGCCGGCGAACGGCGCGAGCAGCCCCACCGCGAGCGCCGGGATCGTCAGCGCGACCGGCACCAGGGCCTCCGCTCCGGCGACCCCGGCGAAGTGGTCCTGGATGTCCGGCAGCACCGGCGCGATCAGCACCGCACCGAGAATCGGCAGACAACTGCCCAGGAGTAAGAGGACGCCCTGGAACCGCCCGGCCCGGCGGGTGACCTCCGAAACCGGCACAGAACTCGTCGACATGGCAGCACCTTTGCGACCCGAGCGAATGAGAAGGCCGCTGAGCTGCGGTGATGCGCGTCACGGCCGGTACGCCATGGAAGCAGTCGGTACTCGGCCGCCGGAAATCACTAGTTCACATGCTCGCGATCGACCGGCTGGATATCCAGCTGCGCCGCGGCGTCGGCGAACAGGCGGCGCAGCCACTGGTGGGCCGGATCGGCCGCGTGCAGCGGATGCCACCACGCGGCCTCGACGAGGTCGGTGACCTCGATCGGGCACGGCAGGATCCGCACGCCGGCGGCGGCGGCGAGCCGTTCGGCCAGCCGACGCTGCAGCAGCGCCACCCGTCGCGTCCCGGAGAGCAGGAACGGCAGCGGCAGGAAACTCTCGATCACCAGGTCGACGCGGTGCTCGAACCCGAGCAGCGCGAGCTGCCGGTCGGCGGTCGTGGCCGCGGTGGGCCGGTGGTACTGCGTCACCCAGGGCAGGGAGCGCAGCTCCTCGGCGCTGATCGAGTCCCCGATCGTCGGGTGGTCGGCGGACAGGACGCAGACCCAGCCGTCGGTGTACAGGTCCTGGGACGGGTAGTCGCTGATGAACCCGTGCGGCAGCAGCAGGAGGTCGTTGCCGCGCAGCGTCGTCTCGGCGTCGTCGATCACGCTCGGCCCGTGCGGTTCCAGGCGCAGCCGGACCCCCGGCGCCCGCTCCTCCAGCAGGTTCGCGACGATCGGCCCGAGCACCATCAGCGCGTAGTCGCTGAGCAGCACGGTGAACTCGCGCTCGGCGGTGAGCGGGTCGAAGTCGGGCTGCGCGCCGAACACCCGCTCGACTGCGGCCACCGCCATCTCGGTGCGGTGCCGCAACGCCACGCCCAGCGGCGTCAGCTCGTAGCGGTTGCCGTGGCGCACCATCAGCTCGTCCCCGAAGTGCCGGCGCAGACGGGCCAGCGCGGCACTCATCGCGGGCTGGGTGAGCCCGACCCGCTCACCCGCCCGCGTGACGTTCTGCTCTTCGATCAACGCGTTCAGGGCGACCAGCAGGTTCAGGTCGAGGCCCGCGAGGTTCACCCGGCCCGGCATCGATGCCACCGATGACCTCCATGCCGATAATCGATTTCCTTCATGTGTGATGTGGCTCGCATAGTAGCGCCATGGAGACGCAGCGCCTCATCACCCATCTGCGGCACGTCGATCTGGCGGTGCCCGACTTCGACACCCAGGTGACCTTCTACGAGGACCTGTGGGGGCTCACCCGGGTCGCCGACGACAGCGGCGTGGTCTTCCTCGCCGCCGAGGGCTCGCCGGAGCAGTACGTCGTCCGGATCCGGGAAGCGTCCGAGAAGCGGCTGGACCTGGTCGCGTTCGGTGCGGCCACCGCCGCGGACGTCGACGCGCTGGCCGCGTCGCTGCTCGCGAAGGGCATCCAGCTGATCTCCGAGCCGGGCAAGGTCGACACCCCCGGCGGCGGCTACGGCTTCCGTTTCTTCGACATCGACGGCCGGACCGTCGAGATCTCGTCCGACGTCGCCCCGCGGGTCCACCGCAAGATCGAGGCACGCGAGTCGATCCCGGTCCGTCTCTCGCACGTCGTGCTGAACTCGCCGAACGCGTCGGCGACCCGCGACTGGTACACCGAGAACCTGTCGTTCGCGCTCTCGGACACGCTGTCGCACCCGTACATCGGCGACGTCATGTACTTCATGCGGTGCAACCCGCAGCACCACAGCCTGGCCATCGCGCAGGGCCCGCACACGTCGCTGCACCACGCGTCGTTCGAGCTGCGCGGCGTCGACGAGTACATGTTCGGCACCGGCCGGCTCCTGCGTGCCGGGGTGCGCAAGATCTGGGGGCCGGGCCGGCACATGGCCGGGGACAACACGTTCACCTACTTCTTCGACCCGCACGGCAACACGGTGGAGTACACGACCGAGCTCGAGCTGCTCGACGAGGACACCTGGCACCCCCACGTCTACGACTTCTCCCAGCCCGAGGTCACCGACCAGTGGGGCACCGCGAACCCGATGAACGAGCTGGTCGCGAAGGAGTCCTTCAACGACCCGGACCGCGGTGTCTTCGTGGCGCCCCCGCTGTAGGGGCGCCACGAAGGGTCACAGCGCGGCGGTACGCATCGCCCGCGCGCCCACGGTCAGGCCCACCGCGGCCGTCAGCACCGCGCCGATCGCGCCCCAGAGCACCGAGGAGTCCAGGAAGTCCCCGGCGAACAGGGCCCGCTCGGCCTCGACCAGGTACGTCAACGGGTTGAGGCGGGCGGCCGTCGCGAGCCACCCCGGTCCGCCCTCGACCGGCAGCAGCACCCCGGACAGCAGCACCAGCGGGAACAGCAGGAACTGGTGCGCACCCCAGAACGTCTCGGGCTGCTTGCGGGTGACGATCGCGAGCGCGATGGCCAGCGACCCGAGGCCGACGCCGAACACCGCCAGCAGAGCCAGCCCCGCCAGCACCGGCAGCAGGTGGAGCCGGAACCCCAGCGGCATCGCGACGAGCACGATCAGCACCGCCTGCGCCAGCAGGGAGAGACTCTCCTTCAGCGTCTTGCCGGCCAGGATCGACGCCCGGCTCACCGGCGTCACCAGGATCCGTTCCATCGATCCGCCCTGCAGCTCGGCCTGGATGCCCCAGCCGGCACCCGCGGTGGCGAACAGGCCGGTCATCACCAGGATCCCCGGGACGAACCACTGCCAGCCGGTGCCCGGGACGTCGCCGAGCAGCGGCCCGAAGAGCAGCAGGAACACCAGCGGCTGAGCCACCGTGAACACCAGGCCGAGCGGGTTGCGCAGCACCGGGGCGATCTCGCGCTCGAAGATGACGCTAGTCATTACGCAGGCTCCGTCCGGTGAGCTCGAGGAACACGTCGTCGAGGGAGTCCTTGGCGGTCTGTTCCTTGAGGCGGGCCGGTTCGTCGTCGGCGATCACCCGGCCGTGGTCGATGACGATCACCCGCTCCGCGAGCGCGTCCGCCTCCGGCAGGTAGTGCGTGGTCAGGAACACCGTGGTCGCGAACTCGGAACGCAGCCGCCGGATCACCTCGGCGAGGTTCGCGCGGTTCTGCGGGTCCAGGCCCGTGGACGGCTCGTCCAGGAACAGCAGCGGCGGACGATGGACGAGCCCGATCGCGATGTCGAGCCGCCGTCGCTGGCCGCCGGAGAGCGTGGACACCGTGCGCTTCGCGAGCGGTTCGAGGTCGAGGACGGTCAGCAGCTCGTCCGCTCGGGTCCGGGCCTGTTTCCGGGTCTGTCCGTAGAGCCGGCCCTGGGTGACCAGTTCGTCGCGCACCCGGAAGTAGTCGCCGGCGCCGTGGCCCTGTCCGATGTAGCCGATCGCGCGCCGGGCCCCGGCCGGGTCCTGCCGGATGTCGTGCCCGGCGACCGTGGCCGTCCCCTCGCTCGGCGGCACCAGCGTCGTCAACATGCGCAACGTCGTCGACTTGCCGGCGCCGTTCGGGCCGAGGAACGCCACCAGCTCTCCGGCGTGCACGTCGAAACTGATGCCCCGGACCGCCTCGACGACCTCTCCTCGCCGTAGCCGGAATCTTTTCGTGAGATTCCGTGCGGAGATCATTCGTCCTCCTCATGGACATGCGTAACCAGCCGCTTTGAGGCGGCTAATGAGGGATTGGGAGGCTTTCCGGCGCCGGAAGCCAGAGAAGCGTAGGCCGAAAAATCACGTAACTGTCAGGAGCCCTGACAGAATGGTGTCGTGCCGCCTCCGGTCGCATACCTGCTCGCGCACGCCGGTGGCCTGGCCGCCCGCTACTCCGACGCCGCGCTGCGCCCGTTCGACCTGACGACGCGTCAGTACTGGCTCCTGGTCCAGCTCGATCTCGAGCCGGAGCTCACCACCACCGAGCTGGCGCGCCAGCTGGACGTGACCCGCCAGTCGCTGCACGAGCTGGTGTCCGCCCTGGAGCGCTCCGGCTACCTGGTGCGTGCCCCCGGCGCCAGCGGCCGCACCCGCCGGCTGGCACTGACCCCGCAGGCGGTCCGGGAACTCCCCCGGATCGGGCGGGCCCTGGAGGAGGCCGAGGAGTCCTTCTTCCAGGGCGTCTCCCCCGCCGCCGTGGAAGCACTCCGCCGCCTCCTCCAGGCCACCCTGGCCCACACCACCGACGACGAGTCCTGGCTCGGATAGATCTGCCGGGTTACCGCGGCCGCCCGAGGGCTGGGGACAGCGACAAGACCGCGGCTTCCCCTGTGGACGAGGGGGGTGGGCCGGGAGTTCGGCGGCGTGCCTGCTGAACCTGCCGATCGGGGAGGTCGGCGATCCGGTCGCCGTTCTCGCGCCTCCGAGCTGCCGGTTCGGTCGCCGCGGGATCGTGGTGCGGCGAACCACCTGGTTGCCGAGGGAACACCTCTGTCGTGGCGTGCCGCGAATCACGACGCCGGCGAGAACCGCTTGGGAGATCGCCTCCGGGCGCGATCTGTTCGACAGCGTCGTCGCCTTGGACGTGATGTTCCGTCACCGTCGTCCGGCGAAGGACACGATGCTGGCCTGGGCCCAGCGGAAGCCCTACGCCCGCGCGGCCAGGGCGATCGGTCTGGCCGACGGCCGCGCGGAGTCGCCGCAGGAGACTCGGGCGCGGCTGAAGATCGTACTCGCCGGCTTCCCGCCGCCGGTGCCGCAATTCACGATCGTCGACGGGCCGAGGTTCGTCGCCCGCGTGGACCTGGGGTGGCCGGAGGCCAAGCTCGCCGTCGAGTACGACACGCCTCCGCGGGGCCCTGGGTATCTGACGGGTTGTTGCGGGCGACCGCCCATGAAACCCAGCGACAACCCGTCAGAGTTCCGTCAGGCCGGGCGGAAGGAGTCCCGGGGGGCCGGGGCGGCGTGTTTGACCATCAGGTGGCGGGTGGCCGTGTACTCGTGGACGGCGGCCTCGCTCATGTCGCTGCCGAAGCCGCTGGCCTTGATGCCGCCGTGCGGGGCCTCGGAGGCCAGCGGCAGGTGGTCGTTGATCCACGTGGTGCCGAAGTCGAGGCGGTGCGCGACACGCAGAGCCCGCGCCACGTCGCGGGACCACACCGACGACGCCAGACCGTACGGGGTGTCGTTGGCCAGCGCGACGCCCTGCGCCTCGGAGTCGAACGGCACCGCGACCAGCACCGGCCCGAACACTTCCTGCTGGACGATCTCGCTCTGCTGATCGGCGTCGAGCACCAGGGTCGGCGGGTAGTAGAACCCCGGCCCGTCCGGGAGGATGCCGCCGGTCGCGATGCGGGCACCGGCGTCGACCGCCCTGCTCACGAAGCCGTGCACACGGTCGCGCTGGGCCGCGGACACCATCGGGCCGATGTCGGTCTCCGCGCCCGCCGGGTCGCCGACCCGGATCTTCGCCAGCGTCGCGCGCAACGCCTCCACGCCCTCGTCCCAGATCGAGCGTTCCAGGTAGACGCGGGTGGCGGCGGTGCAGTCCTGGCCGGTGTTGTAGGTGGCGCCGAGCGCGACCGCGGCCGCCATCTCGTCCGGATCCGCGTCGGCGAAAACGACGGCGGGAGCCTTGCCGCCCAGCTCCAGGTGCAGGCGCTTGAGGCCGGGTACCGCGCCGGCCATCACCGCGCGACCGGTCTCGCTGGACCCGGTCAACGACACCATGTCGACGCCCGGGTCGGTGACCAGCGCCTGGCCCACGTCGCCACCGCCGAGCACCACGCGCACCAGCCCTTCGGGCGCGCCGGCCGCGGCGATCAGCTCACCGAGCAGCAGCGTGCTGCGTGGCGTCTGCGGGGCGGGTTTGATCACGACCGCGTTGCCGGCCGCGAGGGCGGGGCCGATCTTCCAGATCGCCATGATCAGCGGGAAGTTCCACGGCGAGATCGCACCGACCACCCCGATCGGACGCCGGACCAGCATCGACGTGTAGCCCGCGGAGAGCACTCCGGCGCCGGTGCCGGCCAGCGAGCGGGCCGCTCCGGCGAAGAAGCGCAGGTTGTCGACGGCGAACGGCAGCTCCCCGTCGCGGAACACCGGTACCGGCTTGCCGGTGTCCTCGACCTCGAACTTCGTCAGCGTGTCGGCGTTCGCCTCGACCAGGTCGGCGAGCTTCAGCAGCAGGTTCGAACGGTCGGCCGGGGTGGTCTCCCGCCACTCGCCGAACGCGGTGCGCGCCTGGGCCACGGCGGCGGCCACGTCGGTGACCGGCGTGTCCGCCAGCTCCGCCGCGACCTCTCCGGTCGCCGGATTCACGATCTTCACGAGAACCGTCCTAACTGTCGAAACCGACGCCGAAGCGGTCGAGGAGGCGGAGCCAGGGGCCGCGGCGACCCCCGCGGGCGTCGGAGCGGATCAGTTCGCCCCGGGTCAGCTGCACCACCGGCCACCGCAGCGGCTCCGGTGGGAACGGCACCGGTCGTCGGCGCACCATCGCCAGGCGGGTGGCGTCGCTCTCCCGGCCGGCCAGCAGATCGAGCATCACCGCGGCGCCGAACCGGGCCGACGCCACGCCCAGCCCGGTGTACCCGAGGGCGTACGCGATCCGCCCCCGCGACGCGGTGCCGAACATCGGCGTGAACCGGCTGGTCGAGTCGATGACCCCGCCCCACCGATGCGTGAAGCGCACCCCTTCGAGCTGCGGGAACGTCGCGAAGAAGTGCGTGGCCAGCCGCCGATGCGTGGCCGGACGCTGTTCGTAGGAGGCCCGCACTCTCCCCCCGAAGTGGTACAGCGCGTCGAAGCCGCCCCAGAGGATCCGCCCGTCGGCGGTGGGCCGGTAGTAGTGGAACCGGTTGCCGGCGTCGGTGAGCCCCTGCCGCTCCACCCAGCCGAGCGACGCCCACTGGGCGTCGGTGAGCGGCTCGGTGACCAGCACGTGGTCGTAGACCGGCAGCACGAACGGCCGCACCCGCTTCAACGGCGCCGGGTACGCGTTCGTGGCCAGCGCGACCCGGCCCGCACGCACGGTGCCGGTCGGCGTCCGCACCTCGACCCCCGCACCGCCCGGGGCCAGGCCCGTCACCGGCGAGGTGTCGAACCTCCGCACCCCCAGCGAATCCGCCAACCGCGCGAGCCCGAACACGAGCCGCCCCGGATCCACCAGCCCTCCGGCGCCGGGCAGGCGCACCCCGCCGAGGTAGGTCGGCGAATCGACGTCCGCGCGCATCGCGTCGGCATCGAGCACGACGGCCCGCGGGTCCGCTTCGGCGAGCGAGCCCAGGTAGTCCAGCTGGTACGGCGAGACCGCCACCGTCGTCTTGCCCACGAGCCGCAGGTCGGCGTCGATGTCGTGGGCCGCGAGCGTCGACGCGATCTCCGCGACGTTGCGCCGCCCCAGCTCCACCAGCGTCGGCATCTCGTCCGGCCAGCGGGACCGGCCGTGCGCGTGCCCGTGCGTCAGCGAATCGGAGAGGAACCCCCCGTTGCGGCCGCTGGCCCCGTACCCGACGTGGCGCCCCTCCAGCAGCACCACGTCGGCCGACGGGTCCTGCTGTTTGGCCAGGACCGCGGTCCACAGCCCGGTGAACCCACCCCCGACGACGACCAGGTCGGCCGAGCTCCCGGTGACCGGGTCGCGGGGGGCCGGTACGTCGGGCCGGTCGGTCCAGAACACCTCCGGGGCCGCGTCGGCGAGCGCCTTGTCGACGCCGGGCCCCGGCGTCAGGCCGGCGAAAAAATCGGTCGTCAAGAAACGACCGATTCGATCAGGTCGGCCGCGCGGCGCAGCCCGTCCCGGGACCGGATCGCGGCGCTGGTCCGCGCGAGCTCCGCCGCGAGCGCCTCGTCGTTCAACAGCCGGTCGAGCGCCGCGTACAGCTCGTCGTCGGTGAACGTGTACGTGCTCAGCCGGACGCCGAGCCCGCTCTCGTCGACGCGCTGGGCGTTGTCGTACTGGTCCCAGAAGAGCGGCAGCACGATCAGCGGCTTGCCGAAGTGCACGGCCTCGGTGGTGGTGTTGTTGCCGCCGTGCGTGATGACCAGATCGACGAGCGGGAGAATGGAGGTCTGCGGCAGGAACTCCGCTCCCCACATGTTCGGCGCCAGGTCGATTTCGTCGTGCAACGGCCCTTTGGAGACGATGTAGCGGTGCGGGGTGCGGGCGAGCGCGGCGATGATGCGGCGCATCAGGTCGGCGTCGGCCGAGCCGAGCGAGCCGAGGCTGAAGTAGATGAGCTTGCCGTCACCGCCGGCGATCTCCGCCGGCAGCTCGAACTTCTCGTCGGTCTCGCGGACCGACGAGTCGAGCCGGTGCCAGGTGGGCCCGAGCGGGCGCTCGTCGACGTAGTCGGCGACCTCGGGGTAGACGTAGAGGTTGAGCGCACCCTCGCCGATGAACTCGAGGTCGGGCAGCGGCTCGGCACCCTGCTCGACGACCCAGGCGTTGAACTCCTCCCACAGCGGCCGGTGGGTGCGGTCGTACTCGGCGCGGAACGCGGCCCACTGCGAGCGGTCGGCGGCCGGGTACCCGGAGAACACCGGGGCGACGCCGGGGCCCTTCACCTCGAGCGGGTTGCACGACACGATCCGGACGAACGGCACCCCCGCGGTGGTGAGCGCGGGGAACGCGAGCACGTTGTCCTCGACGATCACGTCCGGCCGGACCCGCTCGATGATGGCCTTGAGCTGCGGCTCGCAGTACTTCGCGCCGTCGATCAGCTCTTTCCAGATCGGAGCCGTGACCGACTCCAGCTGCTCGAACGTGCTCTTGCGGAACTCCGGCGCCGACGCGGCGATGTAGTCCTTCCAGAACTGGCCGGCGTCCTGCTCCGGTGCGTCCTCGGCCGGCGGGGGCGCGAGGTCGACGAGGTCCTCCTCGAAGCCGAGCGCGGTGAGCTTGCCCTTCCAGGACGCCTCGGCGGCGAAGACGACCCGGTGGCCGCGCTGTTTGAGCACGTTGCCGATGCCGATGCAGTTGTTCGTCGGCCCGTACGCACTCTCCGGCATGAACAGCACGGTCACCATGGTGATCCTCCCTGGTTCCTGAATCTGAATTCAAATACGTGGGGATGCACGGCGTCAACCAGCAGGAAGTATCCTGTGGAAGATTTCAATCGTTGCTCTGTAAGGGGTGCTTGATGGCCGGACGCAAGCCCCGTTCCGAGCGTCGTCACGACTTGATCGAGGCGGCTCGCCGCGCGATGGTGAGGCACGGCGCGGAGAGCGTCCACCTCAACCAGATCGCCGAGGAGGCCGGCCTCACGTCCGGGGCGGTGCTCTACCACTACCCCGACATCTCGGAGCTGCTGATCGACGCCCACCACGCGGGCATGGAACGGTTCTACGAGCTGCGGGTCAAAGCCATCGAGGCGCTCGACGACCCGGTCGAGCGGCTCCTCGTGACGATCCGGTCCGGGCTGCCCACCGGTTCCGACGACGCCGACGTGCGTCTGCTGTGCGAACTCGGCGGGGCGGCCGGGCGCAGCCGGGTCTACGCGGCCCTGCTGACCACGTTGTTCGACCGGCAGGTGTCGATGTACCAGGGCATCCTCGAGGCGGGGGTGGCCCGGGGCGTGTTCACCGCGGCTCCGGGCGGAACCACGGTGGTGGCACGCAACCTGGTGGCGCTGGAGGACGCGTACGGGTACCGGATCGTGGCCAGGCACCCCACGATCGGGTACGCCGAGGCGGTGGACCTGATCGTCGACTACGCCCGGCTGGCCACCGGCAACCCGCTGGCTGATCCGCCCAAGCGCACCACCCGCCGCCGCCGCGCCTGACCGCGAGCTCACGCGGGCACCAGCACCGCGTCCTCGGGCGCCCAGCTCACCCGCACCTCGTCCCCGACCGACACCGTCGGGGCACCGGGGCGGGTCGCGAGGATCGGCTCGGCGAGACCGTCCACTCCGACGGCGATCCGCGACGACCCGCCGTGGAACACCGTGTCCAACACGGTCCCGGTCAACGTCCCCGCACCGTCGCCCACCCGTACGTTCTCCGGACGCACCGTGAGCAACGACGTGGTGCCCGCCGGAACGAGCCCGAGCCTCACCGCGGTCTCGGCCGGGAGAATGTTGTTCGAGCCGACGAACCCGGCCACGAACCGGTCGGCGGGCCGCGCGTACAGCTCCACCGGCGGCGCCACCTGCCGGACCGTGCCCGCCTCCAGCACCGCGATGCGGTCGGCCAGCGACATGGCCTCCTCCTGGTCGTGGGTGACCACGACGAATGTGATGCCGACCTCGTGCTGCAGACGCTTCAGCTCGATCTGCATCTCGGCGCGCACCTGGCGGTCGAGCGCGGAGAGCGGCTCGTCGAGCAGCAGGAGCCGGGGGCGTTTCACGATCGCGCGGGCCAGGGCCACCCGCTGGCGCTGACCGCCGGACAGCTGGTGGGGACGTCGGTTCGCGACCGCCCCCAAGCCGACGGTATCGAGGACCTCTGACACCCGGCGCCGGATCTCGGCCTTCGGGAGGCCCTCGCGCGCCAGGCCGTACCCGATGTTCTTCTCCACGCTCAGGTGCGGGAACAGCGCGTAGGACTGGAACATCAGGTTGATCGGCCGCTTGTTCGGGGGCACGCCCAGGAGGTCCGAGCCGTCGAGCGTCACCGTGCCCGAGTCGGGCGCCTCGAACCCGGCGATGATCCGCAGCAGCGTGGTCTTGCCGCACCCGCTGGGGCCGAGCAGCGCGAAGAACTCGCCGGACGCGATCTCCAGCGAGACGTCGTCGAGCGCTCGGACCTCGCCGAAACTGCGTGACACACCGGTGATTGACAGCATCATCGTCCTAGGGAGTCGGTCAGGCGGCTCAGGCGCTGCGCGGCCAGCACCACCGTGAAGCTCACCGCGAGCAGCACCGTGGCCAGCGCGTTGATCTCCGGCGTCACACCGAAGCGCATCATCGAGTAGATGACGATCGGCAGCGTGGGCTGGCTCGGGCCGGCGGTGAAGAACGCGATCACGAACTCGTCGATCGAGAGCGTGAACGCCAGCAGGGACCCGGCCGCGATCCCGGGGCCGAGCGACGGCAGCGTGATGCGCAGGAACGTGGTCACCGCGCCGGCGCCGAGGTCGCGGGACGCCTCCTCCAGCGCCCCGTCGACCTGGTGCAGCCGGGCGCGCACGACCGCGGTGACGAACGCCGTGCCGAACAGCAGGTGCGCGAGCAGCACCGAGTGCAGGCCGAGCGTCGCCTGGAGCAGCGACCAGAACGCCAGCAGACCGATCGCCAGCACGATGTCCGGCAGCACGGCGGGGGCGAGCGCCAGCGCGTCGAGCATCCGGGAGCGGGTGTACCGGGCGAGCCCGACCGCGAGCAGCGTGCCGAGCACGGCGGCCAGCGCGGTCGATCCGGCCGCGACGATCAGCGTGTTGATCAGGCCCTGGCGGATCTGCTCGTCGTGCAGCAGTTCGCCGTACCAGCGGCCGCTCACCCCGTCGAGCGAGTACGGACTGTCCGAGGCGTTGAACGACATCACCACGAGTACGACGATCGGCGCGTACAGAAAGGCCAGTACGACGCCCAGCGCAGCCTTCACGAGGCCCTCCGTCGGTTCGCCCACGACTGTGCGACCAGCAGCACGACCAGGAACGCGAGCAGCGTGAGCGCGAGCGTGGCCCCGAACGGCCAGTCGCGCGCTTTGAGGAACTGGTCGCGGACCAGGTTGCCGACCAT
The DNA here is from genome assembly GCF_039524755.1 of Cryptosporangium japonicum. Classification (NCBI taxonomy): domain Bacteria; kingdom Bacillati; phylum Actinomycetota; class Actinomycetes; order Cryptosporangiales; family Cryptosporangiaceae; genus Cryptosporangium; species Cryptosporangium japonicum. The sequence goes on from NZ_BAAAGX010000046.1 coordinate 135,031, forward strand.
CACCGTGCGGCCGCCGCCGAGCAGCTCGGGCACGATGAAGTTGCCGAGGCTGGGCACGAACACGAAGATGCTGCCGGTGATCGCGCCCGGGAGCGTCAGCGGGAGCGTGACCTTCCGGAACGTGGTGAACCGGCCCGCACCGAGGTCGACCGACGCCTCCGTCAACGACGGGTCGAGGCGCTCGATCGAGGAGTAGAGCGGCAGGATCATCAGCGGCAGGTACGCGTAGAGCAGGCCCGCGACCACCGCCGGCGTCGTGTAGAGCATCTCCAGCGGCTCGTCGATGACGCCGATGCCGGTGAGCGTCTTGTTCACCACGCCCTGCGTGGACAGCAGCACGATCCACGCGTACGTGCGTACCAGGAAGTTCGTCCAGAACGGCAGCACCACGAGCACGAGCGCGACGGTTCGCCAGCGGCGGGGCAGGCGGGCGATCGCGTACGCGGCCGGGTAGCCGAGCAGCAGCGCGAGCACGGTGGTGGCGAACGCGATCACCAGCGAATCGGTGAGCACCTGCAGGTAGATCTCGTCGGCCAGGCGGCTGAAGTTCTCGACCGTGGCCTCGTGGACGATGCCGCCGAAGCGCCCGCGCCGGAAGAACGCGTAGCTGAGCACGAGCGCGAGCGGCACCAGCAGGAACACCGCGAGGTAGGCGATGCCCGGGCCGAGGAACACGGCCCGGGCCAGCCAGGAACGCCTCACTACTTGGCCGCCGTGACCTCGGTGGCGATCCGCGTGTACGTCGTCGCGGCCTCGCCCAGGTCGATGTAGCCCTCCTGCTTGAGCAGGTCGGCCGGGGTCATCGCGAGGTGCGGGTAGCTCGTGACCAGCGCCGGGTCGAGCGTCTTCATCGCGGCCTCGTTCGGCACCTTGTACAGGATGTTCTGCGCGGCCCAGGCGTGGTTCGGCGCCTCGAGGATGTAGTTGACGAACGCGTGCGCGGCTTCCTTGTTCTTCGACGACTTGAGGATCACCATCGTGTCGACCCAGACGTCGCTGCCCTCCTTGGGCACGACGAACTTGATGTTCGGCTGGTCGGTCGGGCACCAGCCGTCCCACGACTCCACCAGCGCCGCCTCGCCGGACTTCAGGCGGTCGCCGAACGTCGTGTCGTCGTAGGCCAGCAGGTTCTTCTTCGCCTCGACCAGTGACGTCTTGACCTTGTCCATCTCGGCCTCGTCCGTGGTGTTGGCCGAGAACCCGAGCGACTTCTGCGCGGGCAGCATCAGCCAGCGCTCGGTGGCCATCATCGTGACCTTCTTGCGCAGCGCCGGCTTCGGCGACAGCAGGTCGTTCCAGCTGTCCGGCGTGTAGCCGGTGAGGTCGGTGCGGTAGCAGAGCCCGGTCGTGCCCCAGGTGTAGGGCACCGAGAAGTAGTTGCCCTTGTCGTAGGCGAGCTCGGTGGCCTGCGGGTAGAGGTTCTTCAGGTTCGGCACCAGGTCGGTGTGGATCGGCTCGAGCAGGCCCTGCTCGTTGAGCGCCTGGGCGAACTGGCCGGACACGAACGCGACGTCGATGCCGCTGTCGCCGCCCGCGGTCAGCTTCGCCATGACCTCTTCGTTGGTGGCGTGCTTGGTGACCGTGACGGCCGGGCCGACCGCGGCTTTGAACTTGGCCGGTAAGTCCTCCGGCATGTAGCCGTCCCAGTTCGAGACGGTGAGCTTCTGGGCCGACAGGTCGGCCGAGGGGTCGAGGCTGGCCGGGGCGGCAGCGCCTTCGGAGTCGCCACCACCGCAGGCTGCGACGGCGACCAAGGCGGCCGCGCTCAGCGCCACGGCCGACTGGCGTCGGAACCGTCCGAGTCGGGACACCGGCTCTCTCCCTTGCATCCGAGGCTGAATGGTTCGGAAGTGTTGCACTGACCGTCAGCCTGGACAAGACTCCAACTGGGTTCTTGAGCAGGACAGTTACGCAGAATTTTCAATCCGGATTCAAATCGGGGGTGCGGCGGTGTCGAGTTGGGCCGCGGTCGGGCTGTCGCGGGAGCCCGCCCCGTCGCCGGGGTCGTCGGCCGCGTTGGTGGCGGCGCTGGCCTCGGGTGATCCCGCGCCGGCGCCGTTCGTCGTGCGTCGGCTCGCGCCGGTTCCCGCGGTGTCCGGGGAGCGTCCGATCACCGCCGACCAGACGAACGTGTCGGTGGTCGTCGGCGAGCGCCTGGTGGTGAAGTGGCTGCTCCGGCCGGAGCGGCGCCCGCCGGTGCTCACGCACCTGGCGTCGGTCGGTTTCGCCGCGACCGCGCGCCCGTACGCGACGGTCTCGGCCCCGGTGGGCGACGCGGACGTGCTGCTCGCGCTCGTCGTCGACTATCTGCCCGACGCGACCGACGGCTACGGCTGGTGCGTCGACGCCGCCCTGGCCGGGCGCGAGGTCGGCGGGGTGCTGGGGGCGCTGGTCGGAGGGCTGCACACCGCGTTCGCGACCCCGTCGGAGGTGTTCCCCTCCCCGCGCGGCGAGGCCGGCCCGGCGGAGATCGCGGGCTGGGCCGCACGGGCGGAGGCGGCCGTCGACGAGGCGGTCGCGGCGATCGGGACCGCGGACGTCGGGGACCCGTTGCCCGCCGACACCCCGAACGACGGGCCGACCGCCGACCCGGCCGTCGGCCTCCGCGAGGACCGGCGCTGGCTCTCCGAGCACGCCGCCCGGCTGCGCGCGGCCGTCGGCGCGCTGCGCCGCGTCGAGGCGCCGTCCCCGGTGCAGCCGATCCACGGTGACCTGCACGTCGGCCAGGTCCTCCGCTGGCGCGACGGCTACGCGGTGGTGGACTTCGACGGCAACCCCACTGTGCCGCGGTCGGGTGCCGCAACGCCGGAACCCGTCGCCCGTGACGTCGCCCAGATGCTGTGCAGCATCGACCACGTCGGCCGGATCGCCGACCGGCGCACCGCGGGCGCCCGCGGCGACGAGCTCGCGGCCTGGATCCGGGCGGCCCGGGCCGGGTTCCTCACCGCCTACCGCGCCACCCCGGCCGGCGACACGCTCGACGACCGGCTGCTCGCGGCCTTCGAGGTCGAGCAGGAGTGCCGCGAGCTGATCTACGCCGCCCGTTTCCTCCCCCGTTGGCGCTACGCCCCGATGGCCACCCTCCGCGCGATGTTCCCCAGGAGCCCGAGTGACTGACCAAGCCGCGAAATTCCTCGCCGACCTCGAGCGGAAACCCGCCGCACTGGGCGCGCTCGCCGACGCGCTGAGCGGGGCGAACCCGTGGCGCGGCCTGCCGAGCGGGGTCCGCCGGGTGGTGTTCACCGGGATGGGCAGCTCCCGGTACGCCGCCCGGGTCGCCGCGCTGCGCCTGCGCCGCCGGGGGGTGGACGCGGTCGCCGAGTACGCCTCCGCCGGGGCCACGTACCCGCCGGGCGAGGGCACGGTCGTGGTGCCGATCTCGGCCACCGGCGGCAGCCGCGAGACCCTCGACGCGGTGGACGCCTACGCCGGCCGCGCGTTCGTCGCCGCTCTCGTGAACGACCCGGGCTCGAAACTGGCGGCCACCGAAGGGCTGGTGGTGCCGATGCTCGCCGGGGTCGAGGAGAGCGGCGTCGCCTGCCGGACGTTCCAGCACACGCTGATCCAGCTGCGTGCTCTGGAGGCCCACCTCACCGGCGACGACGTCGACCTCGCCGGGCTGACGCGCCGGGCCGCGGACGCCACGTCCGACCTGCTCGATCGCCGCGACGAGTGGCTGCCCGGAGCGCTCGGCCTCCTCGACGGGCCCGACGGCGTCCGGACGATCGCGCCGATCGACCGGATCTCGTCGGCCGACCAGTCCGCGTTGATGGTGCGCGAGGGGCCGCGCCGCCCGGCGGACGCCTGCGAGACCGGCGACTGGGCCCACGTCGACGTGTACCTGACGAAGACGCTGGACTACCGCGCGCTGCTGTTCCCGGGCTCGCGCTACGACGACCAGGCGATGGAGTGGGTACGCGAGCGGGGCTCGACCGTGCTCGCGGTGGGGGCCGACGTCGACGGCGCGGCCGGGTCGATCCGGTACCGCGGCGACGACGACCCGGACGTCCGGGTGCTGGTCGAGGTGCTGATCGCGGAACTCGTCGCGGCTTCCTGGTGGCTCGACGCGTAGCTATCCTCCGGTCATGAAGGGCTTGCTGCTGCGGTTGTCCGCGCTCGACGCCGACGCCGAGGCAGCGGTGCGGGTGATCGCGTACTTCGACGCGCTGGTCGAGCACCGGGCCACGCCGGCCGCGCTGGTGCGTGCCACCGCCGGCCTGGCCGAGTGCCCGTGCGGCCTGGAGCGGCCCGACGGCCCGGTGCTGCGCTACGACGCCGACGGCGAACCGGCCACCGCGCGCGGAGCGGCGTCCGGCGAGATCGACTTCGGCGGCGGGCGGCTGTGGCTGGAACGGCCGGGCGGCCCGGCGCCGCTGGACGAACTCGTCCTGGAGCGTGCGTCGCTCGCCGCGCGGGTGCTGCTGGTGGCCCCGGCGCGGGCCGGTGCGCCCCACCTGGCCGACCCGGCGCTGGTGGAGCTGGTGCTCTCCGACCGCGAGGCCGCGGCCGACCGCACCCGCGCGCTGCGGCTGCTCGGGCTGGAACCGGACCGGCCGGTGCGTGTGGTCGCGGTGACCGACGAGCGCGGCCGCGATCCCGGCGCCGAGGCGGTGGCGCTCGTCGCGCGGGGGCGCCCGGTGCGGTCGGTGCGGGTCGCGGTCATCGGCGGGGTCGCCGCCGTGCTCCTCCAGCGCCGCGACGGCTCCGCCTCCCCCGCCGACGACCTGCGTGCCGCGCTGAGCAGCCGGGTGGCCGAGTCCCGGGCCGGGAAGGCCACCGGCAGCGGGATCCGGGTCGGGGTCGGCGGGAACGTCGACGGCCTCGCGGCCGGCACCTCGTGGGAGCAGGCGCGGCTCGCGCTCCGGTTCGCGTCGGCGGCCTGCGCCCCCGCGGAGGCGGTCGTCGACCACGACGAGCTCGGCCCGCTGGCCCTGCTGGCCGACATCCCGACCGCGCGGCTGCGCGACCAGCCCGACGTCCGCGCGCTGGACGCCCACGCCCGCACCGACAGCGGCGCGCTCGACGTCGCCGCGCTGGAGGCGTTCTGCCGGACCGGGTCGCTGCGTCAGGCCGCCGCCACCCTCTACCTGCACCACAGCTCGGTGGCCGCGCGCCTCGCCCACGTCGAGGACGCCCTCGGCTGGCACCTCGACGACCCGCGCGACCGCTTCCGGGCCCAGCTCGCCCTCTGGGCCCGGAAGCTCGCCACCGACTAGAGACGGAGGGCCTTGCGGAGCACGGCCAGCGCCTCGGTGGACTCGCGCTTGGACACCTCGGCCGTCTCCACCAGGGACGAGCCGTGGAACGTGCCCGGGAACAGGTGCAGCTCGACGCTCACCCCGGCCGCCACCAGGGCCAACGCGTAGGCCACGCTCTCGTCGCGCAGCGGGTCGAACTCCATCGCCGAGACGTAGGCCGGCGGCAGGCCACGCAGGTCGGTGGCGCGCGCCGGGGCCGCGTACTGGCTCACGTCCGGCCCGCCGCGCCGGCCGGCCCCGAGGTAGGAGTCCCAGCTCACGATCGCGTTCGGCCGGTTCCAGAGCGGCGTGTCGACGAACTCGGTCATGCTCCGCGTCGCCAGCCGGTCGTCCACCTCGGGCACCCCGAGGTACTGGAACACGAGCGCGGGCCCGCCGCGGTCGCGGCTCAGCAGCGCGAGCGCCGCGGCCAGCCCGCCACCGGCGCTGATGCCGTGCACCGCGATCCGGTCGGCGTCGACGCCCAGTTCGTCGGTGTGGGCCCGCAGCCAGAGCAGACCGGCGTAACAGTCCTCCAGCCCGGCCGGGAACGGGTGCTCCGGCGCGAGCCGGTACTCCACGCTCACCACGACGACGCCGAGCTCCTCGCAGAACCGCCGGTTGGTGGCGTCGTCGATGTCCATCGAGCCGAGGATGAACCCGCCGCCGTGGATGTCGTAGATCGCCGGCACCGGCGCTCCGGTGCGCCCGCGCGGCTCGAAGATCCGCAGCCGGATGTCCGGCGCGCCCTCCGGGCCGGGTACCTCGACGTCGCGGACGTCGACCGGCGACTCGCCGGACGGCGCGGTCAGCGCCAGCATCGACTCGGTCGACGCCCGCACGGCGTCGAGGTTCCGCGCGTCGACGTTCGGCAGCATCGGGATCACCGCGGCTAATTCGGGGTCGAAAGCGTAGGTCACGGCAGGTTCTCCTCGCTGAGACGCAACGGCCCCGGAATCGTGACATCCCCGCAGGCCACCGGTCATCCGACGACTGTCGGGCGTCCCGGCCGCCGAACCCGACGCCGCGACGTACGCTCGGCGGCGTGAGCAACCTCGATCCGGCTCCCGCCGAGGCGACGTGCGGTGGCGAAGCCGCCGGCGCCCCGGCCTCCGAACTGCTGATCGGCCGGGAGGTCGTGCTGGGCGGGCCGCGCGGCATGGCGGTGTCGCGCACGCTGCCCCACAAGCACCGCCGGATGGTCGGCGCGTGGTGCTTCGTCGACCACTACGGGCCCGAGGAAGCCACGATGCGGGTGCCGCCGCACCCCCACACCGGGCTGCAGACGGTCAGCTGGCTGGTGCGCGGCGAGGTGCTGCACCGCGACAGCATCGGCTCCGAGCAGCTGATCCGGCCCGGGCAGCTGAACCTGATGACGGCCGGCGTCGGCATCTCGCACTCCGAGGAGTCACCGGCGACCGTGCTGCACGGCGCCCAGCTGTGGGTGGCGCTCCCGGAGCGCGACGCGCGGACGGCGCCGGCCTTCGAACACCACGCCGACCTACCGGTCGTCCGCACCGGCGACCTGACCGCGACCGTCCTGATGGGAACGTTGTCCGGCGCGACGTCGCCGGCGCGCACCTACACGCCGCTGGTCGGGGCGGAGATCCGGGGCACCGGCACGCTCGAGCTGCGTCCCGACTTCGAGTACGCGGTGCTGGCGTTCGAGGACGGCCCGGTCGTCGACGGCGGAGCGGTGCCCGCCGGTGCGCTGGTCTATCTCGGCACCGGTCGCACCGAGCTCACGTTCGCCGGCACCGGGCGCAGCCTGCTGCTCGGCGGTGAGCCGTTCGACGAGCAGATCGTGATGTGGTGGAACTTCGTCGGCCGCGGCCACGACGAGATCGTGGCCGCCCGCACCGCCTGGGAGGCGCACGAGGGCTTCGGCACCGTCACCGGCTTCGACGGTCCGCCCCTGCACGCCCCCGAGCTGCCCACCACGCCGCTGAAACCGCGTGGGCGCACCCGCTAGGAGCGCAGTGCGAGCTCCGGGTGCTGGGCCCAGAAGTCGCAGTTGTGGTCGGCCGAGAACGACGTCGACGGCAGCGGCTTCGAACCCTCCGGGACCAGGGCCTGCATCCCCGGCCCGAACTTGTCCCACTTCGCCGCCCCACCGGTGTTGGGGTTGCCGTCGATCGCGAAGCTCGTCCAGTACGCCACCATCTCCTTGCTGAGCTTCTGCGCCGTCGGGGGCAGCGCGCCGAGGCGCTTCAGGTCGAACAGGTACGGCAGCTCGGCGGCGTGCGCGGCCTTGAGCGGGTAGGTGCCGATCTTCGGCAGCGGCGCGTTCGGGTCGTTGAACTCGTACGCGTAGACGGTGGTGTGCTTCGCCGCCGACGTGTTCGTCCGCAGCGCCGGGCAGGAGAACGTGGCGTCGGTGATGATCGCGCCGAGCGCGTCGCCGGGCGTGCCGTACTTCGACAGCGGATACCGCTCGATGATCCGCGGGGCCAGGTTCCCGGTCGCCCGGCGCACCGCGGTGGCGTAGAGCTCCGGTCCGACGTTCTGCAGCCCCAGCGAGAGGACGAACAGCCGGCCTTCGTCGTGGTTGGTGCCCTGCAGCAGCGGCACGTCCTTGAACGTCCCGCGGCTGAACGCGGTCTCGATGTCGGTCGGCAGCACCGGCCCGCCGGTCGCCGGAGCGTAGGTGAGACTCGTGCCGCTGACGTTCGACGCCGCGCGGACCTCGGCCACGGACTTGCCGCGCAGGCAGGTGAGCACCGCCGCGCCGGAGCAGCCGAGCTTGGCCGCGAACGTCGCCCCAGTCGTCTCCGCGACCGACTGCGCCGGCCCGCGCAGCGCGCAGCCGCTCTCCGCGATCGCCTTCGCGAACAGCCCGTCGGCCTCCGGGGAGACCAGCTGCGAGCAGACGCTGCCGCCGCCGGCCGACTCCCCGAACAGCGTGACGTTCTTCGCGTCGCCACCGAAGTTCGCGATGTTCTTCTGCACCCAGCGCAGCGCGGCCTGCTGGTCGAGCAGCCCGTAGTTGCCCGACCCGAGCGGCTGCTCCTTGCTCAGCTCGGAGAGCCCCAGGAAGCCGAGCGCACCGAGGCGGTAGTTGATCGTCACGACGATCACGCCGCCCTCGGTGACCAGGCGCCCCGGCCCGTAGTCCGACCCGGCGCCGCTGGTGTAGCTGCCGCCGTGGATCCAGACCATCACCGGCAGCTTGCCGTCGCGTGCCTGCTCCGGCAGGGTCCGGCGGGCCGTGCCGTCGGTCGGCGTGTACACGTTCAGGTACAGACAGTCCTCAGTGGTGCTGCCGTTGCCGGAGTCGCCCCCGCTGACGATGCTGCCCGCCTGGGGGCACGCGGCGCCGGCCTCGGTGGCGGCGCGTTCGCCGCTCCACTTCGCGGCCGGCTCGGGCGGCATCCACCGCCGCGCGCCGACCGGCGGCGCCGCGTAGGGGATACCGAGGAACGACCGGTAACCCGCCTCGTTGGCCCCGCGCACGGTCCCGTTGTCGGTCTTGACGACCTTCGTGGTCAGGTCGACCGACTTCGCGGCCGGTGGGTCGTCCGACTCGCTGGTGCACCCGGCCACCAGGGCGAGTGCGAGCAGGACAGCGAAGAAACGCGACCGCATCTCTGGGGCCTTTCTGAACGCCGGACGACCGGAACTCGGACGGTACCGCTAAGTACCGCCCGGTTCCACCTCGTGGGCTTTTTACCGCAACCGCCGACCGGCGCCGCGGACGGCCCGGCGCACCGCGGGGATCCGCTCCTCGACCGCGTCGGCAAGCGCCTGCTCACCGCGGTGCAGCAGCCCGAACGTGAAGCCGTTCTCCCCGGCCAGGTGCGCCTGCATGCCCAGCTGACGCAGTACCTGGCGCGCCACCACGCTGTCCTGGTGCGCGCCGAGGTCCTCCTGGACGCCCTCCATCGCCGCGGCGAACTTCTTCGCGACCTTGCCCAGCGCCGGCTGGGACGCCTCGGCCGCGTACCGCGCCCGCTTCGCCGACTTCCGCGCTTCGTGCAGCAGGTGGTCGCGCTGCTCGCCCGGCGGCAGCGTGGCCGCGGCGTCGATCTCGCGCGCCACCCGCCGGTGACTGCGACGCAACGTGTTCGGCAGCGCCCGCGCCGCCGGGTCCGCGGCTCCCCGCGTCAGCGGCGGGTTCTCGGCCAGGTCGTCCAGGGCGTCGAGCAGAGCGAAGTAGCGCTTGCTGTTCAACGCCTCGAGCACGCGCTCGCGGGCCTGCGCCTGCTGGTGCGCCAGGTGCCCGGTGACCCGCGCCCGCACCGGGCCCACGACCAGCTCGTCGGGCGTCGCGTCGATCTTGCGGTCCAGGCTCTCGCGCAGCACCTCCAGGTCACGCGCCCCGCCGAGCACGCCGGCCAGCCACTTCAGCTCGTCGCCCACCGCGCGGGTGGCGTCACGGTCCACCACCGACTTGAACGTCCGCAGCGCCGACCGCAGGCGTCGGGTGGCCACCCGCATCTTGTGCACGGAGTCCGGCTCGTCCCGACGCACGCGTGGGTCGTACTCGAGAATCGTCGCGACCTGCTCACGCAGGTGGTCGACGACCACGACACCCACCGACTTCTTCTTGCGACGCGCGGAGCGCCGCGATCGCGCGTCGGGCAACCGGTCGGCCAGCACCCGGGCGAGCTTGGATCCGCTCGCCGAGCGGCGCACCCCGGCGGCCCGCAGCCGCTTCTCCACCGTGTCCAGCAGCTCGGCCCGGCCACCGGCCAGCTCGACCTCGAGCTCCGACCACGACGAGACCGTCGACTCCTGGCCGAGCGTCTGGCCGGCCACCTCGTCGGCGACCACCTCGGCCAGCACCGCCCCGCCGGTGTCGCGCAGCCGGCGGCGGGTCCTGGTGGTCTTGATCCGGGCCACCGGTGCCAGCGCGGCGCCCCGCGTGTACGCGGTGACGAGTGACTTGAGCTCGGCCGGCACGGTCCGGCTCGCCCGGCCGAGCGGCCAGCGGATCTCGTCCCGCCCGTCCGGGCCGGCCGGCAACTTGAGGTGCCAGCCCGCGTCGTCGCCGCCGGTCCGCCGCCGCAGCGTGATCCGGTGGGTCGCCAGCCGCAGGTCGGAGGTGTCGAAGTAGACCGCCTCGAGGTCGAAGACGTCGGCCGCCACGTCCACCTCGACCCCGGGCAGGTCGTCGAGGGGTGGCAGCGCCACGCCCTCCGGCAGCTCGTACTTCCGCTCGATCTCGCGCACCACTGTTTCCGTCACGTCATCACTCCTCTGTGCCGCTCGTTTCAGCCTTTCCCGTCCCGGATCCGGCAAACGCCCGGGCGCGTCGGTGAACTGGTGGCGCGCCGCACACGTCAACCCAAGTGCAGTGGTTGGCAACGCCGGTGAGCAGGGATCAGACACGCGACGCGGGAGCGTTCCGGTGCACTAGCATCAGCCGCGACGGTTGGGTGGGGTGGGACGGGAGTCCATGGACGGGCGAGCGAGGTCGACGAGTTCGATCCAGCCGTCCGCCCGCGGTTCGCACCGCAGGGCGGCGAGGGGCCCCACCGAGCTCACCAGCGACCTCACGAAACTGATCGCCCGCGCGGCCGCGGTAGCGACACCGCCGCCGCCGGCGCCCGCACCCGTGGTCGGGCCCGGCCGGCACCACGCCGACGCACCCCCGCCGCCCGAGGAACCGCCGTCACCGCGGTTCCGCCCCACCCGGCTGCACCTGATCGCGGCCGGTGCGGTGGCGTCCGTCGCGGTCGTCGTCGTCAGCTCGCTGCTGGTGATCTGGCCGTCGGGCGAGGACGCGGCGGGCACGACGACCACGCCGTCGAGCCGCGGTTACACGTGCCGGCCGGGCAACCGGTTCTCCGAGGCCTTCACCGCGTGCCGGGCCGCGGCGAAGGTACGCCCGGCCAACGGCGACGAACCGGCGGTCGGCCTCGGCGACGGCACCGACATCGGCGTCGCCGACGTCGGCGACCGGCACCACGAGGTCATCCCCGACACCCGGTTGTGCAGTGCGGGCCGCGAGCGGTACCGCGGCCTCGACCTGGCCCGCGACGACTGGCCGGTGACCACGCTCAAGAGCCGCGGCAAGGAGACGTTCGTCTACCGCATGGACGGCGAACACGACGGTGTCCTGCGCTTCTACCTCACCAAGGCCGGTTACGACCCCACCGCGCCGCTCACCTGGAACAGCCTCGAGAAGAAGCCGCTCGCCGAGGTGACCGGTAAATCCGGGGCCGACAACTACTACCGGGTGCCGGTCACGCTGCCGGAGCGGTCCGGGCGGCATCTGGTCTACACGATCTGGGAGGACCGCGACAGCGACGCGGCGCTCTACGCCTGCTCGGACGTGATGTTCGGCGCCCCCACCGGCGGCGCCACCACGAACGCGGCCAACACCGCCCCGAGCGCGGCCACCGCGACCAGGGAGTGGGTCGTCGGAGTCGACTACCAGGTGGGCGACCAGGTCGTCCACGACGACGTCACCTACCGGTGCTCGCAGCCGCACCGCTCGGTCCGCGGCTGGGAACCCGAGTCCGCGCCGGCGCTCTGGGACGTCGTCACGCCGTGAACGCCGGGGTGTCGGCCACCGAGTAACCACCGTGGCCGGTGGCCTTCACCCGGTACATCGCCGCGTCGGCCGCGCGCATCAACTCGTCGAGATCACCGCCGCTGCCGTGCTCGGCGAACGCGACCCCGATGCTCGCGCCGACGACGACCGGGTGGCCGTCCGCGGTGATCGGCGTCCGGATCGACTCGACCAGCCGGTCGGCGATCTTGAGCCCCTCGGTGTGGTCGTGCACGCCGGGCAGGATCACCGCGAACTCGTCGCCGCCGAGCCGGCCGACCGTGTCGCTCTGACGCACGCAGCCGACCAGCCGGTTCGCCACCTCGCGCAGCAGCTCGTCACCGGCCTGGTGTCCGTACACGTCGTTGACCTGCTTGAACCCGTCCAAGTCGAGGAGCATGAACGCGACCAGCCGGGCCTTCGACCGGGTGTTGAGCGCCATCCGCAGCCGGTCGTGCACGAGCGCGCGGTTCGGCAGGCCGGTGAGCGAGTCGTGGAACGCCTGCCGGGTGAGCTCCTCGTTGAGCCGGAGCGTCTCCAGTGAGGACGCCACCTGGGTGGCCCAGGTGACCATGCTGGCCCGGATCTCCGCACGCAGCGGACCGTCGGCGCCGATCGACATCGCGCCGAGCCACTTGCCCGCGGTGCGCAGCGGGACCAGGAACACGCCGCCCTGCCGGACGTCCGCGCTGGCCATGCCGTTCAGTTGTGAGCACTCGTCGCCCTCGAGGTAGATCGGCCGGCCCTCGCGGAAGAGCTCGAGCAGCGCGGGCGGCATCCGGTCGTAGTGCACCTCGAGCCCCACCAGGCCCTCGACGCCGTCGCCGTCCGCGGCCCGGATCCGGGTGGTCCAGCCGTCGCCACGCGAGAGCGTGGTGCGGATGCCGTCCCCGTCGCCGGCCAGACCGAGCGCGGTGCGCGTCGCGATCCGGTAGATCGACGAGCGGTCGGTCGCCGCCACGACCGCCGCGGCGCCCTGGGCCAGGATCCGTTCCCGGGCGACCATCCGCTCGTGCTGCTCGAGCGCGTTCTTCAGCACGAACATCAGGAGCGACAGCACGGCGATGGCTCCGCCGAGCGCGGGAGCAGGGCCCTGGAAGTCCGGGGTGAACTCGCGCCGCACCAGCGGAGCGAGCAGGAGCGCGGTCTCCACGTACCCGACGCGCAGGAGCAGGTCCCACTTGTTGCCGTAGAACGCGCGGAAGCAGATCGCGCCGAAGATCAGGTTGACCGCGGCGTCGTTGTCGGCGCTGCAGGCGATCGACGCACCGACGACCACCCATTCGAGGGGCTCGACCAGGCGGGGGAACCGGCCGGCCCGCCAGCGGAGCACCCACCAGACGACGAGCACCACCAGGGCGACGTCGAACAGCGCCCGCTGCGCCGGCGCCAGCAGGTTCGAGCCGGTGACCTGCGCCAGCGGCCCGAGCGCGCAGAACACGGCGTAGAGCAGGAAGACGCCGCGGACGCGGTGCAGGAGCGACCAGCCTCGGATCACCTCGCGGGCGTTCACGTCGCTCCTCGGGCTCGTCGGGTTCCGCGTCAACCCAGCCCATCGGCGCCGGTCAGGGCGGCTTGAGCCAACCGGAAGTCCGATCCGCCGGTGTAACGCACCCACTACGATGGCCCGGGCAGAGCCGACCGACCGGGGAGAACGAGTGGCCGAGCGATCCGCGCCCGTGCTCCAGGCCAAGGGGCCCGCGGATGCCGTCGCACTCGCCAGCCGGGCGTATCTCGACGGCGAACCGGTGGACATGTCGGCGCTCGCGCACCAGCTCGGCATCGGGCGGGCCACCCTCTACCGCTGGGTCGGCAACCGCGAGGAGCTGCTCGGCGTCGTGCTGGCCGAGGCCACCGAGCGCACGTTCCGGGTCGCCGAGCGGGCCGCCCGGTCGGCCGACGGGGCCGGCGGTCCGGAGTACGTGGTCGACGTGATCGCGCGGTTCATGCGTGCCGTGCTCGCCGCGCCCGGCCTCAAGGCACTGACCCAGCGCGAGCCGATGGTGTTCATCCGCCTGGCGACGACACCCGGCGCGATCGAGGACCGGGCGGCGGCGCTGGTCGAGGAGCTCCTGACGCGGGAGTGCGCCACCGGGCGGCTCACGCTCGCGCTCCCGGTGCCCGCGCTCGCGGTCGCGATCGTGCGGGTCTGCGACTTCCACATGTACGCGCACCTGCTCGGCCGCGGAGCGCCCGAGGTGGAGACGGCGTTGGCGATCGTGCGCGTGCTGGTGGGCGCGTGACTTTGCAAAGCTGGTACTTTGCAAAGCGTGGAGGACCATCCGATCCGTGAGGCGCTGCTCGGGCTGCTCGCGAACGGGCCGGTCACGGCCAACCAGGCCGCCCGTGAGCTGGGCGAGAGCTCCGGGTCGTGCTCCTTCCACCTGCGCCAGCTCGCCCGGGCCGGTCTCGTCGAGGAGGCGCCGGTGCTGCCGGGCAGCGGTTCCGGCCGTCGCCGGCCCTGGCGGCTGACCACCGCCGAGCCCGAGTTGACCCCGCTGCTGCGCGAGCTGGAGGACGAGGGTTACCGCCGGTGGATCGCCGGTCGGGACGCCGTCGATCCCCGCTGGCACGCCGACGAGGCCGCCAGCCACGTGCTCTGGCTGACCCCCGCCGAGATGGCCGAGGTCGCGGCCGCGGTCCGGGCCGTCGCCGGCCGCTACGCCCACCGCGAGAACCCGGACGCCCGGCCGGCCGACGCCCGCCCGGTCGCGCTGGTCTCGCGGGTGTTCCCGCTCCTGTCCCCCACCGACCCACCGGAGAAGCCCTCATGACCGTCGTGCTGCCCGAGCGTGGCCCCAGCGGGTTGCTGCCGATCGTGATCACCGGTCAGCCGGTGCTCCACCGCCCGGCCGCGCCGGTCACCGTGTTCGACGCCGGCCTGGCCGAGCTGATCGAGCAGATGACAGCGTCGATGAAGGCCGCGCCGGGCGCCGGCCTGGCCGGGCCGCAGGTCGGGGTCGGCCTGCGGGTGTTCACGTACGACTGCGGTCCGGGCAAGCGCGGGCACGTCGTCAACCCGGTGCTCGAGCGGCTCTCCACCGAGCTCGAGGAGGACCGGGAGGGCTGCCTGTCGATCCCCGGCCTGCGCTACCCGACGCCACGCGCGTCGCGGGTGCGGGTGACCGGCGTCGACGTGGACGGCGCCGACGTCGACGTGGTCGGCGAGGGGTATCTCGCCCGGTGCTTCCAGCACGAGGTCGACCACCTCGACGGCGTGCTCTACGTGGAACGGCTCGGTGGCCGGGTCCGCAAACAGGCGACGAAGGACATCCGCGCGGCGTCCTGGAACGGCAGCGCCTCCCTGGAACCCGGCCTCACCGGCTGACCGCCGGACCGGTCAGGTCAGCTGGGCGATCGCGTCGATCAGGAGCCAGACGCCGAAGACGAAGAACAGCGCGGCGGCGCCGTACTTGATGACCTTCTCCGGCAGGTGCTTACCGAGCTTGCGCCCGACGAGGATCGCGAGCGCGTCGGCGGCCACCATGCCGACGGTGGAGCCGAGCCAGGTGCCGAACCAGCCGTACTGGGTGGCCAGCGTGATCGTGGCGAGCATCGTCTTGTCGCCCAGCTCGGCCAGGAAGAACGCGACCGAGGCGGCGACGATCGCCGACTTGGTGGTCTTCTCGGCCTTCGAGCGCTCCTCGTCGGTGAGGGTGTCGCCGCGGAGCGTCCACGCGCCGAAGATGAGGAACGCGATCGCCGCGACCAGCGCGATCCAGCCGGTCGGCAGCGTCGCGCCGAGCCCGTAACCGACCGCGACCGACACCGCGTGGACGATCGCGGTGGCGATCGTGATGCCGATGAGCACCGGCAGGGCACGGAACTTCGTGGCGAACGTCAACGCCATGAGCTGCGACTTGTCGCCGAGTTCGGCGACGAAGATGACGCCGAAGCTCACGGCCGTGGCCACTAGGAATCCAGTCACGAGACACCTTCCGGTCTTCAGCCGGATCGGGGTGCACGACCTCGACCCGGCGTACACAACGCCTGAGTCGAAGGTCTCGCTCGCCCGTGAAGGCCGCGCGGCCGGAAGCGCCAGCGCTTCAGTATGTCGACCGCGACATTGGGAGCTACTCCCCCTCGCAGCCGAAACGGTATCAGTCCGATCGGGCCCCACCCACACCACCGGACGCGACTCCGCTCACATCTCCACCTGGTGATGGAGCCGGGTCAGCCGAGGGCTCCGGCGTCCACGGCGCGGTGCAGGATCAGCGGGGCCAGCCAGGCGGCGCCGGACGGGGAGAAGTGCAGGCCGTCGGGGCGGGGCCGGCGTCCGCCGACGTCGTCGGTGCAGACCCCGCCGGGGCAGACCAGGTCGGCGACCGAGATGACCGTGACCCGGCCGGGGAACACGGTGGCCATCGACCGGCGCAGCGCGTTGTACTGCTCTTCCCCGGGGTCGCGCAGCTGGTCGCGGCAGGCCTCGGGTGAATTGCCGAGCCGCCGGCAGAGCGACTCGGCCGACGGGATCGGCTCGATCAGCACGACGTGGGCCCGGCCGGCGGTCAACCGCGCCAGCGCGGCGACGAGCTGACTCCGGACGTACGCGAGGTGGGCCGCCGACCTCGGCCGGACGACCACCCCGTCGGGGCGGCGCACCGGCTGGTTCTCCCACCGCGAATGCACCAGGACCAGCGTCGGGTCGAAGTTCGCGACGAGCGCGCGCTGCATCGGGGCCACCACCTCGGGGCACCGCCGTCCCGCGCGGTAGGGCGAACCGTCCGGCTCCACCATCAGCAGCCCGGCGACCGAGCAGGAACTGACCGCGCTGTCGGCGTAACCCCAGCCGTGGGAGTCGGCGACCCGGCGCAGGCCCGGGGCCAGGCTCTTGGCGACCGAGTCACCGGCCGTCGCCAGCCGGATCGCCGACGGCGACGACCCGGCCGCGAGCAGCCGGGGCTCGGCGCCGGGCTCAGCCGGCTCACCCACCAGCGGCGGCGTCGCGCCCATCGTGGCCACGACGACGACGGTGAGCACGGCGGCGACCGCGCCGGACGCGAGCAGGGTGAATCGCCCGTTCGTCCGCGGGCCGCGACGGAGCGGGAGCTCGACCAGGTGATAGGACGCGAGCGCGAGGACGGCGGTGAGCGCGAGCTTCGCGGCGACGCCCACCGCGCCGGACCGCGGTTCCAGCCAGCAGAAGACCGGCCAGTGCCAGAGGTAGAGCGAGTACGAGCGCCGCCCCAGCCAGGGCAGCGGCGCCGCCCGGAGGAGCCGGCCGACGAACCCGTCCGGCGCGACCGCGACCGCTCCCACCAGTACGGTCGCGACCAGCGCCAGGCCGAACCCGGCGCCACGGTAGTACACCGGCGACGAGTCGCTCACCAGCGCGAACGCCACGGCGAGCACGATCAGGGCCGGGAGCGCCAGCCGTCCGAGCAGCCGCACCCACCGGTTCCGGCCCGGGCCGAGCAGGACGATCGCCAGCCCGGCGCCGACGAGCAACGCGTGCACCCGCGTGTCGGTGCCGTAGTACGCCCGCGACGGGTCCGGCGCGTACGAGAACCCCATCCACACCGCGGACGCGCACGCCACCACCAGCGCGACCCCGAGCAGAGCCCGACGCCGACGCACGAACACCGCGAGCACGACCGGCCAGACCAGGTAGAACTGCTCCTCGACCGCCAACGACCACGCGTGACGCAGCGGTGACGGCGGAGCGAACGCGTCGACGTACGACTGCCCCGACACCACGAAGCGCCAGTTCGCCGCCTGCAGCACGGTCCACACGCCGTCCAGACGCAACGGCCCGAGCCGGTCGGGCGTCATCGTGACCGCGCCGACGACCGCCACCACGGCCACCATCACCAGCGCCGCCGGCAGCAGACGCCGGGCCCGCCGGGTCAGGAAGCCCACCAGGTCGACGCGGCCGTCCGCGCCGGCCCGGGTGAGCACCAACGTCGTGATCAGGAACCCCGATAGCGCGAAGAACACGTCGACGCCGAGGAACCCGCCGGGGAGCCAGCCGGCGCCGAGGTGGTAAACGAGCACCGCGAGCACCGCCAGCGCGCGAATGCCGTCCAGACCGGGTTGGTACGAGTAGCCCTCGGTGATGGATTTCACACCGGTATCCGCGTCGATTACCGAGAATTCGCGCTTCGACAAGTGATTTCCGCTGACCGCTGTAACGTTTTGCCGCTTATGCATCGAATTTGAGCCTAGCGAGATCGCACCATTCGCGGCGTCCCGCCCAACTCATCCGTTCCGGCGGGGCCCGCTGGTCCGACCCGCGAGCGGAGCGTGGCGCACCCGAGCGCGCACGGAGACCCGACCGGCAATTAACGCCGATTACAGCTAATTGAGTGGGCTATTTCCCGGGCACAATTCCGCCGCAATTAATCACGCCATCGACGAACGGCGCCGCGTGACACGAACCCGCTGGCAGACGCCGGGCAAACGGTGATTACCGACCCGGTGGCGGGGTAGTCCTAAATTTGTCGTGTCGTGCGCCGACAGTTTCATCGGCGGCTGTATCCGGGTGAACGGCAAGGGGCGTAGCCGAGTGGGCGTGGGCCGGAGGAGCAGCACACCGTGGACCACGGTGGGCCTGATCGTTGGTGTCGCCCTCCTCCTCGTCTCGGTCGGCACGATCGGCGCCGGCTGGGCGATCAGCGAGCGCTACGAGAAGAACATCAAGCGCGCCGACCTGCTCGGCGACGTCCCGATGACCGCACGCACCGACGACACCGGCGCGACGTCCGACCCGGCGGAGAGCGGCATCGTCGGTCCGCTGAACTTCCTCGTGCTCGGTTCCGACACCCGCACCGCCGACCCGACCGTGCAGGCCGACACCGTCGGCGAACGGTCGGACACGATCATGGTCATCCACGTCACCGCGGATCTGCAGAGCGCGTACGTGATCTCGATCCCGCGTGACAGCTACGTGCAGGTGCCCGCGGGCGGTGCCTGGCAGGGCGGCAAGAACAAGATCAACTCCGCGTTCTCGTTCGGCGGCGCCCCGCTCGCGGCCAAGGCCGTCTACGAACTCACCGGCCTGCCGCTCGACGGCGCGGTCGTCATCGACTTCAACGGCGTCCGCACGATGGTGAACGCGGTCGGCGGTGTCCGGGTGTGCACCACGTACACCGTGCGTTCGATCCACACCCAGCGGGTGTGGAAAGCCGGCTGCAACCACATGGGCGGCGACTCCGCGCTGGACTTCATGCGCCAGCGCTACAACGTCCCCGGCAGCGACTTCGGCCGGATCCACAACCAGCAGCTGGTGCTCCAGTCGCTGCTGAGCCGGGCGGTGAGCCGCGGCACGCTCACCAACCCGCTGCGTTTCGACGCGTTCCTCCGCGCCGCCACGAACTCGATCACCGTCGACGACAACATGGACGTGCAGGCGCTGGCGCTCGCGCTGCGGCACCTGCGTCCGGAGAACATGACGTTCGCGACGCTGCCGCACACCAGCGACTCGCTCTGGACCCCGTACGGCACCGCGGTGGCGGTGGACGAGAAGGCCGCGGCCGACCTGTTCGCCGCGGTCAACGAGGACCGGCTCCCCGAGTGGCAGGAGACGCGTTCCGCGCGCACCACGAGCCTGGTTCAGGGCGGCCCGACGCCCGGCGGCGCACCCACGCCGCTACCGGTCAACTGAGCAGCGCGGAGCGGGCCCGGTCGACCGACGTCTCGACCAGGTCGGAGCGGAACGCGCAGAGCGTCAGCGTGAACCGGGCGACGCCGTGTTCGGGCGCCACCAGCCGGATCGTGCTCCCCCGGCTCTCGTAGGCGCCGACCAGGCTGTCCAGGAGCCGCACCCCGGCGCTGTCGAGGAACGTCACCGCGGAGAGGTCGAGCACGACCGCGGGCAGCTCGATGGTGCGGCGCAGGACGGTCTCGCCCAGCGCCGGCGCGGTGCCGAGGTCGATCTCCCCGACGAACGACACCAGCGCCCCGGGAGGTTCGTCCTCGGTCAGCTCCTGGAACGACACGGTCGCCGCGGCCGGTGGTGCGCTCCGGCCCTCCAGTACCTCGTCTCCCGTCACGGCCCCACCCACCTCACCCGACGTGACATCGTCACGGTGGTTCCGGTCGTCGCCCGGTCGACCGTCACCTCGTCCATCAGACGATTCATCAGCATGAGCCCCCGCCCGCGATCCGGTGGCGTCTCCCGAGGCTGCCACAGACCGCCGTCACCGATCGTCACGTCGACGCGCTCATCCACGATCGACGCCGAAATCGTGACCGTTCCGGTGGCCGCCGCGTCCGGGGTGCGGTAACCGTGCTCGATCGCGTTGCCGATCGCCTCCGAGCAGGCCAGCACGATCGCGAACCCGTCGTGCCGGTCGACGTCGGAACCCGTGAGCCAGGCCCGCAGCCGGTTGCGCACACCGGTGAGCTCGGCCAGATCGGCCGGGATCCGCTCCTCGAACGGCGTCGACTCGGCCAGCGACACGGCCAGCAGGCAGACGTCGTCGCGGCCGGCTTCGTCACGCAGCATCGCGTCGGCGATACCGTGCACGATCGCGGTGGCCGACGCGGTGCGGTGGCGCTGCATCTCCTCCCGGAGCAGTTCCAGACCCCGCCAGATCAACCGGCCACGCCGCTCGACCAGCCCGTCGGTGTAGAGCAGCAGGCGGGCCCCCGGCAGCAGCCGGATCTCCGCCTCCGACCGGCCCGGCTGCCCGGAGTACGCGTCGAGCGGAGTCGACCGGCCGTCCCAGAGGTACCGCGCCTCCTCGTCGCCCTGGATGATCAGCGGCGGGAAGTGCCCGGCGCAGGCGTAGCGGACGTGCCCGGTGCGCGGGTTCAGCTCCAGGTACACCAGCGTCGCCATCCGGCCGGCGTCGAACTGACCGACGAACTTGTCGAGCTGGCTGAGCAGCGCCGAGGGCCCCAGGCCGGCCCCGGCCAGCGCCCGGATCGCGCTGCGGATCTGCCCCATCGCGCTGGC
>NZ_BAAAGX010000046.1:155689-274022 GCF_039524755.1 Cryptosporangium japonicum
CGACCACGATGCCGATCTTGTCGTCACCGAGCTCGAACGCGTCGTACCAGTCGCCGCCGACCTCGAGGTTCTCCACCGCCGGCCGGTAGTGGGTGGCGATACGCAGCCCCTGCCGCTTCGGCAGCCCGCCGGAGAGCAGGCTGCGCTGCAGCGTGTACGCCACCTCGCGCTCCTGCTCGTAGCGGCGCGCGTTGTCGAGCGCGAGCGCCGCGGTGGCCGCCACCTCGGAACAGAACGCCACTTCGTCGACGCTGAACGCCCGCTCGTAGCGCCCCAGAACCAGCGCGCCGAGCGTCCGCCCCGAGGCGCGGAGCGGGAGCGCGAGCCACCAGTTCGCCGCACGGGGACCGGACGGGCCGATCGGCTGCCGCTCGGCCAGCAACTTCGGCCGGGTACCGCTGACGACCTGCGCGATGAGATCACCGGCCCGACCGGGCTGGATGCCGATCAGGTCACCGGTGGCCTCGGCGGTGCCGTCGGCGCGTGACTCGGCCAGCCGCCGGTTGCCGTCGGTCTCCATGAACTCCACGCTCGCGACCTCGGCGAGGTCCCGGGTGACCAGGTCGACGAGCCGTTGCGCCCGGTCGACCAGCCGGACCGTCTCCTCGAGGGAACGGCTGGTGGTGGCCAGGAAGTCCGACCGCTCGGCGGATTTGGTCGCTTCCGCGTGCAGGGCGGCGCGCTCCAGGGCCTGCCCGCCCTGACGTCCGAGCGCGTGCAGCAGTTCCCGGTCGTCGTCGGAGAGCTGACGGGTCTCGACGCACCCCGCGGCCAGGACACCCACCCGGTGATCGCCGACGTCGAGCGGGATCACGACGAGCGAGCCGGTGTTCGTGCGCTCCATGGCGGCCGCGATCAGCGGGTGCCGGAACCGGATCGACTCGGTCGAGTCGATCAGGATCGGACCGCGGCGGCGCAACGAGAACCGCTCCGGGTCGGGGACCGGGATCCGGGCCAGCTCGTCGAACTCACCGATGTTGACGGCCGCGATCTGCAGCAGGCCGTGCGTAGAGAGTTCGGCCGCGGCGGCCAGCCCGTCGTTGCCGAGCGCCTCGTCCACCTCGGTCGCCTGCGCGACCTCACGGCGGTCCAGGAGCCAGAGGCCCGCCCGGTCGCCGCCGAGCGCGTTGATCGCGGCGTCGACGAGCACGCGGCCCACCTCGGCGAGGTCACCGGCCGCGGCCAGCTCCGCGGCGACGCCCTGCAGGGTACGCACGCGCTCCTCGGACCGCTCGGCGCGGCGGCGCTGGACGAGCAGCTCCTCCTCGTACCGGCGCCGGTCGGTGGCCCCGAACACGGTGGTGCGGATCCAGCGGGGTTCCCCGGCGGTGTCGCGGTCGAGGACGGCGTTGACCAGGACGGGTAGCCGCTGGCCGGCCGGGTCGCGGATGTCGACCGCGATCTCGCGGACCGCGCCCTGCATGAGCAGGAGGGGTGAGTAGTGCGTCTCGTAGTAGATCTGATCGCCGGGGGCGAGCAGGTCCTGGAACCGGATCCGGCCGACGAGATCCTCGGCGCGGTAGCCGGTGGAGGTCAGGAAGTGCTGGTTGACCTGCGCGATGAGGCCGTGCGGGTCGGTGACGACGAAGCCGCAGGGCGCCTGGTCGAGCGGCCCGTCTCCGCCCAGGTCCCCGTCTCCGCCCGGGTCCCTGTCTCCGCCCTCACCGGAGCCAGCGCCGTCCGGCCCGGCGGGCCTGGACCCGGCGGCGCTCGACCCGGCGTGCTTCGGGGCGGAACTCGGCACGGCGTGGCTCGCAGCGGCGCTCGACCCGGCGTGGTTCGGGGCGGCGCTCGACCTGGCGTGGTTCGGGGCGGCGCTCGGCACGGCGTGGCTCGCAGCGGCACTCGCCCCGGCGTGGCGCGGTCCGTTCTCGCTCGGGGCCCCGTCCGCCGAACCGGGCGGCACGACCGAACCGGACGGCACGACCGAACCGGACGGCGCCGGGTCGGGTGGTAGCGACGGGCCGGACGGTGTCGGCGGCCCGACCGGGGCCGTGCCCGTCGCAGCGGGGTCCAGCGCGGCGGGATCCAGCGCGGCGGGCTCGATCGCGGCGGGGTCTATCGCGGCGGGGTCTATCGCGGCGGGGTCGGTCGGGGTGGGGCGGCGGCGGGTGCGCGGGCCCGGCCGGCGCCGCCCGGTGCCCGCGTGCGCCGCGGCCAACTCAGCGGCCGGATTGGACCGCTCCGGCGTCTCCACTCGGCTACCCCTCCGAATTCGTCAGAGTCAGCAGAAACCCTGCATGGCGGCGATGGTCTCGGCCGGGGCGCTCAGGTGCGGGCAGTGACCCGTGGCCGAAAGCAGCACGTACTCGCTCTCCGGCAGGTGCGCGTGCACGTACCGCCCGACGACCTCGGGCGCGATGACGTCCGCCGTGCACTGCAACACCAGCGACCGCACCGGCACCTTCGGCAGATCGGCCCGGTTGTCGCTGAAGAACGTGACCCGCGCGAACTGCCGGGCGATCGCGGGATCGGTGCGGCAGAAGCTGTTGGTCAGCTCGTCACCGAGCTCGGGCCGGTCGCCGTTGCCCATGATCACCGGCGCCATCGTGCTCGACCACCCCAGGTAGTTGCTGTCCATCGAGTCGAGTAAACCGTTCAGGTCCTCGGCGCGAAAACCGCCGACGTATCCGGCTGAGTCGTCGTCGAGGTAGCGCGGTGAGGGCCCGATCATCACGAGGCTCTCGAAGCGGTGCGGCTCCTGGATCGCGGCCAGCGCCCCGATCATCGAACTCACCGAGTGCCCGACGAACACGACCGACTCGAGCTCCAGCGCCGCCAGGACGTCGAGCAGGTCCTGCGCGTACCCGCCCAACGAGTCGTACCGTTCGCGGTCGTAGGCGGCGAGCTCGGACTTGCCGTGCCCGACGTAGTCGAACAGCACGATGCGGTACCGGTCGGCGAAGGCCGGCGTCAGGTACCGCCACATCGACTGGTCACAGCCGAAGCCGTGCGCGAACACCATCGCCGGACCGCCCTCGCGACCGGCCAGTTGCACGTGATTCCTGCTCAGGATGCTCATCTCGACTCGCAATCGGTCGGAGCGGCGGAGGGGGTTCGAGGCAGTGAGGGTGAGGCTACCCAGCGTCATCCGTGGCTGACCCTACCGTTCCGGCGACCCCCGTTGACCACTGTCCACACCTCTTGAAAAAAGTGATATCACTTTGCTAGACTGGAGCTATCGACGGGAGGAGCCGAAGATGACCATCGACCAGCCAGTGGTGGAAATGCCCGCCCCGCAGGTCCGTGAGCGACGCACCGACGGACTGCCGGGCATCCCGATCGCGCTCGTCCTACTGATCGTGCTGCTGGGTTCGGCGGCACCGATCGTGTACGGCGCCCAGAACGCCCCCGGCGCCGGGCCGGTCACGCTCATCGTCCTCGGCGTGGTGCTGGCCCTGGCCGCACTGCTCGGCCTCTGCGGCCTCACCGCGGTGGCCCCCGGCGAGGCCAGGGTGGTCCAGCTGCTCGGCCGCTACACCGGCACGATCCGGGCCGACGGGCTGCGCTGGGTCAACCCGATCACGAACCGGCAGAAGGTCTCGACGCGGGTACGCAACCACGAGACCGAGCTGGCCAAGGTGAACGACGCCGACGGCAACCCGATCCAGATCGCCGCCGTGGTGGTGTGGCAGGTGTCCGACACCGCGAAGGCCGCGTTCGAGGTCGACGACTTCGTGGAGTTCGTCGCGATCCAGAGCGAGACCGCGGTGCGTCACATCGCGAACAGCTACCCGTACGACGCCCCCGAGGACCAGCTCTCCCTGCGTGACAACGCCGACGAGATCACCGGCCGGCTCTCGGCCGAGATCGCCGCACGCGTCACCGCCGCCGGCGTCGAGGTGATCGAGTCACGTATCACCCGGCTGTCGTACGCGCCGGAGATCGCCCAGGTCATGCTGCAGCGTCAGCAGGCCAACGCGGTGGTCGCCGCACGCACACGCATCGTCGAAGGCGCGGTGGGCATGGTGGAGCTCGCGCTCGGCCGCCTCGCCGAGCACGACGTCGTCGAACTGGACGAGGAACGGAAAGCGACGATGGTGAGCAACCTGTTGGTGGTCCTCTGCGGTGATCGCGGCACGCAGCCGATCGTCAACGCCGGCTCCCTCTACTGACCGAGGGGCTACCCGATGGCCAGCGAGCGCAAGAAAATCCTTCTGCGGCTCGACCCGGCCGTGCACGACGCGCTGGCGCGGTGGGCGTCCGACGAACTGCGCAGCACCAACGCGCAGATCGAGTTCCTGCTGCGCCGGGCGCTCGGGGACGCCGGCCGGCTTCCCCGCGAGGCGCAACGCATGCGCGGCCCCGGCCGCCCCCGCCTGAACGAAGACGACGACGAGAACGACGAGTCGTAGGAGAACCCCTCATGGAGACCGAGATCTTCCTCCCCGCCCGGCTGTTCCTGCTCGCGTACGACCCGAAGAAGCAGCGCATCGCGGGCGCGTGGCACCTCGGTGCGGTGCTGCGTGCCGCCGCGCTGGCCGAACTGCAGTCCGGCGGACACCTGGCCGACGAGAACGGCCGCGTCGTCGTCACCCACCACCGCCACCCCGACCACGGCGACCCGGTGCTGGCCGACCCGTTCCTGCGCACCGTGCTGGACGAGGTCGCGGCGAGCCCCAAGCCGCGCAAGTGGGCGCACTGGATCGGCCGCCGCAACAGCGCCGCGGTCAAGGCGGTGCGTGAACAGCTGGACGCCGACCACACGATCAAAGCCGAGCGGCGACGCGCGTTCGGGGTGGTGCCGTACTGGACCGTGGCCCTCCGCGACACCCGGGCCCGCACCCGGTTCGCCGAGTCCGCGCGGCGAGCGCTGCGCGGCGGTGAGCCCCTCGACCGGCTCGACCGGCGCGACGCCGCGGTGGTGGCGCTGGCCGCCAACGGCGAGTTGCGGACCGTCGTCAGCGGCGCCGACAAGCGGAAGTACAAGCCGCGCCTGAAGGCGATGGGCGAGCTGGTCGGGCCGGTGGCCAAGGGGCTGAAGTCGGCGGTCCAGGCGTCCCAGGCGGCAGCCGCCGCCTGAGGCCTACGCGGGTGTTCCGGCCGGCTCCTCGTCCTCGGCGGGGGGCTCGGCCACGAGCGCCGCCAGCGCGGTGGTGATCGGAACCGACGCCACCAGGCCGATCGTCCCGACCAGCGCGCGGACGATCTCCTGCGCCAGCGACTGACCGGTGACCAGCGAACCGAGGCTCTGCCCGCTGACCGAGATCAGCAGCAGCAACGGCAGCGACGCCCCCGCGTACGCGAGCACGATCGTGTTCACCGCCGAACCGACGTGTGCCCGCCCCACCCGGATCGCCGCCCGGTACAGGTCGAACCGGCTGCGCGGGGCGCGGGCCAGCTCGGACACGACCTCGGCCTGCGTGATCGTGACGTCGTCGAGCACACCGAGCGAGCCGATGATGATGCCGGCCAGCAACAACCCACGCATGTCGACGCCACCCTCGACGGTGGCGAGGTAGACGCTCTGCTCGTCGCCGAGGCCGGTCAGCTCGGTGAGCGCGGTGAAGCCGGCGCCGAGCAGGCCGGTGAGCACGAGGCTCGCCAGCGTGCCGAGGATCGCCACCGAGGTACGCACCGAGACACCGTGGGTCAGGTAGAGCACCGCGAACATGATCGTGCTCGAGCCGACCACCGCCACCAGCAACGGCGGCGAACCGCCGAGGATGCCCGGCAGCACGAACAGCAACAACACCGCGAAGCTGACGACGAGCCCGCCGATCGCGGCGAGCCCACGCAGCCGCCCGAACCCGATCACCACGACCGCGGCGAGCGCCACGAGCAGCCAGAGCGAGCCGGAACGCTGCTTGTCGACGATCGTGTAGCGGGCGGTGGAGTCGCCATCGCCGCCCGAGAGGACGACCAGCACGACCTTGTCGTCGGCGTGGACGACCGGGGCGCCGGGGCCCTGGGGCAGTTCGATCGTGACGGTCTGCCCCTTGCCGACCCCGTCGGTGACCTTGACCGTGGCCGTGCCGCAGGGGCCGGTGAGTCCGGCGGCCTCGGCTTCGTCGGTGTCCGGGCAGGACTGCTCGACGACGCCGGAGACGGTGCCGGCGGACCGTTGCTGCTGGCCGCTGTCGCCGGTGCTGTTGCCGTAGTGGATCTGCCCGGGCCAGAGCCAGATCAGGCCGACGACGGTGGCGAGGATCGCGGGCACGAGGATCGCGATGACGGCCTTGCGGGTGCGCGCGGAGACCGGGGTGGCGGCGCTGTGGGTGTGGCTGTGCACGAGCTCGTCGTCCCGGAGCTCCGCCCCGTGCCCCGCGTGCCCGGGATAGCCGGGGTGGCCGGCCCCGGTGTGACCCGACCCGGCGTAACCCGAGCCGGCGCGGCCGGGCTCGGGATAGCCCGGGTCGGGGTAGCCGGGGGCCGAGCGGGGTGGGGCGGGCGGCGCGGCACCGGGGTGAACCGGGGGCTGGTGCCACTCCCGTTCGGCGGGGTGGACCGGAACCGACGCCCGGCCGGACGTCGGATACTCCGGCGTCTGACCGGGATTCTGGAAGTTCAGCCGGTCGTACGTGCCCTCGGCGTACTGCGGCGCGCTGTACTGCGGCGACCCGTACTCGGGCGGCTGGTACTGCGCCCCGCCCGACCGGTACGACTCGTCGTCACGACGTACGGCGTCCCGGTCCGGGGATGCGTTCCTATCGGGTTGACCGTCGCGGTCGGGCCACTCCGGGAACTGGTTGGCCATGGCCGCTTCTCTTCCTGGGGACAGAGCGGTCCGACGCTATCAGAGCCACGTGAGCGCCCGGAGGACGAACGGAATCCGCTGGCTTCAGGAGCCCCCGGCGAGCCGGCGACGCCAGAGCCACGCCGCCCCGAACGCCAGCAGCCCCGCCCCGCCGACCGCCGCACCCAGCGGAACGAGGTCGTCGGAGACGTCCGCCGCCGGGGAGCGTTCCGGCGGCCCGGCTACTCCGGTGACCGTCAGGGCGGCCGCCGAGGCCGGGGCCGCCGGAACGGTCCGCGACGACGAGGACTTCGGCAGCGCCAGGTACGGGAACGACCGCTCGAACGGAACGTCGTTGGTGTCCACCGCGTCGCCGAGGTCGTTCGCCGCCCCGGCCAGCTCCCCCGCGGCGACCTGGAGCGTGATGTCGAGGACGTCGTCGCCGAGCCGCCGCCCGTTCGGGAACCCGGCCTCGTCCCCGTCGAGCACCCCGAGCCGCTTCGGCGACGCCGTCGGTGGGATCGACGTGTTCAGCCGCAACTGTTCGCTCGGCGTGACCCGCGCCGGCCGGTTCAGGCCGGGCACGCCGGTGAGGAACGCACGCACCAGGTCCGCTCGTGGCGTCGCCGGGGCTTTGACGCGGTGGGTCTTTTCGAGCAGTCGCGGCACCTCGGGGTCGGTCACGTACCGGAGGAAGGCCCCGTCCCCGGCCGGTGACGAGGCGTTGAACCGGTCCTTGTCCCGGATCGGCACGACGATCTCGTTCACCAGCGGCATCCCCAGCCGCGACAGCTGGACGTACTCCCCGGTCGAAGTCCGCCGCGACGTGGTCGACCAGATCCCGACCACCGGGTCACCGTCGCGCACGATCCGGGAGATCGGCAGCTGGAGAGCGACCGAGTTGACGTTGTACGGCGCGTGCGTGTCGCGGCCGGCCCCGCTCGGACCGCCGCCCTGGAGCCGGTCGAAGACCCGCCGGTCGAGGAAGAACGGGTCGTCGGCCTGACCGGCGAACATCGTGACGCCGTGCTGGGAACGGATCACCCGGTCACGCAGGGCGCGGTAGTCCGGCATCGACGCCGCGCCGACGTTCGACGGGGCGACCGGCAGCGCCTCGGCGAGCACGTCGGTGCCGGTCCGCGACCCGTCCGCGGCCCAGTGGATCTCCTCCAGGCGGTAGGTCTGCCAGAAGTTGAGGTCCTCGTCGTCCAGGCCGGTGACCGGCCCGCTGTTGTAGAAGACCCTGTCCTCGCGGGCGTACGTGCTGGTGAACTGCCACCGGTAGGTGAGGTCGCGGTGGGCGTCGCCGTTGTTGTCGACGTTGATCTCGTACCGGGCGTCGGTGGCGAACGGGTAGAAGCCCGGGCCGCCGGCCGGCTCCTCGAACGGGATCCAGTCGGCGATCAGCGTGACGCGGTCGGGCCGGTCGGGGCTGACGAACGCGTACAGGTCGGTGTTGTCGTACTGGGGAAAGCCCGCGATGGCCGGGGCTTCGCGGTGGCTCGAGGCGGCCGCGCTGCCGGGCGTCAGCGCGGTCATTCCCAGGCCGAGCGCGGTGAGTGCGACAAGGATCCGCGGCGTGCGGGGCATCGGACGTCCTTCCGGGCGAGGAGGCTGCACCTCCGATTCGCCGCCGCGTGGCCCCCGGACGGGGGCGTGTCGCCTAGTTGACAAAACCGATCCAGGCGACTCGCCCCGGTTACCCGGACCACACTTCGGTCAGGGCTGACCGGAACGGCAATACGATCCCGACATGACGGTGCCGTCGGAGAAACTCGCGCTGGCCACCGGCTTCGAGCCGGCCGATCGGGAGCGCTGGCACGAGCTCGTGCTGGGTGTTCTGCGCAAGTCGCGGGTCGCGGACGACGAGACGCCCCCCGGCGCGGTGGAGGAGCTCCTCGCGACGACCACGTACGACGGCATCCGGGTCGCACCGCTCTACACCGCGGCCGATGCACCGGCCGAGGTCGGCCTTCCCGGCTTCCCGCCCTTCGTGCGGGGCAACCGGCAGCGTGACCTCACGGCCGGGAGCGGCGAGCGCCCCGGCGGGTGGGACGTCCGGCAGCGGCACGCCGACCCCGACGTCGCCGC
This sequence comes from Cryptosporangium japonicum, assembly GCF_039524755.1. NCBI lineage: Bacteria > Bacillati > Actinomycetota > Actinomycetes > Cryptosporangiales > Cryptosporangiaceae > Cryptosporangium > Cryptosporangium japonicum. The sequence continues at coordinate 164,457 of NZ_BAAAGX010000046.1, forward strand.
GACGAAGGCCGCGATCGCCGCGGATCTGGAGAACGGCGTCACGTCGCTGTGGCTCGTGCTCGGCGACGAGGGGATCGCGGTCTCCGCGCTCCCCGACGTGTTGGAGAACGTCCTGCTCGACCTGGCTCCGATCGCCGTGGACGCGGGCGCCGCCACCCGTGAGGCCGCCGACGCCTTCCTGGCTCTGAACCCCACGACGAGCGGCAACCTGGGCGCCGACCCCATCGGTCTGGCCGCACGCACCGGGGTTCCGGCCGACCTCACCGTGCTCACCGACCTCGCGCAGCGCACCCGGGGCACCGCGATCCGCGCCGGGCTCGTCGACGCGACCCCGTACCACGACGCCGGCGGCTCGGACGCGCAGGAACTCGGCGCCTCGATCGCCACCGGCGTCGCCTACCTCCGAGCGCTCACCGAGGCCGGGCTCGGCGTCGAGGAAGCGCTCGGCCAGCTCGAGTTCCGCTACGCCGCCTCCGCGGACCAGTTCCTCACGATCGCCAAGTTCCGGGCCGCGCGGCGGCTCTGGGCCCGGGTCGCCGAGGTCAGCGGCGCCCCCGACGTCCCGCAGCACCAGCACGCCGTGACCAGCGCCGCGATGATGGCTGGCCGCGACCCGTGGGTGAACATGCTGCGCACCACGCTCGCCTGCTTCGGTGCGGGCATCGGCGGCGCGGACGCCGTCACGGTCGCGCCGTTCGACGCGGTGCTCGGCCTGCCCGACGCGTTCTCCCGGCGCATCGCCCGCAACACCCAGTCGCTGCTGCTGGAGGAGTCCAGCCTCGGCCGCGTGATCGACCCGGCCGGTGGCTCCTGGTACGTCGAGAGCCTCACCGACGAGCTGGCCCGCGCGGCCTGGGACGTCTTCACCGGAATCGAGAAGGCCGGTGGCATCACGACGGCGCCGATCGCCGACGACATCGCGAAGACCTGGGACGAGCGCCGCCGGAACATCGCCCACCGCCGCGACCCGCTCACCGGCGTCAGCGAGTTCCCGAACCTCACCGAGAACCGGCCGGCCCGCAAGCCCGCACCGGCGCCGGCGCGCGGCGGCCTCCCGCGGATCCGGTACGGCCAGGAGTTCGAAGCCCTGCGTAACGCCGCCGACCGGGCCGCGAGCAGGCCGACGATCTTCCTGGCCACGCTCGGCCCGCTCGCCGCCTACACCGCGCGGGCGACGTTCGCCGCCAACCTGTTCCAGGCCGGTGGCGTCGAACCCGTTCTCGCCGGCCCGGACCTCACCCCGGAGCAGCTGGCCGAGAGCTTCGCGGCCAGCGGGGCACGCACCGCCGTGCTCTGCTCCACCGACTCGATCTACGCCGCCGACGGGGAGGCCGTGGCCACCGCGCTCACCGGGGCCGGAGCCGCCCGCATCTGGCTCGCCGGCAAAAAGGGCACGCTGCCGAACGTCGACAATTATCTTTTCAGTGGTTGTGACGCGGTCGCCGTGCTGACGACGACGCTCGACGACCTGGGGGTTACGCGATGACGATCCCGGACTTCTCGAACGTCGAGCTGGGCGCGCCGGCCCCCGCGAAGGGCGAACGCGCCGAGACACCGGTCTGGGACACGCCCGAGGGCATCCCGGTCAAGCCGCTCTACACCGCCGACGACCTCGACGGACTCGACTTCCTCGACACCTATCCGGGCATCGCGCCCTATCTGCGCGGCCCGTACCCGGCGATGTACGTCACGCAGCCGTGGACGATCCGCCAGTACGCCGGGTTCTCCACCGCGGCGGCGTCCAACGCGTTCTACCGGCGCAACCTGGCCGCCGGCCAGAAGGGCCTCTCGATCGCGTTCGACCTGGCCACGCACCGCGGCTACGACTCCGACCACCCGCGGGTCGGCGGCGACGTCGGGATGGCCGGTGTCGCGATCGACTCGATCTACGACATGCGTCAACTGTTCGACGGCATTCCGCTCGACCGGATGAGCGTCTCGATGACGATGAACGGCGCCGTGCTGCCGGTGCTCGCGCTCTACATCGTCGCCGCGGAAGAGCAGGGTGTCGCGCCGGAGCAGCTCGCCGGCACGATCCAGAACGACATCCTCAAAGAATTCATGGTCCGCAACACGTACATCTATCCGCCGCAGCCGTCGATGCGGATCATCTCCGACATCTTCGCGTACACGTCGCAGCGGATGCCCCGCTTCAACTCGATCTCGATCTCCGGGTACCACATCCAGGAGGCCGGGGCGACCGCCGACCTGGAGCTGGCCTACACGCTGGCCGACGGCGTGGAGTACCTCCGAGCCGGCCAGGAGGCGGGGCTGGAGATCGACAAGTTCGCGCCGCGCCTGAGCTTCTTCTGGGCGATCGGCATGAACTTCTTCATGGAGGTCGCGAAGATGCGGGCGGCCCGCCTGCTCTGGGCGCGCCTCACCCGCGAGGCCGGCGCCGTGAACGCGAAATCCCAGAGCCTGCGCACGCACTCGCAGACCTCCGGCTGGTCGCTCACCGCCCAGGACGTGTTCAACAACGTCGTCCGGACGTGCGTCGAGGCGATGGCGTCGACGCAGGGACACACCCAGTCGCTGCACACGAACGCGCTCGACGAGGCGCTCGCGCTGCCGACCGACTTCTCCGCACGCATCGCACGCAACACCCAGCTGCTGCTGCAGCACGAGTCCGGCACCACGCGCGTGATCGACCCGTGGGGCGGGTCGGCCTATGTGGAGCGGCTCACCCACGACCTGGCCCGGCAGGCCTGGGGTCACATCCAGGAGGTCGAGGCGGCCGGCGGCATGGCCCGCGCGATCAACGAGGGCATCCCGAAGCTGCGCATCGAGGAAGCGGCCGCACGCACGCAGGCACGCATCGACTCCGGACGGCAGCCGGTCATCGGCGTCAACCGCTACCGGCCCGAGGCCGACGAGCCGATCGAGGTACTCCGCGTCGACAACGCCTCGGTCCGGCGCGAGCAGATTCTCAAACTCGAGAAGCTCCGCGCCGAACGTGATCCGCAGGCGGTCGAGTCCGCGCTGGCCGCGCTCACCAAAGCCGCCGACGCCGCGCTCAACGGCCACCGCGGCCCTGGCCTGGACGAGAACCTGCTCGCGCTGGCCGTGGAAGCGGCCCGGCACAAGGCCACGGTCGGCGAGATTTCCGACGCGCTCGAGAAGGTGTACGGGCGCCACGCCGGTCAGATCCGTACGATTTCCGGCGTGTACCGGGACGAGGCGGGATCGGCGGGGAACGTGGCCGCGGCACGTTCGGCGACCGCGTCGTTCGAGCAGGCCGAGGGTCGTCAGCCGCGGATCCTCGTCGCGAAGATGGGCCAGGACGGGCACGACCGGGGCCAGAAGGTGATCGCGTCCGCGTTCGCCGACCTCGGCTTCGACGTCGACGTGGGCCCGCTGTTCCAGACCCCGGCGGAGGTGGCGCGCCAGGCCGTGGAGGCCGACGTCCACATCGTCGGGGTGAGCACGCTGGCCGCCGGGCACATGACCCTGGTGCCGGCGTTGCGTGAGGAACTCGCCGCACTCGGCCGGGACGACATCATGATCGTCGTCGGCGGCGTCATCCCGCCCGCGGACGTATCGCCGCTCGCTGATCTCGGCGCCTCGGCCGTGTTCCTGCCCGGCACCGTGATCGCCGACGCGGCCCTCGGCCTCCTGGCCGAACTCCGCACCCGCCTCGGCCACCCGTGACGGTAGCTCCCGTGCTTTTTTTCCACGCCGCCCCCAGCCAGGTAGCGGGGCCGGGCGCAGCGGCCCGCACCGCCGCAACGCCGCCACACGTCGCGCGGGGCGGGCAATGAGCCGGCCGGCGCCGGACGTGGAGGAGTACGCGCGCGGCGTGCTCGCCGGGGAGCGGGCCTGGATCGCGCGGGCGATCACGCTCGTCGAGTCGCGTCGGGCCGATCACCGCGTCGCGGCCCAGGAGCTGCTCACCCGCCTCACCGCGACCGGGCGCGGTGCGCCGGTGCGCCGGGTCGGCATCACCGGCGTACCCGGCGTCGGGAAGTCCACGTTCATCGACGCGCTCGGCGTGACGCTCACCTCCGCCGGACACCGGGTGGCGGTGCTCGCCGTCGACCCGTCGTCGACCCGCACCGGCGGCAGCATCCTCGGCGACAAGACCCGGATGACGCGCCTGGCGGTCGACGAGAACGCGTTCGTCCGACCGTCCCCCAGCGCGGGCACGCTGGGCGGCGTCGCCAAAGCCACCCGCGAGGCGATGGTGATCGTCGAAGCCGCGGGCTACGACGTGGTGCTCGTCGAAACCGTCGGCGTGGGCCAGTCCGAAACCACGGTCGCCGAGATGGTCGACTCGTTCCTGCTGCTCACGCTGGCTCGCACCGGCGACCAGCTCCAAGGCATCAAGAAAGGCGTCCTGGAGCTGGCCGACGTGATCGCGGTGAACAAGGCCGACGGACCTCACGTCCGGGACGCCCAGAAGGCCGCCCGCGAACTGGCCGGCGCGCTGCGCTTGCTGCACGGCGACCGCGGTGGCTGGGACGCTCCGGTACTGACGTGCAGTGCGTCCGAGGGCACGGGGTTGGTCGAGGTCTGGGAGCAGATCGTCCGCCACCAGGACACCAGGTCGGCCTCCGGCGCCTTGGAGGCCCGGCGGCGGGAACAACAGGTGCGCTGGGTGTGGACGATGGTGCAGGACCGCCTACTGGCCTCGCTGCGCGACAACCCGCGGGTGGCCGAGCTGGCCCCGAAGGTGGAGCAGCAGGTGGCCGAGGGAACGCTCACTCCCGCCTTGGCCGCCGAGGAACTACTGACCGCCTTCCGAGAGACGTGATCCCCTAGCCGCCGAGGTGGGCTCCGCCCGGTCTGTCCGGGCCTGAAGCAGCGTGCGCAGAAGCGGAGCGACCGGAGCTGAGGCGTGGCTCGATGCGTGGGTTATCGCGTGACGGTGGCCGCCGCGCGGCGGAGCATGGAGCGGACCACGAGTGGGTGCACGCGCTCCACCACCGCGAGGTAGAGGCGACCACGCCGGTTGTGGGCGCGAGCCAGCGTGGCCAGCGTGACCTCCTGTTCGTCCACCACGAGCGCGGCCCGGAACACGAGGTGCTCCGCGTCGGCGTCGACGGTGGCGGTTCGGTCGGTGACCGCGCTCGGCCGGAACGTGTCCCGGGGCGCACGCTCGATGCCCAGCAGCGGCACGGCGGCCTGCCGGAGGGCGAGCGCGGCCCGCACCCAACCGGGCGGATTGCCGAAGGTGGCACCGAGCCAGGCCGAAGCCTTCCGCGGCATTCCGGGCCCCAGCCGCACCGCGTAAGCGTCGGCCAGGTCCGCGGCCCCGAACCCGGCCGACACCTCCCCCGGCACCGCCACCGCCACCGGACGCCGACCACCACGCCGGGCCCCGACCGCCCCCGCCCCACCACCAGAACCCCGCATCACGTCCGCCGCCACCCGCCCGAGCCCCGCCTGCCGAAGCACGCCGATCGACGCCCGCCCACCGGGGCGATTGCTCCGGCGGTGGCGGAGTAGGCGCACCCATGTCGACCAGTGGTGGGGCCGGCCGACCGTGCCCGTCGTGGTGCGTTCCGCGTTGTCCAGGGCGTCTTCGATCAGGGCGTCGTGGAGCCATCGGATCGCCAGCGGCCACAGCAGGCGCATCCGGCCGTGGAGGGTCGCGTCGCACTCGTGCACTACCCGCACCCGGTCGTCGGCCAAGGGCTCGGCTCGGAACTCGTGGTGGCCTCGCACGCCGATAGCCGGGTCGAAGGCGCAGCGCACCCGGCGGCCGGGGTCGTACTCCACCACCGTGTAGCGGATCGCGCTGTGTCCGCCGGAGGCGCCTACCTGGAGGGGACGGTCGAACGTCAGCGGTGGCCACCGCCGCGGCCAGAGCGTGTCGTCGGGGCTGCCCAGGCCGTCGATCAAGGGGGCTACGGCACTGAGCGGGGCAGGCAGATCACGGCTGTGGACGTTGCGCACGATGGCCTCCATACGGTGCCGTACGGTCCTCACCATACGGTAGCGTATGGGGGTGGGTAGGGACACGCGTTTGAGCGCTGACGACTGGGCGGCCGAGGCGCTCGTCGTGTTGGGCGAGAAAGGGCTCGGCGGCATCGCGGTCGAGCCGATCGCCGCGCGTCTGGGGGCCACCAAGGGCAGCTTCTACTGGCATTTCGCCAACCGGGACGCGCTGGTGGAGGCCGCGCTCGCGCGCTGGGAGCAGGTCACCGAGGGCATCATCACCGCGATGGACGAGGAGCCCGATCCCCAGCAGCGGCTCCGGCGGCTGTTCCGCCAGGTCGTGACCGGTGCGACGAGCAACGGGGTCGAGATCGGCCTGCTCGGCAACGCCGACGATCCCCGGGTGGCACCCGTGCTGCGCCGGGTGACGCAGCGCCGGTTGCGGTACGTCGCCGACACGTTCGCCGCGATCGGTTTCGACGAGCGGGCCGCCCGGCAGCGGGCGGTGCTGGCCTACACCGCCTACCTGGGGCACGTGCAGCTCGCGTCCACCGCGCCCGACGAACTGGCCGACCCGATGGCCGACCCGGACTACTTCGAACTGGTAGTGAACGGCCTGATCCACCCGGTCCGGCACGCACCACACGACCGATAGGCTCGATCAGTGAGCTTCGACCCCGCTGACCTGCCCCCGGCCGCGCTGGAATTCCTCACCGCGCGGCATCTCGCCACGCTCACCACCCTGCGGCCGGACGGATCGCCGCACGTCACGCCGGTCGGGTTCACCTGGGACGCCGACGCGGGCCTGGCCCGGGTGATCTGCTCGGGCCCCTCACGCAAGGCGCGGAACGCCGCCGAGACCAAACGGGCCGCGTTGTGCCAGGTCGACGGCGGTCGGTGGCTCACCCTGGAGGGCACGGTGGAGGTGGTCTCCGACCCCGCGCGCGTGGCCGACGCCGAGCGACGGTACGCCGCCCGCTACCGCCAGCCGCGCGAGAACCCCCTGCGGGTGGTCTTGGAGATCACCGTGACCACGGTCCTGGGCCGCATCTAGCGCTACTCGCAGCCGACCCCGTCCCCGTCCCGGTCGAGGTGCTTGGCGTAACCCGGTTCGCCGACGTGGATGGGGGCGGCGCCGGCCGCGCGCACGGCGTCGCAATTCTTGTAGTAGACGGAATCCGGCTCGGGCTGCGGGGCCGCCGCCGTGGTCCGGGGTGGGTCGGGCCGACGGGTAGCCGGGGCCGCGCGCCGGGTCGTCCGCGCCGGCTCGGGCTCGACGACGTCCACCTCCGTGCTCGTCTCCGCCACCGGTGCCTGCTCACCCACGAGCGGAGCCGCAGTTGACGGCACCGCCGCCGAGGAAGGCACAGCGGAAGCCGGAGGCGAAAAAGACGGTGACTCGGTGGCCGCGACGAACGACGTCTTCGGCGCCGGGTCGTCCCCCACCGACCCAATCACGCCGACGACGCCACAGAGCCCGCAGAAAGCCAGAATCGCGCCCCCGACGCCGAGGAGCACCCAGTGCAGCGGCTGCATACCCGTGCGACCGCTGGGAACGTGCGGTGAATAAGACACCGCGCGATGTTACGAACGGACGACACCCAGCCACGACAGCCGCTGGTCCCCCGTCACCTCGGGCGGACGGCCCAGCCGAACGGCTAGCTTCGGACGCCACCGGGCACCCCCGGCAAAGCCACTCAGCCGTTCGGCGCCCGATCCCACCCGTGCGTCCGTAACGCGACGACCCGCTACTCCAGCGGGCTCGGGTTGGCGGTGGGCGAGAGGACTGCACCGGCGTTGCGCCAGCCGGTCCAGTCACTCGCCACCCGCCCCACCCCGGTCTTCGTGTCACCGAACTCGGCGATGGCGGCGGTCAGCGCGAGCGTCGCGTGTACCTGTGCGAGCGCCGCGTGCGCCGTCATCCATTCCGGTTCCTTGTCGGTGGCCGACTCGGTCGCGTACTTCTGCGCGTGCAGGTAGTGCTCAGGTCCGTTCACCAGATCCCCCGATCAGTGCGTAACACCCAGATCGGAAGATAACCGACGAAAGACCTGTTAAAACTCAGAGCCCGCCGCGACGTCGCTTGTTGTAGAAGTCGAACGCCACCGCTGCGAGCAGCACCAGGCCCTTGATGAGCTGCTGCCAGTCGGTACCGACACCCAGGATCGACATGCCGTTGTTCAGGATGCCGATGATCAGACCACCGATGATCGCACCGGGGATCGTGCCGATACCGCCGGTCACGGCCGCGCCACCGATGAACACCGCGGAGATCGCGTCGAGCTCGAACCCGTTACCCGCGCTGGGGTTGGCCAGGTTGAGGCCGGCGGTGTAGACGAGGCCGGCCAGCGCCGAGATCACGCCCATGTTCACGAACAGCCAGAACGTCACCGACTTGGCTTTGACGCCGGACAGCTGGGCGGCGGACAGGTTGCCACCGATCGCGTAGATGTGCCGACCGAACACCGACCGGCTCATGACCGCGGTGTACCCGACGACGAGCAGGCCGAGGATCACCAGCACGATCGGCGTGCCGTCGTAGCTGGCCAGCTGCACGGTGACGAGCATGATCAGCGCGACCGCGAACGCCTGCTTGGCGACGAACCACCAGAGCGGCTCGCTCTCGAGGTCGTACTTGCGCCGCTCGCGCCGCTGCCGGAACGCCGACGCCACCAGGGCCAGCGACGCCAGTACACCGAGGATCATCGTCAACGGTTCGTACCCGCTCGACCCGAACGTCGGCAGGAAGCCCGAGCCGAGGTCACGGAACCCGTCGGGGAACGGCGCGATCTGCTTGTTGTCCAGCACGATCTGGGCCGCACCGCGGAACGCCAGCATGCCGCCGAGCGTCACGATGAACGCCGGGATGCCGAAGTACGCGACCCAGTAGCCCTGCCAGGCACCGACCAGACCACCCACGACCAGGCAGAGCACCACGGCGAGCGGCCAGGGCAGGTCCCACTTCGTGATCATGACGCCGGCCACGGCGCCGATGAACGCCACGATCGACCCGACCGACAGGTCGATGTGCCCGGCGATGATCACCATGACCATGCCGACAGCCAGGATCAGGATGTAGCTGTTCTGGATGATCAGGTTCGAGATGTTGATCGGCTTCAGCGTGATGCCGTCGGTCGTGATCTGGAAGAACACGACGATGGCGATCAACGCGATGAACAGGCCGACCTGGCTGAGCTGCCCGGTGAGGTAGCTGAGCACCCCGGACGTCGGGGGCTTGGCCGGCTTGGTGTCCACCGGCGGCTTGTCGAGTCCCGTGGGCGCGCTCATGCGTCCACCTCCCGGTACTTGGTCATGTACTGCATGAGGCCCTCGGCGGTTGCTTCGCTCCGGGGTACGTCAGCAGTGATGTGACCCTCGGAAAGTGTGTAGATCCGATCGCAGATGCCGAGCAGTTCCGGCAGTTCGGACGAGATGACGATGATGCCTTTGCCCTCGTCGGCGAGTCGGTTGATGACGGTGTAGATCTCGTACTTCGCGCCGACGTCGATGCCCCGCGTGGGCTCGTCGAGGATCAGCACCTCGGGGTCGGCGAACATCCACTTCGACAGCACGACTTTCTGCTGGTTGCCGCCGGAGAGCTTGCCGGTCTTCGCGGTGACGTTCGGCGCTTTGATGTTCATGCTCTTGCGGAACCGCTCGGCCACCGTCGACTCCTCGGCGTCGTTCACGAAGCCGAACCGCGCGAGCTTCCCGAGCGCGGAGCCCGAGATGTTGCGCTTGATGTCGTCGATCAGGTTCAAGCCGTAGCGCTTGCGGTCCTCGGTGACGTACGCGATGCCGGCCTCGATGGCGCGCGGAACCGTGTTGGTCCGCACCTCGACCCCGCGCTTGTAGACCTTCCCGCTGATCCCGGTTCCGTAGCTGTGCCCGAAGACGCTCATCGCGAGCTCGGTGCGCCCGGCACCCATCAGCCCGGCGATGCCGACGATCTCGCCCGCACGCACGTTCAGGGTGGCGCCGTCGACGACCTTGCGTGACCGGTCGATCGGGTGGTGGACGGTCCAGTCCTCGATGCGGAGCAGTTCCTCGCCCGGGTTCGACTCGTGGTCGGGGAACCGGCTCTCCAGGCTGCGCCCGACCATGCCGCGGATGATCCGCTCCTCGGTGACCTCACCGGAGTGCATTTCGAGCGTCTCGATCGACTTGCCGTCACGGATGATCGTGACGCGGTCGGCGATCGCCTCGATCTCGTTCAGCTTGTGGCTGATGATGATCGACGTGATGCCCTGCTCACGCAGCTGGCTGATCAGACCCAGCAGGTGCGCGGAGTCGTCGTCGTTCAGCGCCGCGGTGGGCTCGTCGAGGATCAGCAGCTTCACCTCTTTGGAGAGCGCCTTGGCGATCTCGACGAGCTGCTGCTTGCCCACCCCGATGTCGGTGACCTTGGTGATCGGGTTGTCGCGCAGCCCGACCCGCTTCAACAGCTTCGCGGCCTCGAGGTTCGTCTTGTTCCAGTCGATCCAGCCGCGCTTGGCCTGCTCGTTGCCGAGGTAGATGTTCTCGGCGATCGACAGGTACGGGCTCAGCGCCAGCTCCTGGTGGATGATGACGATGCCGGAAGCCTCGGAGTCGTTTATCGACTTGAACTCGACCGGCTGGCCGTCGAATTCGATCGAGCCCTCGAACGTGCCGTGCGGGTAGACGCCGGAGAGCACCTTCATCAAGGTGGACTTCCCGGCCCCGTTCTCCCCGCAGATCGCGTGAACGGTGCCGCGCTCGACTTCGATCGAGACGTCTTGCAGGGCTTTGACGCCCGGGAACGTCTTCGTGATGTCGCGCATCGCGAGGATCGTGTCCTGCATAGGTTCTCCCAAGGCAGCGCCGGTGGGTGGCGGGATCCCCGCCACCCACCGGTCAGCGGCCTACTTGTCCAGTTCTGCCTGGGTGTGGTAACCGCTCGCGATCACGTCGGTCTGCACGTTGTCCTTGGTGACGACGACCGGCGGGAACAGGTAGCTCGGGACGACCTTGACCTTGTTGTTGTAGGTCTTGGTGTCGTTGACCTCGGGCTCCTTGCCGGTCAGGAGGTCGTTCGTCATGACCGCGGCCTGCTTGCCGAGCAGTCGGGTGTCCTTGAAGATCGTCGAGTACTGCTGACCGTTCAGGATCGACTTGAGGCTCGGCACCTCGGCGTCCTGGCCGGTGACGACCGGGAGCTTCTTGGCGCCCTGGCCGTAGCCGGCACCGGTGAGCGCGGAGATGATGCCGAGCGAGAGGCCGTCGTAGGGCGAGAGCACACCCTGGACGGTCTTGCCGCCGGAGTACGACTTCGCGATCAGGTTCTGCATGCGGGCCTTGGCCGTGGCCGGGTCCCAACGCAGGGTCGTGACCTGGTTGAAGTCGGTCTGGCCGCTCTGCACGACGATCGTCTTCTTGTCGATGTAGGGCTGCAGCACCGACATCGCGCCCTTGAAGAAGAACGCCGCGTTGCTGTCGTCGTTGCTACCGGCGAAGAGCTCGACGTTGAACGGGCCCTTCTGGCCGGTGTCCTTGCCGTCCTTGTCGACGACGCCGAGGCCCTGCAGCAGGCTCTTGCCCTGCTCCACGCCGACCTTCTCGTTGTCGAACGAGACGTAGTAGTCGACGTTCTCGCTGCCGGTCAGCAGACGGTCGTACGAGATGACCTTGATGCCGGCCTTGTGGGCGTCCTCGAGCTGGTCGCTCAGCGAACCACCGTCGATCGACGCGATGATCAGGACCTTGACGCCCTTGGTGATCATGTTGCCGACCTGCTTGACCTGGGTCGGGATGTCGTTGTTCCCGTACTCGAGGTCGACCTTGTAACCGGCCTTCTCCAGGTCGGCCTTGACGGCGTCGCCGTCGGCGATCCACCGCTCGGAGACCTTCGTCGGCATGGCGACGCCGATCAGCGCGCCCTTGTTGTCGCCCGAGTCAGCCGAGTCCTCGGAGCCGCGGCCGCCGCTGCAAGCGCTGAGCGCCAGCGCCAGGCTCAGGGCAACAACGCCACTGAGTGCCTTTTTCGCGTGCATTCCTGTCGTCCTTCTTCTGGGGGGTTGGGGTGGATCTAGTTCTGGCCGTAGACGTTCTGGTAGCGGTCGTACAGCCGGTCAATGGACGCCTTGTCGACCGGTTCTACCGGTCCGCCCTGTTGAGCAATGTGGACGGTACGTGCCACGTCCTCGAGCATCACGGCTGCCTTCACCGCGGCCTTGGCGTTCTTCCCGATCGTGAACGGACCGTGACTCCGCATCAGCACGGCCGGGGACCGGTGGTTCTGGAGGGTCTCGACGATGCCGCGCCCGATCGAGTCGTCACCGATCAGCGCGAACGGCCCGATCGGGATCTCCCCACCGAACTCGTCGGCCATCATCGTGAGCGCGCACGGGATCGGTACGCCCCGGGCGGCCCAGGCGGTGGCGTAGGTGGAGTGGGTGTGGACCACTCCCCCGACGTCGGGCCGGTGCTTGTAGACGTAGGCGTGCGCGGCGGTGTCGCTCGACGGGGACAGGTCGCCCTCGACGAGGTTGCCGTCGAGGTCGCAGACGACCATCGACTCCGGCGTCAGGTCGTCGTACGAGACACCGGACGGCTTGATCAGGAACAGATCCTCACCGGCGACGCGCTGCGAGACGTTTCCGGCGGTCCAGATCACCAGGCCCCACCGGATCAGCTCCCGGTGCAGGTGGACGAGCTCTTCGCGGATCTGCTGGTGATTCATCGCCGGGCCTCGTTCCGGATCCGGCGCAGGCGGTGCAGCACGTCGTTGGTGCCGGTGCCGAAGTAGTCGTGCAGCGTGCGGTACTCGGCGTAGAGCGCGTCGTAGGCCTTCGCGCGCGACGGGTCGGGCCGGTACACCGCCCGCTCGACCCGGCCCATGACCTCGGCCGCGGCCGGGACGTCGGGGTAGGCGCCGGCCGCGACCGCGGCGTGGATCGCGGAGCCGAGCGCGGGGCCCTGCTCCGAACCGATGACCGAGATGGGCCGGTTCGTGATGTCGGCGTAGACCTGCATGAGGAACGTGTTCTTCAACAGGCCGCCGGCCGCGACGAGCTCGTCGACCGGCACGCCCGACGTCTCGAACGCGTCGATGATCGTGCGGGTGCCGAACGCGGTCGCCTCGACCAGCGCGCGGTAGATGTCCTCGGGCTTGGTCGCCAGCGTCGCCCCGACCAGCACTCCGGACAGCTCGTGGTCGACCAGGATCGACCGGTTGCCGTTGTGCCAGTCCAGGGCGATCAGGCCGTGCGCGCCGACGGCCTGCTTCGAGGCCAGCTCGGACAGGTACTCGTGCGGGTCCTGGCCGTTGGCCGCCGCCGCCTCGTGGTAGGCCGGGGGCAGCTGCGTGTCGACGAACCAGCCGAAGATGTCGCCGACGCCGGACTGGCCGGCCTCGTAGCCGTGGAGGCCCGCGACGATGCCGCCGTCGACGACGCCGCACATGCCCGGCACCTCGGCCAGCACCGCGCCGTTCATGACGTGGCAGGTGCTGGTGCCCATGATCGCCACCATCTGGCCGGGCGCGATCGACTGGGCCGCCGGCGCGGTGACGTGGGCGTCGACGTTGCCGACCGCGACCGCGATGCCGGCCGGGAGACCGGTCCACTCCGCGGCCTGCTCGGTGAGCGAGCCGGCGCGGTCGCCGAGCGCGGAGAGCGGGTGCTCGATCTTCGCGACGAACTGCTTGAAGCCCGGGTTCAGCGCCTCGAGGTAGTCCTCGCTCGGCCAGGATCCGTCCTGGTAGATGCCCTTGTAACCGGCAGTGCACCGGTTCCGGGTCTCGACGCCGGACAGCTGCCAGATGATCCAGTCGGCCGCCTCGATCCAGCGCTCGGTCTCGGCGTAGATCTCCGGGTCCTCCTCCAGGACCTGCAGGCCCTTGGCGAACTCCCACTCGGACGAGATCTTGCCGCCGTAGCGGTTGATCCACGGTTCGCCCCGCTCGTGGGCGAGCGCGTTGATGCGGTCGGCCTGGCCCTGCGCGGCGTGGTGCTTCCAGAGCTTCGGCCACGCGTGCGGCCTTTTCTCGAGCCCTTCGACGGCGCACAGCGGCGTGCCGTCGGCGGTGGTCGGCAGCACGGTGCAGGCGGTGAAGTCGGTGGCGATCCCGATGACGTCGCCCGGGTCGATGCCGGCCGCTTGCACCGCGGCGGGCACCGCGGTCTTGAGCACGTCGATCCAGTCGCTCGGGTGCTGGAGCGCCCAGTCCGGGGGTAACGGCTTGTCGTCGCCGGGCAGCGTGCGCTCGATCACCGCGTGACCGTAGGGGTGCACGGCGGTACCGACCTCGGCCCCGTCCTGCACGCGCACGACGAGTGCACGACCGGACAGCGTTCCGTAATCCACCCCGATCACGTATTTCGGTGCGCTGTTAGCGCTCACATCGGTCATGGACACCTCCTCAGTTCTTGTGCTGCACGGGGCCGGTGCTGTCGCGAAGTACCAGGTCGGGAGGGATGACCACGCGCTCGTCGGAGCGGGGCGCGCCCTCCACCTGGGCCACCAGCAGCGCGAGACTCCGACGGCCGACCTCACCGAAGTCCTGTCGGAGCGTGGTGAGCGGAGGCGCGAAGTACGCCGCCTCCGGGATGTCGTCGAAGCCGACGACGCTGATGTCGCCGGGGACGTCGATCCCCGCCTCGGCGAAAGCGCGGAGCACGCCGATCGCCATCTGGTCGTTGGCCACGAAGACCGCGGTGTGGTCACGGCGAGTGGCGAGCGCCAACCCCGCCTCGTAACCGGCCCGCGGGCTCCAATCGCCGTTGATCACCAGCGTCGGCGACTCGCCCGCCTCGGTGAGAGCGTCCCGCCAGCCGCGTTCGCGTTCGTTCGCTTCGTGCCAGTCGTCCGGGCCCGCGATGTGCGCGATCCGGCGGTGGCCCAGTGAGAGTAAGTGACGCGTCGCCCGGACCGCGCCGAGGTACTGGTCGACGGCGACGGTGGGCATCGGGCCCTCGCCGCCCTCGACCGCGACCAGCGGCACACCACCGGGCGCGTCGCGGAGCGCGGCCGCCGTGGCGGCACGCGGAGTGATCGCCACGATGCCTTCCACCGACTGCGCGGTGAGGTGCTCGAACGCTTCGCTGAGCGAGCGCCGGTCGGGCTCGCGCATACCCGCGATGCTCACCGCGTAGCCGGCGTCCCGGGCCGCGCGCTCGATCGCGACGAGCATCGACGCCGGCCCGAAGAGCGTCGTGTTAACGCTCACCACGCCGAGCTGCCGGGTGCGCCCGGTGGCCAGCGCGCGGGCCGCCGTGTTCGGCCGGTACCCCAGCGTCGTCATCGCGGCGCGGACCCGGGCCCGGGTGGTGGGGCTCACGGCCGTGCTGTCGTTGAGCACCCGCGACACCGTCATGTGCGAGACACCCGCCAACCGAGCGACGTCGGCCATGACCACGCGACGCTCCACGCCGTTCTCGATCACTTCGGAGATCGCGTCCGATCCATCGGCAGCCACACCCTTCACCTCCGTCCGCGTCCGGCGCTGTGGCTCAGGTCACCGCGCTAGCCGGAGATGTTAGCGGTAACACAAGGCGGGTCAAGCGAACGTTGCCGTTCGGTTACCAACCCGAGAACTGAACCGATTCCGATGGTCACTCGGCGCGCCGATCGCACCACTCGGCGCAAGCTCGTCCACTGTGCTGGGTCGCGCCCACATTCTTCCGAGGATCAGGTTTCCCACGCCGGTGACGGGGGGTAGCCGAAGAACGCAAGGATTTCGAGATCGATTCGAGTTCCCGAGGTGGTTCGATGGCGACCGGCGCGGCCCTGAAGCGAGACGTGAAGAAGACGGCGAAGACCGCCAAGAGCGAGGCCAAAGGCACCGGCAAAGCCGTGAAGCGCGACGCGAAGAAAGCGAAGCGCAAGGCGAAGAAGAAGGCCTGACCCCTCCCCCGACCCCGCCCCGCCCATCCCCTCCGGGCGGGGCGGTTTTCTGTCCACAGTCACCCGTACGGCTCTTCTCCGTCACCCACCTGGTCGAACTCGCTCACCGAGCGTTCGCTGACCGTCACCCAGCAGGCACCCTGCAAGGGGTTGCCGGGGGACGTGGGGCATGGGGGCGCAGTGCGGTCGGACGTTTCGTGGTGGACATCGTTACCTCGCGGTCGCGTCGTGCACCTCGTCGAGGTGGACGCGGAAACACTCGCCCTCGCGCTGGATCCGTTACCGCGTGACGCCCCGGTGGTGCTGACCTACCACCCGCGGGCGACCGCCTCCCAGCCGGCGATCGTGGCCGAGGTGCTCGGCCTCCTCGAAGCGTCGGCGATCGCGTTGTTCCCGGCCTGGCTCCCCGAGGCCGCGGGCATCACCGAGCCCAGCGACACGAACGTGGCGGCGGTCCGCGCGCTCGCGTCCCGTCTCGCCGGTAGGAGCCGCCACTTCGGCCCGTTCCTCGCCGACCTCGCGGCGCGGGCCCTCACCGGCGCCGGCTCCGACCGCTCGTTCCAACCCGAGGTCCGCGCCGCCGGCCTCACCCGGGTCCTGCTGGCCGCGTACTCACGCGCCGACGTCGTCCTGGTCGTCGACGTCCCGGAGGGGTTGCCGGCCGCCCACGAGACGCCGCTGATCGCCGCGCTGGAGTGGCTCGCCTTCCGGGGCGGCCTCGGCGGCGTGTGGCTGACCGGAGCGCCGTTGGCGGACCCCGACCGGGTGCAGTCCCAGCGGGTGCGGCTCCCCACCGCGGTACCGGCCGACACGCGCGGCGGCCCGGCTCCCGAGACGCTGACGATCCCGTCCCTGGGCGGACGGCCGAACCCGAACAGCGCCGCCGAGCAGTTGCTCGAGAAGGTGCTGAGCAGCCGCGCCTGGGCCCGCGGGCGCACGTGGAACCAGCCGTTCTCGTTCGGCCCCCTGACCAGCCAGATCCGGATCGATCTCTGCTGGGAGGCCGAACGCACCGCCGTGGAGGTGGACGGGCCGGAGCACCGGGGCCCCCTCCACTACGCCACCGACCGGACCCGCGACGTCCTGCTGCAGACCGCGGGCTACGCGGTGCTGCGCTTCACCAACGACCAGGTCCTGGGCGACGTCAACGCGGTCGCCCACCAGCTCGAACTCTTCCTGGAAAAACGACGCGGCGAATGACGCCCGAAGGGATTCAACAATGGCGAACGACGCTCTGACACCCCCGCAGCGTGCCGCACTGCTGCTCCTGCTCGGGGTGGCTTCCGAGGTCGGGAACAACGATCTGGGTGAGCGCTACGGGGTAACGCTCACCGGCAAAGACAAAGCGCATCTGAACCACGCGAAGCTCATCACCTCGAAAAAGGTGAAGGGCTTCGGCAATCAGTTCTTCCACGAACTCACCGAGCCCGGCTGGGCCCGCGCGCGTGAGGAACTGACCGGTGAACTGCCCACCGGCCTCTGGGGCCGGGCCGTGGCGCTCAGCCTCGCCGAGCAGCTGGACCGTTACCTGCACCGGGCGGATCTGCGTCTGCACGACGTGTTCCGGGCCACGGAGGTCACCGTCGCCGAGCCGGTCGTGCTGTCGGATCGGATTCGGGCCGCGTATTGGCGCATCACTCCGAAACCGAACGGCTGGGTGCTTCTCTCGGCTCTGCGTGAGCAACTCGCCGACGTCTCCCGGGACGACCTGGATGCGGCGCTGATCGCGCTGAACGCCGCTCCGGACGTCACCTACTCCACCGAGACGAATCGGAAGTCGCTCGCCGATCGCGGCGAATCCGCCGTGGTCATCGGGGCTCAGAAGAAGCACTTGATCGCGATCGAGGGCGCATGAGCGACCTCGAACTCCGGGCGCTCCGCGCGGTACGGATCAACTTCGCACCGACGCCCGACGACGTGTGGAACCCGAACCCGTTCCACGTGGACGGCATGCACCAGCGAGCGATCGACGCCGTGCTCGACGGCCTCGACGACGCCTCCGACAGCGACGCGAGCAGCCCGATCGGCGTCACCATCCAGGGGCAGCGCGGCACCGGGAAAACCCACCTCATGGGGTGGCTCCGCGACCAGATCCAGGATCGTGACGGCTACTTCTTCCTGCTCACCCTCGTCGACCCCAACGCGTTCTGGCCGAGCACGGTGGTGTCGATCCTCGACGGTCTGACCCGCCGGGTGAAACGCCGGATGCCCCAGCGGCGGATGCTGCTGAACCGGCTGGCCGAGGACGGTGACCTGGCTCCCGGCCTGCTCCCCCAGATCCTCGGCGACGAGCCGATCACCCCGCAGGCGCTGACCGCGTTCGTCCGCGCACTGCAGAACGTCGACAACCAGGTCGCGCGCGATTGCCAGGACACGGTTCGCGCGCTCGTCCTGTACGGCTCCGCCGATCTGGAGACCCAGGACATCGGGCAGAACTTCCTGCATTCGCACCCGGACGAGGCCGGGAACGGCGCCGCGTGGGGCCTCGGCAAGCACGTCAAGGACGCCCGGTTGATCGTCCGCGACCTGTCCCGGCTCCTCGCGTTGACGGGGCCGAGCGTCATCGGTGTCGATCAGATCGACCCGCTGGTGATCGCCGCGTCGAGCGGAGCGGCCGGCGGCGACGTCACCGACGACCCGGTCCGCAACATCGCGCTGGACCAGATCGCCGAAGGGCTGATGTCGCTCCGGGAGAACACCCGCCGAACGCTCACCGTGCTGACCTGCAGCCCCACTACGTGGACGCTCATCGCCGACGAGGCCATCGACACCACGCAGGACCGTTTCCGGGTCGCGCCGCACCTGCAGTCGATTCCGTCCGAGGAGTTCGCCCGGGCCCTGATCGCGAAACGCTTCGAGTGGCACTACGGCCGGATCAAGTTCGAGCCGCCCTACCCGACCTGGCCGATCGCCCACTCCGCGTTCCGGGGAGCCGGCGAGTTCACGCCGCGAGAACTGCTCAAGCGGGTCGATCAACACATTCGGGCGTGCGTCGACCGGCGAGAAGTCCAGGAATTGTCCGCGCTCACCGATACGCTCACCGACCGTTCGCATCGCCCGACGTCGCCCGACGTGATGGCCGCGCTGGACAGCCGATTCGATCGACTCGTCGCCTCGGCCGACGTCGCGCACGTCCTGGCGCCCTCCACCGAGGACGCGATCGTGCCCAGGCTGCTCAACGCCGGGCTGGAAGCGTGGATCCTGGAGAAGCAGGACACCGAAAAACTGTTCTCGTACGACCCGCTCCCCGGCGTCAAGCCGCCGTTGCACGCCCGGCTCCGGATGACGCTCGACGAACAGACCGAGGACGAGGCGCACTGGGCCTTCCGCGCGATCGGCGCCGAGCATCTCAACGGGGCCCGGCCACGGATCCAGACGGCCTGCATGATGTCCGGGCTCTCGCAGCGGATGCCGAAGCGGCGCCTGTTCATCCTCCGGAACGCACAGTGGCATGCGACGCCGGGCACGAAGACCTGGCACGTGTTGAGGGAGTTCGAGGACGCCGGAGGCCGCACCCTGCGTGTCTCGCCGGCCGATCTCAAGGTGCTCTCCGCTCTGAAGGTGCTGCTGGAGGAGAGCCCGAACCACCTCGAGGCGTGGCTGGAAGACCGCCGGCCGAGTGAGCGGGTCGAGTTCCTCCGTGAAGCCCTGTCCGACCTTGCCGCCGGCCCGCAGCCGGAGTCAGTGCCCACCCCGACTCCCCCCGGAGCCCCGCTGCCGACCGTGCCGTCGCTCGTCGTGGGGCGGGCCGTCGGCAGCGGCGAGGCGGTGAGCGTCGAGCTGGAGGCCCTGCGCAAGCACGTCGCGATCTTCGCCGGTTCGGGGTCGGGCAAGACCGTGCTGATCCGGCGGCTGGTCGAGGAGTGTGCGCTCCACGGCGTCTCCTCGATCGTGCTCGACCCCAACAACGACCTGGCGCGGCTCGGGGACGCCTGGCCGGAGACGCCGTCGGGGTGGGGTGCGCAGGACGCGGCCAAGGCCGCCGACTACCTGGACGGCACGGACGTCGTGGTGTGGACGCCACGGCGGCAGGCCGGGCGGGCGCTGAGCTTCCAGGCGCTGCCGGACTTCGCGAGCGTCCGCGACGATCCGGACGAGTTCGACGCGGCGATCGACGCCGCGGTGGCGACGCTGGCGCCGAGGGCCAGGGCGGACGGTGGCACCGCTCGGTCGGTGCGCTCACGCGCGGTGCTCACCGAAGCGCTGCGGTTCTTCGCACGCAGCGGCTTCTCGACGCTGCGTGAGTTCATCGCCGTGCTGGCCGCGTTCCCGGAGGACGTGAGCCGGCTCGAGAACGCCGAGAAGATCGCCGCGGAACTCGCCCAGGACCTCAACGCCGCGGTCGTGAACGATCCGTTGTTCGGGGGTGCGGGCACGCCGGTCGATCCCGGTGAGCTGCTGACCCCGGCGCCGGGCAAGCGGGCCCGGGTGTCGGTGATCAGCCTGGTCGGGTTGCCCTCGGACGAGCAGCGGCAGAGCTTCGTCAACCAGCTGCAGATGGCGTTGTTCGCCTGGGTGAAGAAGAATCCGGCCGGTGACCGTCCGCTGGGTGGACTCTTCGTGATGGACGAGGCCCAGACGCTGGCTCCGTCCGGGGCGATGACCGCCTGCACGCAGAGCACGCTGGCGCTGGCGTCGCAGGCCCGGAAGTACGGGCTCGGTCTGGTGTTCGCCACCCAGGCGCCGAAAGGGCTGCACAACCGCATTCCCGGCAACGCGGCGACGCAGTTCTTCGGGCTGCTCAACGCACCGGTGCAGATCAACGCCGCCCAGGAGATGGCCAAGGCGAAGGGCGGCAGCGTCCCGGACGTCGGGCGGATGGGCACCGGGGAGTTCTACGCCGCGCCGGAAGGCTCCGGGTTCGTCAAGGTCAAGACGCCGCTGTGTCTGAGTCATCACCCGAAGAGCCCGCTGACCACGGAAGAGGTCGTGGCCCGGGCCCGTACCGCACGGTGACCGGGCGCTGCACGCACCGTGCTGATCGGGGGGCACGGTCGAACCGGTTCCCGGGGTTGGCACGTTTTCGGGAGAACGGGCTCCGCCTCCGCCCGTAGGTTCTTACTCAACAGCTCGTCCGACGACATCCGGGCGGGCGGAAGTACCGCAGTTCCTCCCCGAGACATCAGGAGCACGAACCATGAGCGAGTACGAGACCAACGTCGACGTCGACGGTGACGGCACCTACGACGACGTCAACTTCGAGCAGAACGCCGACGGCAGCGTCACGATCACCGCCGACCAGAACAACGACGGCGTCGTGGACTTCGTCGCCCACGACTACAACGCCGACGGCATCGTCGACGACGCGATCTACGACGACGACTACGACGGCGACGCCGACACCTTCTGGAAAGACACCACCGGCGACGGGATCCTCGACCGCGCCGCGGGCGACACCAACGACGACGACGTCGTCGACTGGAACGGCGTCGACGCCAACCAGGACGGCCACATCGACCACGCCACCGTCGACACCAACTACGACGGCAAGGCCGACACCTACGTCGCCGACGACAACTACAACGGCAACGCCGAATACGCCGCGGTCGACACCGACGGCGACGGCTACACCGACCGCACCACCGACCCCACCCAGGCCGGCAACCAGGCCCAGGTCAACTGGAGCTGATTCCCTCGCTGCCCCCACGCGATCGCGTGGGGGCAGCCGTGTTTCAGACCTCGGCGCCGCGCTTGCGGCGGGAGCGGAACCACGCCCCGGCGAAGATCGCCGCGATCACCAGCGCGGTCGCCGCCGACAAGTACGTGCCCGCGCCGTGGTACGGCGTCCGGTACGACAGCGACACCGTGTGCGTGCCGTCCGGCACCGCCACCGCCACCACGCCGTGGTCGGCCGGGACCAGCGTGGCCGGCTGGCCGTCGACCGTCACCGCCCAGTCGTTCTGGAGTGCGTCGGCCACGACGAGGTAGCCGTCCCCGGTCGCGTCGACCCGGGCCGAGATCGTGTCGGCGCCGTCCTCGAGCACCGAGATCTTCGCCCTGCTCCCGGCCGTGGCGGCCGGGCCGGACGAGTCGAGCACGACCTGGTTCGCCGTCAGCGTCCCGCTGTTGACCAGCGCGATCCGCGCGGCCGCGTCCGGCTCCACCACCGCCGTGCCGGCCCAGCGGATGCGCGGCAGTGCGGTCAGCCGCTGGTACACGACCGCGTTGCCCGCGTGGACCAGGCGCAGCCCGTCGTCGGCCGGGTGGACCGCGCCGACCCCACCGGTGATCGCCAGCGCCTCCCGCGCGTCCTGCGTGACGACCGCGGACACCTTCGTGCCGGCCGGAATCCCTTCACCGGCGACCGGAACCGTCAGCGCGGTGCCGGCCGCGACGCCGTCCCCCTGGTGGTCGCGCCCGATGATCACCCGGGACGCCCGGGCGAGCTCGGTGCCCTTCTCGTCCTGCAGCGTCACGGTGATCGTGGTGTCGGACGCCGGGCGGAACGCCGACGTGAGCTCCACCGTCACGCCACGCAGCGGACCGGTGCCCGGCACGTCCGCACGCAGTGGCTGATCACCCCGGATCGAGACGGCGCCGGCGGCGCTCGACGCCTTCGTCACGGTGCCGAAGACCGTGTCCGAGGGTGCCGTCACGAAGTACTTCACGCCGAGCCGGTCGAACAGGGGTTGCTGGGCGGTCTGCAGCGTCGGCCGGAAGTTGATGTAGGTGGGCGGATCACCCAGGCCCCAGCCGGGCATGCCGTCCAGCGCCTCGCCCAGGCGCTTGCCGATGAAGAAGTGGCCGTTCAGCGCACGCAGCGGATACGCCGAGTCGGCGCCGACGAACATCGCGCCGCCGGCCGCGTACCGGTCGTCACCGAGGTGCGACGCCAGGTAGCGGTGGACGTCGGTGACCGGGTAGTAGGTGTCCTTGTCGGATTTGGGCCAGTAGAGGCCGGCGAACGACAGCGCCTGCACGGCGATGAGCACCGGCACCAGGAGAGCGGCGACCCCGGCCAGCGACGGGCGACGGCGGGCCGCCCACCATGCGCACCCGATCGCGGCGAGGGCCAGCGCGCCGAACAGGGCCGCCCAGAGCAGCTGGCCGTCGAACCACGAGACCCGGTAGCTGCCCTCGGCGCCCCCCTCGGCGATCCGCGCTGCCCGGCGGCCCCGCCAGAGAAGGGCCGCGAAGACCACGAGCGCACCGCCGAACACCACCGCGGGCCACGCCACCCGGACCCACCGGGGCACGCGCCCGCCTTCGCGGCGGACCGACGGGACCACCCGCCGTACCAGCAGGTCGAACCCGACGGCCGCCAGCACCGCGACGAGGAAGCAGAGCACGCTCCGCATCCGCCCGACGTAGTTGTCGGAGAACAGCACCGGAAGCTTCTGCAGCGCCGCCAGCGGCGCACCGCCCCCGTAGATCACCACCAGACCGAGCAGGGTGGCGACCAGGAAGTACGAGAACCCGCCGCGCGGCAGCCGCCCGGCGGCCACCCGGGGGAACGCGACCGCGATCAACGCCAGCAGCACCGCCGCCGCGCCGACGTACACGGTCGACTCGACCAGGTTCACCGGCAAGTACCAGTACGGCCCGCGGTTGGGATCGGTGGTGCCGAACGCCCACGGGGCCACGGCGGTGAGCGCGGTGACCGGCAGCAGATGGTCGTCGGGGGTCTGCTCGCGCCCGGCGATGTAGACGCCGGACATCGCCGAAACGAACGGCAGCAGCTGGACCGCGGCGAGCGCCACCGCACCCACCAGGGCCACGCCGGCACCGCCGACGATCCCGACGATCCGCCGCCAGGAGAACCCGTACTCGGCCAGGACACGGACCACGAGATAACTACCGGCGAACAGGATCGTGTACCCGGTGACCGCCGGGAACCCGCCGAGCAGCATCGCGGCCACGGCCAGGCACAGCAGCGCACCGTCGCGGGCCCGGCGTGAGGCGACCAGCCGCTCCACGCACCAGAACACCGCCGGGATGAACGCCGCGACCCGGCTCTGCGGCCAGTTCGTCCACGCGATCAGGAAGCCGCTGCCGACGAACACCAGACCACCGAGGCCCGCGGCCGCGCGCCCGAGGGAGAACCGGCGCAGGAACAGGAACGTCGCCCCGGCGGCCACCACGATCTCGAGCAGCTTCACGTACCCGGGCGCCAGCCAGCCGGGCAGCAGCAGGTACGGCACGGACAGCGGGTTGAACAGCGCGTAGTTGGGCGTCGACCCGAACGCGGCCCCACCGGACTGGTACGGGTTCCAGAGCGCGACGTCGCCCTCGCGCAACAGCTCGCCGAACAGCGCGGAGTTGGGCAGCACCGAATCGACGGTGTCGTTGAGGAACGTGTTCGTCGGCTGGACGTCCGAGAGCCCCGCCGTGGCGTACGGCGCCTTGTCGGCGAGCATGTCGGTGGCCGCGAACACCTTCAGGCCGAGCAGCGGCGCCCCGATGCCGGCCAGCGCGTAGCCGATGATCGCGAGCATCACGACCGCGGTGAGCGCCCGCTGCCAGCGCGGTTCGCGGACGGGCTCGTCCGCCTCGGGTGACGGCTCCGGTGCCGGGGTTGCCACGACGGTGTCGGACCTTTGGCTCACGGGAATCTCGGCTCCGGAACGCGGGGGGTGCAATCGCCCAGCGAGAGTAACAGCCCTGTGGTAACCCTCGGCCGGACGGCGATCAGCCTGTGGATTGTCCCGGCGCAGGCGGGGAACACGAACGGACATGCGCATCGTCGTGACCGGAGCCAGCGGAAATGTCGGAAGCGCCGTGGTTCGGGCGGCGGTGGGGTCTGGGGCGGAGGTGACCGGGGTCGTCCGGCGCACCCCGTCCGAACGGGCGGCTCCCACCGGTACCCGGTGGGTCCGCTGCGACATCGGTGCGGTCCGGGCCGGCACCGCGCTGCGCGCCGCGATGGAGGGCGCCGACGCCGTCGTCCACCTGGCCTGGGCGATCCAGCCGAGCCACGACCGCCACCAGCTGGCGCGGACCAACCTGCTGGGCACCGCGGCCGTGATCGACGCCGCCGAGCGGGCGGGGGTGCCGCACCTCGTGCACGCGTCCAGCGTCGGCGTCTACTCGACCGGGCCGAAGGACCGCACGGTCGGCGAGGACTGGCCCACCGACGGGATCTCGACGTCGTCCTACAGCCGGGACAAGGTCGCCGCCGAGCGGCTGCTCGACGCCAGCACGGTGCCGGTCGTCACCCGGATCCGCCCGGCCCTGGTCGTGCAGCGCCGGGCCGCGAGCGAACTGCTGCGGTACTTCCTGCCCGCGCTGGCCCGGCCGCTGGTGAAGCTCAAGCTGCCGGTGCTGCCGCTCCCCGACCGCACGGTCACCCAGGTCGTCCACGCCGACGATGTCGCCGACGCCGTGCTGCGGATCCTCGCGGCGCGGGCGGCGGGGCCGTTCAACCTGGCGCCGGAGCCGCCGCTGCGCCCGGCCGACCTGGCCGCGGCGTTCGGCGGCCGGCACGTCCCGCTGCCGGCGGCCGTGCTGCGTGCCGGTGCGGCCGCCAGCTGGGCGGCGCACCTCCAGCCGGTGGACGCCGGCTGGGTCGACCTGCTGCTCGGCACGCCGCTGCTCGACAGCTCGCGGGCGCGGAACGAGCTCGGCTGGGTGCCGAAGTACGACACTTACGCGGCGCTCGCCGACGTCGTCGCGGGTCTGCGCGACCACTCCGGCGACCGCTCGCCCCTCCTCCGCCCGCTGAAGCTCCTGGCCTAGTCGGCCAGGAAGAACACCCGCAACAGCATGAACAACGCCACGGCGACGACCATCAGGCCGATCGCCCCGATCACCACCCAGGGCACCCACTTCGGGGCGGGCCCCTTCTCCTGATGAGTGATCGCGGACGTGCCGCCCTCACCCGGCGGCGTCTCGCCCGGCGGTACACCTCCGCCCGGCTCCAGTCCAGGGGTGCGGCTCGGGTCCGGACCTTGCCAACTCATCCGTCCTCCTCCGACGTGCAGTCGTTTCGGGCTACCCGTCGTCACACCGAACACACCCCGAACAATCAGGCGTTTCCGGTGTGACCGCGCGCCCGACGGGTAACCGAGCCGCATGTCGGTGATCCGAGGACTCTTCTCCCGCCTAGAGAGCGCGCGACTCCTCGACCCCGTGGCCGAGGCCGTCGCCGGTGCCGTCCAGACGTCGATCCCGAGCGCCCGCATCAAGGACCTGTTGCACGGCCGCTGGCTCGGCCATCCCGTGCACCCGGTGCTGGTGCAGGTGCCGGTCGGCGCCTGGGTTTCGGCCAGTGTGCTGGACTTCGCGCCCGGTGGCCGCAGGGCCGCACAACGATTGGTCGGGCTCGGTCTGCTGACCGCGCCCGCCGCGGTGGCCGCCGGTCTCGCGGACTGGTCCGAGCTCGAACCCGACCAGCGTCGGGTCGGGCTGGTGCACGCGGCCGCGAACACGGTCGGAATCGCGTTCTACGCCGCCTCCTGGGGTGCCCGCCGCAACGGGCGCCGAGTAGCCGGAGTGGGGTACGCCCTGCTCGGTCTGTCCGCGGTGGGCCTCGGGGGCGCGCTCGGTGGCCACCTGGCGTACTCGCAGGCCAGCGGCGTGAACCACGCCGAGGGTGCGGCGCGTCGGGCCGGTGGGGAGTGGCACGACCTCGGGCCGCTGGACGAGATACCGGTCGGGCAGCCGGTCCGGCGGGACGTCGGCGACACGACAGTGGTCGTGTACCGGCGGGCGCTCTCGTCCGGTGGTGGCGTCCACGTGCTGGCGTCGGAGTGCAGTCACGCCGGCGGGCCGCTGCACGAGGGTGAGGTGACCGACGGACCTGGCGAGCCGCGCATCTCCTGCCCGTGGCACGGGTCGGTGTTCCGGCTGGTCGACGGGGAGCCCCTGCGGGGTCCCGCGACGGCCTGCCAGCCGGTGTTCCAGACCGAGATCGCGGCCGGTCGGCTGCGTGCCCGGGCGAACGCGGAAGGAAGCGTGTGGAAGAACGCGGAAGTGTGAGCGTCACCCTGTACGAGGACGGTCCGCTGCTGCTGCGCGGCGACTTCGTGATCCAGGGTCAGGACGGCGAACCGATCGATCCGGGCCGGGCCACGGTGGCGCTGTGCCGCTGCGGCAAGTCCGGCCTCAAGCCGTTCTGCGACGGCACCCACAAGCTCACCAACTTCTCCGCCCCCGGCCACTGATCCGACGACGAAGGCCCGCCCCCTCGGGGGCGGGCCTTCGTCGTGGTCAGGCGGAAGCGGCCAGGTCCGTGGACGGGGCGTTCCGCAGGGACGACTCGCCCGACTCCCAGCGGCCGAGGATCCACTCGGCGGCGACGCCGTCCAGAAACAGGCCGCACGCGGCCCCGAACAATAGGTCGCCGGCGTGGTCGGGGAACTGGGCCACGTACCCGCCGCACAGGTCGTGCGCGGCGATCTGCTCGTGCACCGCGTCGGCCGCGACGTGCTCGTCGTAGAAGCGGGTCGCGTCGGCGTCGCCGCCGAGCCGGCGCAGCCCGTTGCCGTAGCGCCGGTTCGGAATCGACGAGGTCATCTCGAACGCGGCCAGGTGGCCCAGCAGCGCGGGCAGCCAGCGCCGGTGCAACCCGAACATCGACATCAGGTTGTTGGTGGCCAGCGTCGGCGCGGACACCTGCCCCAGGTAGGCCCCGTACTCCTGGTCGAGGTCCAGCTTGCCCATCGTCGTCCGGAACAGTTCGGCGTGCATGCGCTCGAGCCGGCCGCCGCCGTACTCGTCGGTCTGGATCTCGACCAGTGCGGCCTTCGGCCGACCGCCGAGCCGCGGAATGCCCCAGCTGTGCGGGTCGGCCTCCTTGAGGTGGTAGATCGACCGGTGGACGACGAACTCGCGGAACTGCGCGAGCGTCGCCTTGCGTTGCAGGAACCGGCTCATCGACGGGCCGGTGTCGGCGTTCGCCAGCGTGCTCAACGCCCGCGCCACCGGTGCGTCGGGCGGTGCCGGGACCGCCGCGCGGAGCCCGTCGACGAAGTGCGCCTCCAGCCGCGCACGCAACGCCAGCAGCTGGGGGTCCCACTCCCAGTCCGGGTCGACGCCGTCGAACCCGCGGTAGTGCAGTTCGTAGAGCACCCACAGCGCCAGCTGAAGGTCCTCGTCCAACCAGGGCTCGTCCCCCGACCGGGGTACCGGAACCCCGGTCAAGGATCCGGGGCTCTCCACGAGAGCCCCGACCACCGTTCCACTCACGCCACCCCGTGGCTCCGGCAACCGCATGAAGTTCCTCCCGGATCGGCCCGTCCTCGCGCCAACCGCCTCGAATTTCCCCCTAACGCGCATCCGAAACGGCAGGTGAGAGTGGAACCGTGCGGCCACGCTCGAGCGTCCGCACGCCGGCGATCCCGCGCCGCGAGGTCTCGTCGACGAACGCCGAGAGCGGCGACTTCATCACCGTGTAGTCGTCGAAGTGGATCGGGTGGATCACCGGCGCCCCGATCAGCGACGCCAGGTCGGCGCCCTGTTCCGCGTCCATCGTCACCAGGACGCCGAGCACGCGGGTGCCCCCGAGGTGCACCAGCATCGCGTCGATGCCGGGGAAGCGCTCGGTGATCTCGCCGAGCCAGGGACGGCACAGCGTGTCACCGGTGACGTACAGCCGGTACGCGCGCTCGCCGTTGCGCTCCAGGTCGACGATGCTGCCCATGACCGGAGGCAGCAGCCGGTGGAACAGTGCGGGCCCGTGCTGTCCGGGCACCGACGTCACCCGCAGCACCTCGTCTCCCCGGCTGGTCTCCCACTCGGTCCACGGGGAGAGCCCGGACGCTTCCCGGAAGCCCTTCCGGTCCAGCCGCCGCGCCGCCGCCGGGGTGGAGACGATCGGCACCGTGCGTGGGAGCCCGCGTGCCGCCCGCCGGTCGAAGTGGTCGCCGTGCAGGTGCGAGAGCACGACCGCGTCCAGCGGCGGGAGGTCCTCGACGCCCAGCGCGGGAGCGTGCCGCCGCCGGGACACCAGGCCCTTGCCCAGGTACGCGTACTCCCCGCGGTGCAGGAAGTTCGGGTCGGTGAGAACGGTGAAGCCACCGAGCCGCAACAGCACGGTGGCGTTACCGACGAACAGCAGGCTTCCGACGGGCGTCATGCTCCCCGGGTAACCCGCTGGTGGCGATTAAACGGGCTCCTCCGGCACCAGCGACAACGTCGCCCAGACCGTCTTGCCGTCGGGGTGGTCGAGGATTCCCCAGTGCCGGCTGACGCGGTCGATCAGCGGCAGCCCGCGGCCCCGGAAGCTGACCATGTCCAGCGGACGCGCCACCGGTTGCGTGGTGGACCCGTCGCGAACGCTGATCTTGAGCGTCTCGTCGGTCAACTCCAACGCGACCGTCGACGACGTCCCGGCGTGTTCGACCGCGTTCGACACCAGCTCGCTCACGACCAGCTGGGCCACTTCGGTCAGGTCGGGGGACAGATCCCAGTCGGCGGCGGCTTCCTGCAGGAACCGCCTGGCCGTAGCCGAAGCCGTCGGGTCGGCCGGGACCGCGCAGTCCCGGCGGACCCGCGCCGGCCGGTCATCGACATGGCGCACACCCGCCTCCGTCGCCGGGTAGAAGGGAAGGAGGTCGGAGCAGTGCACTCGCCGTGCGGCGTCCTCGAAGACACCCTCGGCATCCACTACAACCATCCGCGCGGTGGGCCACCCACCGGCGGTATTGAGCACGCTGGGTAGCAGCGCGACGCACTCCGGGTTCGCCAGCTGGAGCCGGGACACGTCCACCACCACCTTTCCCACGTCGAACAGTGACTTCAGCATTGCCCGCCGAGCC
This sequence comes from Cryptosporangium japonicum, assembly GCF_039524755.1. NCBI lineage: Bacteria > Bacillati > Actinomycetota > Actinomycetes > Cryptosporangiales > Cryptosporangiaceae > Cryptosporangium > Cryptosporangium japonicum. The sequence goes on from NZ_BAAAGX010000046.1 coordinate 193,898, forward strand.
ACTGGCGCGGTGCGCACTGAGAGCTGACCGTGCAGGCGCAGAACCGCATGGTCGGCCCGGCGATCCAGGTCGACGTGCAAGTTCGGGCCCATTGCTCCGCTCTCCGGTCTCTGTTGCGTCGTGTTACCCACGATCCGTAGTGGGCACACGCGGAAAAGCCACCGCCGTCGCGTTCCGGGGTAACCTCCGTCACAACCCGCATTCCAGGGACGACTGCGAGTGGATCCCGCCACGTCCCGAAGGGGGAACTATGTCAGGCCGACCGCTCGTCGTCGTCGGCGCGTCCGCCGGTGGTGTCGAGAGCCTCCGGGCCGTGGTCCGAGGGTTCCCGCCTGACCTACCCGCGGCCGTGCTCGTCGTGCTCCACACCACTCCGGGCGGCAGCAGCGTACTCGCGTCGATCCTCGATTGGGCCGGCCCACTGCCCGCGAGCACCGCGGTCGACGGCGACGAGCTGCTCCCCGGGCACATCTACGTGGCTCCCCCGGACCACCACCTCACCGTGCTCGACGGTCGCTGCAGCCTCTCGCGCGGGCCCCAGGAGAACGGTCACCGCCCGGCGATCGACCCGTTGTTCCGCTCGGCGGTCCGGGCCGCCGGCTCCGCGGTCGTCGGCGTCGTGCTGACCGGCATGCTGGACGACGGTGCGGCCGGCCTCGCCGCGATCGCCCGGCACGCGGGGGCGACGGTCGTCCAGGACCCCGCGGACGCGCTCTACCCGAGCATGCCCCAGGCCGCCCTCAGCCTCGTGCCGAACGCCGCCACCGCCTCCGCCGACAAGCTCGGGCCGCTCGTCGCCGACCTGGTCCAGCAGGCACCGGCGATCGACCCCACCCCCGACGACCCGCTGCTCAATCAGGAAACCGCCATCGCGGAGTTGGACATGGACGCGCTCAACGACCCCGACCGGCCCGGCGTACCGGCCGGTCTGGGCTGTCCCGACTGCAACGGTGCCCTGTTCGCGGTACCCGAGGGTGCGCTCACCCGGTACCGCTGCCGGGTCGGTCACGCCTGGTCGCCGGAGAGCCTGCTGGCCCGGCAGAACGCCGCCATGGAGGGTGCGCTGTGGATGGCGCTGCGCACGATGGAGGACAAGGCCGCCCTGCACCGCCGGCTGGCCGACTCGGCGAACGACCGGGGCGCTCCGCTCGTCGCCACCCAGAACCTGCGCTCGGCCGGTGAGCTGGGCGAGGCCGCCCGCCTGATCCGCGACCTGCTGGCGCAGGAGCCGCCCGGTCAGCCGTGACGCGAACCGTCGCCCGGTGCCGGTGCGGTGCGGGGTAACAACGAGCGACTCCTGGAGACAAGGACTGCAGTGAGCGAGGACGATCCCGATTTCGAGGCGCTGCTCGAGTTCCTCAAGGAGAGCCGCGGGTTCGACTTCACCGGGTACAAGCGATCCAGTTTGATGCGGCGGGTCGCTCGGCGCACCCAGGCCCTGGGTATCGAGGGGTGGAACGAGTACCTCGACTACATCCAGGTCCACCAGGACGAATACACCACGCTGTTCAACACGGTGCTGATCAACGTCACCGGGTTCTTCCGCGACCAGGACTCCTGGCTGCAGATGCGTGCGGAGATCCTGCCGCAGCTGATCGCGTCGAAGAAGCCGTCGGAGGCGATCCGGGTCTGGTGCGCCGGCTGCGCCACCGGTGAAGAGGCGTACAGCATCGCGATGCTGCTGGCCGAGCTGCTCGGCCCGGAGGAGTTCCGCGACCGGGTCAAGATCTACGCCACCGACGTCGACGACGAAGCGCTCTCGATCGCCCGCCAGGCCACGTACGGCGAGAAAGAGGCCCGCGCGGTCCCCAGCGACCTGCTCGACCGCTACTTCGAGCGCAACGGTGTCCGGTTCGTCTTCGCCAAGGATCTGCGCCGGAGCGTCATCTTCGGGCGCAACGACCTCGTGCAGGACGCCCCGATCAGCCGGGTCGATCTGCTCACCTGCCGCAACACGTTGATGTACCTGAACGCCGAAACCCAGGCGCGCGTCCTGGCGCGGTTCAATTTCGCGCTGAACGAAGTCGGCGTACTGTTTCTCGGCAAGGCCGAGATGCTCTTGAGCCACGGCCAGCTGTTCACACCGCTCGACCTCAAACGCCGGTTCTTCCGCAAGGTGCCCCGCGCCGTACCGGGGCTCGGCGTGATCACGTCGGGCGGCGCCGGGAAGAACGCGTTGCGCGAACTGCTGGGAGCCGACCGCTTGCAGACCGAGGCGCTGCTCACCGCGCCGGTGGCCGCGATCGTCGTCACGAACGACGGCACGGTGGCCGGGGTGAACCAGCGTGCCGAAGCGCTGTTCGGGGTGTCCGCCCGCGATCTGGGGCGGCCGTTCCTCGACCTCGACGTCTCCTACCGGCCGATCGAGCTGCGCCCGTACCTGGAGGAGGTGCGGCGGGAGCGTCGTCCGGTCTGGGTCCGCGACGTCGAGTGGACGCGCTCGCCCGGCGAGAAGCTCTGCGTCGACTTCCAGATCATGCCGCTGATCAGCTCCGACGGACAGCACGCCGGCGCAGCGGTGTTCGCCTCCGACGTCACCCGCTACCGCAATCTGCAGGACGAACTCGAGTTCGCGAACCGGCAGATCGAGACCGCGTACGAGGAACTCCAGTCCACCGTCGAAGAGCTCGAGACCACCAACGAGGAACTCCAGTCGACGGTGGAGGAGCTGGAGACCACCAACGAGGAACTCCAGTCCACCAACGAGGAACTGGAGACGATGAACGAGGAGCTCCAGTCCACCAACGACGAGCTCCAGTCGATAAACGACGAGCTGCGTGAGCGCACCGATCAGCTCAACGACGCGAACGCGTTCCTCGAGTCGATCCTGCGCTCCCTGCGCAGCGTGGTCGTGGTCGTCGACTCCGACCTGGTCGTGCGGGTCTGGAACCGCCAGTCCGAGGACCTCTGGGGGCTCCGGCCGGAGGAGGCGGTCGGGCAGCACCTGCTCAACCTCGACATCGGCATCTCCACCGACCGGCTGCGGCCGCTGATCCGGCAGGTGCTCGTTGGCGGTGAACCCACCGCACCCGCCGAGCTGGCCATCGACGCGATCAACCGCCGGGGGCGTCCGGTCGAGGTGCGGGTGGGCGCGAGCCCGCTCATCTACCGCGCCGGGCAGGTCGCCGGGGCGATCGTGGTCATGGACCAGGTGTCGGCACCCGCCCCGAACGACCCCAGCTAGGAGCAACACCGGGCACGGCATTTATAACCGTTTGTGCCCATATTCTCCTCCGCATGCCGGACCGCGTCGCCTCACTCGACACCCCGACCCCCGTTCGAGTACGCAAGCAGCGAGCCGAGCGACTCACGCTCACCCACCGCCCGGCGCTGGACGGCGTCCGCGCGATCGCGGTGCTCGTCGTCCTGCTGTTCCACGGTGGAGTGTCGTGGCTGCCGGGCGGCTGGATCGGCGTCGACGCGTTCTTCGTGCTGTCCGGGTACCTGATCACGACGCTCCTGCTCGCCGAACACGAGCGCACCGGCCGGATCCGGCTCGGCGCGTTCTGGGCCCGGCGCGCCCGGCGACTGCTCCCCGCCCTGCTCACCGTGGTGGCGGCGGTGCTGGCCGGTGCCCGCTGGCTCGTGCCGCCGGAGGAACTCGGGGCGCTCGGCACCGATGCGCTGGCCACGCTCGGCTACGTCGCCAACTGGCGGATGCTCGACCGCGGCGACGGCTACGCCGCGCTCACCGCCGCGCCGTCGCTGCTGCAGCACACCTGGTCGCTGGCGCTCGAGGAGCAGTTCTACCTGCTCTGGCCGCTGCTCGTCGCCGGTGCGCTGGCCTGGTGGTCGGCGCGGGGCCTGCTCGGTGGGACGCTCGTCGCGGCCGCGGGGTCCGCCGCCGCGATGGCGCTGCTCTACGTGCCCGACGTCGAGCCGGCCCGCGCCTACTACGGCAGCGACACCCGCGCGTTCGGGCTGCTGGTCGGCTGCGCGCTGGCGTTGCTGCTCAGCGCGCGGCGCTACCGCCCCGGCCACGCCGCTCCCCGCCGGTGGTCGGTTCCGGTCGGACTGGCCGTCGCGACGCTCGGCGTCGCGCTGTTCGCCCTGGACGACGCCGGACCCGTGCTCTACCGGGGCGGCCTGCTGGGCGTCGCGGTCGCGGTCGCGGTGGTGATCAGCCGGGCGGAGCGCGAGCCCGACGGCCGGACCGCCCGGGTGCTGTCGGCCTCCCCGCTGCCCCGGCTCGGGCGGGTGTCGTACGAGCTGTACCTGTGGCACTGGCCGGTGTTCGCCTGCCTCGACGCCGAACGCACCGGGTTGACCGGCCTCCTGCTGCTGGTCACGCGGTGCGCGGTGACGCTGGTGCTGGCGGAGCTGACGTATCACCTGATCAGCCGCCCGGTGCGCAGCGGGCGGTGGCCGCGGCCCGGGCGCGTGCTGCCGCCGCTGACCGCGCTCGCCGCCGTGGCCGGCGTCGCGGTGGCGGCGGTGGTCGTGACCGCGCCGCCGACGCACCGCACGCAGGCGCCCGGAACGACGATCGCCGCGGCGCCGAGCACGTTGCTCACCCGGCCGGGCCGCCCGGCGGGGCCGCTGCGGATCACGGTGTTCGGCGACTCGGTCGCGAACAGCCTGGCGATCGGGCTGCCGACGCTGTCCGGGGCGACGCTCACCAACCGGTCGCTGATCGGATGCGGCATCGCGCGGTCCGGGCCGGTGCGCAACGCGTCGAAGATCCAGGACCCGTACGAGCGGTGCCCGCGCTGGGACGCCTACTGGGCCCAGGGGGTGCGTGCCGATCACCCGGACGTCGCGCTCGTGGTGCTGGCGCGGTGGGAGGTGCTGGACCGCAAGCTCGACGGCCGGTGGCAGCACATCGGCGAGCCCGAGTACGACGCGTACCTGCACACCGAACTCACCCGCATGATCGGGGTGCTCACCACCGACGGGGCGCGGGTCGTGCTCGCCACCGCGCCGTACAACCGCCGGTACGAGCGGCGCGACGGCAGCATCTACCCCGAGGACGAGCCCGCGCGGATGGACGCGTGGAACCGGATGCTCGACGACACCGCACGCACCGACCCGGCCCGGGTCCGGGTCGTGGATCTCGGGGCGCGGCTCTGCCCCGAGGGTCGGTACACGACCGAGGTCGGCGGCGTCCCGGTGCGTACCGACGGCCTGCACCTCAGCGAGCGCGGCGTCCGTGAGGTCGTGGCACCCTGGCTCCTGCCGCAGCTCGCCTCGGCGGCCACCTGACCTGCTACACCGCGGCCGGGGCCGGATCGGACGACGGTTCGGGGTCGGACTCGGAGCGCGCCGCCCCGGTGGAGGCCGGGCCGGCGTCGTGGCCGAGGCCGTCGAGGCGCAGGGTGCCGGGCGGAGCGATCCCGAGCCGCTCGGCCGCGAGGAGGAACGCCTCGGCGTAGGGCGAGTGCGCGGTCGCGTCGTGGACGAGGTCCCAGTCGATCTGCTCGCGCAGCGCCCGCCCGAGCGGCAGCACCGTCGTGAGGTCGCAGTAGTGCTCGGTGAACGCCAGCAACTTGTTCAGCAGCAGGTCGGTGGCCGAGAGCACCGGCATCCGCACCGCCGCGACCGGCATCTCCTCGGCCCGCTCGAGCATCTCGGCCGTGACCTCGCGCTCCGACGGCCGGAAGATCAGGTCGACCAGGCACTCCCCGTCGTACACCTTGACCAGCCAGTCCTCCGGCGGCTGCTCGGAGCGCAGTCCGGCCTCGACGCAGGCACCCAGCGCCGACTGGACGTCCGACGGCCGGATCAGGAAGTCGACGTCGTGCGTGGACGCCGGCCCGCCTCTGGCGTAGACCGCGAAACCTCCGGCCAGCGCGAACGGGAGGTCGGCCGCTTTCAACGTGCTGGCCACCTTCTTCATCGTGACGATCAGCGCGTCCGGATCTCCACTCATGGTCCCCCCTTACCCCGTTGTCCGGCGGAGATACCCGCCTGAATGCCCGGTGACACGAACAGGTGGTCTCGCGGCGCCGTAGCATGATTACCGGACGAATTCTTCGCGTCCTTCGGGGTATCCAACGCCCCGACCGAGAATCGGTCGCGCGTCCGCGCGGCGAACTTGCGAGGGCTGGATGCTCAGCTGTCAGATCGACCGAACCCAGCCCGTCACGGTGCTGCAGTTGGTCGGTGACCTGCGCCTCGGCGCCGTCCACCAGGTTCGCGGCGCGCTGCTGAAGTGCCTGGTCGAATGCCCGGAAGCGGTGATCGTCGACCTGTCCCGCGCGCACGTCTCGTCCACCACCACGCTGTCGGTCTTCGGGGCCGTCAGCCGGCGCGCCGCCGACTGGCCGGTGGTTCCGCTGGTGCTCACCGCGAGTCCGCCGGACGTCCGGGACCGGCTGGAGCCGGTCACCCGGCTCTGGCAGATCCCGGTCTACGCGTCGCTGGACGAGGCGCTGGCTGAGGCCGTCCGGCACCCGCCGCCGGTGCGGCGCGAACGCCTGGAGCTGCGCCCCGGCACGATGGCGATGCCCAGGGCCCGCGCGATGGTGGCGGAAGCGTGCCGCGAGTGGGGGCTGAGCGATCTGGTGCTCCCGGCCGAGCTCATCATGTCCGAGCTGGTCAGCAACGCCGTCCAGCACGCCGGAACCGATCTGGTCGCGAGCGTGGTGCTCCGCCGCGACCTGCTCCACCTCACGGTCAGCGACGGGAACCCCAACCCGCCGCGCAAGAGCCCCGGCTACCCGCCGATCGGGGCGCTGAAAGGACGCGGGCTGCTGCTCGTCGACGAGTTCGCCAGCGGGTGGGGGTGCCTGCCGATCGAAGGCGGCAAGGTCGTCTGGGCCATCATCCGGCTGCCGTCCTGAGGCGCGTCACACGTTAGACCAGCTCGGGCCGGGGAAAACAGCAGCGGTGCCAACCGCAAGCAAGCTCCTCGCCGCGCACCGGGCCGGCGCACTCGACCTTCCCCTTCCCGGCCGGGGCCGCACCGCGGAACGGTTCGCCGCGCTGGCCGAGCTGACCCGCGCCGACACCGCTCTGGGACGCCTGGCCGAGGGACACACCGACGCGCTGGCCATCCTCGCCGAGCTCGACGGACCCGACCCCGGTAACGCGGTCTGGGGTGTCTGGGCCGCGGTGCCGGACTCGGTCACCGCCGTCCGGGAGGAGGGCACCTGGTGGCTGGCCGGTGACCGGCCCTGGTGTTCCGGCGCCGGGGTCTGCACCAGCGCCCTGGTCACCGCGGCCACCGACGACGGGGTGCGGCTGTTCGCGGTCGACGTCACCGGGCCGTCGGCGACCCCGCTGGACGGGACGTGGCCCGCGGTGGGCATGGCGGCCAGCGACAGCCGGACGGTCCGCTTCACCCGGGCACGTGGCGTGCCGGTGGGTGGGGTCGGCGACTACGTGAACCGCCCCGGGTTCTGGGCCGGCGGCGCCGGGGTGGCCGCGTGCTGGTACGGCGCCGCCGTGGGCGTGGCCGAACGGCTGGTGACAGCCGCACCGACCGATCCGCACGCGCTGGCGCACCTGGGTGCGGTCGACACCGCGCTCGGCGGCGCGTCGGCCCTGCTCGACCAGGTGGCCACGCTAATCGACACCGAATTCGACGCCGCGGTGCTGCGCCGCCCGGTCCGGCGGGTCCGCGCCGCGGTCGAGGCCGCCGCCACCGCGACGCTCGACCACGTCGGCCGTGCCCTCGGCGCGCGCCCGCTGGGCCAGGACGCCGAGCACGCGCGCCGCACCGCCGATCTCACCGTCTACCTGCGGCAGAGCCACGCCGAACGGGACCTGGCCGACCTCGGCGCCGACGTCCTGCTGGCCGGGGCCGGCTGGTGAGCCCGCTGATCGACGGCGCGGGCACCGACGAAGCGTCCTGGCGGGCCTGGTCGCCGGCCTGGCCGGTGCTCGACGTGCCGGAGACCGCGCCCCTGGTGGTGGCACCGCACCCCGACGACGAGGTCCTCGGAGCCGGTGGCCTCCTCGCCCGGCTGGCGGCGGCCGGCACGCCCGGCGTCGACGTCGTGGCGGTGACCGACGGGGAGGCCTCGCACCCGGGGAGCACCGTGTACACGCGTGCGGAGCTCGCGGCGCTGCGACGGGTGGAGACCGACGAGGCGCTCGCGCGCCTGGGCCTGACCGAACCGACCGTCCACCGGCTCGGCCACCCCGACGGCGGCGTCGACGAGGCCGCGCTCACGGCCACCCTCACGACCCTGCTCACCGCCGGCCGCTGGTGCCTGGCCAGTTGGCGCGGCGACGGGCACCCCGACCACGAGGCGGTCGGCCGCGCGGCCGCGGCGGCGTGCGCGGAGACCGGCGCGCACCTGATCGAGTACCCGATCTGGACCTGGCACTGGGCCCGGCCCGACGACCCCCGGGTGCCCTGGGACCGGTTCCGCCGTCTCCCGCTCACCGACGCCGAACGCGCCGCGAAACGGCACGCGCTCGCCGCGTTCGTCACCCAGGTGCGTCCGCTCGGCCCGGCCCCGGGTGACGCGCCGATCCTCCCGCCGCACGTCCTCGCGCGCTTCGACCGTCCGGAAGAGGGTTTTCTCCTGTGACCACGCTGCCCACCGAGTACTTCGACCGGATGTACGCCGCCGACGACGACCCGTGGGGCTTCCGTTCCCGCTGGTACGAGGAGCGCAAGTACGCGGTGACGCTGGCTGCCCTCCCCCGGCGCCGGTACCGCTCCGGGTTCGAGCCGGGCTGCTCGATCGGCGTGCTCACGGCCGCGCTCGCCGACCGCTGCGACACCCTGCTCAGCACCGACGTCGCCGAAGCGGCGGTCACCCGGGCACGCGCCAACGCGCCCGGAGCCAGGGTCGAGGTCCGCCGCCTGCCCGACGAGTGGCCCGACGAGACGTTCGACCTGATCGTGCTGTCCGAGGTCGGCTACTACCTCGACCGGGCCGCGCTGGAGCGGCTGGTCGACGCCACGATCGCCGGCCTCGAACCCGGCGGCGACCTGGTGCTGGTGCACTGGCTCCACCCGGTGGCCGACTACCCGATCGACGGCGACACGGTGCACGCCGCGTTCTCCGGACGTCCGGAGCTGGCGCGGACCGTCGTGCACGAGGAGGCCGACTTCCGCCTCGAGGTGTATGCGCGGGTGCCGCCGGCGGCGCGGTCGGTCGCCGCCCGCGAAGGCCTGTGCTGAGACGGATCGCCGTCGTGGTGCCAGCCCACGACGAGGAGGAACTGCTGCCCGCCTGTCTCGACGCGCTGCGCGAGGCCACCCGGCACGCACCGCTCCCGGTCGACGTCCTGGTGGTGCTGGACGCCTGCACCGACGCCACCGCCGCCGTGGCGGCCGAGTCCGGGGTGGACACGCTGAGCGTGGACGCACGCAACGTCGGCCGGGCCCGTGCCGCCGGCGCCGCCGCGGTGGTGGCCGACGACACCTGGCTGGCCTGCACCGACGCCGACACCCGGGTGACACCGGACTGGTTCGCCCAGCAGTTGCGGTTGGCCCGGGCCGGCGCCGACGTCGTCACCGGGATCGTGCTCGTCGACGACTGGGGCGACTGGCCGGAGGCGACCGCGGACGCGTTCCGGGCCGCGTACCGCGAGAACCTGCACACCCACGTGCACGGCGCGAACCTCGGGCTCAGCGGTGCGGCCTACCGGCGGGCCGGTGGTTTCCGGCCGGTGCCGGTGGCCGAGGACCACGCGCTGGTACGCAGCGCACTGGAGGCCGGACTGCGGGTGGCACGCAGCACCGAAGTGCGCGTGTTCACCAGCGCCCGCCGCCACGCCCGCGCCCCCGAGGGCTTCAGCGGCTACCTCCGAGCGCTTTAGGCCCTGTCCTGTGAGTCTCGCTCGCAGCGAGGCACCGCTCAGGCGTCGTCAGGCAAGGCGGAGGCCTTTCCCGATACCGCTGTTGTATCGGGAAAGGCCGACAACGCGGCCTGGCGGCGGCTGAGCGGAGCCGCAGCCGAGCATGGACTCGCAGGACAGGGCCTAGTCGACCTTCTCCCGGACCGCGGTGTAGGCGAAGTGGAGGAGGTCGGAGCCGGCCACCGCGGTGAGCGCGGTCGCCGCCACCCGGGTGAAGCCCGGTGCGAACACCAGGCCGGCCGCGAACGCCGTGGCGATCCACATCGACGTGCAGAACGGGCAGTTGGCGAGCTCACCGGCCGCGTGCCGCAGCGGGTCGTGATGGGCGGGCTCCTCGTTGACCTCGCCCTCCCCCGCGGGCTCCACGAACCGGGTGAACGGCGCCCGCAACGGGCTGGCGATCGCGTCCTTGGTGAGGATGCGGCTGAGTTTGTACGTCGCGGCGGTCAGCAGCGCCACGTCGCCGGCCGACACCGTGCGCGGAGCTTTGCGCCCGAGCGCGACGGCCAGACCGGTGAGGCCGGCCACCGTGCCCCCGTAAGCCCCGATCAGCGTCAGGTAACCCCGTAACGGCCGATCGTCCGGCGCCGTCCGCGAATAACGCTCCGCCACCCTGGACGCGGCCGCACGTACGTCGGTCATCACTGGTCAGGCCCCCTCGGTGTCGGTCGTGGTCAGCCCGGTGCCCCCGGGGTTCTCGAGGTCCGCCTGGCCCGGCTGCCGCCCCGAGACCCCGGCGCCCCCGGTCCGGACCCCGTCGTCCGCCGGTGGGGTCTCCGTCGATCCACTCGGGAAACCTTCGTCGCCGGACGAATTCCCCGGCACCTCCCGGGGCTCCCCGGTGGAGACGCCGTGCGCGACGCGTTCGTCGGAGGCGCTGGAGAGCGTGCCCGACTCGGCCGGTGCCTCCTGGGCGATCGCCGTGCCCTCACCCGGGTCGTTCTCGTGTTCCACGCCGCGGTAGGCCGGTGCCGGCTGCTCATGAGTACTCACCTCGATGGCATGTCCGCTGACGCCGGAGAAAAACCTGCGCGCGGGCCGGTTACGGCCGCGAACCGGTCAGGGACGGCCCCAGGTGGAGCGCATCTGGGTCAGGTAACCGCCGCCTGGGGGCTGTTCACCGTGGAACGCTCCGGCGGCGGGCCGGGACAGGAACGCGTGGCGCTCGGCGCGCATCCACGCCGCCGACGCGACCGCGGCCCGGGTGGCCCGGGACCAGGCCCAGGCGCCGAACGTTCCTCGCTGGGCGACTGCCGCAGCCTGCGTCATGGTGCACTCTCCTGATCGAAGCGCCCTCGGGGGGCGAGGACGGTTGGCAGCTACCCGGGTCGCGGGAGATCAATCCCCGACCGGCGTGCTGAACCGATGGAGAAAGCACAAGGAGCCGTACGCCCGATCGGGGCGCACGGCTCCATTATGGATTACCGGTCAGTCACCGGGCCATTCGCCGGTGGAGCGGGCCCACGCCTGCGCGCCCGCCCGGTCGATCGTCGCCTTGACCACGGCGTAGATCGCTCCCTGGATGGCGGACGCGAGCAACACCTCGCCCCACCCGTATTCACTCTGGGTCGCGCCCGGCGCGTCGTCCCGGCCGGACACCTTCTTCCACACCTGCTTGAAGATGACCCCGGCGATGAGACCACCGGCCATACCGGACGCCAGACCGATCGGACGGTAGACGACCTTCGACGCCTTGCTCATCGGCCGAACCTCCGCCGGACCGGCGTGGCCCGCCGGGCCCGCAGCTTCCGTCCGCCGATCACCAGCGCCACCAGGGCGGCCGCCGCACCCGCCGCGACCTGCGGCCACGGCGCGTACCGCGAGAGCGCCTCCTTGCCGCGCTCGGCCGAGGCCTGCGCCTTCACCCGGCTCACCTCGGTGCGCTCGGCGGCCCGGGTCTTGAGCGAGTCCAGCTGGACCTTCGTGGTCTCCACCGTCTCGCGGACCTTCGCCTGGGCCTGCGCCTTCACGTCGGCCTTCGCGGCGAGCGCTTCGACCGTGTCGCCGAGGTCGGCTCTTATCTCGGCGATCTCGGCGCGGAGCTGATCTGGGTCCTTCGCCTCGGTCTTGTCCGCCGTCATCGGTGCGCACGCTCCTTCACGGTCTCGATGTCACGCTTCACGCCGTCGACCGCCTCGGCCGGAACCGGCGGCGTCGCCTGCTGGAACTCCTTCTTGCCGGTCAGGGCGAGCACCCCGGCCACGGCGAACAGCACCACCGCGACGACGAGCGCGGACGCCCACACCGGCAGGACGAGAGCGAGCCCCGCGATCGCCGCGGTGACCAGCGCGCCGACACCGTAGAGCGCCACGACCCCGGCCCCGCCGAACATCCCGGCGCCGAGCCCGGCCTTCTTGCCCTTCTGGGTGAGCTCCAGCTGCGCGAGCTTCAACTCGTCACGCACGAGCGTCGAGACCTGGTCGGCCATCCGGGTGACGAGTTCGGCGGTGGACGCCGAAGCGGTGTCGAACCGCCCCGGCGAGGGCGGATCGACGGGCTGAACTCTGTGTTCCGTCTGGGTGGCCATGTGAACGTTCCTCCCTAGGTGAGCGAACCGGACGTGCTGGGCCCCACCTCGTCGGCCTTCTGGGCGCCGCGGTGCCCGAGGGGCTCGGCCGGCCCGGTGGTGCTGTCGCGCTCCGTCTGAGCCTCGAGTTCGGCGTTCAGTTCGGCGCCGAACAGGATCGCCATGCACGAGATGTAGAGCCAGAGATTGAGGACGATGACGCCGGCCAGCGCGCCGTACGTCTTGTTGTAGCTACCGAAGTTGTTGACGTAGAACGAGAACCCCGCCGACGCGATCAGCCAGAGCACGGTGGCGACCACGGCACCCCAGGAGATCCACCGGAAGCGCGCGTTGCTCCGGTCGGGCGCGAAGCGGTACAGCAGGCTGAGCCCGAACATCATCAGCACCGCGAGCAGTACCCAGCGACCGACCCTGACAACCCCGTTGGCGAACGAACCGAGATTCAACGCGTCGAGCACCGGCGGCACCACCGCGACCAGCAGGATCGCGACGACGAACGCGACGATCGCGCCGAGCGTCATCAGGATCGCCAGCCCGCGCTTCTTGAGGAAATTGCGTTCGTCCACCTCGTCGTACGCGGTGTTGACGGCCTGGATCATGCCGTTCATGCCACCGGACGCGCTCCACAGCACCGCGCCGAGCGAGATGATCAGGCCGATCGACAGGCCCTTGCCGCTGGCGTTGGTGGCGGCCGTGATCGGGTCGGTGATCACCGATTTCACGTCCGACGACAGGCTCGCGGTCAGTTCGTCGATCTGGCCGGCGATCACGTCCGGGCTGGCGACCAGGCCGTACATCGTGATCGCACCGATCGCGGCCGGGATGAGCGCCAGCCACGCGTAGAACGCCGCGGCGGCCGCGGCGGTCGAGATCTGATCGTCCTTGAACTCCCGGACCGTGCGGACGAGGACGTCTTTCCAGCCACGCAGCGGGATCTCACGGGGCGAGTTCGCTTGCCGGCCACGCGCTGCGCTCGAGCCGGCGGGCACTGCGGTCATCCGGTTCACCCCCTGGAGTCGGTACGCCTCCCATACCCCGAGTAACCGTTTCCAATACGCCCGGGCGGGGTGGAACTTCCCTCTTGTCCGGTCCACCCTGTTGTCCCGGCCACGTCACACGTACTCTTGACCGGATGGGAGAGGGTGAGCAGCCAGCCACTTCAGGCCGTGCGCCCTCGGCGCGCGCCCCGGTGCGGCGTTCAGCGAGGGAGTGACCCATGACGCCATCGAAGGCCGAACACCCCACAGCAGCGAGCGGCGTGGAAGTCCGGACCGTCGCCGAAAGTGCGGGTTCTCCCGTTCAAGAAACCCTGACGGTGGCTACGCAGCGTGAGGCGACCGGCCTGACCACCGTGAAGGTCGACGGCGAGCTCGACATGCTCACCGCGCCCACCCTGATGTCCGTGGTCGACGACGAACTCGACCGCGGCTGCAACCGGCTGCTCGTCGATCTGCGGCCGGTGCGCTTCCTCGGCTCCAGCGGGCTCACCGCGCTGATCGCGGTGGCCCGCCGCTGCGCGACCGATCAGGTGGAGCTCCGCCTGGTGGCGGATGGCCCGAGCGTGATGCGGCCGCTGGAGATCACCGGTCTCGCGGCCGCGTTCACCACCGTCTCGGATCCGCTAGACGCCTGGTAGTTCGTTTTCGAGCACGACTTCCTCGTCGACGATCGGGGTCGGCAGCAGGCGCCGGTACACCCGTTCGACGCTGGTGGCCACCCGCGACCACTCATAGCGCGACCGCGCGCGGTCGGCGCCCGCGACCCCGAACCCGAGCCGGCGCACCGGGTCGCCGAGCAGCGCCCGGATCGCCGACGCGAGGTGATCGGGACGGCGCGGCGCCACCAGCACACCGGAAACCCCGTCCACGACCACGTCGGAGACCGCGCCGACCGCCGTCACCACCACCGGGATCCCGCAGGCCATCGCCTCGAGCACCCGGCCGGCGCCGGCCGGGCCGTGCCAGGGCACACAGACGACGGCGTCGGCCGAACGGAGCATCGCCGGCCGATAGCCGGGATCGGTGCGGTCGAGATCCGGGTCGGCGAACGAGACCCGGTCGGCCACGCCGAGCTGGGCCGCGCCCTGGCGCAGGCGGGCCAGCTCGTCGTCGCCCTGCTGTTCGTCGGCGGTGGCACCGAAGATCAGCAGCTCGACGCCGGGCAGGCCGCGGAGCGCGGCGATGACCGTCTCGAACCCACCCGACGGGGTCAGGTCACCGAGCGCGACCAGGCGTGCCTCGTCGGAGGCGTCGAGCGCGGGGCCGGGCGCGAACCGGTCGACGTCGATGCCGGCGGGAACCATCGTGATGCGTTCACGCGGCACTCCCATCCGGGCGAGTTCCTCGACCTCGTCGTCGCTGCCGGCCACCACCGCGTCGACCGACCGGGCCAGCGCCACCTCGAGCCGGATGCGGTTGGCGAGCGCGGCGTCGGTCCGGCCGGCCGGTGCGCCCTCGCGGGTGCGGCGCAGTTCGGCGCCGAAGCCGGCGAGCGTCAGCACGAACGGCACCGGCGGCTGGCTGGCACCGCCTCCGACCAGCGCGGACTCCCGGAGTTGCTGACGGGCGGCGGCCGCGGCGAGCCCGGACGTCCACGAGTAGGCGTGCACGACGTCCGGCGGGTCGGCGCGCCACTGCTCGGCGAGCGCACGCCCGAAATCGCTTATCCAGGCGGCCAGTTCGGATTCGGGGAGCGGCTGCGGGGGGCCCGCGTCGACCTGGCGGATCGTCACGCCGGCCGTCGTCCCGGACTCGCTCGGAGTGGCCGTGTCGGCGCGCCTGGTGTGGACGTCCACGTCGTGCCCGGCGTCGGCGAGCGCGGCGGCCAGCGCCCTGACGTGGCCGGCCACCTCCCGCCCGCGCGTGGTGGGCAGGTCGACCGGCGCTGACACCATGGCGATCCTCATAAAGCAACTGCCCTTCCGGAGCGGACGAGACAGGGGAACCCGCTCCTGTTCCCACGCTAAGCCCAGCGAAGCCAAATCGCAGCAAACCAACCCGGGGTCGCGTGGCCGTCGCCGCGAAGACGTACTCCACTCACCGTAAAGCGCTCCGCTCACACCGCAACCTCACCGCCGGTGCGGGAAACGCGTCACGAATCGCCCGGAATCAGGTGTGTGAGGTCAGCAGACCCGGGTATGGGTGCTGTGGCCCCGCCAGCCGCCTACACAGCGTTATCGCTGGTCGGCAGCGGGGCGGAGACGAGCGACCGGGCGCGACGACGCCCGGAGTCCGCGGAGCGGGCCCCGAGCGGGGCTCGTATCCCCCGGGTCCAGCAGCGGGCCTTTCACGACGGGACACCCGTCGGCAATTTTTCACCGACCCGGGTGGCCGGTCCGTATTCGGGCCACCGCCCCCGTGAGGAGGAAAACGACGTGAGCACCATCGAGCGGTCGATCGACGTCCACGTGCCGGTCCGCACGGCCTACGACCAGTGGACGCAGTTCGAGACGTTCCCCCAGTTCATGGAGGGCGTCGAGAGCATTCAGCAGACCGACGACCTGCACACCCACTGGCGCACGAACATCGCCGGCGTCAAGCGCGAGTTCGACGCCGAGATCACCGAGCAGCGCCCCGACGAGCGGGTGGCGTGGAAGAGCACCAGCGGTGAGAAGCAGGCCGGTGTGGTCACGTTCCACCGGCTCGACGACGAGAACACACGCATCATGCTGCAGCTGGACTTCCAGCCCGAGGGCGCGGTCGAGAAGGCCGGCGACGCGCTCGGCGTGGTCTCGCACCGGGTGAAGGGCGACCTGGAGCGCTTCAAGTCGTTCATCGAGGAGCGCGGGGGCGCGACCGGCGCCTGGCGTGGCGAGAAGGACGCGCCGCCGCAGAAGGGCGACCTCGCGACCGACCACTTCACCCCGACGACCCCGCGTACCGAGGAGGACCCGAGCGCGATCGCGCACGGCGTCCCGGGCACGACCAACCTGACCAGGGAAGAAGCCCAGCGGGCCCACGACGAGGGCCGCCCGGCGACCCCGCCCGTGATCTGACGATCCATCCGTCGGCGCCGGCCGGGCTCCGCACCCCGGCCGGCGCTGGAATGAGGGGGTATTCGGTGCCAGCGACCCTGCGCCACGCACACTCCGCCCAGATCCACCCGGCACCGACGACGCTTACCCGCTCCGCGCGTGACCCGGATGCCGCCGACAACGCCGTCGAGGTCATCTGCCCGGCGACGGCCGAGCAACTCCCGGTGCTGCGTGCGATCGCGACGTCGATCGCGCTGCGCGCCGACGCCGACCTGGATCTCGTCGCGGATCTCCGGCTCGCCGTCGACGAGGCCTGCACCGCGCTGGTGCGTGCCGCCGGATCCGGTGAGCCGCTGCACTGCCGGTTCATCCAGCACCCCGACGCCGTCGAGGTGGTGGTCGCGGCTTGGGCTCCACAGCCGTCCCCGGCCGAGGACGAGTTGGGCATCCTGCTGCTGAGCAGCCTCACCGACCACATCGCGACCGAGACCCAGGCCGTCGACGACGGGTTCGAGCTGCGCACCTCCCTGCTGATGAAGGTGCACCCGGAAGGAACACGCTCGTGAACGACGGCGCGGGGGGCGTCGACGTCCGCGACCCCGGCCTACGCCCGGAAGCGGACCTCGGGGTGCAGCGCGGCCCCGACCTCTGGGGTGAGCCCGAGGCCGAGCGTCCGAAGCCCCGGCGGGACTCCTCCGACGGCTACAGCTCGTCGAAGCTGACCGCTCACCTCACCGACCAGGGCAACGGCCGGCGCCTGGACTACGACGACTACGCCACGGTCGCGCCGCTGTTCGAGCGGTACCTCGAACTCGACCGGGACGACCCGGAGCGGGTCGCGGTGCGGGAGAAGCTGGTCACCGCCCACCTCCCGCTGGCGCGGCACATCGCGCGGCGGTTCGCGAACCGCGGTGAGCGGCTCGAGGACCTGACCCAGGTCGCGATGGTGGGCCTGATCCAGGCGATCGACCGCTTCGACCCGCACCGGGGCGTGGAGTTCCTGTCGTTCGGCATCCCGACGATCATGGGCGAGGTCCGCCGCCACTTCCGCGACCAGGGCTGGTCGGTGCGCGTCCCGCGCCGGCTGAAGGAACTGCACCTGGCGATCAACGCGGCGGTCGGCGAGTTGTCGCAGCACAACGGACGGGCCCCGACCGCCAGCGAGCTGGCCGCGCACCTGAACCTCTCCCGCGAGGAGGTGCTCGAGGGCCTGGAGGCCGCCAACGCCTACCAGTCGACGTCGCTGGACACCCCGGTCGGCGCCGAGGCGGACGCGCCGTCGCTCGGCGACACGCTCGGCGGTGAGGACACCGCGATCGACGCCGTGGAGTACCGGCAGGCGCTGCAGCCGCTGCTGGCGAAGATCCCGCCGCGGGAACGGCGCGTGCTCGCGCTCCGGTTCTTCGGCAACCAGACCCAGACGCAGATCGCCCAGGAGATCGGCGTCTCCCAGATGCACGTGTCCCGTCTGCTGGCCGCGACGCTCGCCAAGCTGCGAGCGGGCCTGCTGGAGGAGTGAGCAGCTGTGCAGAGCGTGCGCTTGTTGATCCCGACCACCCCCGACCGGGTCTTCTCGGTGCTCGCCGACGGCTGGGCCTACGCCAGCTGGGTGGTGGGCGCGAGCCACATCCGGGACGTCGACGAGGGCTTTCCGGCGGTCGGGACGAAGATCCACCACAGCGTCGGCGGGTGGCCGGCGATGGTGAAGGACAACTCCGAGGTGCTGGAGATCGAGCCGGACCGGCTGCTCGTCCTGAAAGTGAAGGTCTGGCCGCTGTTCGCCGGCATCGTGCGGGTGCAGTTGGAGCCGGACGGCTCCGGGACCATGGCGACGATCTCCGAGGAGTTCGTCGACGGTCCCGGCAAACTGCTGCCCGAGCCGCTGATCGCGCCGGTGCTCAACGCCCGCAACCGCGAGTCGCTCAAGCGGCTCGCGGCCCGGGCGCTGAACGACAACCGTTACGCGGCCGGCGGGTCCCTCGGTCAGCGGTAGACCGCCCGGTTGGCTGCCCGGATCAGCGACGCGTAGGCCGGACCACCGAGCGAGTCGCGCTTCAGCGCGGCTCGCGCGGCGTTGCTGCCGGGCCCGCCGTGCACTCCCCCGCCGGGGTGGGCCGACGCGCTGGCCAGGTAGAGCCGGTCGATCGGGGTGTCGGCCCGGCCGAGCCCCGGCACCGGCCGGAAGAACAGCTGCTGGTGGATCGCCGCGGTACCCAGGTTCGCGACACCCTCGGGCAGCGACGGGTTCCCGTGCGTGACCTCGGCCGTGCTGAGCACCCGGCGCGCGACGATGCGGTCGGCGAAACCGGGCGCGTGCTTCTCGAACAGGGCCTGGACCTTGTCGGCGTGGCGCTCGGTCTCGCCCGGCTTCCACTCCCGGCCGTGGGGCACGTGCGTATACGCCCAGACCGAGTCGCCGTTGCCCGGCGCGCGGGACGGGTCGGCCACCGCCATCTGGCCGGCGAGCACGAACGGGTGCTCCGGGATCCTGCGGCGCGCCAGGTCGGCTCCGTACTGGGTGAGCCCGTCGAGGTCGACGCCCAGGTGCACGGTGCCGGCCCGGCGGGCGGCCTCCGCGGTCCACGGGATGCGGTCGGAGAGCGCCCAGTCGATCTTGATGATCGCGTTGTCCCAGGCGAACCGGTTGAGGTCGTCGACCATCCGCGGCGGCAGGTGCCGGTCCCCCACCAGCTGGCGGTACAGGTGGAGTGCCGCGGTGTCGGCCAGCACGGCTTTCCGGGCCTGGATCAGCGCACCCGACGCCGTCCGCACGCCCACGGCCTGACCGCGGGCCACCAGCACCTTCTCGACCGGCTCGGAGCAGCGCAGCTGCCCGCCGGCGGCGGTGAGCCGGGACACCAGCGCACCGGTGAGCGCACTCGCGCCGCCCTCGGGCACCGGGAAGCCCTGGAACTGCCCGAGCATCGCGAGCAGCCAGCCGAACACCGAGCTCGCGGCGCTCTCCGGCTGCAGGTCGGTGTGGAGCGCGTTGCCGGCCAGCAGCACCTTCGCGCCCTCGCCGGAGAACGTCTCGGCGGTGTACTGCTTGACCGGCTGGACGGCGAAGCGGGCGAACCGCAGCGCCTCGGCGACGCCGAGCGTGCGCAGCAGCCCGGTGGCGGCACGCACCGGCGGGAACGGCTGGAACAGCGCGTTGATGAGCTGGTCGGCGACCCCGCGGAACCGCTCGGCCTCGCGGCGCCAGGCGTCCCCGTCGCCGGGGGCGAACGCGTCGACCGAGGCCGCGGTCTCGTCCAGGTCGCGGGAGAGCACGGCGGCCCGGTCGTCGGGCAGCACGTGGGCCAGCACGTGCGGCGCGTGCCGCCAGCGCAGGCCGTGCTGCTCGAGGTCGAGTCCGGCCAGCACCGGCGAGGCGCCGCCCAGCGGGTAGAACGCGCTGCACAGGTCGGCGACGTAACCGGGGCTGATCTCGTCGGAGCGGACGGCGCCGCCGGGCTCGGCCGCCGCCTCCAGCACCAGCACGTGCCAGCCCGCGTCGGCGAGCAGATTGGCGGCTACCAGCCCGTTGTGTCCGCCGCCGACGACGACGGCGTCGACGGTCTCGGTGGGGGTGGTCATCGGCGTCCCTTCACCAGGACGGCGGTCGCGGCGATCACCGCGCCGCCGGCCGCGAGCACCAGGGGCTTGCGCCCGGCGGCCCAAGCCTGCCAGCTGTGCGACTTGGCCTTCTCGTCGAACACACCGTGCGCGCCCCGGTCCTGGACGTCGTCCAGCGGGCGGCTGAGGTTGTCCTTCCAGGCCGTGGCGTCGATCTCGTCGGGGGTCTGCTGGCTGGCGACGCCGTTGCGGGCCAGGTAGTGGTCGAGCAGGCGCGGAATGAACTTCTGGCCCCAGCGGGTCGCGACGGTGATCAGGCCGACGTCGAGCATCCGCTGACCGGTCCCGGCGGCACGCACGATCGCCTCCGCACCGACCTCCGGCTGGTAGATCGGGGGAACCGGCTGGGGGTGGCGGGGCAGGCGCGTGCGCACCCAGCCGAACTGGGGGGTGTTCATCGCCGGGAGGTTGACCTGGCTGATGCGCACGTCGCTCTTCTCCGCGAGCAACTCCACCCGCAGCGACTCGGTGAAACCGGCCACCGCGTGCTTGGAGGCGCAGTACGGCGCCTGCAGGGGGATCGAGCGGTAGGCCAACGACGACCCCACCTGGACGATCGTGCCGGAACCGCGGGCTCGCATCCGCTTGAGCGCGGCCAGCGTGCCGTTGACGACCCCGAGGTAGGTGACCTCGGTGACCCGCTTGAACTCGGACGGCGTGACGTCCCAGGTGTAGGCGAACACGCTGGCCATCGCGTTGTTCACCCAGACGTCGATCGGGCCGAGCTCGGCCTCGACGCGGGTGGCGGCGGCCTCGACCGCGTCCGCGTCGGAGACGTCGGTCTGGACGGCGAGCGCGGCCGCGGCGCCGTGGTCGAGGGCCTGGCGGCAGGCGGCCTCCAGGCCGGCCTGGCCGCGGGCGAGCAGTCCGACGGCCGCTCCCCGTCGGGCGAAGGCCAGCGCGGTGGCGCGGCCGACACCCGCGCTCGCACCGGTCACCACGACTACAGGGGCACCGGACGCAGTCGGCATGGCCGTCGTCTCCTTCTCCTCGGCGCGATGTGCTCCGACGAGGTGCCCGAGTCCTCCCGGGGGCAAACCGCCCGCGTCGATCAGCCTTTCAACGTGAGCGCGTGGAACTCGCGGGAGGTGACGAGCGTGCCGTCGAGCGTGCCGGTGACGATCGCCTTCGCACCGGAGGGCAGCGTGGAGAGCGCCCGGCGCTGTCCGTCGACGGTGATCGTGGCTCCGGCGACGAGCGCGACGGTCAACTCGGCGTGGCGACGGCGGCCGTCCTGTACGTCGCGGATCGTCACGGTGCTCTCGAGGAGGTCGAACCCGCTGATCGTGCCGACCAGCTCGACGTGCTGACCCCGGCGGCGTCGGTCCCGCACCACCGGCGCGTCGGCGACGGCGGCGAGCGAGTGCGTGCCGACGGAGGCGGCGGCGAACAGGTTGTCGGTCATCGGATCTCCCGGTAGGTCGGCGGTTGCCTGCACCGGGTAGTTCGGGCCGCTCCGGTCGCCTCCGAAGCGCAGGCGAGGGGCAGAACGGTTGCTCAGTGCGCGGCCCAGGAATCTCGGAGGTTCCTGGCGGCGATCTCGCGGAGGACGCGGTCGGCGGCTTCGGCGCTCACCTCGCCGTTGCTGCGCAGGCCCAGCACGGCCGCCTGCTCGGCCTCACGCAGCTTGCCCGCGACCCGGCCGGCGTCCATCATCCGCTGACGCACGTCCTCCGGCAGGTCCTCGCGCAGGTCCGGCACGATCCGGGCGTAGCGGCGCCGGATCAGGTCCACCACCCCGTCGTCGACCCGGCCGTCGGCGTGCAGTTCCTCCAGCCGGGCCATGGCCGCCCCCGCGGCCACCGAGCGGGCCTGGCCCACCTCGTCGAGCTCCTCCTCGGCCGAGCGGACGCCGAGCGCACGCACCATCCAGGGCAGCGTCAGCCCCTGCCCGACCAGCGTCACGACGACGACCGCGATCGAAGCGAACAGCACGACCGGCCGCCCGGGGAAGTCCATCGGCAGCGCCAGCGCGGTGGCGAGCGTCACCACGCCGCGCATGCCGGCCCAGGACACGACGACCGACTCACGCCACCCGTGGCCGTCGCTGGTCCTGCGCATCCGGCGCCCGGCCACCCAGCCGAGCGGCAGCACGAACAGCGCTCTGGTCGCGATCGCCGCGGCGCACACCGCGGCGGCGACACCGGCCCCGTAGGTGGGCACACCCGGGTCGAGCACGACCTTGACCAGCGCGTAGCCCACCAGCCCGAACGCGAACCCGCCGATGAGCCAGTCGAGCACCCGCCAGACCGTGCCACCGGCCAGGAACCCCGCGCCGGTGTAGGCGTCGCTGCCACCCTGGCCGAGGATCAGCCCGGCGACCACGACCGCCAGCACGCCCGACCCGTGCAGCTCCTCGATGCCCAGGTAGGCCGCGTACGGCAGCAGCAGCGACAGGCCCACCTCGGCGCGCGGGTCGGACAGGCGGCTGATCAGCGTCCGGCCGATCCAGCCGACGGCGATCCCGACCAGCGGCGCGACCAGCACCGACACGGCGAGCGTCCCGGCCGCGTCGGCGAGCGAGAACGCGTCGGTGAGCGCGGCCGACACCGCGGTCGTGTAGATCACCAGCGCCAGCGCGTCGTTGATCAGGCCTTCGCCCTCCAGCACCGCGACCAGCCGCTTGGGCAACCCGAGCCGGCCGGCCAGCGAGGTGGCCGCGACGGGGTCGGGCGGCGAGACGATCGCGCCGAGCGCGACCGCGGCCCCGAGTGTCAGGCTGGGGTCCACCCACTGGGCGATCAGGGCCACGACCGCGGTGGTGACCGCGACCAGGCCCACCGCGAGCGCGAGCAGCACCTTCCAGTTGCGGGTGAAGTCACGCCGGGAGCTGCGCTGCGCGGCCGCGAACAGCAGCGGCGGGAGGAACAGCGGCAGCACGAGATCCGGTTCGATGAGTTCGCGCGGCGTCTCCGGCACCAACGCCAGTACCGCGCCCATCAGCGTGAGCGCGACCGGGGCGGGCACCCCGAACCGGTCCGCGAACGGGCTGAGGAGAACGACGCCGAGCAGCAGGACCAGGACGACGACCAGAGCGTTCACAGGCACGTGCTACCCAGTGAACGCCAATCGGCACGCGGGGCGGAGGATTGCACCGGGCCGAACCGGGGCAGGACAGGTTCGCGGCCTGTGGCGAGCGTCGCTGGATCGATCACGAGGAGGCACGATGCAGGTGTGGGCCGGCACCAGTTATCCGCTGGGTGCGACCTACGACGGCGTCGGCACGAATTTCGCGCTGTTCTCCGAAGCCGCGACCAAAGTCGAGGTCTGCCTGTTCGACGACAGCGGCGCCGAGGAGCGGTACGCGCTACCCGAGGTGGACGGCTTCGTCTGGCACGGGTACCTCGCCGGCGTGCAGCCGGGGCAGCGGTACGGCTTCCGGGTGCACGGGCCGCACGACCCCCAGGCCGGCGTGCGCTGCAACCCCAACAAGCTGCTGCTCGACCCGTACGCGAAAGCGATCGACGGCGACGTCGACTGGGACGACTCGCTCTTCGGCTACAAGTTCGACGCCCCGCACGAGCGGTCCGACGGCGACTCCGCGAAGCACCTGCCGAAGTGCGTCGTCGCGAACCCGTACTTCGACTGGGCCGAGGACCGCTCGCCGCGCCACCAGTACCACGAGACGGTCATCTACGAGACGCACGTCCGCGGGCTGACGATGAAGCACCCGGGCGTGCCCAAGGCGCTGCGCGGCACGTACGCCGGCATCGGGCACCCGTCGGTCGTCGAGCACCTCTCCAAGCTCGGCGTCACCGCGCTCGAGCTGATGCCCGTGCACCACTTCGTGCACGACCACTACCTGGTCGAGAAGGGCCTGCGTAACTACTGGGGTTACAACACGATCGGCTTCCTGGCGCCGTACTCCGGCTACAGCAGCACCGGCACCCGCGGGCAGCAGGTGCAGGAGTTCCGGGCGATGGTCAAGGCGCTGCACGCCGCCGACATCGAGGTGATCCTGGACGTCGTCTACAACCACACCGCCGAGGGCAACCACCTCGGGCCGACGCTCGGCTTCCGCGGCATCGACAACCGCACGTACTACCGCCTGGTCGACGACCAGCCGGAGTACTACATGGACTACACCGGCACCGGGAACAGCCTGAACGTCCGGCAGCCCCATTCACTGCAGCTGATCATGGACTCGCTGCGGTACTGGATCACCGAGATGCACGTCGACGGGTTCCGGTTCGACCTCGCGGCGACGCTGGCCCGCGAGTTCTACGACGTCGACCGCCTCTCGACGTTCTTCGAGGTCATCCAGCAGGACCCGATCGTCAGCCAGGTGAAGCTGATCGCCGAGCCCTGGGACGTCGGGCCCGGTGGGTACCAGGTCGGCAACTTCCCGCCGCTGTGGACCGAGTGGAACGGCCGCTACCGGGACACGGTGCGTGACTTCTGGCGCGGCGAGCCGGGCACGCTCGGCGAGTTCGCGTCACGCATCTCCGGCTCGGCCGACCTCTACCAGCACGACGGGCGCCGCCCGGTGGCCAGCATCAACTTCGTGACCTGCCACGACGGCTTCACGCTCAACGACCTCGTCTCCTACAACGAGAAGCACAACGAGGCCAACGGCGAGAACAACAACGACGGCGAGAGCCACAACCGGTCGTGGAACTGCGGGGTCGAGGGCCCCACCGACGACCCCGAGGTGCTGGAGCTGCGTGCGCGTCAGCGGCGCAACTTCCTCGCCACGATGCTGCTCTCGCAGGGCGTGCCGATGATCGGGCACGGCGACGAGCTCGGCCGCACCCAGCAGGGCAACAACAACGCGTACTGCCAGGACAGCGACATCTCCTGGGTCGACTGGCGCAGCTCCGACGACCAGCTGGTCGACTTCGTCCGGCAGGTCTCGCAGCTGCGTGCCGAGCACCCGGTGTTCCGCCGTCGCCGGTTCTTCGACGGCCGTCCGGTGCGACGCGGCGCGGGCACCCCGCTCAGCGACGTCGAGTGGTTCACGCCGGACGGGCGGGAGATGAGCGAGGACGACTGGGAGAGCGACTTCGGCCGCGCGATCATGCTGTTCCTCAACGGGAACGGCATTCGCGAGCTGGGGCCGCAGGGCGATCTGATCACCGACGACTCGTTCATCCTGGCCTTCAACGCACACTACGAACCGATCGACTTCACGATGCCGCCGAGTGAGTACGCCACCAAGTGGAAGGTCGCGGTCGACACCGCTTCGCCGGCCGAACGGGCGGGACGGGTCGCCGAGGCCGGCGGTCAGATTCCGGTCGAGGCGCGCTCGCTCCTCGTGCTGCAGAGGGACGTGTGACATGGGCGCAATCCGAGGCACCTACCGCGTGCAGGTGCAGCCGGCGTTCGACCTGCGGTCCGCCGCCGGGCTGAGCGACTACCTGCGTGACCTGGGCGTCACCCAGCTGTACTCGGCTCCGCTGCTGCAGTCGACGCCCGGCTCGCAACACGGGTACGACGTCGCCGACCACTCGCACGTCAACACCGAGCTGGGCGGTGCCGAAGCGTTCGCCGAGCTCAAGGACGCCCTGCGTGCGCACGGGCTCGGGCTCGTCGTCGACATCGTGCCCAACCACGCCGGGGTGGCGGTGCCGCACGCGAACCCGGCCTGGTGGGACCTGCTGGAGCACGGGCCGGAGTCGGAGTACGCGCGCTGGTTCGACGTCGACTGGGAGCGCGGCCCGATCCTGATCCCGGTGCTGGGGTCGGACGACGACGTGTCGGCGCTGACCGTCGAGGACGGCGAGCTGCGCTACTACGAGCACCGCTACCCGATCGCGCCCGGCACCGGTGACGGTTCACCCCAGCAGATCCACGAGCGGCAGCACTACCGGCTGGTCGACTGGCGCCGGGGTGACGGTGAGATCACCTACCGGCGGTTCTTCGCGATCGCCGACCTGGCCGGGCTCCGCGTCGAGGACCCGACCGTGTTCAACGCCACCCACGGCGAGATCCTCCGCTGGTACGCCGAGGGCGGCCTGGACGGCATCCGCGTCGACCACCCGGACGGCCTGCGCGATCCCGGCGAGTACCTCCAGCGGCTGCGTGTCGGCGCGCCCGAGGCCTGGCTGGTCGTGGAGAAGATCGCCGAGCCCGGCGAGGAGCTGCCGGAGTGGCCGATCGACGGCCTGACCGGCTACGACGCGCTCGGCGAGGTGGGCGCGCTGTTCGTCGACCCGGCCGGCGAGGACGCGTTCACCGCGCTGGACACCGAGCTCACCGGCGTCGCCACCGACTACCCGGAGCTGCTGTACGCGTCGAAGAAGGACGTCGCCACCGGCATGCTGCTCGCCGAGCTGCGACGGCTGGCCCGGCTCGTGCCGGACGAACCGCAGGCCGAGGCGGCACTCGCCGAACTGCTGGCCGCGTTCCCGGTGTACCGGTCCTACCTGCCGTTCGGCCTCGACCACCTGGCATCGGCGCTGGTCACCGTGCGGGAGCGCCGACCCGAGCTGGGGCCGGCGCTGGACACGCTGGAGGCCAGGCTCACCGACCCGGACGACCCGCTGGCGATCCGGTTCCAGCAGACGTCGGGCGCCGTGATGGCCAAGGGCGCCGAGGACACCGCGTTCTACCGCTGGACCCGGTTCGTGGCGTTGAACGAGGTCGGCGGGGACCCGCAGCGGTTCGGCGGATCGGTGTCCGACTTCCATGCCGCGCTGGCCGCGCGCCAGGCGCACTGGCCCCGGGGCATGACGACGCTCTCCACGCACGACACCAAGCGCTCGGAGGACGTGCGGGCCCGGCTGGCCGTGCTCGCCGAGATCCCGGACGAGTGGGCGACGGCCGTCCGTCGCTGGCGCGAGGCCGCCCCGGTGCCGGACGGCGCGATCGCGCACCTGCTCTGGCAGACCGTGGTGGCGACGTACCCGATCACCGCCGACCGGCTCAAGGCCGCGCTGCAGAAGTCGGCCCGCGAGGCCCGCACGGTGACGTCGTGGAACGACCCGAACGAGGAGTTCGAGGCGGCGCTGGAGGCGGCGATCGACACCGCGCTCGCCTCGCCCGACGTGGCCGCGTTCGCCGAGCTCGTCACGCCGTACGGGTGGGTGAACGCGCTCGGGCAGAAGCTGGTGCAGCTCACCATGCCCGGCATCCCGGACACGTACCAGGGCACCGAGCTGTGGGACAACTCGCTCGTCGACCCGGACAACCGGCGCCCGGTCGACTTCGACGCCCGGCGCAAGCTGCTGGCCCGGATCGACGACGGCTGGCTGCCGCCGCTCGACGCCGAGGGCGCGGCCAAGCTGCTCGTGACCTCGCGTGCGCTGCGGCTGCGCCGGGACTCCCCGGAGCTGTTCGAGTCGTACACGCCGATCGCGGTGACGGGGTCGGCCGCCGACCACGCGGCCGCGTTCGACCGGGGCGGGGCGATCACCGTGGTGACCCGGCTGCCGATCGGTCTCGAGCGGCGCGGCGGCTGGGGCGACACCGTGCTCGAACTGCCCGACGGCGAATGGAAGGACGTGCTGACCGGGGCCGAGTACTCCGCCGGCGCGGACGGACCGGTCGGTTTGATCGACGTGCTGTCGCGGTATCCGGTAGCGCTTCTGACTCGAGTGTGAGGGACTCCGTCGTGACGACGTTCGAGCTGTGGGCACCCGTACCGTCCCGCGTCCGGGTGCGGGCCGGTGGCCGGGACACCGAGATGACCGCCGGTGAGGGTGGCTGGTGGCGAGCCGAGGTGCCGGACGCCGGTCCGGGCACCGACTACGCCTACCTCCTCGACGACGACGAGCACGCCTACCCCGATCCGCGCGCGGTCTGGCTGCCCCACGGCGTGCACGAGGCCGGTCGGGTGTACGACCACGGCGCGTTCGAGTGGACCGACGGGCTCTGGACCGGACGGCAGCTGGCCGGCAGCGTGCTCTACGAGCTGCACGTCGGTACGTTCACCCCGGAGGGCACGTTCGACGCGGCGATCGACCGGCTCGACCACCTCGTCGAGCTCGGCGTCGACATCGTCGAGCTGCTCCCGGTGAACGGCTTCAACGGTGCGTACAACTGGGGCTACGACGGCGTCGCCTGGTACGCGGTGCACGAAGGGTACGGCGGCCCCGACGGTTTGAAGCGCTTCGTCGACGCCTGCCACGGCAAGGGCCTCGGCGTCGCGCTCGACGTCGTCTACAACCACCTCGGGCCGTCGGGCAACTACCTGCCCCGCTTCGGGCCCTACCTGAAGGCCGGCTCGAACACCTGGGGCGACCTGGTCAACCTCGACGGACCGCAGTCCAACGAGGTGCGCGCCTTCATCCTCGACAACGTGCTGGGCTGGCTCCGCGACTTCCACGTCGACGCCCTGCGCTTGGACGCCGTGCACGCGCTCGCCGACACCCGGGCGTCGCACCTGCTGGAGGAGTTCTCGCGCGAGGTCGACGTCCTCTCGACGCACCTCGGCCGCCCGTTGTCGCTGGTCGCCGAGTCCGATCTCAACGACCCGCGGCTGATGGCCCCGCTCGAGGCCGGCGGGTACGGGCTCACCGCGGCCTGGGACGACGACGTCCACCACGCGCTGCACTCCGCGCTGACCGGTGACCGCAGTGGCTACTACGGCGACTTCGGTGCGCTCTCGACGCTGGCCATCGTGCTCACCGAGGCCTATTTCCACGCCGGCACCTACTCGACGTTCCGCCAGCGGATCCACGGCCGCCGGGTCGACCGGCGCAACACGCCCGGCCACCGGTTCGTCGTGAGCCTGCAGAACCACGACCAGATCGGCAACCGCGCCACCGGCGACCGGCTCTCGGCGACGCTCTCCCCCGGCCTGCTGACGATCGGCGCGGCGCTGATGCTCACGTCGCCGTTCACGCCGATGCTGTTCATGGGCGAGGAGTGGGGCGCGGGCACCCCCTGGCAGTTCTTCACCAGCCACCCGGAGCCGGAGCTGGCCCTCGCCGTGGAGCGCGGCCGCAAAGCCGAGTTCGCCCAGCACGGCTGGGGCGAGGCGGAGGTGCCGAACCCGCAGGACCCGGCGACGTTCGAACGCTCGAAGCTGGATTGGAGCGAGCTCGGCTCGAAGCCGCACGCGGATCTGCTGAACGTGTACCGCGAGCTGATCGCGCTGCGCCGGCAGGTCTCCGACCTCACCGACCCGCGCCTGGACCGGGTGTCGGTGGAGTACGACGAGGACGCCCGCTGGATCGTCGTCCACCGAGGCGACCACGCGGTCGTCGCGAACCTGTCCGCCGAGCCCCGGCGGGTCCCGCTCAGCGCCACGACGGTCCTCTTCGGCGAGGCCGAGCCCGCCGGGAGCGGCCTCGACCTCGGCCCGGAATCGGTGGCCGTCGTCCGCCGCTGATCGGCCCGACCGGGTGTACCGGGTAGTGGGTGGTTGACAGACTGTCGCCATGGGTGGGCATGTGTTCGTGTCCTACACGGCCGCGGACCGCAAGTGGGCGGAGTGGATCGCCTGGGTCTTAGAAGACAACGGGCTGCGGGTGGTGCTGCAGGACTGGGATTTCGTCCCGGGCACCGACTGGGTGCGGAGGATGGAAGACGCCGTCCTCCGGTCGGACCGCATGCTCGTGTTGTGTTCCCCGGCGTACCTGTCGTCGTCGGACTACGGCCGGATGGAGTGGCAGGTCGCGCTGCGCGCGGACCCGGCCGCGGCGGAACGGCGACTGGTGCCGGTGAAGATCCGCGACTGCACCGTGCCGGGGGTACTGGGCGGGCTGACGTGGATCGACCTGACCGGGCGCGGCGAGGCCGAGGCGGAGCGGTTCCTGCTGGACCGACTCACCGCGGCCGACTCCGGACGGGCCAAACCGACGGAACGACCGGGCTTCCCCGGTGCGGAACCGACCGGCGCGCCGGTTCCGCGGCCGGACTTTCCGGGGCGCCTCCCGCCGGTGTTCAACGTCCGGCGCCCGAACCCCCGGTTCACCGGACGCGAGCATCTCCTCGCCCGGCTCGGTGAGGCGTTGCGGTCGACGGGCCGGGTGACCGTGGCGTCCGTGCGGGGCCTGGGCGGGGTGGGCAAGACCGAGACCGCGGTGGAGTACTGCCACCGCCACGCGACCGGCTACGACACGGTGTGGTGGATCGACGCCGAGGACCCCGGCACCATCCCGGCGCAGCTGGCCGAGTTGGGTGCGCTGCTCGGGGTGGCGGCCGACCCGGGCGACGCGGTGGCGACCGCGCAGCAGGTCCGGCACCGCCTGGCCCGCCAGGACGACTGGCTGCTGGTGTTCGACAACGCCGAGGATCCGGCCGGGATCACGACGTGGATACCGGACGGAGGCCGCGGCGCCGTGCTGGTGACCACCCGCCGGACCGGCTACCAGTCCCTCGGCCCGGTTCTCGAGGTGCCGGTGTGGGAGCGGGCCGAGTCGCTGGAGTTCCTCACCGAACGCCGACCGGACATCACCCGTACGGACGCCGAGCACCTCGCCGAGACGCTCGGGGATCTGCCGCTCGCATTGGAGCAGGCCGCCGCATATCTCGACACCGCCCAACTGACCCCGACCCGCTACCTGGAGCTGTGGGACAAGGCGGGGGACCGGCTGTTGGGACGTGGACACGCCACCGGGCACACGCAGACCGTGGCGACGGTGTGGACGGTCGCGATGGACCGGATCGCCGGTGAGTCACCGGCGGCGGAGGTGCTGCTGCGGGTGTGCGCGCTGCTGGCCCCCGAGCCCATCCCCACCGGCCTCTTCACGGCAGCTCCGGAGCCGTGGCCGCCGGTGCTGGCCAGGGCCGTCGAGGACGAGTTGGAGTTCGAGGACGCTCTCGGAATCCTGGCCTCGTACGCGCTGATCACTCGTGACCGCGACACGATCCGGCTGCACCGCCTCGTGCAAACCGTCACCACCACCAGTACACCGCCGCCGCAGCGCGAGGAACTGCTCCGCGCTGTCCTGGCCTCGCTGCGTGCCGCCTGTCGCTTCGACGTGACCGCCCCGGCGGCGTCGGCGTGGTGGCGCGGCCATCTGCCCCACGTACTGACCTGCGCCCGCGCCGGGCTCCGGCGGCCCCGCCCGGCGCAGTCGGCCCGAGCGCGCACCGACGCTTCGGTCCTCCTCCACGCCACCGGCCGGTACCTCGGCGAGATCGGACAGGTCGGGCAAGCCGTCGAGCTGCTCGAAACCGCCCTGACGAGCGACACCGACATCTTCGGCCCGGACCACGTCGTCACCCTGACCACCCGGCAGGACCTGGCGGGGTCGCGGGGCGAGACCGGGGACCCCGACGCTGCGGCCGACACCTTCGCGGACGTGGTCGACGACTGTCTGCGCGTGCTGGGACCCGACCACCTCCACACCCTGATCGCCCGGCACAACCTGGCGAACTGGCGGGGCCGGGCCGGGGACCCGGACGCCGCCGCGGACGCGCTCGCGGCCCTGCTCGACGACTGTCTGCGCGTGCTGGGACCCGATCACTCCCAGACCCTGACCAGTCGGCACGCCCTGGCCCGGTGGCGGGGCAAGGCCGGGAACCCCGACGCCGCCGCCGACGCACTGGCCGCTCTGCTCGACGACCATCTGCGGGTCCTCGGGCCCGAGCACCCCCATACCCTGACCACCCGCCACAACCTGGCGTACTGGCGAGCCCAGGCGGGGAACCCCGCGGCCGCGGCCGACGCACTCGCCGACCTGCTCGACGACCGGCGGCGGGTGCTGGGGCCCGACCACCCCCAGACCCTGACCACCCGCCACAACCTGGCCTGCTGGCGGGGCGAGGCCGGAGACCCCCACGCGGCCGCCGACGCGCTCGCCGAGCTACTCGACGACCGGCTGCGTGTCCTCGGCCCCGACCACCCCCACACCCGGATCACCCGGGTCAACCTGGAGTACTGGCGGAGGAAGGCCGCGCTTTAGCGCGCGGCGGCTCGGACGCCGTCCCAGAGTTTGCGGGCCGCCGCCCGGGACTCCTCGGTGGGTTCCAGGACGTGCCCGATGTCGTCCGGGTGCTCGGCCGGCGCGTTGCCGACATGCTCGGCCAGCGCCACCGCCAGCTCACGCAACCGCACGTTGTAGCGCTGGCTGGCCTTGTCCAGCACCTGGAAGGCCTGCGGCGCCGACAGGCCCGCGGTCGCCATGACCGCGCCTTTGCACTGCTCGATCACCCGGCGGTACTGCACCATCTTCGCCATCTGGTCGGCGCGCATCGACTCGCGCTGGCAGAACACCACCGTGGCCAGGGCGTGCGTCACCATCGGCTCGATCCGGTCGAGCACCGCGACCGTCTTCTCGGTGGGGCCGCGGTCGAGGTAGAGGGTGAACTGCGAAGGACCGCCCTCGTCCCAGGAACCGGGCGTCGCCACCGCCCCGAGCGTGCCGGGCAGCCCCACCAGGAACGTGCTGTCCAGCGCGCGGGCCAGCGACGGGTACTCCGGGTCGGCGCGCAGGTTCTGGCTCAGCACGGTGCGCTCGGTGGCGCGGGTGGTCACGATCGGGCCCTCGCCCAGCTCCCACTGCAGCCGATCGAGTTCGGGGGCGAGGCCGATCGACGCGAACATCTCCACCTTGCCGTCGCGAACGAGGGTCACTCCGGCACCCAGGGCTCCGGCCACCTCGTCGACGGCATACGCGAGCAGGCGTTCGATGAGTTCTTTGCCTGAGGTGTTGTCGTCGTCGTTCACCTAGATTTGATTCCCCCCAGATCCCGGGTCAATCGTGGGTGGGAACTTCCCCACCACGCTCGCCCCACCACCGGGCCAGCTGGCCGGCCCGGCTCACCGCACGCAGCCTGCGCTCGGTGGCCCGCCGGTCGGCCGTCGTGGTGACGACGAGGAACTGGTCACCGACCCGGAAGCGGGTGTGCTCGTCGGGCACCGAGCTCTTCCCGTCGCGCACCAGCAACGTCACCACCGCACCGTCGGGCAGGCGCAGGTCGGTCACCCAGACGCCGGCCAGGCGGGACCGCGGCGGGATCGCGACGGCCAGCAGGTCGGCGCGGAGTTCGTCGAGCGGCGCCGCCTCCACCACGATGTCGCGTGCCTCATCCGGGGCCGCCACCCCGAGGCGCCGGGCGATCCACGGCAGCGTCGGCGCCTGCACCACGGTGAACACCAGTACCAGCAGGAACACCACGTCGAACATCCGCGCGCGGCCGGCGAGCGGCGCCACCGCCGGGATCGTCGCCAGCACGATCGGCACCGCTCCGCGCAGCCCCGCCCAGGAGAGGAACGCCTGTTCGCGCCACGGCAACCGGAACGGCGTCACCGAGACGAGCACCGAGAGCGGCCGGCCGACCAGGAGCAGCGCGGCCCCGACGACGAGCGCCGGCACCAGGGCGTCGTCCAGGCGGCTCGGCGACGCCAGCAGGCCGAGCAGCACGAACATGCCGATCTGCGCCACCCAGGCGATGGCCTCGGCGAACCCGAGGGTGGCGTTGCGGTGCGGCAACGACGCGTTGCCGAGCACCAGCCCGGCGACGTAGACCGCGAGGAAGCCGCTGGCGTGCAGCTGGCCGGCCGCGCCGAACGCCAGCAGCGGGATCGCGATCGCGCTGATCGGGTACAGCCCGGACGCCGGGAGCGCGACCCGGTTGAGCAGCCACTGGCCGGCGAACCCGACGAACAGTCCGAACGCCGCACCGGCGACCAGCTCGTAGAGCACCAGCCCACCGATGCTCCACGGCGAGGCCTCACCCCAGGCGTCCGAGGCCACGACGCTGACCAGGATGACCGTCGGCGGGTCGTTGAACCCGGACTCGGCTTCGAGGGTGGCGCTCAACCGCCGGCGCAGCGGCAGCCGGCGCAGGACCGAGAACACCGCGGCCGCGTCGGTGGACGACACGACCGCGCCGATCAGGATGCCCATCCGCCAGTCGAAGCCGAGCAGGAAGTGCGCGCAGGCCGCGACCGCGCCGACGCTGACCAGCACGCCCACCGTCGACAGGACCGCGGCCGGCCCGATCACCGGCCGGATGTCCGGCCACCGGGTGGTGAGGCCCCCTTCGGCCAGGATCACCGCCAGCGCCGCGAAGCCGACGACCTGCGCCACCTCGGCGTCGTCGAAGCGGATCCCGACGCCGGCCTCACCCAGCGCGAGCCCGACCAGGAGGAACGCCAGCAGCCCGGGCATCCCGACCCGGGACGCGACTCGGACGGCGATGACCGCGGCCAGAAGAACCGAGGCCCCACCGAGCAGGATGAGATTGAGCGCGTGCATTCACGTGGCAGAATATGCGCACGGGTTTCGCGGCCTTCGCGGTATGTCGCGGTGACGCGCTGCTGTTACGGAGTTTTGTCTTCTCTGATCCTGTTCTCGTAACTAGCCTGTGAACATGGGTGCGCGGGGTAAAGACGGCCGGGCGAAGCTCTTCGCGATAGTCCTGTGTGGACTCCTGACGGGCGTCGTGATCGCGGCCGCGGCCTTCCCGGTCGTCGCGGTCACCGGGCTCACCGCCAAGTCGGCGTCGGACGAGTTCGAGAACCTCCCGAGCGAGCTGTCCACACCGCCGCTGCCCCAGACGTCGTACCTGCTGGCCGCCGACGGGTCCCCGATCACGTCGTTCTACTCCGAGAACCGCATCCCGATCCCGATCGCCGAGGTCCCGCAGGTGATGCAGGACGCGATGGTCGCGGCCGAGGACGCGCGCTTCTACCAGCACAACGGGGTCGACGCCCAGGGCATCATCCGGGCGTTCGTCCGCAACCAGCAGGCCGGCGACATCCAGCAGGGCGCCTCGACGCTCACCCAGCAGTACGTGCGTAACGTGCTCTCCTACGCCGCGAACACGGCGGCGGAGCGGCGTCTGGCCACCGAGGAGACGGTCGGCCGGAAGGTCCGTGAGGCCCGGTACGCGATCGCGGTCGAGAAGCAGTTCACCAAGCAGCAGATCCTCGAGCGCTACCTGAACATCGCGTTCTACGGAAACGGTGGTTACGGCATCGGCTCGGCGTCGCTGCGGTACTTCTCGAAGCCGCCGAAGGAGCTCACGCTCGCCGAGGCCGCGATGCTCGCCGGCATGGTCCGCAGCCCGTCGACGTACGACCCGATCGGCGGGGACGCCGCCGCCGCGAAGACCCGCCGGGACTACGTCCTGACCCGGATGGCCGACCTCGGCTACATCACCCGCACCGAGGCCACCAAGGCCGCCGCGACCGACCTGACGTTGAAGCCACGCAAGCCGCAGGGTTCCTGCGTCAACGGCAACCCGCTCTACGGCTTCTACTGCGACTGGTTCCTCGACTGGTGGAAGTCGAACCCGGCGTTCGGGCGCAACCGCACCGAGCGCGAGTCGAACCTGAAGACCGGTGGCTACAAGATCGTCACCGCGCTCGACCCGGCCACCCAGCGCGCCGCGCAGAAGGCGGTCGACGACGAGGTCAGCCGCGGCAGCAACTTCGCCACCGGCATCGTCATCGTCGAGCCCGGCACCGGGCGGGTCAAAGCGATGGCGATCAACCGGACGTACAGCCTGAAGAAGAACCCGAAGGGCAAGTCGGCGCCCAACACGGTGAACCCGCTGCTCACCGGCACCAACGTGTCGCCCGGGTACCAGGCCGGGTCGACGTTCAAGCTGTTCACGATGGCGGCGGCGATCGAGAAGGGCCTGCCGCTGGGCACGAAGATCAACTCGCCGAGCCGCATCAGAACGCA
Organism: Cryptosporangium japonicum; assembly: GCF_039524755.1. Lineage (NCBI taxonomy): Bacteria > Bacillati > Actinomycetota > Actinomycetes > Cryptosporangiales > Cryptosporangiaceae > Cryptosporangium > Cryptosporangium japonicum. Next base: position 229,302 of record NZ_BAAAGX010000046.1, read on the forward strand.
GTTCCGCAACGCCAGCGGCCCGGTGGCCTGCGACGGCGACCACTGGTGCCCGAAGAACGCGAGCGGGCGCATGGCCGGTACGCACACCATGTGGTCCGGCTTCGGCGAGTCGGTGAACACCTATTTCGTGCAGCTCGAGGAACGGATCGGCGTCAAGGCCGCGGTCAACATGGCCGAGCGGCTCGGCGTCACGTTCCGGTCCAGTGCGGACTACGAGCAGCGCAACGCCGTGCAGTCCAACCCGAACGCGTGGGGCTCGTTCACGCTGGGAACCGCGCTGGTGACGCCGCTGGACATGGCGACGGCGTACGCGACGATCGCCGCCCGCGGCAAACGCTGCGACCCGACGCCGCTCAAGTCGCTCGCCGACCGGAACGAACGGCAGATCGCGTTCGGCAACCCCACCTGCAAACAGGTGATCGCGCCCGACGTCGCGGACGCGGTGGCCGACGCCGCCCGCTGCCCGGTCGGGGACGACGCGGCCAGCGGCTGCTCGCGGCGCAACGGCGTCACCGCGTCCCGGGTGGGCGGTGCGTTCGTCCGTCCGATCGCCGGTAAAACCGGTACCACCGACGAGAACAAGGCGGCCTGGTTCGTCGGGTTCACGCCGAACCTGGCGGCCGCGGTGTTCTACTCCGACCCCGACAACCCGTCGAAGCGTCCGGTGCCGAACTACCGGGTGCCGGCCTCGGTGTTCATCAAGACGATGCAGACGGCGCTGTCCACGGTGGCGCCGAAGACCTTCGTGGCGCCGAACGCGCTACGCAAGTGGGGGCCGGACGGCTCACCACCGACGCTGAAGAGCGACCCGAGCGTCGGCGGCGGCCCGGAGGATCCGGATCGGGAGCGCGAGCGCCGCCGTGACCGCGACCGGGAACGTGATCGGGACGGCCGATCGCCGAGCCCGGACGCGGACGACGACGACGACGGCGATGACGACGGCGGCGGCCGGCGCAGCCCGTCACCCGGCGACTAGCAGCTCCGTCCGGAGTTCGTGGGCGCCGTCGGCGCGGGTCCCCTCGTAGAAGACGCGGGTGCCGACGCCGGGCAGCGGCACCGCCGAGACGTAACGCAGCCCGCCCGGCGCGAACGGGGACCGCGTCGGCGGGCGCGGATCGGCGGTGAACGGCGTGAACAGGCCGTCGTCGCCGAGCCGGCCGTGGGCGACGCCGGTGACCTCTTCCCAGTTCTCCTCGGCCGTCGCGCGGCCGTCGTAGAGCGCGGTCACCCGGTCGTGGTCGACGAGCACCGAGGAGAACCGCACGCCACGCGCGTCCCACTGCCCCGGCCGCCCGGCGAGCGCGGTGCCGTGCCAGCTCCACTCGACGCCGTCCGGGCTGGTGGCGTACTCGGTCGTCATCCGGTCGGCGTGCTCGTCGGACTCCAACGGGTGCACCGAGGCCCAGAGGTGCCACCGGCCGGCCGCGGAGACGATCACCGGGTCCTTGACGCCGACCGTCTCGTCACCGGGCAGCACCGTGCGCGGCGTGGCCAGCGGGAGCTTCTCCGGTGTGTCGGCCTCGAGCAGCACGACCCGCCAGTGCTTGGTGCCCGGCGTCGCCACGCTGACGTAGAGCCGCCACCGGCCGTCGGGGGCACGCAGCAGCGCCGGGCGCTCCAGCGAGTCGGCGTCGAACTCCTCGCGGCGCACCTCCGCGATCGGTTCGAAGTTCAGCCCGTCGTCGGACCTCGCGATGACGTTCGCGTAGCCGCGGCCCTCCCCGATCGGCAGCCGGAGCCGGTAGGCCAGGTAGAACGACCCGTCGACCAGGACCGCGCTGGGCGCGCCGGCCCACGATCCGGTGGTCAGGTCCGGCGGTTCGACGACGACCGTCGCTCCGTCCCAGCGAGGCAGCACGCTATCTCCTTCGATGGTGTTCGGGTGGATTCTCGAGATCCAACCAGTCCTGGAACGACTCCTCGGTGACCTTCTCCAGTAACGCGATGTCCTCGGTGAACCACGGCAGGATCGTCGCGCGCTCGTCCGCGGTGAGCCGGGGGCGCGGGCCCTTCTGCCGGTGCAGCGCGGTGAGCAGGGGGCCGCGGGCGGCGAGCCGCAGCGGCACCGGGAAGTGCTGGCCGAACGTGCCGCCGACACGCAGCGCGGTACGCAGAACGGTGTTCAGCGGAGTGTCCGGCACGTACGGGGTGACGTTCTCCGACGGGACGGCGCCGAGCAGCCCGGTACGCACCCCGAGGAACGCGCAGACCCGGTCGAGCGCCTCGACGGGGGTGTCGCGCAGGTCCCGGTAGCGCATCAGCAGCACCTGCTCGCGGTCGAACAGCGTGAACAGGTGCTGCAACTGCTCGCCGTAGCGTCCCTGGCCGAGGTAGTGCCAGAAGTGGGCCCACCCGGCCGCTCTCCGGGCCGGTTCGGCGTCGCAGGCCGCGACGAAGCTCCGCTCCGGCTCCAGGCCCGCGGCCCACAGGTGGTACCAGTTCGAGTGCGCGCGGTCGACCGGGTTGCGCAGCACGACGATCAGCTTCGCGTCGGGGACCGCGCGCTTGATGCGGGCCTGGGCGTCGAGGTCGTAGAGGTAGAACGGGGTCGCCTCGCCGGTCAGCGTGCCCGGCGGGGCGGGGGCGAACAGCGCTTCGTAGTCCGCGCGCCGCCAGACGTGCTCCTGATAGGTCTGCGCGTCGCCGGGGCCTCCCTGCGCCGGCGGCGGCCCGTCGGAGAGGAAGTACTTCGGCTCCTTCACCGCGGACAGGTAGAGGTCGGGGTGGCGCACCAGCGCGGCGTGCAGCGCGGTGGTGCCCGCCTTCGGCACGCCGATGACCAGGAAGTCGGGCAGCGTCACGGCGTCTCTCTCCCCAGGCGGCGCACGAGTGCGGCGGCGATCGTGTCGCCGGTGCGTTCGGCGAGCAGCAGCGCGGCGCCGGTGGTGCGGTCGACGCCGTACGGGTCGACCGCGAGTGGCTCGGCGACGGCGATCGTCACCCGGCCGATGTCGTTGGTCTCCAGACGGTCGGCCGGGCGTCGCTTGCCGGTGTCGATGTCGACGGTGTCGGTGACGTCGCGGACCTGGCCGCGGACGAGCTTGCCACCCAGGCGGACCTGGACGCGGTCGCCCGCGGTGACCGGTCGCTCCCCCACCACCGCGAGGTCGGCGACGAACTCGCGCACCACCTCGGCCGGGGTGTCGGCCGCGACGATCAGCTCGCCGCGTCCGACGTGGAGGTCGTCGGTGAGCGTGACGGCCACCGCGGCGCCCTCGCCGGCCGCGGTGAGCGTCCCGTCGGCGTCCTCGACCGTCCGGATCCGGGTGCGCCGCCCGGCGGGCTGCACGATCACCTCGTCGCCCGGCCGCACGATGCCGGCGGCCACCGTGCCGAGGTACTTCCTGGTGCCGCCGCGGGCCACCCATTGCACGGGCAGGCGTAGCGGTGCGTCGGCGCGGACCGGCACCTCGACCGAGGCGAGCAGGTCGAGCAGCGTCGGGCCCTCGTACCAGGGCGTGCGGTCGGACCTCCTCGTCACGTTGTCGCCGCTCTTCGCGCTCACCGGCACCGCGGTGACCTGCCCGATGCCGACCTCCTCGGCGTAGGCCTCGGCGTCCTCGACGACCGCGGTGAACGCGACCTGGTCGAACTCGACCAGGTCGATCTTGTTGACGGCCAGGATCAGGTGCGGCACCCGGAGCAGCGCCGCGACCGCCGCGTGCCGCCGGGTCTGCTCCACCAGCCCGTTGCGTACGTCGACGAGCAGCAACGCGACGTCGGCCGACGACATGCCGGTGACCGTGTTGCGCGTGTACTCGACGTGTCCCGGGCAGTCGACCAGGATCACGTCCCGCGCCGGGGTGGACAGGTAGCGGTGCGCGACGTCGATCGTGATGCCCTGCTCACGCTCGCTGCGCAGCCCGTCGACGAGCAGCGAGAGGTCGAGGTCGGCGCCGCGGGCGCGGCTGGCCGACGACACCGCCTGGAGCGTGTCGGCGAGCACGGCCTTGCCGTCGAACAGCAACCGGCCGACGAGCGTGCTCTTGCCGTCGTCGACCGAACCGGCGGTGGCGACACGCAGTAAACCGGTCGCACCGGCCGATCGGATCGGGGCTTCCAGGAGACTCATCAGAAGTACCCCTCCCGTTTGCGGTCTTCCATCGCCGCGTCGCTCGTGCGGTCGTCGGCCCTGGTCGCGCCGCGCTCGGACTGTTCGGCCAGCGTCACCTCGGCCAGCACCGCGTCGGCGTCGGTGGCGTCGCTCGGCACCGCGCCGGTGCTGATCGCGTCGCCGACCGTGCGGTAGCGCACGCGACGCCGGCGCGCGGCGGCCCGGTCGGAGTCGGACGACCACTCGGTGATCGCGAGCAGCATGCCGTCGCGCTCGACGACGTCGCGTTCGTGGGCGTAGTAGAGCGCGGGCAGCTCGATGCGTTCGCGGGCGATGTAGCGCCAGACGTCGAGCTCGGTCCAGTTCGACAGCGGGAAGACGCGGACGTTCTCCCCCGGCTGGTGGGCCCCGTTGTAGAGGCGCCAGAGCTCGGGGCGCTGGCGGTGGGGGTCCCAGCCGCCGAACGCGTCGCGCAGCGAGAAGATCCGCTCCTTGGCGCGGGCCTTCTCCTCGTCGCGGCGGGCGCCGCCGATCAGCGCGTCGAACGTGTTGGCCTCGATCGCGTCGAGCAGCGTGCGGCTCTGCAGCGCGTTGCGTGACCGGCCCCGGGCGACGTCGGTGACGCGGCCGGCCGCGATCGTGTCCTCGACGTGGGCCACGACGAGCCGGGCGCCGGTCTGCTCGACGCGGCGGTCGCGGAACGCGAGCACCTCGGCGAAGTTGTGTCCGGTGTCGACGTGGAGCAGCGGGAACGGCAGCGGTGCGCCGCCGAACGCCCGGGTGGCCACGTGCAGCAGCACCGCGGAGTCCTTGCCGCCGCTGAACAGCAGCGCCGGCCGGTCGAACTGGCCGGCGGCCTCACGCAGCACGTGGATGGCCTCGGCCTCGAGCAGGTCGAGCGCGCCCGGCGCGGAGTGCCCGGGGATCAGCCCGGCGACCCGGTCGCGGACGCCCGGCTCGGCCGGGGCGCTCATGCGAGGCCCCGGTCGGCGAGGAGGGCCACCAGGTGGGCGGCGCTGGCCGCCACCGGCTCCTCGTGGGTCTTCACCACGAGATCCGGGGCGGCGGGCACCTCGTAGGGGGCGTCGACGCCGGTGAGGCCGGTGACCGCGCCGGCACGCTGGCCGGCGTAGAGCCCCTTGACGTCCCGGTCGGCGCACACCTCGACCGGCGCGGCCGCGTAGACCTCGAGGAACGGCAGACCCTCGGCGTCGGACGCCGTGCGCAGCGCGTCCCGGTCCGCGGCGTAGGGCGACACCAGCGGCGCGAACGCGAGCACGCCGTTGCGGGCCAGCAGCCGCGCGATCCACCCCACGCGTGCCACCTGGGTGGCCCGGTCGGCGCGGGAGAACCCGAGGTCGGCGGAGAGGAACGCGCGGATCTCGTCGCCGTCGAGCACCTCGACGCGCCGCCCGCCGGCACGCAGGCGCTCGGCGGCGGCGAGCGCGACGGTGGTCTTCCCGGCGCTGGGCAGGCCGGTCAGCCAGATGGTGGCACCAGGGGATTCGTGTGTCACGCGGCCATTGTTACCCGGCTGGACCCCTCAGTTACACCTATCCCACCGATGCGATAGGGAATTAGGCGGCGGAGATCTTCACCACCACGTTGTCCGCGGTGATCTCCTGCACGGAGATGTTGAAGCCTTCGGACTGGGCGTCCTGTCCGACCGGGACGGTCACCTGCTGGCCGGCGATCTCCAGCGTCGCCTGGCTGTTCTGCACGTTCACCAGCTTGGCGTCGACGCCCAGCACCGAGACGCTGGCGTTGACCCCGCGGTCGAACGTGACCGTGCAGGAGTTGAGATTGCAGTCCGTCTGAGAACCTTCTCCGCCACAGCCGGAGAGCAGGGCCAGCCCCAGTGCGGCAGCCGCGACGAACCCACCGAGTCGACGTGCTTTTATGCTGGTCACACACCCAGTGTAGGAACACCGCGCCACCGGGTGACCGGTCGCGAGGGGCAACCAACACGGCGTCGGGCGCCCGGCAACCCCATCCGGGCGCCCGACGGCCGAATGGCCGCCGGCCCGAGCGCGCAGGGTCCACCTAGCAACTGCGCGCCCGGGCCGACGGGTTGGGGCCGGCCGCGGATGACGGGGGGCAACCGCGGAGGCCCCGCTCAAGGGTGCTCTCAGCTGAGCACCGGGTGGTTGCTGCGGATGACACCGAGTGGGTCACGGTGCCGCTTGACGTTCCGCAGCCGGGCTAGTACGTCGGGCGGGAACGCCGCCACCGGGCTCTCCTCCGACCCGAGGAACGTGAAGAAGATCCGTCCGCTGGCGTGCGGTGCGAACGCCTCGGCCAGCAGCGCCTGGTGGGCCTCGATGTGCTCGGCCATCCCCGGCCCCATCGGCATGCCGATGCCGGTCAGCGCGAACTTCTCCTCGAGGTGCCCCACCGCGCCACCGCCCGCGGTCGGACGCGCCAACGCCCCGCCGAGGTGGCGCAGCTGCACCGACGTCAGCGGCGACCCGCTGTGCGGCCCGGCCACGCCGAGCAGCGTGTCGGCGGCGTCGTCGTCCAGTTCGGGCAGCAGCGCCGCGTACTCCATCGCCGGCACCGGGTCGAGCGGCTCGGCGGCGACCGAACCCAGGTCGGCGACCTGCAGCGTCCCGACGGTGTCGAGCAGCGTGCCCGGCACCGCCAGCAGGCGCGCCAGCAGTTCGCGCCCGGTCACCAGCCCACCGAGGTAGGTGGCGTCGACCGCGACCATCGCCCGGCCGCGGAGGAACTCCGGCAGCTCGGGGATCGGCGGGAAGCGCAGCAGCGTGTACCAGAGGCTCAGCTCCTCGGGCGCCGTCGCGACGGTCTCGCGGTAGGCCTCCAGCACCTCGGCGGCGCGCTCGGCCGGCCAGAGCAACCGGCCGCCGTAAAGGAGCGGGGCCGGGTGCAGGTCGAACTCGAGCTCGGTGACCAGCGCGAAGTCGCCGCCACCACCACGCAGGGCCCAGAACAGCTCGCTGTCGCTCGCGGCGTCCACCCGGTAGCGGTCACCGAACGCGTCGACGACCTCGGCGGAGCGCACCGCGTTGGCGGCGAAGCCGTACTTGCGCCCGAACCAGGAGAGCCCGCCACCCAGCGTGAACCCGACGACGCTGGGGCCGGTGGAGCTGCCGGCCAGTCCGGTCAACCCGTGCGCGCCCGCCCGGGTCAGCACGTCGGCCCACCCGGCGCCGGCCGCGACCCGCGCGGTCCGGGCGACCGGGTCGACGTCGACGCCGCGCAGCGCCCCGGTACGCAGCAGGATCGTGTCACGCAGCGCGGTCGTGGCGCCGTGGCCGACCGGCTGGGCGGCGACGGTCAGACCGTTGCGGTTCGCGTACCGCACGGTGGCGGCGACGTCGTCGGCGTCCTCGGCGATGACGACGGCCCGGACCTCCTGCTTCACCTGGAGGTTCCAGGGTCGGCGGGCCACCTCCCAGCCGGAGTCGCCCGGCGAGAGAACCTGGCCGCGCACCGCGCGGGCCAGGTCCGAGCCGACCGCGTTGGTGGTGATCATCGTCCGTGCCCCCACTGCCTGTTCCGTGTCCCGACAACGGAAACAGTGGCCTAAGCGGCTTGGCGGCGACTTGATCCTGACTTGGAACGCCACTTGCACGCTTGAATCGGTAACTTGGACGGCTTTTTGGCCCGAGTTGCGGCAATGGCTGGATTGGCGCCCTAGCCGGATCCAAGTCGGCCCCTAACCGGCCCGGGAATGCTCACGGACGTGACTAGTCCCCTGCCTTCAGACGACGTGACGGTCGCGGACATGGTGGTGTTCCGGATCTCCCCGCCCGCGGCGCCGGAGCCGGCGATCGACCTGCTGCGCCGGTGCGCGCTGGAGGCGCCCGCGGGCGCGTACTACTACGTGCTGGTGGACGTGGCCGCCGAGGATCCGCACCGCGCGCTGGCGGCCGCCGCCGTGGCGGGGCGGCGGATGGCCGCGATCGCGGTCGAGCCCGCGCTGCGGGGCCGTGGGCTGGGTTCCCGGCTGCTGGCCGACGTCCGCCGGACGCTCCACGCCCGGGGCGAGGTCCTCGAGCTTCGTACCAACGCCGACGCCGCGACGACGAAGATCTTGCGCGGACTCGGCTTCACGGCCGATACCGACGCTGTGAGCGGCAATTACGCTTCCGACACGGAAGGGCGCCCGACACGTTGGTTGTCCCGGGACATCTGACGGAGGGCCGATGCTCGATTTCCGGTTGCTCGGACCCCTCGTCGTGCTCGACGGGGACGGCCGTCCGGTCGACATCGGTCCGCGCAAGGAGCGCGCGATCCTGGCGATGCTGCTCATCACCCCCGGTGAGGTGCTGCCGCTCGACCGGCTGATCGATCAGCTCTGGGCCGACGAGCCCCCGTCCAGCGCGACCGGCACGCTGCAGGCGTACATCTCGCAGTTACGGCGCGCGCTGGAGCCCGACCGCGCGCCGCGGACCCCGCCGAAGACGCTGCTCACCCGGGAACCGGGATACCTGCTCGACATCGAGCCCGAGCAGGTCGACCTGGTCCGGTTCACCCGTGACGTCGACGCCGGGCGGCGGGCGTTGCGGGCCGGCGACCCGGCCGCGGCCGACGAGCACTTCCGGGCGTCGGTGACGCACTGGCGCGGTTCGGCGCTGCAGGACTTCTCCGATCTCGCGTTCGCCCAGCCGACGATCACCCGCATGCACGAGGAGCACCTGGTCTCGCACGAGCTGCAGATCGAGGCGTGGCTGGCGCTGGGGCGGCACACCGAGGCGGTGCTCAAGCTCGAGCAGATCGTCGAGCGGCACCGGTTCCGGGAGCGGTTCTGGGCGCTGCTCGCGCTCGGGCTCTACCGCGGCGGGCGGCAGGCCGACGCGCTCGGCGCGATCCAGCGGGTACGCACGCTGCTCGGTGACGAACTCGGCCTCGATCCCGGCCCGGAGCTGCGCGAGCTGGAGGCGGCGGTGCTCCGCCAGGACCGGTCGTTGGACCTCCCGTCGGTCCCGGCCGGCTCGGCCGTGGTCGCGGGCCCCACGCCCCACCCGGCCCCGGCGGCGCCACCCACCGACGCGGTTCCCTCGGCCGCGCCGATCGTGGAGATTCCGCCGCAGCCGCACGGAACGCCGGCTCCGGTCGTGGAGCGCCCCCGGCCGGCGCTGTCGGGAGCCGGCGCCCAGCCGCTCATCGCGCGCACCTTCCAGCTCGGCTGGATCACCAGCCGGCTGCAGGAGCTGCCCCGCGGCCGCGGCGGCGTCGTGCTGCTCACCGGCGAGGCCGGGATCGGCAAGACCCGGCTCGCCCAGGCCGCGGCCGAGGCCGCCACCGGCCTCGGGTTCCCGGTGGCCTGGGGCCGCTGCGTGGAGAGCAGCGCCTCCCCGGCGTTCTGGCCCTGGCTGCAGGTGCTGGAGGCCACCGGCGCCACCGAGGCACGCAACCTGCTCACCGGCGTCACCGCGAGCGACGAGGCCGACCCGGACGCGGCCCGGTTCCAGCTGCACGCCGGGGTGACCAGCGCGCTGCTGGCGGGCGAGACGCCCCAGCTGCTGGTCATCGAGGACCTGCACTGGGCCGACGCCTCGTCGCTCGAGCTGCTCGCCTACGTCGCCGGCGAACTGCACCGCTCCCCGACGCTCGTCGTCGTGACGCTGCGCCAGGAGCCCGGCGAGCACGCCGCCGCGCTCCACCACACGCTCGGCGACGTGGCCCGCCAGCCCGGCGTCGAGCGGGTCAGCGTGCACCCGTTCACCGCCGACGACGTCGCGGAGTTCCTCGGTGCGCACCACGTCGACGCCCCGCCCGAGCTCGTGCGCGTGCTCCACGACCGCACCGGCGGCAACCCCTTCTACCTGGGCGAACTCCTCCGTCTACTGAGCAGCGAGAACCCCGGCGCGTTGAACGGCACCGAAGCCGCCCAGTCCGCGGTGCCCGCCGGGGTGCGCGAGGTCATCGACCGGCGCGTGGCCCGCCTTCCCCAGGACACCCAGGCGCTGCTGCGCGCGGCCGCGGTCGGCGGCCGCGACATCGAGGTCGACGTACTCGAGACCGTGCTCGAACTCGACACCGAGCGGGTGCTCATGCTGCTCGAGCCCGCGGTCGCCAGCGGCCTGGTGGAGGAACTGCCCGACGGCTGGGACCACCGCTTCTCGCACGCGCTCGTCCGCGACGCGCTCTACGTCGGGCTGAGCCGTCTGCAACGGGCCCGGCTGCACCGGCGGGTGGGCGAGGCGCTGGAGGCGCAGGGCGGCGACCGCACCGCCGAGCTCGCGCACCACTTCGGGCTGGCCGCGCGGGTCGGCGCCGGCGCGAAGGCCGTCGAGTACGCGGTAAAGGCCGCACGGCAGGCCGCGAGCCAGCGGGCCCACCCCGAGGCGGTGGAGTTCTGGGAGCTGGCGCTGGCGGCGCTGGACGCCGGCTCGGGCGTGCGCCGGCGCGACCTCCTGGTCGAGCTGGGCCGCGCCCGCCGCGCCTGCAGCGACACCGAGGGCGCCCGCGAGGCGCTCGACGAGGCCGTGCAGCTCTCGCTCGCCGACGGCGACGAGACGACGCTGGTCGAGGCGGTCACCGTGTTCGGCGGCGTCGCCGCCTGGAACTGGCGGCCGTACAACGTCGTCGACGAGCGGATGGTGCAGATCCTGCGCGACCGGGTCGACGCACCCGGCCCCACCGACGCCCAGCGCGCCGCGATGCTCGGCACGCTCGGCGTCGAGCTGTACTACGGGCCGCACCGGGCCGAAGGCGAGCGGTACGCGGCCAGAGCGGTCGAGCTGGCCCGGCCGCTCGGCGACCCGGCCCTGCTCGGGCAGACGCTGAACAACTACTACATCGCCGCCTGGGTGCCCGAGCGCGAGGCCGAGCGCACCCGCGCCACCACCGAGGCGATCGGCCTGCCCGGCCTGCCCCGGCCGCACGAGCTGGTGGCCCGCATCCACCGCATGGGCAACCTGCTGCGCGCCGGTGACCTGCCGGCGTTCGACGCCGACCTGGCGCGCGCCCGCGAGCTGGTCGGCGAGGTCAACCGGCCGGAGCTGGACGGCATCCTCCGCTTCGCCGAGGCCACCCGCGTGATGCTGCACGGACGCTACGAGGAGGCCGAGCGCCTCTCGGCCGAGGCACTGGACTTCCACCACCGCACGAGCCTGTGGGGCGGCGAGTTCCCGTACCTGGTGCAGCTGTTCACCAGCCGCCGGGCCCAGGGCCGCCCGGGTGAGGCGCTGGAGAAGCTGCTGGAGTACGCCGGGAAGCCGCTCTTCGAGGTGCTGCGGCCGGCCACGATCCTGGCCGCGGTCGAGGCCGGCGACGAGGGCTACGCGCGGCGGCTGATCGGACGCTGGGGCACCACGATCCGGTCGAACTGGGCCACGGACTTCCTGCTCGTGCAGTGGGCGCTGATCGGCGCGCAGCTGGGCACCCCCGACCCGGAGAAGGTGCTCGCCGACCTGATGCCCTACGCCGACTGGCTGGCCACCCAGGGCACGGCCGGGACCTGCTGGGGGTCGACCCACCACCACATCGCGGTGGTGCAGGCCGCGCTCGGCCGGGTCGACGAGGCCCGCGGCCACGCGGGCAAGGCGCTAGCGGTGCACCGGAGCCTGGGTTTCCCCGTCCTCGCCCAGCGCACCGAGCTGCTCCTCGCTCAGCTCTGAGCGCATCGGCTTCCAGCGGTCGGGTTCGGCCGGGTCGGACTGGCCCACCCGGACCGCCTCGAGCTGCGCCGCGAACGCCAGCCCGAGGAACAGCGCGACCGACGTCAGGTTCGCCCACAGCAGCAGCGCGATCACCGCGGTCAGCGGCCCGTAGGTGTCGGGGAACGCCCCGCTGCCCTGCACGTAGAGCGCCAGGCCCAGCGTCGCGACCAGCCACAGCACGGTCGAGACCCCGGCGCCGAAGACCAGCCAGGACACCCCCGGCTGGCGCCGGCGCGGCGCCTGTTCGAAGAGCAGCGCGATCGACACGACGGTCAGCACCAGACCGAGCGGCCAGCGCACCACGTCCCAGGTGGTGTCGGCCCAGCCGGGCCAGCCGTACTCGCTGACCACCGAGTCGCCGAACGGCTCACCGGCGATGAGGATCAGGAAGCCGCCGAACGCGGGCAGCCCGGCGATGAACGAGAGCACGACCGCGCGGGCGTACTTCTTCAGCGCCGGCCGGTCACGCTCGACGCCGTACATCCGGTTCGAGCCCCGCTCGATCTGCGCCATCGCGGTGGCGAGCGCGACCATCCCGGTGATCAAACCGCTGACCAGGGCGAACTCCCCGGCGTCCTCGGCCTCCTCGCCGCCGCGCAGGGTCTGCTCGACGAGCGCGTCGCTGCTGCGCGGGGTGAGCTCGAGCACCGTGTCGGCGACGATCTTGCCGCCCTCCTCCGCCCCCAGGTCGGCGGCCAGACCGGTGAGCGCGATGAGGAACGGCACCACGGCCAGGCAGAGCTGGAACGCCAGCGCCCGGGAGTGGCTGAACCCGTCGCCGTACCGGAACCGGACGAACGCGTCGCGCAGCAGGTGCCAGCGCCCGTACTTGCGCAGCGTCGCCCAGGCGTCGTCGGCCGACAGCTGGTCGTGACCCATCAGCCTGGTTTCCGGGACCCGGTTCGTGCTACTCACCCGTTCATCTTGGCGGATGTGAACGAGCGCCCACCGGGTGACGTAGGACGAGATGTGACGACCAACGCGACGGCTCGACGCGCCGGGCCGAGCGGGCAGCGCCTACACTCTGTCGACGTGACCCCCTCCACCCACGCGCGCACGCTCGCCGCGACGGAGTGGGGCGGCGAACCCCTCCGGTCCGCCGCCGTCGAGGTGACGGGGCTGGTCAAGCGTTACGGCCCCACGCTGGCCGTCGACGAGCTCAGCTTCACCGTTCCGCGGGGTTCGGTCTTCGCCGTGCTCGGGCCGAACGGCGCCGGGAAGACCAGCACGATCGAGACGTGCGAGGGCTTCCGCCGGGCCGACGGCGGCTCGGTGCGGGTGCTCGGCCGGGATCCGGTGCGCGACGCCACGGAGCTGCGCCCCCGGGTCGGGGTGATGCTGCAGGCCGGTGGCGGTGCGTACCCGGGCGCCCGGGTCGGCGAGATGCTACGGCTCACCGCGTCGTACTGCCGGAACCCGATCGATCCCGCGCTGCTGCTCGACCTGCTGGGGTTGAGCGACTCCGCACGCAAACCGGTGAAGCGGCTCTCCGGCGGGCAGCAACAGCGCCTGTCGCTCGCGATGGCCGTCGTCGGGCGTCCGGAGCTGGTCTTCCTCGACGAGCCGACCGCCGGCCTCGACCCGCAGGCGCGCCACGCGGTGTGGGGCATCGTCGAGGCGCTGCGTTCCGACGGGGTCACGGTCGTGCTCTCCACCCACCACATGGACGAGGCCGAGCGCCTGGCCGACGAGGTGCTGATCGTCGACGCCGGCAAGAAAGTGGCGCACGGGACGCCGGCCGCGCTGACCCGGGGTGAGCAGCCGACGCTGCGGTTCCGCGCCGACGCCACGCTCGACGCCGACGCGCTGCTGGCGTTGACCGCCACGCTCCCGGCCGGTTGTGTGGCCGCGAGCACCGGCGACGGTGGATACCAGGTCACCGGTCCGCCGTCGGCGATCGGGCCGCACCTGCTGGCCGCGGTGACGGCCTGGTGCGCCGAGAAGTCGGTGATGCCGAGCGACCTGCAGGTCGGCCGCCGCACGCTGGAGGACGTCTTCCTCGACCTGACCGGACGGGAGCTGCGATGACGCTCGCGCCGGGCCTGTTCACGCCCGACCCCGGTCCCGCGTCCTGGCACCAGTTGCTGCGCGCGCAGACCTGGATCGAACTGAAGCTGACGCTGCGCCACGGCGAGCAGCTGCTGCTCAACCTCGTCATCCCGGTGCTGTTGACGGTCGTGCTGGTGACCCAGTCGTTCCTCGACCTGAAGACCACGTCCGGCCTGAGCAAGGTCGACTTCCTGGTGCCGGGCATCCTGGCCCTCGCGGTGATGTCGGCGGCGTTCACCGGGCTGGCGATCGCCACCGGGTTCGAGCGGCGGTACGGGGTGCTGAAGCGGCTCGGCGCGACCCCGCTGCCCCGCTGGGGGCTGCTCGGCGGCAAGACGCTCGCGGTGGCGGTGCTCGAACTCATCCAGATCGCGGTGATCAGCGGCGTCGGGGTGGCGCTCGGGTGGCGTCCGCACGGCAATCCGCTGTCGGTGTTCGTGCTCGTCGTGTGCGGCACGGCGGCGTTCGCCGGGCTCGGCCTGCTGATGGCCGGAACGCTGCGGGCCGAGGCGACGCTCGCGGCCGCGAACCTCGTCTGGTTCCTGCTGCTCTTCGCGGGCGGCATCGTGTTCCCGCTGTCGTCGCTGCCCGGCGGTGTCGCGGACGTCCTCGGGTTCCTGCCGAGCGCGGCGCTCGCCGACGGGCTGCGCACGGTACTGGGCGAGGGCGCCGGGCTGCCGGTGCAGGACGTGGTCACGCTGCTCGCGTGGGCGGTCGTGTCGCTCGGCGCCGCGGCGCGTTACTTCCGCTGGGAGTAGCCCAGGCGGGCGAGCCCTTCGGTGATCCGCGCGGGTGGCGACACCGCGAAGTTGAGCCGGACGTGACGCAGCCCGTCGGCGGGATCCAGGTAGAAGCGGTCGCCCGAGGCCAGGTCGACGCCCCGGTCGCGGGCCGCCACCAGCAGCTCGTCGGAGCGCCGGCCGGGGGGTAGCTCCACCCAGGTGAACAGGCCGCCGGCCGGCACCGTGAACGTCGCTCCCGGCAGATGCTCGGCCAGCGCGGCGGTCAGCGTGTCGCGCCGCTCGCGGTAGAGGCGGGTCGTGCGGCGCAGGTTGGCCTGGTAGCGCCCGATCGTGACGAACCGGTCGAGGGCGCGCTGCAGGAGCAGCGACGTGCCCAGGTCCGTGACCTGCTTGGTCTCCACCAGCCGCGGGCGCAGCGGCCCGTCGACGACCAGGTAGCCGATGCGAAGGCCCGGCATCAGCAGCTTGGAGAACGTCCCGGCGTAGAGCACGTGGCCGTGCTCGTCGAGCGACTTGATCGCCGGGATCGCCCGGCCGGAGTAGCGCAGGTCGCCGGCGAAGTCGTCCTCGAAGACCGGGACGCCGTGGGCGCGGGCGAGGCGCAGCAGCTCGCGACGGCGGGGCCCGCTGAGCGTCGCTCCGGTGGGGTTCTGGAAGTTGGGGGTGACGTAGAGGAGCGTGCTGCCCGGCAGCACCTCGGCGAGCCGGTCGACCCGGAGGCCGTGGTCGTCGACGGGGACGCCGACCAGGTTCGCGCCGACCGTACGGAACAGCCGCAGGGCCAGGTCGTAGGTGGGTTCCTCCACCACGACGGTGTCGCCCGGCCGGACCAGCACCTGGCAGACGAGCGCGAGCGCCTGCTGCGAGCCGGACGTGATCAGCACCGACTCCGGTGGCACGCCGATGCCCTGGCTGGCCAGGAGCTGGGTCACGGTTCGACGCAGGGAGGGGTCGCCGGCCGGGTCGGGCGCGTAGCCGAGCGCCGCCGCGCCTTCCCGGGCCAGCACCTGCCGCACGGTCCGCCCGAACTCCGCGACCGGGTACGCGGCCGGGTCCCCGACCCCGGTGAACGCGACGACGTCCGGCTCCTGCGGCCGGCCGGCCCACGCGTCGTCCCAGGGTGTGGGGGCTCGGCGGGCCGCGGTCGGGAGCACCGGGGCCACCCGGGTGCCGCTGCCGACCGCGGCCACCACCAGGCCGCCGCCGTGCAGCTCGGCGAACGCCGTTCCCACGGTCACGCGGCTCACGCCGAGGTCGGCGGCGAGCGCGCGGGTGGACGGCAGCCGGCTGCCCGGTGGCAGTGCGCCGCTCCGGATCGCGTCGGCGAACCACTGCTCGAGCTGCCGGTAGAGCGGCACGCCGCTCCCGGGATCCAAGGGGATACGCACCAAGTGGTCCTATCAGAATGGCGCCGAAGTGGCCGTGGTAACCGAGCCACTCGCCTCCTAGCGTCGAGCCATGACCACATCCCGAACCCTCGGCCGTTCCGGCATCGACGTCTCCGCCCTCGGACTGGGCTGCTGGGCCATCGGCGGCCCCTGGACGTTCCTCGGCTCCCCCGGCGGCTGGAGCGCGGTGGACGACGACGAGTCGGTTCGCGCCCTCCGCCGGGCGTACGAACTCGGCGTCACGTTCTACGACACCGCGGCGAACTACGGCGCCGGGCACAGCGAGCGGATCCTCGGCCGGGCGTTCCGGGGGCACCGCGACGAGGTGGTGCTGGCCACGAAGTTCGGCTACCGCGTCGACGAGGAGAACCGGGCCGTCTCTCCCAGCGACGGCCCGATCGACGTCCGGGACGCGCTCACCGCGAGCCTGCGTCGCCTCGGCACCGACTACGTCGACCTCTACCAGCTGCACGTCGGCGACCTCGTCACCGAGGAGGCCCTCGGGCTGGTCGAGGTGATGGCCGACCTCGTCCGTGAAGGCACGATCCGCACCTGGGGCTGGAGCACCGACAACACCGACGGCGTCCGCGCGCTCGCCGGCTCACCGGGCTTCGCGGTCGTGCAGCACGGGCTGAGCGTCCTCGGTTACGAGGACCCGGCGATGCTCGCGCTCCTCGACGAGTTCGACCTGGCCGGCGTCAACCGCAGCCCGCTCGCGATGGGCGCGCTCACCGGCAAGTTCACGCCGTCGACCACGTTCGCCGACGACGACCAGCGCCGACGCGCGTCCTGGCACCCGGCGTTCGCGTCGGGCCGGCCGACCGCGGAGTGGCTGGCCTCCCTGGACGCGGTCCGGGACGTGCTCACCAGCGACGGCCGCACGCTCGCGCAGGGTGCGCTGGCCTGGATCTGGGGCCGCAGCAGCCGCACGGTGCCGATCCCGGGCTTCAAGACCGTCGCGCAGGTCGAGGACAACTGCGGGGCACTGGCCAAGGGCCCGCTGGCCCCGCACCAGATGGACGAGATCGCCAAGATCCTCAGCTGACCAGCCGCCGCAGGACGTCGTCGTCGCCGCGGAACGTGACGAGCTTCTGATCGGGCGCGTCGGCCGGCTGCAACACCAGGTGCTCCAGCCTGACCTCGCCGATGACCTCGTTGCGCAGGAGTATGGCCCCGCTGGAGAGCGGAGCCACGTCGGAGTCGCCCCACCGGCGGCTCGGCCGACGCCAGACGGTACAGCAGCCGGGCAGATCGAGAAGCGGCTCACCGAGGACGGCGTCGACTACGAGGTCGTCGTCTACCGCGGTGCGCCACACGGCTACTTCGCCGACGAGCGGGACACCTGGCGCCCGGAACCGGCCGCCGACACCTGGCGGCGGCTGGAGGAGCTCCTGGCGCGGAACGTGCGGCGGTAGGTGCCGGGTGGCACCCCGACCGTGCGGTTGAAGTGCCGGCGCAGCGTCGTCGCGGTGCCCATGCCGGTGGCCACCGCGATCGCGTCGACGCTGTCGTCGGTCTTCTCCAGCAGTTCCTGGGCGCGGCGGATCCGCTGGGTCAGCAACCACTGCAGCGGGGTGGTGCCGGTGGCGGCGTGGAAGTGGCGCCCGAGGTTCCGTGAGCTCATCCGCACCCGCCGGGCCAGGTCCTCCACGGTCAGCGGCTGGTCGAGCCGTTCGAGCACCCAGGGGAACAGCGCGAGGAGCGGATGGTCGTCCCGGGCCGGCACCGGCGCGGTGACGAACTGCGACTGGCCGCCGGCCCGGTGCGGCGGCACGACCAGGCGCCGCGCGACGACGTTCGCGATCGACGACCCGTGGTCCAGCCGGACCAGGTGCAGGCAGAGATCCAGCGCCGCGGCCTTGCCCGCCGACGTGAGCACACGCCCGTTGTCCACGTAGAGCACATCCGCGTCGACGTCCACCCGCGGGTGGCGCCGGGCCAGCTCGGCCGTGTGGGCCCAGTGCGTCGTCGCGCGCGCCCCGTCCAACAGACCGGCCGCGGCCAGCACGAACACGCCCGTGCAGAGCGACGCCACCCGCGCGCCGGCGTCGTGGGCGGCACGCACGGCGTCGACGAGCTCGGCCGGCGGCTCCCGGTCGACGTCGGCCCACCCGGGCACGATCACCGTGTCGGCGTCGCGGAGCCGGTCGAGGCCGGCGTCGGGCTCGAGCCGGAAGCGGCCGACCCGCACCGCGGCCGGGCCGCAGACCGTGAGGTCGTACCAGGGCACGGTCACCGTGTCGGGAGCCGCGGAGAACACCTCGTAGGCCAACGCGAGCTCGAAGTGGAGCATCCCGTCCGTGACCGCCAACGCGACCGATGTCATGTCCGGAAGTGTATGGGGATTGGCGTTCCGGACACTCACCGGTCGGGTACGCGGGGCCCGAGGATCGGGGTCATGAGTTCAGTCACGGTGTACGGCGCCTACGGGCACACCGGCCGGTTCGTCGTCGCGGAGCTGGCCCGGCGCGGGTTCACGCCGGTGGTCTCCGGTCGCGACGAGCACCGGCTCCGCGCGCTGGGGTACGAGGCCCGGCCGGCGGCGGTCGACGACCCGGCCGCGCTCGACCGCGCCCTCGCCGGTGCGGCCGCGGTGATCAACTGCGCCGGACCGTTCGCGGTCACCGCCGGGCCGGTCGTCGAGGCCGCCGTGCGCGCCGGGATCCCCTACGTCGACGTGGCCGCCGAGATCGAAGCCAACGTCGACACGTTCGCCCGGTTCGGCGACCGCACCGACACCACGATCGTCCCGGCGATGGCGTTCTTCGGCGGGCTCGGCGATCTGCTGGCCACCGCCGCCGTGGGCGACTGGGCCGGGGCCGACGAGGCGCACGTGGCGTACGGGCTGAGCAGCTGGCATCCCACGAACGGCACCCGCGTGGCCGGCGTGGTCTCCCGCGAGCGGCGCGGCGGCCGGCGAGTCCGCTTCACCGGCGGGCGGCTCGAGTACCACGACGACGCTCCGCGCACGGTGACCTGGAACTTCCCGGAGCCGCGCGGCGTCGTCGCCGAGTTCTCGATGGCCGACGTGGTCACGATCCCCAGCCACCTGGCGATCCCCTCGGTGTGCTCGTACCTGACGGTCGAGGCGGTCCGGGACCTGACCGCGTCGGACACCCCGACCCCGGGCGTCGAGCAGACGTTCGTCGTCGACGTGGTCGTCCGCCGCGGCGACGCCGAGCGCCGCGCCACCGCGACCGGCCGGGACATCTACGCGATCAGCGCGCCGCTGGCCGTGGAGGCGGTGGAGCGCATCCTCACCGGGCGCACCAGGGCGGTCGGCGTCGCGTCGGCCGGGGCGATGTTCGAACCGGTCGATTTCCTCCGGGCCTTGACTGGTGTGACGGTTGGGATCGACGGGTATGACCCTCCCGTACATACGTGCGAAAGGAGTTAACCCGTGGCTGACCCCGATGTCCAGCAGCAGCGCAGCTTGGAGAAAGACCCGTCCGACTGGGTGACCGGCGACGAGCCCGCGACCGGGGCGCAGGACTCCTACCTGCACACGCTGGCCCGCCAGGCCGGCGAGGAGGTCCCGGACGATCTCACCAAGGCTGAGGCGTCCGAGAAGATCGACGAACTCCGGGAGGAGCTCGGTAAGTAGGTGCGGTCAGCCGCACCTCCGTCGACCGGCTCACCCGGCTGTGCTCCGGCGTCGCGCTCGCGACGCTGGAGCACATGAACACAGTCGAACTCGAGCACGTCACCCGCCGGTACGGCCGCGTCACCGCGCTCGACGGCGTCTCCCTGGGCATCCCGGCCGGTTCGTTCGTGGCCGTGATGGGTGCCACCGGTTCGGGGAAGAGCACGCTGCTGCAGTGCGCGGCCGGGCTCGACCGGGTCACGTCCGGGCGGGTCCGCCTCGCCGAGCGGGACATCACGCGGATGAGCGAGCGACGGCTGACCCGGCTGCGCCGCGACCGCGTCGGCTTCGTCTTCCAGTCCTACAACCTGCTCAGCGAGCTCACCGTCGGGCAGAACGTCCTGCTGCCGGTGCGGCTCGGCGCGTCCGGCGGCCGCGCGGTCGAGGACGCGCTGCGCGCGGTGGGGCTCGACGGCCTGGGCGCGCGGAAGGTCGGCGCGCTCTCCGGCGGCCAGCGGCAGCGGGTGGCGCTGGCCCGGGCGCTGATCACCGCACCCGCGGTGATCTTCGCCGACGAGCCGACCGGCGCGCTCGACCCCACGACCGGTGGGCAGGTGCTCCGGCTGCTGCGTGACGTGTGCGACCAGGACGGCGTCACGGTCGTGATGGTGACGCACGACCCGGCGGCCGCCGCGTGGAGCGACCGTCTGGTCCTGCTGCGGGCGGGCGCGGTGGTCTCCGACTCCCCCACCCCCGACGCGGCGACGATCGCCGACCACCTGGCCGCGGTCTCCGCCCCCGGCGGGGGCGCCGCGAACGCCCGCGTCGGTGGTGCGGCGTGAGGGCCGGGCTGGTCCGGCAGGCGCTGCGGGCGCACCCCTGGTCGTTCGCGGGGCCGGCGATCACCCAGTGCCTGGCCGCCGCGCTCGTGACCGGCGCACTCGGGGCAGCCACCTCGCTGCCGTCCGGAAGCGACCTCGCCGCGTTCGCCGGGATCCTCGTCGGGATCGCGGTCTACCTCTCCGCGATCCTCGTCGGCGTGACGATGAGCTCGACGATCGCCCGGCAGGCGCGGGACATCGCACTGGTCCGCGCGGTGGGCGCGGCCCCGGGGACGGTCCGGCGCGCGGTTGCCGGCCAGGCCGCGGTCGTCGCGGTACCGGCGAGCCTGATCGGTGTCCCGCTCGGCCTGCTCGGCGGCCGCGCCTGGGTGGACAGCCTGGTCACGCACGGCGCCGCCCCCGCCGGCACCGTCTTCGAGCCCTACCTCCCCGCACCGGGCATCGCGCTGGGGATCGTGCTCGCGACCTCGGTGCTCGGCGCGCTGATCGCCGCGATCCGTCCGTCCCGCGTGCGTCCCGCGGTCGCGCTCACCGACGCCGCGACGGCCCGCCGCCAGTTCGGCCCGGTCCGCGCCGCGCTGGGGATCCTGTTCGCCGCCGGCGGCGTCGCCGGGGCCGTGCTGGTCTCCAACCGCGCCACGGACGACGCCGAGGACGCGGTGTTCTTCGTCCTGCTGGCGATGTGCGTCGGCGCCGGTCTGCTCGCGCCGGCGCTCCTGCGCGTGGCCGCACCACTGGCCCGGCCGGCCGGACGCAGCGGCACCCTCGCCGCCGACAACGTCGCCGCCCGGGCGAGGTCCTACTCGGGCGCGTTCGTCCCGCTCGTGCTGGCCGCGGCCTTCGCGACGATCAAGGTCACCGCCCACACGACCGCCGAACACGTCACCGGGCGGCCCGAACCGGCCGCGGATCTCTGGCTGGACTACTCCGGCACCGCCGTCTACACCGTGTTCGCCGCCGTCGCGGCCCTGACCACGCTGATCACCGTCGTACTGGGACGTCGCCGGGAACTCGCGCTGCTGCGCCTGGCCGGCGCCACCCGATCCGACGCGCTGCGGATCGTCGTCGGCGAGGCTCTGATCGTGACGGTCACCGGTCTGCTCGTCGCGGCCGGCGCCGCGACCGCGACACTGGTGCCGATGCTTCCCGCCACCCCGTACCTGCCGCCCGGCCTCGCGCTCGCCGGTGTCCTCGCGGTCGCGTCGGTGGTCGGGCTCGGCATGGTCACGCCCGCGCTCGGCGTCATGCGCCGCCCGGCGATCGTGTCGCTCGGCGACGGCCCGTGATCCGGGCGATCCTCCGGGCCCCGGTGGAGCGGCGGACGTGGCGGGAGGTCGGCTACGTCCTGGTCGGGCTCGTCGTCGCGTTCCCGGTGTTCCCGATCGCCCTGGCCGGCGCGTTCGGTGTCGTCTACTCGGTCGTCACGGTCGGCCTCCCGGTGCTGGTCACGGCTCTGTGGCTGCTCCGGCGCACCCCGAACTGGTTCCGGGTCCCGGCCCGCCGGTTCTTCGCCGAGGACTGGCCGGACCCGCCGGGGAAGCCCCGCCGGCCCGGCCCGGCCGGGTTCGTACTCGCCACCCTCGGTGACGGCACCGCCTGGCGCGCCCTGGTCTACGGCCTCGCGAAGTTCCCGCTCGTGCTGGTGACGACGTACGTCGGCGGGTGCGCCGGACTGGCCGGTGTCGCCGCGATCACGTACCCGGCGTGGTGGTTCGCGTTCCCGCTCGACCGCGAATGGTCGGCCACCTGGCTGTTGGCGCTCCAGGGCGTCGGCCTCGTGCTGCTTTTCCCGTGGGTGATCCGGGCCGCGGTGAGCCTCGACCGCCTGCTGATGCGGACGCTGCTGGCGCCCGGCACCGACCGGCTCCGCATCGCCGAACTGGAGGCGAGCCAGGCCGCGTTGCGCGCCGACTCGGCCGCGGTGCTGCGCCGGGTCGAACGCAACCTGCACGACGGCACCCAGGCGCGGCTGGTCACGCTCGGCGTCACGCTGTCCCGGATCGAAGCCAGGGCCGGCGACGACCTCCGGCCCCTGGTCGACGACGCCCAGCAGGCGGTGGTGGACGCGCTCGCGGAACTGCGTGACATCGTCCGGGGACTGCATCCACCGGCTCTCGACGGCGGCCTCGCGCTCGCGATCGAGACGCTCGCCGGCCGCGGCGCGGTCCCCGTCGACGTCCACGTCGACCTGCCGCTGCGCCCGCCGGACGTGATCGCGTCCGCGGTGTACTTCACGGTCGGTGAGCTGCTGACGAACGTGTCGCGGCACGCCGGGGCCACCCGTGCGCGGGTGGACCTCCGCTCGGTCGACGGCCTGATCCGGCTCGAGGTCACCGACGACGGGCGCGGCGGTGCCCGCCCCGACGCGGGCAGCGGCCTGGCCGGCCTCCGCCGTCGCGCGCTCGCCCTGGACGGTTCGCTCTCGATCGACAGCCCCGACGGTGGCCCGACCACCGTCACCCTGACGCTCCCACCGGAGGCGTGAACATGCGCGTGGTCATCGCCGAGGACAATCCGCTTCTCCGCGACGGCATCCGGTTGCTGCTCAGCGACCACGACATCGCGGTGCCCGCCGCGGTCGACAACGCCGACGACCTGCTCACCGCGGTGGCCGAGCACCAGCCGGACGCGGCCGTCGTCGACGTCCGGATGCCGCCGACTCACACCGACGAGGGCATCCGGGCCGCGCTCGAGATCCGCGCGACCGGAACGCCGGTGCTGGTGTTCTCCCAGTGGGTGGAGACCGGTTACGCGCGCCAGTTGCTCGCCGACCACCCGACCGGCGTCGGCTACCTGCTCAAGGACCGGATCGTACGCACCCGCGACTTCCTCGACGCGCTGCGCCGGGTCACCGACGGCGGCACCGTGCTCGACCCGGAGGTCGTCCGCCAGCTGATCGCCGTCCGCCCGAAGGACGCGGGCCTCGACCGGCTCTCGGCCCGGGAGACCGAGATCCTGGGCCTGCTGGCCGAGGGGCGGTCCAACCTGGCGATCGCCGACCAGCTCCACCTGGCCGCCCGCAGCGTCGAGAAACACGTGACCGCGATCTTCACCAAGCTCGACCTGCCCCCGGCCCGCACCGACCACCGGCGAGTACTGGCCGTCCTGCGCTACCTGGACGCCCATCGCGCGTGACACTGGCGGACGCCAAGTCGCGTCGCAAGTGTGGGCCAAGCCCACGCCAACCCCCCTCGGCGACGGTGTCGGCACACACCACGAACGAGGGAGCAAGAGATGACCGACGTGAGCGTCGCCGCGCCGCTGGAGGACCTGACGGTCGCGGGGCGGGTACTCCGACCCGGCGCGCCCGGTTACGCCGAGCTGGCGACGCCGTGGAACGTCGCGGTGCGCAGCGAGCCGATCGCCGTCGTCGAGGCACTGACCGCCGACGACGTGGTGGCCGCCGTCCGGTTCGCGCGCCGCTCCGGGCTGGAGGTGTCGGTGCAGGCCACCGGGCACGGGGCGGTGGCCACCCGACGCCCGTCGCTGCTCGTGCACACCGGCCGCCTGAACGAGCTGGAGATCCGGGGCGATGGCACCGCCAGGGCCGATGCCGGGGTCCGGTGGGCGCAGGTGCTGGAGGTCGGCGCGCCGCTCGGGCTGGCCGGGCTCGCCGGGTCCGCGCCGAACGTCGGCGTCGTCGGGTACCTGACCGGCGGTGGGATCGGGCCGGTCGTGCGCACGTACGGCGTCTCCTCCGACCGGGTCACCGCGTTCGACGTCGTCACCGGCGACGGGGAGCTGCGCCGGGCCACGCCGACGGAGAACCCGGCGCTGTTCTGGGGGCTGCGTGGCGGCAAGGGCACGCTGGGCATCGTCACCGCGGTCGAGTTCGAGCTGGTCGAGCTGGCGGAGCTCTACGGCGGCTGCGTCTACTTCGACGCCACCGACGCGTCCGCGGTCCTGCGGGCCTGGGCGCGGTGGACCGAGGACCTGCCCGAGCAGGCGACCACGTCGGTCGCGCTGCTGCGGATGCCCCCGATGCCCGGCATCCCGGAGCCGCTGGCCGGCCGGTTCGCGCTGGCGCTGCGCTTCGCCTGGGTGGGCGACCCGGCCCGGGGCGAAGAGGTCGTCGCGCCGATGCTGACCCGCGGGAACATCGTCCTCGGCCGGATGGGTCCGCTGCCCTACGCGGCGATCGGCGCGATCCACGCCGACCCGGTCGACCCGATGCCGGTCACCGAGACCGCCGGGCTGCTCCGGTCACTGCCCGCCGACGCCGTCGACACGGTGCTCGCGCTGGCCGGGCCGGACGCCGAGTGCCCGCAGGTCATCGTCGAGCTGCGTCACCTCGGCGGGGCCTACGCCCGCCCGTCGGCGCACCCGAGCGCGTTCGACCACCGCGACGCGGCCTACACCGTGCAGACGATCGGCCTCGGGGTGCCGCCGGTGGTGGACGCCGCGAACGGGCACGGCGCGGCCCTGCTCCACGCGCTCGCCCCGTGGACGACCGGCGGCTGCCTCCCGAACTTCGCGGTGTCGACCGAGCCCGCCGACGTGGCCCGCAAGTACGGCGCCGAGACGCTGACCCGGCTGGCGACGCTCGCCACCACGTACGACCCCGACGGCGTCATCGCCGCCGCGCAGCCGGTGCACGCCGCCTGCCTGCTGACGAAGTAGCGGGAATACGACTCGGGTGCGCGCCGAGGTGCTCCACGGGGTGAGGATCACCCCGTGGAGTACCGCGTCCTGGGCCCGTTGGAAGTCGAACGCGACGGGTCACCGCTCGATCTGGGCGCGCCCAAGCAGCGCACCGTGCTGGCGCTGCTGCTGCTCGAGGCCGGCCGGGTCGTGTCGATCGACCGGCTGCTCGACGCGGTCTGGGGCGACGACCACCCGCCGAGCGCGACGGCGAGCCTGCAGGCGTACGTCTCGAACCTGCGCCGGATCCTGCGTGACGGCGACACGGTCACGTCACCGATCGTGCGGCGCATGCCGGGATACCTGCTCGACGTCCGGCCCGCCGCCGTCGACGCCGAGGAGTTCCTCGCCGACGCCGACCAAGCGCACACCGCGGTGCTGGCCGGCGACTGGGCGGCGGCCGTGGTGGCCGCGGAAGCGGGGCTGAACCGCTGGCGCGGGCCGCTGCTGGCCGAACTGGCGGACTCCGACTGGGTCCGCACCGCCGCCACCGGGCTGGACGAGCGGCGGACCGAGTGCACCGAGGACCTGGTCACCGCGCTGCTCGGAGCAGGGCGGGCCACCGCGGCGCTCGGCCGGGCCCGGCAGTTGCACGAAGCCGAGCCGCTGCGGGAGAGCGCGTGCCGGCTCCACGCGCTGGCGCTCTACCGCTGCGGGCGCACCGGCGAGGCCCTCGACGTCCTCCGCGCGTACGTCCGCGTGCTCGACGTCGAGCTGGGCCTGGAACCGGGCCCGGCCGTGCGTGACCTCCAGACCGCGATCCTCCGCCAGGACCCGGCCTCGTTCGCGCCCCCCACCGCCGGGAACGTCGCGGTGGCCCGGCCACCGGAGAACGGCGGTGAGCCCCTGGTGGGCCGGGAACGGGAGCTCACCGAAGTGGACGCGCTGCTCGCCGATCTGCGGAGCGGATCCGGGCGCTGGCTGGTGATCACCGGTCCGGCCGGCATCGGCAAGACCCGGCTGGCCGAGGAGACCGTCGCGCGCTGGCCGGGCGCGGTCACCAGGGCCAGCTGCCCGGACGACGACGGCGTGCCGCCCTGGTGGCCGATCCGCCAGCTGGTCCGCGGCCTGGGCGCCGACCCCGACACCGTCCTCGCTCCGCCGGCCGACGTGGACGCCGACGCCGCCCGCTACGCGGTCTACGAACGCGTCCAGGGGTTGCTGTCCGCGGTCGGCTCCCCGCTCCTGCTCTTCGTCGACGACGTGCAGTGGGCGGACGCGATGTCGCTGCGTTTCCTCATCCACCTGGCCGCCACCCCGGACCCGTCGGCGCTGGCCGTCGTCCTGACGGTCCGCGACGCCGGCACGGCGGCGGGCCCGGATCTGCGCCGGCTGCTCGCGGCCGCCGCCCGGCGCACCGGCACGCGCCAGCTCCCGGTGCCGCCGCTCGCCGCCGACGAGGTGGCCACGCTCCTCGGCTCGGTCAGCGGTGAGGCCGTCGCCGACGCGGAGGCCCGCGAGCTGGCCGAACGCACCGGCGGCAACCCGTTCTTCGTCAGCGAGTACGCGCGGCTGCCGCGGGAGGAACGGTTCTCGGGTGAGCTCCCGCTCGCCGTGCGGTCGGTGCTCGGGCGGCGTCTGGCCGGCCTCGACCCGGCGGTGGTGGGGGTGCTGCGCGCGGCCGCGGTGATCGGCGATCCGCTCGATCTCGGGCTGCTCCGCGCGGTGACGCGCCTGGACGCCGAGGACCTGGCCGACCTGCTCGACGAGGCCGCGGACGAGCGGATCATCGTCCCGGCCCCCGGCACCGGCTCCTACACGTTCGCCCACGCGCTGCTGCGCGACGAGGTGCTGGCCGGCCTCTCCCCGGTGCGGCTCCAACGCCTGCACGCCCGGGTCGCCGAGGCACTGGCACCGGGCGGGAACACCGAGCGGCTCGTGCGGCGGGCGGCGCACCTGGTGGCGGCGCTGCCGATGGTCGACGCCGCCGAGGCGCACGAGGCGTGCCGGGCGGCGGCGCTCGACGCCGAGGCGCGTTGGCAGTCGGATTCGGCGGCGCAGTGGTGGGGCTCGGCGCTCACCACGTTCGCCGCTCTCCCGCCCGAGGTCCGCGGCGACTCCGACCGCGACGACATGCTCGTCGCGCAGGTGAACGCGCTGGCCCGCGCCGGACGCGGACAGACCGTCCTGGACGTGGTGGACGCCGCCCTGCTCGACGCCGTCCGCGAGGGCCGCACCCGGTCGGCCGGCCGCCTGGCCGGAGCGCTGCTGCGCACCACCGGCTCCTGGCCGTGGGCGACGTACGGCTCCGACCCGGGGCCGCTGCTGGCCCGGCTCGCCGGGGTCGAGCGCCGGCTGGCGTCCGACCCGGTCGCCCACGCGCAGGTGCTCGCCGCTCTCGCGGTGGGCAGCTTCTACGACCCGGACTCGACCGTTCCGGACCTGCTGAGCCTTCGCGCGGTCACCGTCGCCGAACGCAGCGGCGACCCGGACGCGCTGGCCGACGCACTGCTCGGGCGCGCGCTCACGATCTCCTCGATCGGCGTACGGGCCGAGGAGTCGATCGAGGTGCTCGACCGGCTGGCGGCCCTGCCGCACGGACAGGCACCGGTGGACGACGTCCTGCGGCACGGGATGCTCTGGCTGGTCGCGTTCCACCGCGGCGACCTGGACGCCGCCGAGGAGCACCACCGGCTCGGTGCCGCGGGCAGCGATCTCCTGCGGCTGCCGGTGAGCCGGGTGCAGTTCCGGTGGGCCGAGGGCGCGATGGCCGCGTGGCGCGGTGACCTCGACGCCGCCCGGGCCAGCTACGACCACGCCTACGAACTGCACCGCCAGACCGAGCTGTACATCGGCGGGGCGCAGTACCTGTCGCAGCTGTCGATGCGGTGGGAGCAGGGGCGGTTGGCGGAGGCATCCGCTCCCGAGGAGTGGGCGGAGGACACCGAGGCCAACCCCGACGTCCTGGACTTCACCCGGGCCGCGCGGGCCGCCGGGCAGGGCCGGGTGGACGAACTGGACGCGTTGGTGGCGTCCGCGCTGGCCCGCAGCACGCTGCTCACGTGGACGACGCACGCGAAGCTCACGCTGCTGGCGCACCTCACGGTCGACGCCGGGCTGACCCGGCACGTGCCGGCGCTGCTGGCCGCGCTGGGTCCGCTGGCCGGTGGCCGCATCGCGAACATCGGCCAGGTCGGCACGCTGGGCCCGATCGATCTGGCCCTGGCGCGCCTGCACCGGCTGGCCGGTGACCTACCCGCGTGCCGCCGGGCGCTCGACGACGTCCGCGCGCTGGCCGACCGCACCGGCGGCGCACCCGCGCTCCGCCGCTACCACGAGCTCAGCGCCGAGCTCGCCGACACCACCGCCCGGCCGGCCTGACCGGGCCGCGTGGTCAGCCGAAGCGGTCCTGGCCCCGGGTGGTCATCTCCACTCCGGCGGCGAGGAAGTCGAGGATCTGCGCGCTCATCCGCGCGTCCTCCTGGGCGTCGAACTCGACCGCGGCACGCACCCGCGGGTCGACCGGCGAGAGGTGCCGGACCTGGTCCTGGGTACGCGACGCGAACCCGTACAGCGCCACCAGCCGATCCGCGGTGAGCTGGCCCGGCGCGAGCACGTGGTAACGCTCCAGCTCGTCCTCGTCGCCCGGCAGCGCCTCGCCGCGCGCGCACGAGCTGACCAGACGGCACTCACCCTGCGTGGTGACGAAGAGACCGGTGGACGATGTCACCCGCTGGCCGTAGGAGTCGCCGTCCGGCCGCCCGGCGACGGCCTCGTTGTAGCCGCCGGTACGCAACTCGTGGGTCTGCGGCTGGGCGGCGAGCACCGACCATCCGCTGAAGATCGGCGCCGGCCACGGCGGAGCGGGCGGCGTCCGCTGGAACAGCCGCCGCCGGGGCCGCTCGGGGCGGGGCGGCGGCTCCTCGGCCAGCACACCCTCCGGCGGCAGACCCGCCGCGGCGAAGCGCCGCGCGGCTTCGTGACCGAACACCACCAGGCCCTGCTGGAACGCCGCGTTCCGGCGATCCTCGGCCCAACCCCGTGCGGTGGGGTCGCTGTTGATGCTCACGATGCCAGGTTTACACGAGCAACCGTTGGGACGTATCGGCTGGAGAGCCGGGAAGGCCCGCTGACCGGTTGATGCATCAACCGGTCAGCCACGGCGGAACCATCGCAACCAGATCTCGGCGACGGGCACGCCGAACACGCAGCCGAACGCGTCCTTGGACCCGATCGACCCGATCGAGCGCAACGAGCCGATCGAGCCGATCGACGCGATGCTGCCGATCGAGCCGATGCTCGCGATCGAGCCCAGCGACCCCGCCGACGCGATGCTGCCGGCCGAGCCGATGCTCGCGATCGAACCGGCACTCCCGATCGAGAGGACGCTGCCGGTCGACCCGATCGACGCGACCGATCCCCCGGACCCGATCGACAGCACCGAACCGTGGGAGTCGGCCGAGCTCTCGGACTCACCGACCCCGTCGATGACGCGGAACTTGTGTTTACCGGACACGCTGCTCAGTCTCCCACTCGCTCGGGGGCGCCGGTCGGAAACCGGCCGTCGTCGCGGCGTTCGCGCTCCCAGCCGATTCGGTACGGACCGTCAACGGCCAGTAGGGCGTCGTGCGTTCCGCGCTGGACGATCCGGCCCCCGTCGAGCACCACGATCTCGTCCGCGTGCTCGCATCCGGCCAGCCGGTGCGTGATCAGCACCGTGGCCCGGCCCTCGGTCGCGGCCAGCAGGTCGAGCGTCAGCGCGTCCGCGGTGGGTGGGTCGAGGTTGGCGGTCGGCTCGTCGAGCACCACGACCGGGAAGCCGGCCAGCACGACCCGGGCCAGCGCGAGACGCTGCCGCTGGCCGCCGGACACCCGGGTGCCGCGTTCCCCCACCGGGGTGTCCAGGCCCGCGGGCAGCGAGCGCACCCAGTCGGCGATCCGGGCCGCGTCCAGCGCCGCGAACAGCTCCGGCTCGCCCGCCTCCGGGCGCGCGACCCGCAGGTTGTCGCGGATCGACGTGTCGAACAGGTGGGCGTCCTGCGCGCACCAGCCGATCCGCTCGCGCACGGCGTCCGGATCGAAGTACTGGACGGGGCGTCCGGCGAGCGTGAACGTTCCCGCCGACGGGTCGAGGAACCGCACCAGCAGGGCGGCGAGCGTGCTCTTCCCGGCACCGGAGGCGCCGACGACCGCGATCCGGCGACCGGCGTCCACGCGGAGGTCGACGTCGGTGAGCGCGGCCGTCGACGCGCCCGGCCACCGCGCGCCGACGCCGGAGAGCACCAGCGGGAACACGCCGTCGGGGCGCGCGGAGCCGGCGGTGACGGGTGGCTCGGCGGCGACGATCTCGGCCAGCCGGGCATCCGACTCGCGTACCCGGGCCAGCGACCGGGCCGCCACCGGCAGACCGGTCACCGTCTCGAACGCGGCCAGCGGGAGGAGCACCACGACCGCGAGCAGCACCGGATCGAGACGGCCGCCCTCGACCGCGGACGCGCCCGCCGCCAGCGCCGCGAGCACCGCCCCGCCGGTCGCGAGCGCGGTCAGGGCCGCGGCGAGCCCGGTGGCCCAGGCCGACCGGGCAGCCGAGCGCTCCAGCCGGCGGTCGAGTTCGTCCAGGGCACGCAGGCGTGCGCCGGCCGCGCCGTGCGCGATCAGCTCCGGGGCGCCCTGCAGCAGTTCGACGGCCGACGTGGTGAGCGCCGCCCGGTCGGCGACCGTCTCGCGCTCGGCCCGTTCGGCGGTGCGCACGGTCAGCCACGGCACGACTACCCCGCCGATCAGCAGCGCGACCGCCAGCGCCGCTCCGGCCGCGGGCAGCAGCACGGCCGCGCCCAGCACCGAGAGCACGCCGACCACGACCGCGATCGCGAACGGCAGCCGGATCCGCAGGTAGCGGTCCTGGATCTGGTCGACGTCGGCGACGAACCGGGCGAGCAGGTCGCCGCGCCGGAACGCGGGCAGTGCGGCCGGGCCGAGACGCTCCAGCCGGGCGTACACCCGGCTGCGCAGGGCGGCGAGAATGCGGAACGTCGCGTCGTGGCCGACCAGGCGCTCGACGTAGCGCAGCAGGCCGCGGCCGATGCCGAAGGCGCGCACCGCGGTGACCGCGACGGCCAGCTCCAGCACGGGCGGCTGCTGCGAGGCCCGGCTGATCAGCCAGCCGGAGGTCGCCAGCAGCGCCACCGAGCACCCCAGCGCACCCGCCCCCAGCCCACCGGCCAGCACGAGCCGCCCCCGGGACCGCTCCGCCGAAGCCGCAGCGGTCTCAGCCGCGGCCGGGGCTCCGAGCTCAGCCGGGGCTCCGGGCGGCTCAGCCGGGGAGTTGCGGTCAGCGGGCAACGGGGGCACCTCCCAGCCGGATCACGTGGTCGGCCAGGGCCAGCAGCGCCGGCCGGTGGGCGACCAGCACCGCGGTGCGCCCGTCGACCAGGCGGCGGAGGCCGGTGAGCACCCGCTCCTCGCTGTCGCCGTCGAGGTTCGCGGTGGGTTCGTCGAGCAGCACGATCCGCGGGTCGCGCAGGAACGCCCGGGCCAGCCCCACCCGCTGCCGCTCACCGGCCGACAACCCGGCCCCGTCCTCGCCGAGCACGGTCGCCAGCCCGTCCGGGCGCCCGGCGATCACGTCGGCCAGCTCGGCGTCGGTGGCCGCGCGCGCCACCTCGGCGTCGGTGGCGTCGAGGCGGCCGAGCCGGATGTTGTCGGCGATCGTGCCCGCGACCAGCGTCGGCCGCTGCGGCACCCAGGCCAGGTGGCCGCGCCAGACGTCGGGGTCGAGCTCGGCGAGGTCGACGTCCCCGATCCGCACCCGGCCGCGCTCCGGCCGGACGAAACCCAGCAGCACCGCCAGCAACGTCGACTTCCCGGTTCCGCTCGGGCCGGTCAGGGCCGTGACGGTCCCCTCCCGGACGACCAGCGACGTGTCGCGCACGGCGGGTTCGCTCCGCCCGGGGTAGGTGACCGTGACGTTCTCGAACGTCAGCGCACCGGCCGGAACCGTCGTGCGGGTGCCCGCGGGCGGCAGCGGCGTCTCGAGCACCGCGAACACCGCGTTCGCCGCCTCCAGGCCCTCGGTGCTGGCGTGGAACTGGGCCCCGACCTGGCGCAGCGGGAGGTAGACCTCGGGCGCGAGTATCAGCACGAGCAGGCCCGTCTCGAGCGTCAGCTCACCCTCGACCAGCCGCAGCCCGATCGACACCGCCACCAGCGCCACCGAGATCGTGGCCAGCAGCTCCAGCACGAGCGACGACAGGAACGCCGCACGCAGCACCCCCATCGTGGTGCGCCGGAACTCGCCGGTGATCCGCCGGACGGTCTCGACCTGGGCCTTGGCCCGGCCGAACACCATCAGCGTCGGCAGGCCGGCGACGACGTCCAGGAAGTGGCCGGACAGCCGCGCGAGCGCGTCGTACTGGCGCTTCGTGCGGCCCTCGGTGTACCAGCCGACCAGCGCCATGAAGAGCGGGATCAGCGGCACGGTCACCACCAGCACCACCGCGGTGAGCCAGTCGGCGAAGAGCAGCCGGGCCCCGATCAGCGCGGGCACGACCGCGGCCAGCACGAGCTGCGGCAGGTAGCGGGCGAAGTACCCGGTCAGCGCGTCGACGCCGCGGGTCGCGAGCGTGGCCAGCTCGCCGGTGCCGCCCGGCCCGAGCGCGACCGCGTGGGCGAGCAGCGCCCGGCGCAGCGTCGAGATGACGGTGGCCCCGGTGCGATGGGCGATCGTGTCCTGCGCCCAGGCCACCCCGGCGCGGCCGAGCGTGACCGCGGCGAGCCCGGCGAGCTCGCCGCCGACCGCGAAGTCGCCGTCGACGACCACTCCCGCGATGGCACTGGCCAGCAGCGTCGCCTGCGCGATCAGCAGCGCGGCCGACACCGTGCCGAGCACCACGCTGACGACCAGGAAGAGGCGGGTCGCCGTGGCGTAGCGGAGCAGGCGCGGATCGAGCGGCTTCATCGGGACAGCAGCGCCGCTCCGGCCGACGGCGGGAGGTCCCGCACGCCGATGCGCTTGCGGAACACCCAGTAGGTCCAGCTCTGGTACAGCAGCACCAGCGGGGTGAACGCCAGTGCCGCCCAGGACATGATCGTCAGGGTATACGGCGTTGCCGCGGCGTTCGTCGTCGTGAGGTCGTTCGCGGCGGCCAGCGTCGACGGCACGACGGCCGGGAAGAGCAGCGTGAACAGCGTCGCGGTGGCCAGCACGATCGCCGCGCCGGTGCCGAGGAACGCCCAGCCCTCACAGCCGCGGGCGTTCGCGGCGGCGGCCCCGAGCAGGGCGACGAGGGCCAGCGCGCCGGTGGCCCAGGTGACCGGGTCGCCCCGGTCGAGCTGGGCGACGACCAGGCCGGCCCCGCTGACCACGACCGCACCGAGCAGGATCCGGCCGGCCAGGGCACGGGCCCGGTGGCGGATCTCGCCGTGCGTCTTGAGCGCGACGAACACGGCGCCGTGCAGGACGAACAGCGTCAGCGTCGTGGCGCCGCCGAGGAGGCCGGCGAGCGTGAAGAGGTCGGTGAGGTGGCCGGCAAACTCCCTGTCCGCGTCGATCGGGAGACCGCCGAGCAGGTTGCCGAACACGAAGCCCCAGGTGAACGCCGGTACCACGGAGCCGAAGACGATGCACCGGTCCCAACGCCGCTGCCAGGCCTCCTCGACGCGCTTGCCGCGGTACTCGAACGCGAGCGCGCGCAGGATCAGCGCGACCAGGATCAGCAGCATCGGCAGGTAGAACGCGCTGAGCAGCGTCGCGTACCACTCCGGGAACGCGGCGAACGTGGCGCCGACCGCGGCCACGACCCAGACCTCGTTGCCGTCCCAGACCGGGCCGACCGTGTTGATCAGGACGCGGCGCTCGGTGTCGTCGCGGCCCAGCACCGGCAGCAGCGCGCCGACCCCGAAGTCGAACCCTTCCAGGAAGAAGTACCCGGTCCAGAGGAACGCGAGGACCACGAACCAGACGGTGGTGAGTTCCATCGTTCTTCCCCCTAGTACGCGAAGGCGAGCTGACGCTGTTCGGGCTGGGCCTCGTCCGGTTCCGGCGGCGCCTCGGGGCCGTTCATCGCGTACGTCCGGATCAGGCGGAACTCGATGACGCCGAGGATCACGTAGAGCAGCGTGAACACCGTCAGCGAGGCTGCGACCGTGCCGGCGCTGACGCTCGGCGAGACGCCGTCGGCGGTGCGCAGCATGCCGTAGACCACCCAGGGCTGGCGGCCCATCTCGGTGAAGATCCAGCCGAACGAGTTGGCCAGGATCGGCAGCGGGATCGCCCACACCGCCGCACGCCACACCCAGCGCGGCACGGTGTCGCCGTCGCGCGGACCGATCCGCCGGGGCCACAGCCCCCTGATCCACCGTCCCGGCCGGCCGGTGAGGAACAACAGGGCGGCGGCGAGCGCGGCGGCGGCCAGGCCGGTGCCGATCATCAGGCGGAACGTCCAGTACGTGACGGGGACGATCGGGCGGTAGTCGCCGTCGCCGTAGGTGGCCACCTCGCGGCGCTGGACGTCGTTGATGCCCTCGACCTCGCCGTCCCAGCGGCCGGTGGCCATGAACGACAGCAGCCGGGGTACGCGGATGCTGAACACCTCGTCCTTGCCGTCGAGCGACCCGATCGTGAAGACCGAGAACGACGCCGGCGCCACCGTGTCGTAGAGCGCTTCGGCCGCGGCCATCTTCATCGGCTGCTGTTCGGTCATGATCCGGGCCTGCATGTCGCCGCTGATCACCACGCCGAGCGCCGCGACCACCATCGTCCAGGCCGCGAGCTTCAACGACGGACGCATCACGTCGGCGTGCCGTCCGCGCGCCAGGTGCCAGGCCGCGATGCCGATCATCAGCGCGGCCGCGGTCATGAAGCACGCGAAGATGACGTGCGGGAACGCCGAGAGCAGCGTGGAGTTCGTGATCACCGCGAGGAAGTCGGTGAGCTCGGCGCGCCCGGTCTCGGCGTTGATCCGGTACCCGACCGGGTGCTGCATCCACGAGTTCGCGGCCAGGATGAAGTACGCGGACAGCATGGTCCCGACCGCGACCACCCACATGCACGCGGCGTGCGCCCACTTCGGCAGCTTGTCCCAGCCGAAGATCCAGAGCCCGAGGAACGTCGACTCGAGGAAGAACGCGAGCAGCGCCTCGATGGCCAGCGGCGCACCGAAGATGTCGCCGACGTAGCGGGAGTAGTCGCTCCAGGCCATGCCGAACTGGAACTCCTGCACCAGCCCGGTGGCGATTCCGATCGCGAAGTTGATCAGCAGGAGCTTGCCCCAGAACTTCGCCGCCCGCTTGTAGTGCTCCTTGCCGGTGCGCACGTACGCGGTCTCGAGGACGGCGACCAGGAACGACAAACCGATCGACAGCGGCACGAAGATGTAGTGGTAGACGGTCGTGATGCCGAACTGCCACCGGGCGAGGTCGAGCTGGTCCATGACGGTCCCCGATCCGCAACCGTCTACGCCATGTAGACGTCCTGTATTGACTACAGCACGTAGACGATTCCGGCGCCAAACCCGTGACAGGTGGCGTTGCGCACACGCCGAGGAGCCCCACCGGCGGTGGGGCTCCTCGGGTGGATCAGGTCAGCTCGCCAGCCGGGTGGCGAGGGTCTCGAGCACGGGTAGTGCGGCCTCGATGGCGGCGCGCTCGTCGGGCGTCAACTGGTCGAGCTCGGCCTGCAGCGCCTTCGAGCGCACCCCGGCCAGCCGGGTCAGGAACGCCTCGCCGGCGTCGGTGATCCGCACCAGGTAGGCGCGCCGGTCGGCGGGGTCGTTCTCCCGCGCCAGGAAGTGGTTGCCCTCCAGCAGGGAGACGATCCGGGTCATCGTCGAGGGCGTGACCCCCTCACGCAGCGCCAGGTCACCGGGGCGGATCGGCCCTTCGCGCCGGACCGTGCTCAGTGCCGCGATCGACCCGGGCCCCAGCTCGCTGGGCTCGGTGCGGCGCAGCGCCCGCTGCAGCCGGGCCAGCGCGACCGGCAGCCGCGTGGTGACGCTCTCCTGCGCCGGCGCGGTCACGACGTCACCTGTGCTGGCACTGCGTCCTCCTGCGTGCTCTCGGCCGGGGCCGTGACGGCGCGGCGGCGGGTGCCGCCGATCAGGGAGGCCAACGCGGCGACCACCATCATGACGGCAGCGGCTCCGAACACCACGACCAGCCCGTTGTGGAACGGCTCGGAGATCAGCGCCGGGAAGAACTCCTTGCCGGTGAGCGTGGCGGCCTGGGCCGCCGTCACCTGGTCCAGCGCGCCGGTGGGCCCGAGCAGCTCGGCGAGCGGGTTGTAGCCGAGGAACGCCGCGAACAGCGTCCCGACCGGCGGTAGCTGCGCGACCTGGTCGGCGATCCCGGCCGAGACCCCCTGCTCCCGCAGGCCGCCGGAGAGCGTCTGCGGCAGGTGGGTGGAGAGACCGGCGATCATCAGCGAGAAGAACACGCCGATCGACAGCGCCGACCCGGCGTTGAGGAACATGGCCCGCATCCCCGACGCGACGCCACGCTGATCGGTCGGCACCGACCCCATCACCGCCGCCGTGTTCGGCGAGCTGAACAGGCCCGAGCCGATGCCGTTGAGCAGTGTCAGCGCCGCGAACACCCAGTACGGGAAGTTCACCGGTACGAGCAGCAGCCCGACGAACGACGCGGCGACGAGCAACAGACCGCCGACCGCGAACGGCCTCGATCCGTAGCGGTCGGACAACCATCCGGACACCGGCCCCGCCACCAGGAAGCCGATCGTCACCGGCAGCAGGTAGATCCCGGCCCAGAGCGGCGTCGACTCGTAGGCGTAGCCGTGCCGCGGCAGCCAGATGCCCTGCAGCCAGATGATCAGCATGAACTGCATGCCGCCGCGGCCGATCGCCGACAGCAGCCCGGCGAAGTTCCCGGCCGCGAACACCCGGTTGCGGAACAGGCCGACGTGGAACATCGGGTACTTCACCCGGCTCTCGACGACGACGAACGCGGCGAGCAGCGCGACGCCGCCGACCAGCCCGGCCACCACCCACGGGTTCGTCCAGCCGGTGGCGTGGCCGCCGTAGGGCTGGATGCCGTACGTGATCGCGGCCAGCAGCACGCCGAGCCCGACGCCGAACGTGACGTTGCCCAGCCAGTCCACCGGGTCGGTCTCGCGCGTGGAGAGCTCACGCAGCGACCGGTACGACCAGACCGTGCCGAGCACACCCAGCGGGACGCTGACCCAGAACACCGCCCGCCAGTGCCACTCGGAGAGCAGGCCGCCGAGGACCAGCCCGATGAACGACCCGGCGATCGCCGCGACCTGGTTGATGCCCAGCGCCATGCCCCGCTGGTTGCCGGGGAACGCGTCGGTGAGGATCGCGGTCGAGTTCGCCATGATCATCGCGCCGCCCACGCCCTGCACCACGCGCCAGCCGATCAGCCAGAGCGCGCCGGCGTCGCCGACCGCCGGATCGAGCGAGAGCGCGATCGACGACACCGTGAAGACGACGAAGCCGAGGTTGTAGAGACGCACCCGGCCGTACATGTCGCCGAGCCGGCCGAACGTCACCACCAGCACCGCGGACACGAGCAGGAAGCCCATGATCATCCACAGCAGGTAGCTGACGTTGTTCTCGTCCAGCGGGTCGAGATGGATGCCGCGGAAGATCGCGGGCAGCGAGATCAGCACGATCGACGAGTTGACCGTCGCCAGCAGCATGCCGACGGTGGTGTTCGAGAGCGCGACCCACTTGTAGCCAGGCTGAGCCATGGCCGTCAGATTAGTTGGTTGGTGCTAACTAATCATTTCGGGTGACGCAGGTCACCCGGCCAGCGCACCGGCGTGCACTCCGGCCCCGGCGACCACACCGGCTCCGGTCACCACGGAGATCAGCGCGCCCAGCGCGGCTCGCCCGTCGACCGTCAGCAGCTGCCCGCCCGGCCGACGCACCGCACGCACCGGCACCCGGAGCAGATCGGCCGCGCGCATCAGCGTGCCCGCCGACCACGGGTCGCCGACGCGCACCGCGAGCCCGTCCGGGCCACCGCGCCCCGGACCGACCGCGAGCAGCGCGCCGCGCCACGCCGCCGCCGCGATCACCAGTTCCCGGCGACGCCGCCCCGGCACGGCCGGCGTCACCCCGCCGGCCCGCAGCGCGGCCGCGCCGGCCGCCGCGGACCGGGCGAGCATCTCGTGCACCTGCGGGCCGGACTCACGGGGCACGGTCACCCGGTGGATCTCGTAGCGGTGGCGGCCACCCTGGTAGCCCGACTCGACCACCGCGGACGGCGCCACCCCGGCCAGCGTCGACACCAGCCGGCTCGCCGCCGCGTCGGTGTCGAACTCGGCGAGCAGGCCCGGCTCGTCACCCCAGCGCTCGGCGCGGGGGTGGTGCACGGTCGGACGCGTTCCCGGCGATCGGCAGATCCCCGGCCGGGCCGCCGCCCGAACCAGCATCGCGGCTTCGAACGGTGCCCACGCGGGGTCGAGCGGTGCCCGAACCATCGCCACGCGAAGCGCTTCCATTTCCGAGCGGATCATGGAGACCTCCCAAACAGTCGCCAGCCGTTCATCTCGTTGCCGCAGAGCATCCGCGTGCTTCGCTCCGGAGACCGCATATCTGAGCTAGTTCTGAGGAGTCCGCTTCTGGTCGCCTATCCGCGGAAATCCACTGGAAACAGCAATCACTCCCGTCCCCGGCCCGGGCCGCACTACGTTGACCGCCGTGCAACCCACCCCGCATCCAGGACGGATCGTCGTCGACCGTCTCTCGAAGCAGTTCGGCTCGATCCGCGCGGTGGACGACCTGTCGTTCACCGTCGAGCCCGGCACCGTCACCGGTTTCCTGGGGCCGAACGGCGCCGGCAAGACCACGACGCTGCGCATGCTGCTCGGCCTGGTCGCGCCGACGTCGGGCGCCGCGACGATCGGCGGCTACCGCTACGCCGAGCTGCCGCGGCCCCTGGAGGCGGTCGGCGCCGCGCTGGAGGCGTCCGGCTTCCACAAGCGCCGCACCGGCCGCGCCCACCTGCGCGTGCTCTGCGCGGCCGCGGGGCTCCCGGCCCGCCGCGCCGACGAGGTGCTCGACCTGGTGGGGATGGCACCGGCCGCCGGGCGGCGCGTCGGCAGCTACTCGCTCGGCATGCGTCAGCGGCTGGGGCTGGCCCAGGCCCTGCTCGGCGATCCCACGGTGCTGATACTCGACGAACCGGCGAACGGGCTCGACCCGGCCGGCATCAGCTGGCTCCGCGATCTGCTGCGGTCGCTGGCCGCCGCGGGCAAGACCGTGCTCGTCTCCTCCCACCTGCTCAGCGAGGTCGAACAGACGGTGGACGACGTCGTGATCATCGCGGCCGGGCGCAGCGTCCGGCAGGCCCGGGTCGCCGAGCTGAAGGCCGAGGCGCAGTCGGGGGTGCGGGTACGGACACCGCACGCCGACCGGTTGGCCACGGCGCTGCGCGGCGCGGAGATGCGGGCCGGCGCCGAGCCCGGCGTCCTGCTGGTGGAGGGGGTACCGGCGGCGGAAATCGGCCGGGTGGCGCTGGCCGCCGGGGTGGAGCTGCACGAGCTGACGCCGCTCCAGTCCGATCTGCAGGAACTGTTCCTCGCGCTCACCGACGGTCAGGCAGGTATCCGGTGAAGGCCTTCCACAGCGAACTGCTCAAGATCCGGTCGCTCGCCGCCGGCTGGTCCACCGCGATCGGTGTGTTGCTGGTGACGACCCTCGCGCTGCTGTTCTGGTACCTGGTGCTGCGGTCGCAACTCACGCCCCGGACGGACCTGCGCGAGAGCGCACCGGACTTCACCGAAACGCTGTTCACGTCCGGTCAGTACTTCGGCCTGCTGCTGACGATGATCTTCGGCGTCACGATCGTGACGGGTGAGTACACCCATCAGACGATCACCGCGACGTTTCTCGCCACGCCGAAACGCCGACGCGTGGTGCTGGCGAAAATCGCCGCCGCCGTTTCCTGCGCGCTCCTGTTCTGGGCGATCAGCACCGTGCTGGCGGTCGGCGGCGGATCGGCGATCCTCGTCTCGCTCGACGTTCCACTCGACGCCGGGCTCTCGACCGGCTTCGGCGCGGTGGCGCTGAACGCGCTGGCGTACCTGGTATGGGTCGTGTTCGGAGTCGGGCTCGGCACCATGCTGCGCAACCAGGTGCTCGCGGTCGTCGCCGCGATCCTGCTCTACCTCGGCGAACTCGGCGCGTTCCTGGTGTTCCCGCGGCTGGCCGCGGCGTTCGACCAGGAGTGGATCAGCAGCCTGCAGTACTACCTGCCGGGCGGGGCGTCCCAGGCGATGACCTCGCTGGTGCCCGCCGACGGCGTCCCGGCGTGGTGGATCGCCGCGCTCGTGTTGCTCGGCTACGGCGCCGCGACGACCGTCTACGGAACACTCGTCACGGCGGCGCGAGATGTCAGCTAAAGGAACTCGGACGCTGAACCGATACGGTTCAGCGAAACGCACGGAAACTGAGTGTCATTTCGCACTCGGCACCCCTTCTGCTGAGCGGGCACGCTCGGCAGGGGCCCGCACGCGGGCGTAGCCTGAACAGTTGCGGCTCCGGGGTTACCGTGCCGTGACGGGGTGCCCACGAACCCCATCGAAGAGAACGAACCGTACGCACGAGTAGCTGAGAAGAAGGCGAACACGCGGCCGTGTCGACGCAGAGCAGCACCTCAACGCAGACCGAGGATTCCCTGGCGGCCTTCGGGGCCAACGAATGGGTGGTCGAGGAGATCTATCAGCAGTACCTCGCCGACCCGGCGAGCGTCGATCCGGCCTGGCACGAGTTCTTCGCCGATTACAAGCCGACCGGCGGTGCGAGCGACAACGGCTCCGCCCCGGCGGCGGACCGCGCGGACGGCCGGGCCGGTGGCTCGACCTCGTCCTCGAACGGCACCGTGCCCACCCCGGCGACGCTCGCGCAGAAGGTCGGCCCCAAGCCGACCCCCCCACGGAGCTCGCCATCTGGGCAGGGCCCCAAGCCAGGCCCCTCGGCGTCGACCGTGACGACCACCGCGTCGAAGCCGGCCGCCCAGGCCGCCCAGGCCGCGAGCACCACGCCGAAGCCGTCCCCGAAGCCCGCGCCGCCCACCGGCGCCGCGCCGGCGAAGGCCGCGGAGCCCGCGAAGGCCGCGAAGGACGCACCGGCCAAGCCCGCCGAGAAGGTCGAGCCCTCCACCAAGCCGATCCGCGGCGCCGCGGCGCGGATCGTCCAGAACATGGAGACCTCGCTCGAGGTGCCGACGGCGACGAGCGTGCGCGCCGTCCCGGCGAAGCTGGTCTCCGACAACCGCATCGTGATCAACTCCAACCTGGCCCGCTCCCGGGGCGGGAAGGTCAGCTTCACCCACCTGATCGGGTACGCCCTGATCAAGGCGGTCGCCACCCACCCGGAGATGAACAACTCCTTCACCGAGGTGGACGGCAAGCCCGCGCTGGTCATCCCCGGCCAGGTGAACCTGGGCCTCGCGATCGACCTGCAGCAGAAGGACGGCAGCCGCTCGCTGGTCGTGGCCAGCATCAAGGGCTGCGAGTCGATGAACTTCCAGCAGTTCTGGCAGGCCTACGAGGACATCGTCCGCAAGGCACGCAACGGCAAGCTCACCGCCGACGACTTCGCCGGCACGACGATCAGCCTCACCAACCCCGGCGGCATCGGCACCGTCCACTCGATGCCGCGCCTGACCAAGGGGCAGGGCGCCATCGTCGGCGTCGGCGCGATGGAGTACCCGGCCGAGTTCTCCGGCCTGTCCGAGGAGCAGCTGGCCGCGTCGGCGATCAGCAAGGTCATCACGCTGACCAGCACCTACGACCACCGCATCATCCAGGGCGCGCAGTCGGGTGAGTTCCTCAAGCGCATGCACCAGCTGCTGCTGGGCGCCGACGGCTTCTACGACGAGATCTTCGCGTCGCTGCGCATCCCGTACGAGCCGGTCCGCTGGGTCCGCGACGTCACGACCGTGCACGAGGGCGAGATCGACAAGACCTCGCGCATCCTCGAGCTGATCCACTCCTACCGGGTCCGCGGCCACCTGATGGCCGACACCGACCCGCTGGAGTACCGCCAGCGTCGCCACGCCGACCTCGACATCCTCGAGCACGGCCTCACCCTGTGGGACCTCGACCGCCCGTTCCCGGTCGGCGGTTTCGCCGGCCAGAAGACGATGAAGCTGCGCGAGATCCTCGGCGTGCTGCGTGACTCGTACTGCCGCCGGATCGGCGTGGAGTACATGCACATCCAGGACCCGGCCGAGCGGGCCTGGATCGCCAAGCGGGTCGAGGTCAAGCACTCCAAGCCCGACACCGAGACGCAGAAGCGCATCCTGTCGAAGCTGAACGAGGCCGAGGCGTTCGAGACGTTCCTGCAGACCAAGTTCGTCGGGCAGAAGCGGTTCTCGCTCGAGGGCGCCGAGGCGGTCATCCCGCTGCTCGACGAGGTGCTCCAGGCCGCCGCCGAGGACGATCTGGACGAGCTCGTCATCGGCATGGCGCACCGCGGCCGGCTGAACGTGCTGACGAACATCGTCGGCAAGCCGTACGAGAAGGTGTTCAACGAGTTCGAGGGCAACATGGACCCGGAGTCCACCCAGGGCTCCGGTGACGTGAAGTACCACCTCGGCGCGGAGTCGAAGTACACGACGCCCGACGGGCAGCACACGATCAAGGTGTCGCTGACCAGCAACCCCTCGCACCTGGAGGCGGTGAACCCGGTCCTGGAGGGCATCGTCCGCGCCAAGCAGGACCTGCTCGACAAGGGCCTCGAGGGCTTCACCGTGCTGCCGGTGCTGCTCCACGGCGACGCCGCGTTCGCCGGCCAGGGTGTGGTGGCCGAGACGCTGAACCTCTCCCAGCTGCGCGGGTACCGCACCGGCGGCACCGTGCACGTGGTCGTCAACAACCAGGTCGGCTTCACCACCGCCCCGGCCTACTCGCGGTCGAGCTTCTACTCCACCGACGTCGCGCGGATGATCCAGGCGCCGATCTTCCACGTAAACGGCGACGACCCCGAGGCGTGCGTCCGGGTGGCCCGGCTGGCGTTCGAGTACCGCGAGGCGTTCCACAAGGACGTCGTCATCGACCTGGTCTGCTACCGGCGCCGTGGGCACAACGAGGGTGACGACCCCTCGATGAGCAACCCCGAGATGTACGCGATCATCGACAACAAGCGCAGCGTCCGGAAGCTCTACACCGAG
The DNA here is from genome assembly GCF_039524755.1 of Cryptosporangium japonicum. Taxonomy (NCBI): domain Bacteria; kingdom Bacillati; phylum Actinomycetota; class Actinomycetes; order Cryptosporangiales; family Cryptosporangiaceae; genus Cryptosporangium; species Cryptosporangium japonicum. The sequence continues at coordinate 272,329 of NZ_BAAAGX010000046.1, forward strand.
GCGCTGATCGGCCGGGGCGACATCACCGTCGACGAGGCCGAGGAAGCCCTCAAGGACTTCCAGGGCAAGCTCGAGCAGGTCTTCCGCGCCACCAAGGACTCCACCCAGACCTCGCGCCGGGAGCCGACCCTGCAGTCGAACCCGTCGTCGCAGGTCGTCGAGACCGCGGTGCCGCTGGAGCTGATCCACCGGGTCGGCGACGTCCACGTCGAGTACCCGGACGGCTTCCACCCGCACTCCCGGGTCAAGCCGCTGATGGAGAAGCGCCGGAAGATGTCCCGCGAGGGCACCGTCGACTGGGCGTTCGGCGAGATCCTCGCGCTCGGCACGCTGGTGGCCCAGGGCAAGACCGTCCGGCTGGCCGGGCAGGACTCGCGCCGCGGCACGTTCGTCCAGCGGCACTCCGTGCTCATCGACAAGGAGAACGGGTCGGAGTTCACGCCGATCGACCTGCTCGGCGCGCGCGGCGGCAACGGCGACGGCCGGTTCTTCGTCCACGACTCGCTGCTCAGCGAGTACGCGGCGATGGGCTTCGAGTACGGCTACTCGCTGGCCCAGCCGGACGCGCTGGTGCTGTGGGAGGCGCAGTTCGGCGACTTCGTCAACGGCGCCCAGACCGTCATCGACGAGTTCATCTCCTCCGGTGAGGCGAAGTGGGGTCAGCGCTCCGGCGTCGGCCTGCTGCTGCCGCACGGCCAGGAGGGCCAGGGCCCGGACCACTCGTCCGGCCGCATCGAGCGCTTCCTGCAGATGTGCGCGGAAGACAACATGACCGTCGTCGACTGCACCACGCCGGCGAACTGGTTCCACCTGCTGCGGCGCCAGGCGCTCTCGGGCATCCACCGTCCGCTCGTCGCGTTCACCCCGAAGTCGCTGCTGCGGCACCGGGCCGCGGTGTCGTCGCTGGAGGAGTTCACCGAGGGCAGCCGGTTCCAGCCGGTGATCGACGACCCGGGCTTCGACGGTGTGAAGCCCGACCCGGCGAAGGTGAAGCGGGTGCTGCTCTGCTCGGGCAAGGTCTACTACGACCTGGCCGCGGCGCGGGCGCAGCGCAAGCTCGACGACGTCGCGATCGTCCGCCTCGAGCAGCTCTACCCGCTGCCGGTGGAGGAGGCGCGCGAGGTTCTCGGCCGCTACCCGAACGCCGAGGACCACGTGTGGGTGCAGGAGGAGGCGGCGAACCAGGGTGCCTGGAGCTTCGTCGCGCTGAACCTGCTCGAGCAGCTCGAGGGCATCCGGTTGCGCCGGGTGTCGCGCAAGGCCGCGGCGTCGCCGGCGGTCGGGTCGGCGAAGGTGCACGAGCAGGAGCAGAAGGCCCTCATCGAGGCCGCGCTCCCGAGCCGCGGCTGATGTACTTCACCGACAAGGGCATCGAGGAGCTGGCCGAGCGTCGCGGCGAGGAGACCGTGACGCTCGGCTGGCTCGCCGAGCAGCTGCGTGACTTCGTGGACCTCAACCCGGAGTTCGAGATCCCGATCGAGCGCTTCGCGACCTACGTGGCCCGCAGCGACGAGGACGACGAGTAGTTGGTTGCATGATGCTGTGAACCAGCTGTGCGTGGAGTCCACTATGGTGCCCCAGTGCTTACACGGGGCTCCTTACTCGCAGTAACCGCTCTTCTGGTCGGCGTCGCTCTCTCCGGGTGCTCCGACGAATCCGAACCGACCGCACCGGCCACCTCGGCGGGGGGGGGC
>NZ_BAAAGX010000046.1:274030-382364 GCF_039524755.1 Cryptosporangium japonicum
CCGAGAAGCCGGAGGGCCGCCTGCTCACCGCCGAGCAGGCGAAGGCGGCCCTCCCGGCCGTCACCGATCTGCCGGGGCAGGGCTGGACGGTCACGGAGACCGGCACCGACACCACCCAGCCAACGGTGACACCGAAGTCTTGCAGTCCGTTGATGAACGAGTTCTCCACGGACTACCCCGGCTACAAGCCGAAACTGGCGACGAAGCAGACCATCACGTTCACGAAGGATTCCGCCGGTCAGAACGCGGTGGCGTTCGAGGTCACCTCGTGGAAGCAGGCGGCCGACAGCGGGCTGCCGCTCGCGGCCGGGCAACTCGTCGACAGCTGCCAGAAGTTCACCGCCAGTGACGAAGAGATGGCGATCGACTTCACCGCCGAGCGCGTGGCGCCGATCGCGATCGGCGAGAAGCAGACCGCAGTGCGTCTCACGGCGACCTACCAGGGCGCCAGCGTCCACCTGACGGTCTATGAGGCCCAGGTCGGCCACAACCTCATCTCGATGACGGTGTCCAGCCCCGAGCCCACCGACCAGTCCGCCGAGTACAAGCCCTTGCTCGACGGGATCATCACGAAGCTCCAGGCGTGAGCGGCTGGCCCGCCGATTCGTTCGGCGGGCCGCCGCCCGCTACAGGTCGTTCTCGATTACTACTTTGCCGAAGACGTCTCCGGACTGCAGGTGGGCGAACGCGTCCTTCGCCCGGGAGAGCGGGAACGTGGAGTCGACGATCGGGCGCAGGCCGGTGCGGGCGCACAGGTCGAGCAGCCCGGCCAGCTCGTCACGCGACCCCATCGACGTCCCGAGGATCGAGATGTCGAGGAAGAACACCCGCCGCAGGTCGACGCGCGGCAGGTGGCCCGACGTCGCCCCCGACACCACGAGCCGTCCGCCCGGCTTCAGCGACTTCAGCGAGTGGTCGAACGTCGCCTCACCGACGGTCTCGATCACGCAGTCGACACGCTGCGGCAGCCGCGCCCCGCTCTCCAGCGCGACCGCACCCAGCTTCTCGGCCCGCTCCCGCTTCGCCGCGTCCCGGCTCGTCGCGTACACGGTGGCCCCGAGCGCGGTACCGATCGCCACGGCCGCGGTCGCGACCCCGCCGCCGGCGCCCTGCACCAGCACCGAGGACCCCTCGCCGACCCGGCCGCAGGACACCAGCATCCGGTAGGCGGTGAGCCAGGCCGTCGGCAGACACGCCGCCTCGGCGAACGAGAGTTCGGCCGGCTTGGGCACCAGCGACTCCCGCGGCACCGCGACCTTCTCGGCGATCGTCCCGGGGAACTTCTCCGAGAGGATCGAGGTCTTCCCTGACGCGGGGTCGGCCACGACCGAGTAGACGACGACCTCATTGCCGTCCGGGTCGCGCCCGGCGGCGTCGCAGCCGAGGATCATCGGCAGCGCGTCGGCGCCCAGTCCGACGCCCTTCAGCGACCAGAGGTCGTGGTGGTTGAGCGCGCTGGCGACGACGTCGACCACGACCCAGCCGTCCGGCGGCGTCGGGTCGGGCACCTCGCCGGTCTCGAGCGCGGACAACGGATCGGCGTCATCGATACGTGCGGCGTATGCGGCGAACATCTCCCGACGCTACCGCCGGGTACTCGATTCAGGGCTGTGAGGCGGCGAACACTTCGGTGATGAACGGACGCAGCACGCGGGTGATCTCGCGGACCGCGTCGCCGCTGGCGACGGTGGCGTGGCTGATCGCGAGCCGGGCGACGGTCTCCGCGAACAGCCGGACGTCGCCGGGATCCAGGAACGGCCAGTGCACGCCGATCACCCCGATGAGCCGCTCGCGGGCGAGCTCGATCACCGGCAGGCCCTGGGTGGTGACCAGCGGCAGCAGGTCGTCGCCGCAGAGGATCGCCTTCACCATCGGGTTGTCAGCGGCGCCGGTGAGGAACGCGTCCAGCGCCGCCTCGACGGCCCGGTACGGATCGTCGGCAGAAGCCGCGACCGCGTCCTCCACCGTCCCCAGGAACCGGTCGGCCTCCCGCAGCACGTACTGCTGGGCGAGCTCGTCGCGCGAGCCGAACAGCTGGTAGACGGTCTGCCGGCTGACCCCGGCCGCGTCGGCCACGTCCGCCATGCGGGTGTGCTGCCAGCCGCGGTCGAGCACCAGCATCTCGACCGCGTCGAGTACGGCCTCGCGCATCCCCGCCCGGGCCCGCTCGACGTACCTCAAGGAGTCTCCGTGGCGAGGGTGCCGCCGGGGCGCGGGCCGTAGCGGGCGGCCAGGCGGGCGCGGGCCGGCTCGTGGAGGTTGGCCCGGTCGAGGTCGCCGTCGTAGTGCTCGATCACCCGCGGGTCCATGATGCGGCGCCAGAGCGGGGGGAAGAGCGCCACGACGATCATCGTGGCATAACCGGCGGGCAGCTGCGGCGACGTGTCGTACGTGCGCAGGATCTGGTAGCGCCTGATCGGGTTCGCGTGGTGGTCGCTGTGGCGTTGCAGCTGGTAGAGGAACATGTTGGTGACCAGCCGGTTGGAGTTCCAGCTGTGCTGCTCGTCGACCCGCTCGTAGCGCGAGCCGTTGAACGACCGGCGCAGCCCGTAGTGCTCCAGATAGTTGACGACCTCGAGGAACGAGAACCCGAGCACGGCCTGGGCCAGCAGGAACGGAATCAGGCCGGGGCCGAACGCCACGGTCAGGGCCACGAACAGCACGAGGGTCATCACCCACGCGTTGAGCACGTCGTTGCGCCACGTCCAGGGGTTGCGTTTGCGCAGCGTGAACCGGCTGAACTCGAGGTGCCAGGCCGACCGCGCGCTGCCGAGGACCGTCCGCGGCCAGAACCGCCAGAAGCTCTCGCCCAGGCGCGAGCTCGCCGGGTCCTCCGGGGTGGCCACCCGGCTGTGGTGCCCGCGGTTGTGCTCGACGTAGAAGTGGCCGTAGGCGGTCGGCGCGAGCGCGATCTTCGACAGCCAGCGTTCCAGGTTCTCCCGCTTGTGGCCGAGCTCGTGGGCGGCGTTGATCGCGATGCCGTTCACCGTGCCGACCGACACCAGCACGCCGGCCAGGCCGACCCAGCCGAGGTCACCGCGCTGCCACTGCCAGGAGCCGAGCACCAGGCCGCCGAGCTGCAGCGGCAGGTAGAGGTAGGTGAGCCAGCGGTAGTACCGGTCGGCCTGCAGGCCCTTCGCCAGGTCCTCCGGCGGGTTGCCGACGTCGTCGCCGCCGACCATGTCGACCAGCGGGATGAGCACGAACACCAGGCCGGGGGTGAGCCACCACCAGCCCTCCACGCCGGTCTGCGTCACGATGCCGTAGCTGAGGAACGGCAGGATCGGAACCACGACGGCCGACGGCCACAGGTAACGGCGCCCGTCGCGCCACGATGCGCTGGTCACTGGTCGTCCTCTCTCGAGAAAACCTCGACAACGCACGATGGCATCCGAGATACTCCGCTGACAAGAGGCAGCCAGATGTCAGCGACCCTGTCACGAGGAGGCGCCGTGTCAGACTTAGCCGGCGCGTATCGAACGCGCCCCGATCCGAAGCCGCCGTCCGGCCCGTGGCACGGCGCGCTCAGCTCCGCCCTGATCTTCGGCGGCGCCGTGTGGCTGCTCGTCTACACGCTGCTCGAGGTGCCGTTCGTCGAGGCACTCGGCCCCTGGAACTACGTGGGCGTGGCGGCCACCGTCGTCCTCACCACGCTCGTGGGCTACACCTGGCGCGGCTCCCCCTACGAACGCCCCACCCGCACCAGCCGGGTCTGAACACGACGGAGCCGCACCCGCGTCCGTGCGGGTGCGGCTCCGGACCGCTCGTTCTAGAGCCGGGCGACGCCGTCCGCGCGGGCCGCCGCGGCGACCGCGGAGGCGACGGCCGGTGCGACCCGGGGGTCGAACGGGCTGGGGATGATGTGGTCGGCACGCAGCTCGTCGGAGACCACCGCGGCCAGCGCGTCGGCCGCCGCGAGCTTCATGCCCTCGGTGATCGCGGTCGCCCGGACGTCGAGCGCGCCCCGGAAGATGCCCGGGAACGCGAGCACGTTGTTGATCTGGTTCGGGTAGTCGCTCCGTCCGGTCGCGACGACCGCGGCGTACTTGTGGGCGACGTCCGGGTGCACCTCGGGGTCGGGGTTGGCCATCGCGAAGATGAAGCAGTCCGGCGCCATCGTGGCCACCGCCTCCTCGGGCACCTGCCCGGCGGAGAGCCCGATGAACACGTCGGCGCCCTTGAGCGCGTCCTCCAGCGAGCCGGTGATCCCGGCCTTGTTCGTGATCGCGGCCAGCTCACCCTTGACCGGCGTGAGGTTGTCCCGGCCGACGTGGATGATGCCCTTCGAGTCCGCGACCGCGATGTCACCCACACCCGCGGCGAGCAGCATCTTCGTCACCGCGACGCCGGCCGCGCCGGCCCCGGAGACCACCGCGCGCAGGTCGCCGAGCGCGCGGCCGGTGAGCCGGGCGGCGTTCTCCATCGCCGCGGTGGCCACCACCGCGGTGCCGTGCTGGTCGTCGTGGAAGACCGGGATGTCGAGCCGTTCGGCGAGCATCGCCTCGACGGCGAAGCACCGCGGCGCGCTGATGTCCTCGAGGTTGATGCCGCCGAACGACGGCGCCAGACGCGCCACCGTCTCGACGATCTCCTCCGGGTCGGTGGTGTCGAGGCAGATCGGCACCGCGTCGACGCCGCCGAACTGCTTGAACAGGACGGCCTTGCCCTCCATCACCGGCATCGCGGCCTTCGGGCCGATGTTGCCCAGGCCGAGCACGGCGGTGCCGTCGGTGACCACGGCGATCGTGCGTGAGGCCCAGGTGTACTCGTCGAACAGCGCGGGCTCCTCGGCGATCGCGGTGCACACCCGGGCGACGCCGGGCGTGTAGGCGATCGAGAGGTCGTCCCGGTTCTCCAGCGGGATCGTGGCCGCGATCTCCATCTTGCCGCCGCGGTGGGCGGCGAAGACGGGATCGGGGACGGCCTCGGTGTCGCGGACGGACGGATTGATCTGCAGGGCGCTCACTTGGGGGCTCCTCGAATCGACTGTCGGGTGCGGCGACGGCGACGAGCCCGGGTTCATCAACAGGGCCCGTCGGCGATGCGGTGCGACAAGACCCCACGGTCTGTGGGTGCGGTCGCGTCACCCGGGGGTCGCCCGGAGATAACTCGAGATTCTCGCACGGTGGGACGATCAGGAGTACCACCGTGTGGGACTGCGTGCACTATTTCACTGCACGATACCGACCCGGCGCGGCGGCCAGCAGCGCACCACGACACGCCCGTAGACCTCGGCCGGCCCGTACCGGCGCGAGTCGTCGGTGACCGCCTCGTTGTCCGAGACCAGCCACCAGCCGCCGCCCTCGCGACGCACCGCACGCTTGACGACCAGCAGGTCCGGGCGGGCGGGGAACGACCCGACGACCACGTCACCGGGGCGGATGCGCCGGGTGCGGTGCACGACGACGTGGTCGTCGTGCCGGAGAGTCGGCACCATCGAGGGCCCGCTGACGAGGATGTGGATCAGCCGGCCACGCCCGAGAGACCGCTCAGCGGGCGTTTGCACGTCGTCCGCCGGGGTCACCCTGATTCACCTGCCAAGTAGCGGGAGTAGGGTTCTGAACGTAGTCGTTCGTAGGACGCTTCATCCCACCGGAGGACTGAGACCATGCGGTTGCCGCGCTTCCTTGCGCCGCGCACTGTCGCACATGCCCACTGCGACCTGCCCTGCGGCGTCTACGACCCGGCCCAGGCCCGGATCGAGGCGCAGTCGGTTAAGGCCATCATCGAGAAGTACCACGGGAACGAGGACCCGGTGTTCCGCACCCGGGCCATCCTCATCAAGGAGCAGCGGTCGGAGCTCGTCAAGCACCACCTGTGGGTGCTGTGGACGGACTACTTCAAGCCGCCGCACTTCGAGAAGTACCCGCAGCTGCACCAGCTGTTCAACGAGGCCACCAAGCTCGCCGGCGCGTCCGGCGGCAAGGGCACCCTCGACGTCGCGGTCGCCGACCAGCTTCTCGGCAAGATCGATGAGATCGCCGAGATCTTCTGGGAGACCAAGAAGGCGTGACGTCTCGCGCGGACGACACAGCGCCGGCCACCCCCGCGGAAGTGGGGGCGGCCGGCGCTGTTTCTTCGAGCCACCCCTCGATCTACCTGGTACGCCACGGCGAGACCGAATGGTCGAAGTCGGGGCAGCACACCAGTCACACGGACCTGCCGCTGACCGGGAACGGGGAAGCGGTCGCGCTGGCGCTCAAGCCCGTGCTGAGCGCGGTGCTCGGGGGCCGTCCCGCGGTGCTGGCGCTCTCCAGCCCGCTCGAGCGGGCCCGTCGCACCGCCGAGCTCGCCGACGTCGCGGTCGAGCTCGACGAGGACCTCCGCGAGGTCGACTACGGCGACTACGAGGGCATCACCACCCCGCAGATCCGTGAGCGCGACCCCGGCTGGTCGGTCTGGACCCACCCGAACCCGGGCGGCGAGACCGTCGAGCAGGCCGGTCAGCGCGTCGACCGCGTCCTGGACCGCGCCCGCGCGGCGCTGCCCGAGGGCAACGTCGTGCTGTTCGCCCACGGGCACATCCTGCGTGTGCTGGCGGCCCGCTGGCTGGGTCTGCCGGCCTCGGAGGGGCGCCTGTTCGCGCTCGACACGGCGACGCTCGGCGTGCTGGGCACCGAACACGACCTGCCGGTGATCCGCCGCTGGAACGCACCGGCGGTCTGGTGATCGTCCGCGAGGCGACACCGGACGACGTCGCCGACATCGTCGCGATGGTGCACGAACTGGCGGCCTACGAGAAGGCTCCGGACGAGTGCACGCTCACCGCGGCGCAGCTTCACACGGCTCTGTTCGGCTCCTCGCCCGCCCTGTTCGGGCACGTCGTCGAACGGGACGGTGCCGTCCTCGGGTTCGCGCTCTGGTTCCTGAACTTCTCCACCTGGCGCGGTGTCCACGGCATCTACCTCGAGGACCTCTACGTCCGTCCGGAGGCGCGCCGCGGCGGGGCGGCGCGCGCTCTGCTCTCCCGGCTGGCCCAGATCTGCCGGGAACGCGGGTACGCCCGGCTGGAGTGGTTCGTCCTGGACTGGAACACCCCGGCCCGCGACGCCTACGCCGCGATGGGCGCCACCGCGTTGACCGAATGGATCCCCCACCGCGTCGACGGAGCTGAGCTCGCCCGCCTGGCCGACAGCTGACCCACCGGACACGCCGATCACCACCGCTACTCGCGTGTGGACTCCCCTCCGACCCCGCCGGGTCGTAAAGTGCGGGCGGGGGAACACCGCATAGCGCGACAAACGGCCAGACGGCGACGGCGCACGGGGAGGGGTGGCGTGGAGGCGAGGGCGGCTCAGCACAGCGGCAGCGTCGGAGGTTCGGGCGTCTTGTCGCCCACGTCCGGCGCACTCCTGGCCGGCTACGTTCCGGGCACTCGTACGCCGGGCGACCCGTCGGCGGGCGACCCGACGTCGAGCAGCACGAAAGGGGACGGTGTGGATCCGGATGCGGACATCGTCCTGTTGACCCTGCCGGCGAACAGCGTTTACCTCTCCGTACTCCGTACCGCCACGGCCGGCCTGGCGGCGCGTCTGCACTTCACGCTCGACGAGATCGAAGATCTGCGGATCGCCGTCGACGAGGCCTGCGCGATGTTGCTCAACGGCGAGGAGCTCCCCGACTCGGAGCTGCACTGCCGCTTCACCCTCACCACCGACGAGATAGCCGTCACCGTGACGCTCCCCGGCGTCCGCCGCAGTCTGCCCCCGCAGAACACGTTCGCCTGGCAGGTGCTCACCGCACTGACCGGCGAAGTGGACGCCGAGGTCAGCGACGACCAGCTCACCATCGGGCTGGTCAAGCGGCGGAGCCGCACCTCGTGAGCGGCACCCGACGTCCCGCCGCCGCCAACCGAAGCTCGTCCGCCGAACCCGGGGTCAGACCGGCCGGTCGCCGTTCCACCCGGAGCGAGCCGACCGCGCACGACCCCTCCCGCGTCCCGGTACCGGCCGGGCCGGCCGACGACTGCGCCACCGACGAGACGCCGACCGACGTCGGCCCGCCGCTGCGCCGCGCGCCGATGCGGCGCCCGGCGCCACCCGACGGCGAGACGCTCACCCCGGCCGAACGCGACCGGCACGCCTCGCACGAGCTGTTCCGGCGGCTGCACGCGTGCGCGCCGGGAAGCGCGGAGTGGCGCACCCACCGCGACGAGCTGGTGCGACGCCACCTGCCGCTGGCGCACTACCTGGTGCGCCGGTTCGCCGGGCGCGGCGAGCCGATGGACGACCTCGTCCAGGTGGCCACGATCGGGTTGATCAAGGCGGTGGACCGCTTCGATCTCGAACGCGGGGTCGAATTCTCCACATATGCCACACCTACGGTGGTTGGTGAAGTCAAACGGCACTTCCGGGACCGCGGCTGGGCGATCCGGGTGCCGCGTCGCATGCAGGAGCACACGCTCGCGGTCTCCCGGGCCACCGGCGACCTGTTCGGCCGCCTCTCCCGCTCCCCCACGATCGCCGAGCTGGCCGGGTACACCCACCTGACCGAGGAGGAAGTGCTCGAGGCGATCGGCTCGGCACACGCTTACACAACCGTGTCACTGGACGTCGAGCTGGCCGACGACTCACCGGGCGGCGCCGCCCATCCGGCCGCGGGCGACGCCCAGGCGGCGCTCGAGAACGTCGAGCACCGGGCCTCGCTCCGCCCGCTGCTGAGCCGGCTCAGCTCCCGGGAACGACAGATTCTGGCCCTGAGATTCTTCGCGAACATGACGCAATCGGAGATAGCCGCGGAGATCGGCGTCTCACAAATGCACGTGTCCCGGTTGCTCAGCCGGACGTTGGCACACTTGCGTGAGGGTCTGGAGCACCGAGAGTAGTTGCCACTCGATGACAGAGGGTGATCGGTCGAACGGTCGATCACCCTCCGGTCGTTCAGGCGACCAGTGCTCGGCGGGACGCCGGAGCGACGACGAGCGCGACCGCGGCGACCACCGAGAGGGCGATCAGGGCGCCGACGACCCGCACCCAGGCGTCGTTGTCGCCGGTGATCATGAAGAACGCCACTGGGACCGCGCACAACTGGATCGTGACCGCGAGCCCCCGCCCGGCGAGCCGGCGGTTGATCAGCAGCCGTCCGGCGAAGAACAACGCCACCGCCGCCACCAGCGGGCCGGCGATGATCCACGCCGCCCACTCGAACTGGTCGGTGCCGTTGCGGATGAGCTGCACCAGCTCGACGACCGCGAGGAGCGCGACCAGCGCGGCCTGGATCCACAACACGAGGACGCCGACCCGGAGCGTCAGCGGGCCGTCGACGGCCTCGTCCTCCGGCGCGGTGGGATTCGGGCGGTCTGTCACAGCTCTAGCCTACCGACAAGTAGAGTCGCCACCATGCGTGCACTCCTGGTGGTCAACCCTACCGCCACGACCACCGGGCCGCGCACGCGTGAGGTGCTGGTCTCCGCCCTCTCGGCCCAGTTGCGCGACCTCGAGGTCGCGGAGACCACCCACCGGGGTCACGCGATCGAGCTGGGCACCAGGGCCACCCGCGAGGAATTCGACGTCGTGGTGGCGCTCGGCGGTGACGGCACCGTGAACGAGGTCGTCAACGGCATGCTCGCCGACGGCCCCGGTGAGCGCGTCCCGGCCCTCGGGGTGGTGCCCGGCGGCTCGGCGAACGTGTTCATCCGCGCGCTCGGCGCCCCCCGCGACGCCGTGGACGCGACCGGCCTGTTGCTGGAAGCCATCCGAGAGGGCCGTCGGCGCACGATCGGGCTCGGCCGGGTCAACGACCGCTGGTTCATCTTCTGCGCCGGCTACGGGCTCGACGCGGCCGTTGTCGGGCGGGTGGAGAAAGCACGCAGCCGCGGCCGCACCGCGACCCCCGGCCTGTACGTGCGTTCCGCGGTCACCCAATACACCGGTGGCACCGAACGTCGTGCGTCGAACGTCGAACTGAAAATCGAAACACCGGACCCGGGCCAGCCGGAGCCCAGCGGCCGTTTCGGCGCGGTGATCGTGCAGAACTGTTCACCGTGGACCTATTTGGGGCCACGCCCGGTCAATCCGTGTCCGGACGCGTCGTTCGAGACGGGCTTGGATTTGTTGGCGTTCCGCACGCTCGGCGTGACGACGACCCTGCGCACGGTCTGGCAGGCGCTTTCGCCGAGCCCCGACCCGCACGGCAGGAAAATTCTGCGTCGCCACGACCTGTCCGGCTTCGTCCTGCGTTCGGACCCTCCGCTCGCCGCTCAAGTGGACGGGGACTACCTCGGGGAACTGAGCGAGATGCGGTTCACTTCTGTGCCCGCGGCGTTGCGCGTCGTCGTCTGAGTCGGTCATTTTCCGACGCTTCAACAGATGACCACGGTGCGCTTATTCAGATGACCGCACAGTGTTGCGCACGCACACTGAACCCCGGACCTTAAAAATTCCTCGTGCCCGAACGTTTTAGGCGTTAAGAAGCGCGGAATCCCCCGCCGCATGAGCGTTCATGGCAGTGAGGGGCGTTACCGACACGGCAGTTGAGTCGGCTACTCCTCTGCGGATCAAGGTCGGCAGCCGACATCCGCGACACTCGGAGCCGCACACGCCTCGTGTCGGTACCGAGCGGAGCGGAGGCGGACGGTGGATGCGGAGCGTAACTCTCTCCGCGGCTTGAGCCTCATATGAGGGTGAAGTACACCGTTACTAGCGTATTGTCCGATCTAACCGCAGGTGAGTCGGCTCACGCACGGTTTAAATAAGGTTCACAACCCCTTGACATAGCCGTAGTTCGTGAAAGCATTCACAAGCAACACCACACATGAGCTTTTGAGTCCGCCGTCCGGCTCGGTGTGGGCAGGGACGGCGACCCAGATCAATACGAGGAGAGTTGGCATGGACTGGCGCCACCGCGCCCTCTGCCGCGACGAGGACCCCGAGCTGTTCTTCCCGATTGGGACGACCGGGCCGGCGCTGCTGCAGGTGGAAGAGGCGAAGGCTGTCTGCCGCCGCTGTTCGGTCACCGAGTCTTGTCTCGAGTGGGCGATCGAGTCGGGTCAGGACGCCGGTGTGTGGGGCGGTATGAGCGAGGACGAACGCCGGGCGCTCAAGCGTCGCAACCGGCAGCGGGCCCGCACCGCCTGAAACCTTCGCACGAGCCTGACCGGCCCCGGATTCCTCGAGAATCCGGGGCCGTTCACGTTCAGCGTGAGGGGATGAGCGGGACGACCAGGACGGCTTCGGTGCCGCCCTCGGAGCGGGGGCGCAGCTCGAGGGTGCCGTTGAGCTCGCCGGTGGCGAGCGTCCGGACGATCTGCAGGCCGAGCCGCTCGGAGCCGTCGAGCCGGAAGTTCGGCGGCAGCCCCCGGCCGTCGTCGGTGATGCGGACGTGCAGCCGCCCCCGCCAGCGGTGCGCGGCCACGATCACCTCACCGGCCTCCCCCGGCCCGTAGGCGTGCTCCACCGCGTTCTGCACCAGCTCGGTCGCGACGGTCACCAACGGCGTGGCGATCTGCGCCGACAGCACGCCGAACGACCCGACGCGCCGGACCACCACCTGCGACTCCGGCGCCGCCACCTCGGCCACCATCGAGATCACCCGGTCGACGATCGAGTCGAAGTCCACGGTCTCGTCCAGCGACGAGGCCAGCGTCTCGTGCACCATCGCGATCGACGCGACCCGCCGCACCGACTCCTCCAGCGCCGCCCGCGCGTCCGCCGTCGCCACCCGGCGGGCCTGCAGACGCAGCAGCGCGGCCACCGTCTGCAGGTTGTTCTTGACCCGGTGGTGGATCTCGCGGATCGTCGCGTCTTTCGTGACCAGCGCTTTGTCCCGGCGCCGGACGTCGGTGACGTCCCGGACGAGCACCAGCGCACCGATCGGGACGCCGTCGGGCAGCAGCGGGAGCGCCCGGATGAGCGCGGTCGCACCCCGCGCCTCCACATCGGTGCGGCCCTTCACCTCGCCCCGCACCGCCGCCTGGATGCGTGAGCAGACCTCTCCCCCGTCGAGCGGGTCGGTCGCCAGGCCGCGGGTGAGCGTCGCCAGGTCCTCGCCGACGAGGTCACCCGCCAGGCCCAGCCGCCGGTACGCCGACTGGGCGTTCGGGCTCGCGTAGGTGACCACCCCGAGCGAGTTCAGCCGCACCAGCCCGTCACCCACCCGCGGCGCCGACGCGGTCTTCTCCTCCACCGGCGGCGGCGGGAACGTCCCCCCGGCGACCATCAGGCAGAGGTCGTCGGCGGCCTGCAGGTAACTGAGCTCCAACTGGCTGGGCACGCGGGTGGCGGCCAGGTTGGTGACCCGGCCGACGACACCGATCACCCGGTCACCCCGGCGGACCGGGATCGCCTCCTGACGCGCCGGGACACCGTCGTGCCAGACCGGGTCGCCCTCCCGCCAGATCCGCCGCTCGATCATCGCGGTGGTCAGCTGGTCCACGACCGAACCGGTGGCCATCTTGCCGACCATGTCGTCGTGGTAGGCCGTCGGCGCCGTCGTCGGGCGGACCTGGGCGGCGCAGAGGAACCCGCTCTCCGCGACCGGCAGCCAGAGCAGGAGGTCGGCGAAGCTGAGGTCGGCCAGTAGTTGCCAGTCACCGGCCAGGCGGTGGAGGTGCTCGAGGTCTTCGCCGGAGAGCGACGTGTGTTCCTCGACGAGATCCCGGAGAGTCGACACCCCCCGATTCTGCACGTCCCGCTTCTGATCCTTCGAACGGGTGATTCCTCGTGCTTACGACCTCACGCTGTGTGTCGTCGCCCGTACGTTTGTGCCAAGTTTCCGAACGAAGGAGGGTGCGGTGCATGTCCGGAGCACCGTGACGGATCCCCTGCAGCGTCTGCGTGACGCGTATTCGGTACGGACGGTCTCGGGCCACACCCGCCGGCTGCGCCCCCGGACGGCCACCGGCGACGGTCTGGTCGACCTGGCCGGAAGCGACTACCTCGGGCTCAGCGCCGACGAGCGGGTGGTGTCGGCCGCCGCGGCGTCCGCGCTCACCTGGGGCGCCGGCTCGACCGGGTCACGGCTGGTCACCGGCACCACCGTTCTGCACGCCGACCTGGAGGCCGCGCTGGCCCGGTTCTGCGGGGCACCGGACGCCCTGGTCTTCTCGTCGGACTACCTGGCCGGCCTGGCCGCGGTGGCCGCGCTCGGCGGGCCGGACGTCCTGCTGGTGTCCGACGCGGTCAACCACGCCTCGTTCGTGGACGCCTGCCGGCTGACCCGGTCGCGGGTGACGGTCACGCCGCACCGGGACGTCGCCGCGGTGGAGCGGGCGCTCGCCGCCCGCCCGGAGGAGCACGCGGTCGTGCTCACCGACGCGCTGTTCGGCGTGGACGGCGATCTGGCTCCGCTGCCGGAGCTGCACGGTGTCTGCCGCCGTTCCGGAGCGCTGCTCGTGGTGAACGAAGCCCACGCGCTGGGTGTGGTCGGCGACCGGGGCCGGGGTGCGGTCTACGCGGCCGGCCTGGCCGGCGAGCCCGACGTCGTCCGCACGCTGACGCTGGCGACGTCGCTGGGCTCGCAGGGTGGGGCGGTGCTGGGTGCGCCGGAGGTGATCCAGGAGCTGATCGACCGGGGCCGGCCGTTCGCGTTCGACACCGGTCTCGCTCCGGCGTCCGCGGCGGCGGCGCTGACCGCGCTCCGGATCCTGTCGTCCACGCCGGAACTCGTCGCGGCCGTGCGCGCACGCGCGAGCGAACTCGCGTGGGCGGCCCGGTCGGCCGGCCTGCTGGTGACCAGACCCGACGGCGCGGTGCTCACGGTGCGCATCGGCGAAGCCGAGGATGCGCTGCACGCGCACCAGATCTTCGCCGAGTTCGGGTTCGAGGTCGGCTGCCTGCGCCCGCCCACGGTTCCCGACGGCCACGCCTGCCTGCGCCTCACCGCCAAAGCCACGCTGTCCGACGCCGATGTGGCCCGGGCCGCCCGCGCGTTCACCGCCGTGTCGCGCTCGCTGGGAACGCCCAGCCGCCACTGACGGCCCGCTACACCAGGGCCTTGCGGGACAGGAACGTGAAGGCGAGCCAGCCCGGGAGCACCGGGAGCCAGAACGTGAGCAGGCGGAACAGGAGAACGGACGAGACCGCGGTCGCGCCGTCGAGGCCACCGGCGGTCAGGCCGGCCGACAGCACCGCTTCGACCGCGCCGAGGCCACCCGGTGTCGGGGCCGCCGAGCCGAGCGCGGTTCCCGCGAGCACCACCACCGCGACGACCGACCAGGACAGCGACCCGCCGAAGCCCTCGATGCACGCGCTCATCACGAGCACCGTGGCCACCGACTGCAGGATCGTGCCGAAGACCCCGGCGCCGAGCCGGGCCGGGCGGGTGAACACGCTGGCCAGCCGGGGGGTGATCTGCGCCAGGTAGGGCCGTAGCCGGGCCAGCAGGAAGCGACGCCCCACCGGCACCATGAACACCGCGGCGACCACGGCCATGATGACCCCGAGCGTGATCAGCGCGCTGTCGGGCACCTCGAGGGAGCGCGCCTGGTCGTTGCCGGCGATCAGACCGACGACGATCAGCAACAGCACGGTGACCGCGACGGTGCCGATCTGCCAGAGCGCCACCGCGGCCACCGCGGCCGCCGCCGGCACCCCCGCCTGCTGCAGATAGCGGACGTTGAGCGCGGCACCGCCGACGCCGGCCGGCGCGACCAGGCCGAGGAACGACGACGCGATCTGCACGAGGAACGTCCGGGCGAACCGGAGCTTCTCGGCGACGAAACCGGTGAGCGCCACCGCCGCCCCGACGAAACGCACGGCACCGAGCAGCACCGCGACCGCGAGCCAGCGCCAGTCCGCGCTGGTGATGACCACGACCAGGTCGAGCCCGGCGATCTGGTCCAGGAGGACGTAGGCCGCGGCGGTGAGCGCGACGACCGAGATGATCGTGCGTGGACGCAGCCGCTCGAGCCGCACCGGTTCCGGCGGCACCGTGCCGATGACGTCGAGCACCCGGTCGCGCAGGGTGTCCAGCAGCGTCTTGTCGCGGCGGAGCGCCTGGCGGCTGGTGCGGCCGAGCGCCACCGGCTGCAGCGCCGACACCGCCTCGGCCAGGCGCCCGGTGCCCAACGCACGCAGCGCGCTGTCGACCGCACGATCGACGCCGACCTTGAGCGCGAGCGTCACCAGCAGCTGCGCCAGGTCGATGCGGAGCGCGGCGACGGGCGCGGCGATCAGGCCGGCACCGCTGGAGAACCGGAGCCCGGCGCCGCCGTCCGGCGGGAACACGATGCTCTGCCCGGCCAGGCCCCGGTGGGCGATCGCCCGGCGGTGCAGCAGCAGGATCTGCTCCCAGACCGCGTCCAGGCGCTCGTCGTCCAGTTGCTCGAGCGGGATCTCGTCGAGCGTCGGGCCGGGTACGTCCTCGTACGCGAGCACGACCGCGTCCGGCTCGACCGGCACCGCGGCCACCATCGCCTGCGTGCGTGCGCCCGCGGCGGCCATCGCGGCGCTGATCAGCGCCTCGTGCTCGACCGCGCGGCGCAGCGAGACCAGCGCTTTGCGCGCGGCCGGTTCCCGGAAGCGGACCGTGCGCCAGACCGCCTGCAGCACACCGGCGCCCTCGTGGTCGCGGTCGAGCACGTGGACGACGAGCGCGCGGCCGCCGGTGTCGAGTGCGTCGAAGTAGACCGGGTCCTCGGTGTCGAGGTGACGGGGCCGCAGCGACACCAGTTCCACCCCGGCCCGGCGCAGCTCCGCGACGACCGCACGCGGGCTCGGACGGGACGGGTTGGTGCCGGCCGCCCAACGCACGAACATGCCGACGACGCGGCCGATCAGCAGCGAGACGACGACCGCCACCGCGGTCGCGCCCAACGTGACCTGCGCGGTTCCGAACAGGACGAAGACGATGCCGGCCAGCACGCGCAGCCGGGGCTGACGTCCGATCTGCGCCACCGTGGCGATCGCGGCCACCCCGGCGCTGAAGCCGGTGATGCCGGGATCGGCGGCTTGCGCCGCGGTGAGCGACGCGGCGAGCGCGTCGGCGTTGGCGAGCTGGCGGAGCACCGACTGCAGCGCCGCGACCCAGGCGAGGCAGGCCAGGAACGCGAGCGTGCCGTCGGCGAGGATCCGCAGCCGACGCCGGATCAGCAGGTCGACGACGATCACCGCGGGCAGCGCGAGCATGAGCAGGCCCGAACCGGTCGTGATCAGGACGCCGAGCGCGGTGGGCAGCGGTTCGGTGGCGTTCGTGAAGTCCTTGTCGATGCCGGCCACGGTGTTCGTGGTGAACGCGCCGACGAGCATCGCGACGGCGAGGGCCACGACCGAGACGAGCAGGCGGACGAGGTCGAGAGGACGGTGGACACGGCGAGGCGGTTCGGGCGCCTCGATGACCGGCGCGGCGGGTTCGGCGACCTCTTCCTCGGTCCGCCCCGACGTCTTCATGGCAAGGATGGTGTCATCTGCCGTCGAGGCGGTGGCTCGGACCCTCAGCCGTCACCACTTTGAACGCTGCAAATCACGTCTGTCCGGATAGCCCCGCGGGCTACACGGAATCGACGGTGGAAGCGCTTTGCGACAATAGATTTGCGATCCCTATCTTGCCCACAGACATTTGCCGAACATCGACTTGCTCGCTGCATCTTGCACAGCGACAGATCCTCACCCATAATTCGAGTGAACGGGAGATGGGCAGCCCGTTGGAGGGGTTGAGTGCGATGAACACTCTTTGGGCACGCTTCCGCCGCGAAACCGTCTGGGTAGTCAGCGAGTCCCCGTCCGCACCGCAGGACGCCGTCGGGTTGCTGCGCCGGGTGGATCCACCTCGGCTTCCGCGCCGTACCGAGATCCACTGGCCCGCCGTGGAGAGCCGGCTCGGCACCGCACTTCCGGCCGATTACCGCCGGCTCATCGACGACCGCGGGCCGGGCGTCGTCGCCGACGTGGTGGTCCACGGTCCGAGCTCGCCGGGGGCCGCGCTCGACCTCGTCAACTGGTTGCACGGCATCGAGCGGATGGTGAGTGCCCTCCGCGCGATCACGTACGACCGCGTTCCGCCGCCGTTCCATCCCGAGCCGGGCGGCATCCTGCCGTGGGGTCTGCTCCACGACGGGCGGATCGCCGGCTGGGCCGTGACGTCCGACGACCCCGACGCGTGGCCGGTGGTGGTACTGAACAGCGAACTCGACGGGTTCACCCGGTACGAGACGTCCGCGACGGAGTTCCTGCTCGCGCGGGTGCCGGGGCCGGAGGTGCGAGAACTCACGATCGGCTGACCGGGGCAGTCGCCGCCCCGGTCAGCTCCGGCCCAGGGGCCGGGCCGAGAAACGGCTGTTCCCTCTGCGCAACCTCGTCCTGCGCAGAGGGAACAGTCGTTCGTGGTGCGGTGAGCCGCTCAGCGGCTCGGTGGGTCGAAGCGCCCGCCCTTCGTGTCCGCAAGGAAGTCACTCCATACCGACGTGGTAAAAGCTAAGACCACTCCACCCGGAACCGTTTTGGAGTCCCGCATCCGGACGCCGACGTTATCCACGGCGACTTCGACGCAGTTGCCGATGCCGCTGTAGGTCGACTTCCGGAATTCCCCGTCCTTCTTCGCCACGCTCCACATCCCCTCCTCATGACCCGGCGGCCACATCCCACCCCATGCGTGCCATTACGGGTCCTCGGACCTTCGAGTATCCCTCATTTCGAGCGTCGAGACAGCTCACCATCCGAATACTTGAACACAAGGAATTCAGAAACCTCACGCGTCACATCAGCGACTGGAAGAGAGGCGCTGCACTCGACTTTCCGGAGTTCTCTCGAATCCGCGAGATCCTCCGCGGTCGGCCAACTTCACGACACCTAGGATCATCTCATCGTACGCAGGCAATTACTCAGCGCAAGAGCTAGAAATATCGAGCTTACGAATTCACGACTTCACGCAGAACTCGAGCCGAATTCATGCGCAGCCGAGGCGGAACACCTCGCCGAACCCGTGCGGATCATCGGAGGCGTTCCACCCCGGCTGAACTGAATCAGCTTTCCTTTAGTGATTCGATCCAGGAACGGAAGATGGCCGGCGACACCGTGAGGTGGCCGGCGGTCGGACGCTTGCTGTCCCGGATGTCCACTTCTCCGGCACGCGTTCGCACTTCAACACAGTTCCCCAGCGCGCTCGCCTTGGCTTTACGCCATGGCCCAGCGAGCTCTTCCCCCCGAGACGATTCCGTGGACACGGTAACCAGCCCTTCAGCGTAGTGATCGAAAAATGCACCTGGCCCCGCCGCTCTCGACCGCAACAGGGCTCCTGTCACAGTCAGATACCGCTGGGGCCGGGCCCTCGATCTCGCCGAACGCCGGCACCCGCACAAATCCCCGCATAGCCGCGCCATCGCGCAGCTGTACGGGGACAGGTGTTCCTAGCCAGCACGGCCGACCGCCGGGTGCGGACGACGGAAGCTGGCAACTCTTCGACTCCACCGCCGGGCGACCGGCAGTCTCTCGAGAGTGCCGAAAAGCATGTTGCACAACGTAGCTTGCAACCGGTACGCGAAACAAGTACCGAGGGTAAGGTACCGACCGTTCGATCGAGAACGAGCCCACGGACGGCCCACCGGGTGTAGTTCGTCAGCCGACCCTCATCGAGCTGCGGTCTTAGCGGAACGGTGGTACCGCTTGACCGGCCGGGCTACGGGCGCTCGCCGCGCGGATAACCGGTTAAGCAAAAGATCACTGTGCGTGAGATCGGAGTTCAGGAGCCGTAGGAGTCACGCACGTCGAGCAGAAGGCGCTCGGAGAAGTCGCGGCCCAGGGCCTCCTGCTGGACACCGTCGAACACGCGGCCGTAGAAACGTACGCTCTCGGCGTCGTTGAGGAGGACCCCCTCGTTCACCACCTCGAGGTAGACCACGTTCGGGTCGTCTTTGTGAGGCAGGTCGACGACCGTGAACGCCCCGTTCATACCGGGGTGCAGCCCGTGCTCGAACGGAAGGACACGAATAGTGATGTTCGTGCGATTGTTCAACTCGAGGAGCCTGTCGATCTGTCCCCTCATGACCTCGGCGCGCTTTTTCCCACCTGCTGGGCGTCGCAATGCCGCTTCGTCGACGATCGCGACGTACTCGACGGGTTCCTCCGCCCGGGTCAGAATTTCCTGACGGGTCTGACGGAGTTTGAGCGCCTCGTCGAGGTCGACGTCGGTGCTTTGGAAGACGCGCTCGAAGGCTTTCAGAATGGCTCGCGCATAATCTTCGGTCTGCAGCAGGCCGGGCACGATCGTCGGCTCGTACGTGCGTATCCGACGCGCTTCCGCCTCGAATCCGACGAAGTCCCGGAAACTCCGGATCGGGGTGCGGTCGTTGACCCGCATCCACCACGCCGTCTCCCGTGACTCGCGCCCGAGTTCCAGCATTCCGCCCCGTCGATCCGGGTCGGTCACACCGTAGACGTCGAGCAGTGCGCGCAAATCGACGGTGCCGACCTTGATCGCGGTGGTCTCGATCCGGCTGACTTTGGACGGCGACCAGTCGAGCTCTTTGGCGACCGCTTCGACGGTCAGACCGGCGCCTTCGCGGAGCGACCGGAGTTCCTGCCCGAGGCGACGGCGGCGCACGGTAGGACTCGGACGTGGCATGGTTTTCTCGCCTCCAGCGTGACTGACTCAGTTGATCGTAGACCTGCGCGCCACTTTGGTAGGTACCAAAGTCCAACAGTTGACGTCTTCTCGTTATCGACGTTCCGACGCCGGCGGCCCGTTGTCGCGGTCGCGCCGTCGTAGGGTGGCCGATCGTGGGCATTGTTGCCGTCAGTGAAACCTCGATCGGTGCCGGAACGACTATTACTACTGCCGCGATCGCCGCGCTCGCCGGAACGCGAGGGCTGACCGTCGCGGTGGTGAAGCTCGCGCAGACCGGGGTGCGCCCCGGCGAACCCGGCGAGCTGACCGAGATCGAACGGCTCGCGCCCGGCGTCGCCACCTACGAATACGCGCGCTACCCCGACGCGCTCTCGCCCGAAGCGGCCGCGCGCCACACCGGCGACCGGCCCCTGCGCCTGACCGCGGTCGCCAAGAGCGTCGCGGCGCTGGACACCGAGTTCGACCTCGTGCTGGTGGCGGGAACCGGGAGCCTGCTGGAGCGCTTCGGGCCGGACGGGTGGACGCTGGCCGAGCTGGCCTGGTCGGTGCAGGCCCCGGTGCTTCTCGTCACCGGCACCGGCCGCGACGCCCCGAGCCACACCGCGCTCGCGGCGGAGGCGCTCACGGCCCGCGGTGTGCGCCTCGCCGGCCTGGTGGTCGGCTCCTGGCCGCACGACCCCGATCTGGTCGCCCGCTCCAACGTCGCCGACCTCGAGTCGATCGTCGGACGCCCGCTCACCGGCGCCCTGCCTGCCGGTCCGGGACCCGACGGCTTCTCCACCGTCGCCCGGGCCGGGCTGGACGCCGCCTGGGGTGGCGACTTCGACGCCGCCGCGTTCCGCGATCGTGCCGATCCCACCCCCGCTGGGACGTCGATCACCGGTTGAGGGCAGTTCTCCCAACTTTGTGGCGGTCAGTACTGCACTGAGCCAGTCAATGGACGCCGTCGCTCTGGTACACAAGCGTTGTGACAACGTCGTCCCACCCGCCGCCCGTCGGCGTGATCACCATCCGCACGGCCCTGCCGGCCGAGTACGCGGCGATCGGTGAGCTCACGTACGACGCCTACGCGACCGACGGCCTGCTGGCCAACGATTCCGGTTACGCCGACGAGCTCCGCGACGCCGAGCACCGGGCCACCCACTGCGACCTCCTGGTCGCGATCGACGAGCAGGGCCGATTGCTCGGCACCGTGACGTTCTGCCTGCCCGGCTCGCCGTTCGCCGAGCTCTCCCGGGAAGGCCAGGCCGAGTTCCGCATGCTGGCGGTCGCACCCGCCCACCGGGGGCGCGGCGTCGGCAGCCGCCTCGTCCGGGAATGCCTGGACCTGGCCACGCGCCACGGCGCCCGGAGCGTCGTCCTCTCCACCAAGCCGCAGATGGCCAGTGCGCAGCGGCTCTACGACCGGTTCGGTTTCAGCCGGTTGCCGCAGCTCGACTGGGCTCCGATGCCCGGCGTGGAGCTGCTGGCCTACCGCAAGTCGCTGTAGTCGGAGCCCCCGTGAAATGCTGGGGGTTCGACTACGGAAGGAGGCCGACATGGCTCGGCGCGCTCGTAAGAAGAAGGCCCGCAAGAACAAGAAGGCGAACCACGGTCGCCGTCCGAACAGCTAGACAAAAATGAACGCCCCCGCCGTAGCCGGCGGGGGCGTTGTCATGCGCGGCGGCTCAGGCTTCGCGCCGGACCTCGATCGTCGTCTCCTCGTAGACGGTGCGCGTGCCGTCCTCGGAGACCACCGCTTCGCGGATCGTGGTGATCAGCCGCTTGCGCAGGCCGTCCGGCGCGACCTCGCCGCCGCAGCAGCGGGCCACCAGCGCCTTGACCTCCTGCTCGATGCCGTACTCGCGCAGGCACGGCCCGCACTCGTCGAGGTGCTCGGCGATCTTCTCCCGGCTCTGCGAGCCGTCCTCCGCGTCGAGATACAGCCAGACCTCGGCCAGCACCTCGGCGCAGTCGACCTCGTGCGGTCCACCACAGCTCACGACGACACCCCCTCGGGTGCGGCGCGGACGATTCCGCGGTCCAGCGCGTACTGCTCCAGCTGCCGACGCAGGTTCCGACGGCCGCGGTGCAGCCGCGACATCACGGTGCCGATCGGCGTCCCCATGATGTCGGCGATCTCCTTGTAGGAGAAACCCTCGACGTCGGCGAGGTAAACCGCGAGGCGGAACTCCTCCGGCAGCGCCTGCAGCGCGTCCTTGACGTCGGAGTCGGGCAGCCGGTCGAGCGCTTCGACCTCGGCCGAGCGCAGACCGGACGACGAGTGCGACTCCGCGGCCGCCAGCTGCCAGTCCTCGATCTGCTCGGTGGGGCTCTGCTGCGGCTGCCGCTGACGCTTGCGGTAGTTGTTGATGAAGGTGTTCGTGAGGATGCGGTACAGCCAGGCCTTGAGGTTGGTGCCCTCCTGGAACTGGTGGAAGGCCGCATACGCCTTCACGAACGCCTCTTGGACGAGGTCCTCGGCGTCGGCCGGGTTCCGCGTCATCCGCAGGGCGGCCGCGTACAACTGGTCGAGGAACGGCAGCGCGTCCCGCTCGAACCGGGCATTGCGCTCAGCCGCCGTCTCTTCGGACCCGGTCGGCGCCGCCTCGACGGCAGCGTCCGGACCAGGCTGAGTGTCGACGCCCGCGGCGTCGTCAGGCTGGGGGGCTGTGGGCAAGTCTTCTCCCGGATGGATGGGCGTCGGGGCCGAACCCGACCGGAGCACCGATACCGGGCTCGCCATCGAGGATAGGCCGATCACGCTCCCCGTGCCGTAACCCGGATCACCGCTGACGGTAACGAGACCGTCCAGGCTAGGCGACCCGAAATTCACCGCCTTGGGGTCGGACACGTCCCCCAGCACCCAAGTCGGTGCCGAGCGTTCCATCGATGCCAGCCCTGCTGGCCTACTCAGCTCTTCCCACACGCTCGGAGAACACACCTGTCCGAGCAAATGTTCCGCCGTCTACGATCCCGCCATGGCCGGCCGAGGAACTCCCGCGACGCAGGCGCTGAGCCGAGCGCGTGCCGACTTCACCGTGCACGAGTACGCGCACGATCCCGCGTCCGGCTCGTACGGCCTGGAGGCCGCGCAGGCGCTGGGCGTCGCGCCGGAGCGGGTGTTCAAGACGCTCGTCGCGCAGATCGACGGCGCGCTGCACGTCGCGGTCGTACCGGTGACCGGGGAGCTGGACCTCAAAGCGCTGGCCGCGGCCGTCGGCAAGAAGAAGGCCGCGATGGCCGACCCGACGCTGGCCGAGCGCACCACCGGCTACGTCCGCGGCGGGATCAGCCCGCTCGGGCAGCGCAAACGGCTGCCCACGGTGATCGATCGGAGCGCGGAATCGTTCGCCACCGTGTTCGTCTCGGCCGGCCGGCGCGGTCTGGAGGTGGAGGTCTCCCCCGCCGACCTGGTGCGCCTCACGAACGCGACCGTGGCCGCTCTCGCGGCGGGCTGAGCCGGCCGCACTCGCGGCGGGCTGAGCCGGCCGCACTCGCGGCGGGCTGAGCCGGCCGCACTCGCGGCGGGCTGAGCCGGCCGCACTCGCGGCGGGCTGAGCGGTCCCTTCGCGGGCAGCCCTAGCGCGCCGGAACGGGACCGCCTAAGTCGCCCAACCGTTCGCGCGGAGAAAGCTGAGCACGAATCCGGCGACCGGCTCGACCGCCTTCTTCAGGGAGTGATCCGCGCCCGGCACCACGTGCAACTGCACCATGCCGACGACCGGCGGCACGCCGAACGGATCGCGGTCGCCGTTGACCACGAGCGTCGGCCGGTCGAGCGGTAGTTCGTCGACGCGGAGGCGTTCGGGCTTGCCCGGCGGGTGGGTGGGGAACGCCAGCGCGACCACGCCCACGGCCCCGAGTTCCGCCGCCGTCCGGCACGCCACCCGCGCCCCGCTGGAGCGCCCGCCGAGCACGAGCGGCCCGGCCGGAGCCAGCGAACGGACGACGTCCACCCAGGCCTCGTCGAGGTGACCGGCCGGAGCGGGTGCGCGTCGCCCGGCCACCCGGTAGGGCTGCGTCACCCGCGCCACGGTCACCCCGAACGGCACGACCGCGGCGGTGACCGCCTCCAGGTCCGGTGCGTCGACGTCCCCGCCGGCGCCGTGGCCGAGCACCAGCAACGACCGGGACCCACCCGCGGGTGGGTCGAGACGGACCCGAGCCGGACCGCGCCGGGTCGGGACGTCCGACAGGAGCCCCCCGGCGGGCTCCTCGGGCGTCAGCCCTCCCGGTGAACGGTGTCCGCCCGTTCCGCCCGGGCGCGTGCGCTCGTGAACGACGTCGGTGCGCCCGCCACTCCGGTGCGATTCCGCCATGCCACCAGCATGGCGCGCCGCTCCCGGGGTGTCGTACCGCCCCAGACCCCTTCGCAGTCGCCGGCGTTCAACGCCGCCGCGAGGCAGTCCGCCTGCACGTCACAGGAATGGCAGAAACTGAGCGCCGGATCCGCCGGTTCGGTGGGGAGTGGGAAGAACGTCTCCGGGTCGACGGTGCGGCAGCGTCCGCGTGTGCGCCACGTGGGGTCGGCGGGGCGTGCCGCCCTCGCCGCCAGCAACCGGGGATCGCGGCTCGCCGCGAGCACCTCATGTGGCCTCGGCAGCCTGGCCCGAGTCACGTGTCTGCTCTCCTTCCTGCACGGGGTACGTGCCCTGTACCGGTGTCCCCGTGACATGCGCGCAACCCCCGGAGGAAGCGCCGGCCTCTCCAACCGATCTGCCACGGGCCGAACTCGCTACGTCACAGACAACGAGGCGAGAGGAGGGGCGTTACGGGGTTTCGCCAACCCGCTCAGAACAAGGTGTCGAGTGACACCGGAGTGACCGCTTCGACCCGTTCCCTCAGCTGCGGGCCGGTGTTCTTCACGTTGCCGACGGCCGGCCCGACCGGCCGCAGCTCCATGCCGGCCAGCAGTTCGCCGGACGGGGGCGCGAGCAACGCGGCCGGATCGGCGGCCGACTCACCCAGCCACTCCGCCCACCGCTCACGCGGCAGCTGCAGTGGCATCCGGTGGTGCACGGACGCCAGCGGACCGAGCGCGTCGGTGGTGACGATCGAGCAGGTGGCCACTTTGTCGTCGCCCTTGCCCCAGACCTCCCAGAGCCCGGCGAAGACGCACAGCCCACCATCGGCCCGGGTGAGGTACCAGGCCTGCTTGCCCGGCCCGTCGGGCCGCGGGGACCACTCGTACCAGCCGTCGGCGGGCACCAGGCACCGGCGCCGGGCGAACGCGGACCGGAACGCCGGCTTGGTGGCCACCGACTCGGCCCGCGCGTTCATCATCCGGGCCCCGCCCGACGGATCGGCCGCCCAGGACGGCACCAGGCCCCAGCGCAGTGCGTCGACGACCCGGCCGCCCTGCGAGCCCGAGACGCGGACCACCGGCACGGTCGTCGTCGGCGCGACGTTGTAGTCGGGCCGCAACGGCTCGTCGAACGCGGTGCCGACCGCGTCGAACTCGGCCACCAGGTCGTCCGCGCTCCGGCTGGAGGCATACCTACCGCACATGGCCGCCACGTTACTGAGCCCCACCGACACTTCCGGCAGACTGACAACCATGCAGATCGATCCCTGGCCGGCCCCGCGCGCGACCGCTCCGGTCGTCGGCACCGTCACGATGCCCGGAAGCAAGTCGGTGACCAACCGTGCGCTGATCCTCGCCGCGCTGGCGTCCGGGCCGTCCGTGCTCCGCGCTCCGCTGCGCAGCCGCGACTCGGAACTGATGGTCGGCGGGCTGCGCGCGCTGGGCGTGGAGGTCACGGGAGACGACGCCTGGCACGTCACGCCGAACCCGTTCCGTGGCCCGGCCACCGTCGACTGCGGCTTGGCCGGCACGGTGATGCGCTTCCTGCCGCCGGCCGCGGTGCTCGCCGACGGGCAGGTCACGCTCGACGGCGACCCGCGGGCACGCGAACGGCCGATGGGCCGGCTGATCGACGCGCTGCGCGGCCTCGGCGCCGAGATCGCGGACGACGGCCGGGCCGCGCTCCCGTTCACGGTGGCCGGCACCGGCGCCCTGCCCGGCGGCAGCGTGACGATCGACGCGTCGGCGTCCTCGCAGTTCGTCTCCGGGCTGCTGCTCTCCGGCGCGCGTTACGACAAGGGCGTGGTCGTGCACCATGACGGAGAACCGGTCCCGAGCCTCCCCCACATCGACATGACGGTCGCGATGCTGCGCGACGCCGGCGTCACGGTCGACGACAGCGAGGCGAACACCTGGCGGGTCGAGCCGGGCCCGATCGCCCCGCTCGACCTCGCGATCGAACCCGACCTCTCCAACGCCGCGCCGTTCCTCGCCGCGGCGCTGGCCACCGGCGGGCGCGTCACGGTCACCGGCTGGCCGGCACGCACCACCCAGCCCGGCGACGCACTGCGCGACCTCTTCACCCGGATGGGCGCCCTGGTGACGCTGGACGAGCACGGGCTCACCGTCGCCGCCGGCGACCGCCTCACCGGCCTCGACGCCGACCTGCACGACGTCGGCGAGCTGACGCCGGTGCTCGCCGCACTCGCCGCACTCGCCGAGACCCCGTCGCGGCTGCGTGGCGTCGCGCACCTGCGTGGGCACGAGACCGACCGGCTGGCCGCGCTGGCCACCGAGCTGAACAACCTCGGCGGCGCGGTCACCGAGACCGAGGACGGCCTGGCGATCGAGCCCCGCCCGCTGCGCGGTGGGGTGTTCGGCAGCTACGAGGACCACCGGATGGCGCAGGCCGGGGTACTGATCGGACTCGCGGTGGACGGGGTGGCGGTGGAGAACGTGGCGACGACGGGCAAGACGATGCCGACGTTCACGACCGTCTGGACCGAGCTGGTGAGTCCCCGCTGAGCCCCCGGCGCGAGCTCGACGAGGACGACGTCCGGGTCCGGCCGGGGCGTCGTGGCTCGCGGCCGCGTACGCGCACCAGGCCGAGCCACTCCGACGCGCAGGAGGCCATGGTCGTCGGCGTGGACCGCGGCCGCTACACGTGCTGGCTCGACGACCAGGTCGTCGTCGCCATGCGGGCCCGGGAGCTGGGCCGCAAGTCCGTCGTGGTCGGTGACCGCGTCGCGCTGGTCGGTGACCTGTCCGGCGGCCCGGACGCGCTGGCCCGCATCGTCCGGATCGCGGAGCGTCGCAGCGTGCTGCGGCGCACCGCCGACGACGACGACCCGTACGAGCGGGTGATCGTGGCCAACGCCGACCAGCTCGTCATCGTCACCGCGCTGGTGGATCCGCCGCCCCGCACCGGGTTCGTCGACCGCTGCCTGGTCGCGGCGTTCGACGCCGGCGTCGACCCGCTGCTCTGTCTGACCAAAGCGGACCTCGCCGCCGACGGCGCGGCCGAGGAGTTCCGCCGGCACTGGTCGGCGCTCGACCTGCCGGTGGTCACCACCCGCCGCGACGACGAGCCGGTGGAGCTCGAGGAGCGGCTGAACGGCCGGCTGTCGGTGCTGATCGGGCACTCCGGCGTCGGCAAGTCCACGTTGGTCAACCGCCTGGTGCCCGACGCCGAGCGCGCCACCGGTGGGGTCAGCGCGGTCGGCAAGGGGCGGCACACGTCCACGTCCGCGGTGGCGCTGGCGCTTCCGGGCGGCGGCTGGGTGATCGACACTCCCGGCGTCCGTTCGTTCGGGCTCGCGCACGTCTCGCCGGCCAGCCTGCTGGCCGGGTTCCCGGATCTGGCCGAGGGCGCCGAGGAGTGCCCGCCGGGCTGCGAGCACCGGTCGGCCGAGGAAGGGTGCGCGCTCGACGAGTGGGTGGCCGAGGGACACGCGTCGCCGGAACGACTCGCGTCGTACCGCTATCTGCTCGCGAGTCGCGGAGATTTTGTCTCCTAATAACGTGGCGAAAAGACACTGGTAAGGCCCCTGTCGACCACTGTCGGAATCGATTCTCCGCGCTATCCGACGACCGGCCGATCTGTCCCCCTCCACCCGGTTCCAATGTCGCCGTGCCCCGTGCAACCGAATTCCCTCCGGCGGTACAGTGCGGGCCGCGGGGGATCGTCGCGGTCGGCCCGTACGCGCGGAGCCACCCAGAAGTAGGGACACTAAATTGGGATTCTTCTCCCGCAAAAACCCCTTCGCGATGGCGGACGTTTCCGAACACGTCGTCGTTGCGCGCTTCCGTCTCGAGGCCGGGCCGAGCGGCACGGCGACGAACCTGCACAACGTCTACGCGTTGGAAGAGCAGTTGGCGTCGGCGATCGAAACCGCGGGCGCCGGTGAATTCGAGCCACCGCAGTTCGGCGACGACGAGCTGGTGCTCTCCGCCTACGGCCCCGACGCCAACCGGCTGTTCGCCGCGATGGAGCCGGCCCTGCGTTCGTTCCCGGCGCGGCCGGCCTCGGTGCTGCTGCGCTACGGCGCGTACGACGACCCGAACGCGGCGGAACAGCTGGTTCGGCTCTGAGCGGTAGCCTCCAGTCCATGTCCCGCTACTCCGACGATCTGGCGTTCGCCCACGTCCTGGCCGACACGGCGGACCGGATCACCACCGCGCGCTTCAAGGCGCAGGACCTCCGGGTCTCGTCGAAACCGGACATGACTCCGGTCACCGATGCCGACACGGCCGTCGAGCAAGCACTGCGTTCGACGCTCAACCGGGCCCGCCCGCGGGACGGGATCATCGGTGAGGAGTTCGGCGAGGTACCCGGCCACGGCGTCCGGCGGTGGGTGATCGACCCGATCGACGGGACCAAGAACTTCGTCCGCGGCGTCCCGGTCTGGGCGACGCTGATCGCGCTGCTGGAGAACGACGAGCCGGTCGCCGGGATGGTGACCGCGCCCGCGCTGGGCCGCCGCTGGTGGGCCGCGAAGGGCTGCGGCGCCTACGCCGGGCGGCGCCCGACCGCGGGCACCCCGATCCACGTCTCGGCGGTAGGCAACCTCGCCGACGCGTCGCTCTCCTACTCGTCGCTCTCGGGCTGGGAAGAGCAGAGCGCGCTGGGCGAATTCGTCGATCTCACCCGATCGGTTTGGCGCACCCGTGCCTACGGGGACTTCTACAGCTATGTACTGCTGGCCGAGGGCGCGGTCGACGTCGCGTGCGAACCGGAGGTCTCCCTGTGGGATCTCGCCGCGCTCGCCGCGATCGTCGCCGAGGCCGGGGGCACGTTCACCGATCTGTCCGGGAAGCCCGGACCCGCCGGTGGCAGCGCGGTAGCGACGAACGGATTGCTGCACGAATCCGTGTTGAAGATCATCGGCACCGATCCGGGCCGACTTTAGCTATCTGATCAGGGAGCCGACCGCACCCATCGCCCGAACGGCCGGTGCGGAAGCCTCCGCGAGCGACTCGTGAGGTGGGGG
This sequence comes from Cryptosporangium japonicum, assembly GCF_039524755.1. Classification (NCBI taxonomy): domain Bacteria; kingdom Bacillati; phylum Actinomycetota; class Actinomycetes; order Cryptosporangiales; family Cryptosporangiaceae; genus Cryptosporangium; species Cryptosporangium japonicum. Next base: position 302,804 of record NZ_BAAAGX010000046.1, read on the forward strand.
CTTATCCTCGCAGGAGTGTCCTTCGGATGGATTTTCCTGGGCGCTTCGGTGGCCGCTTACGGCGTGGCGAACTTCTTGCAGTCGGTCGCCGCGGCTCGCGTCACCGTGCACTCGAAACTCGATCCGGGCCTGTTGCTGAAACTGGCCGGCCACCGGGTCTACCTGGCCGGGCTGCTGTGCCAGCTGCTCGCGTTCGCGTTCGCGTTCTTCGCCCGGCGTGATCTCCCGCTGTTCCTCGTCCAGACCGCCGTGGCCGCCGGGCTCGGCGTCACGGTCCTGCTGGGTGTGGCCTTCCTCAAGTGGCGACATCCGGTCTCCGAGGTCGTGCTGCTGGGCACGCTCGTCTTCGGCCTGGCGGCGCTGATCATCTCGGCCGAGGTCAGCCAGTCCCGGCCGCTCAACGGCGTCGAGGTCTGCGCGCTGGCGCTCAGCGTGCCGATCGTCGGGCTGCTGGGGCGGGCCGCGGTGCCACTGCACGGCGCACCGGGGTCGGTCGCGCTCGGCGCCCTCTCCGGGCTCTCGTTCGGCGCGGTGGCGATCGCGTCGCGCCCGCTGGCCGGCGCGCACTCGATCGGGGCGTTCGTCACCGATCCGCTGCTCTACATCCTGCTGGCGCACACCGTCGTCGGGCAGCTGCTGCTCGGGCTGGCGATGCAGCGCGGCTCCACCACCGCGGCCGTCGCGTCGATGGACGCCGCCGCCGCGATCCCGCCCGCCCTGGTCGGCCTGCTGCTGCTCGGCGACCGCATCGCGCCGGGACGGGAGTGGCTCGCCGCGATCGGCTTCGTCGCCGCGCTGGGATCGGTGCTGCTGCTGACGCGCTACGCGGAGCCGCAACACCACGTCCGCGAACGGTACGAGGAGAAGTCGCGGAAGCGGTGTGCCAAATCGAAGACCACCGCTACCGCGCGCGCGTCAGCCCGGTAGCTCGTAGCGGAGCTGGTGGCGGTCGCCGGGAAGCACGGTCCTGGTCAGGCGCACCGGCCGCGCCACGCTCAAGCCGGTGCGGACGTGCTCGATCACCGGCACACCGACGCCGATCTCCAGCAGCCGCGCCTCGTCCGGGCCGGGCATCCGGGTGACGATCTCGTCGGTGTAGCGCACCTGCCGGTGCCCCAACGCCGCGAGCAGCGGCACGACGCTCGGCACGATCTCCTGGGGCTCGAGCACCGGCGTGCCCTCGACCAGCGACAACGGGTAGTACGACTCGGACAGGTGCGACGGCGCGCCGTCCAGGAAGCGCACCCGCCGGCGCCGGACGAGCCGCTCGTCGGCCGGCACCTCGAGCCGGGTGGCCCACTCGGGCCCGGCGGGCACGATCGACACCTCGATCTCCTGCGTCGGCGTGCGGCCGTTGCGGTGCGCCTGGTCGGCGAAGCTGTCCGGGCCGCGGAACCGGGCGGCGCCGAGATCCTCCTCGACCCGGTGCGTCAGCACGAACTGTTCGCGCCGCCGCACGATCCGGCCGGCACGCGCGCGACCGGCCGAGATCAGGCCCTCGTTGGCGAGCGCCAGCAACGCCATCCGGACGGTGTTGCGCGAACAGTCGTAGGCGGCCGCGAGGTCCTTCTCGGTGGGCACCTGGGCGCCGGGCAGCAGCTCACGCCGCTGGATGCGGCTGCGTAGATCGTTCGCGATGACCTGGTATTGCGGCTGGTCGGATTGGCTCTGGTCGGCTGCCATGGCCGCCTCCACCCTTGACCCCGAGCTCCGAACAAGGCACTATCTTTTGTAGGTACCTTAATTCTCTATCGTCGGATCGATAGTTAACCGTACCGCGACTCGAGGCGCCAGCACCACCGACTACCCCATCTCCGATCGCCCCGAACGGGGGACGCCATGATGCACGGCCGCTTCCACCCCGACCAGATCACCGCCGCCGCCCGGCTCCGGGTCATCCCGGCGGACCCCACCGAGCCGGTCCGCCCTACCCAGGGGGTCGCGACACCCCACCCCGCCGACCACCGACCCGTCGCCGAGGCCGGTCACGACGGACGGTCGAACCTCTTCGACCGGCTCGAAGCCCGGCTCGCCGCCGGCCTCCGTCGGCGCCGGGGACAGCCGGACGGCTGGTACACCCGGGCGGCCTGACTCAGGCCAGCGGGCCGCTGCGGTCCCAGTCGGGCATCCGCATCTGCAGTTCCAGATCGAGGTTGCGCACCTCGTCGCCGCAGTGGCGGCAGACGTAGAGGCCGTCGAGCACCTCGCCGCAGCTGTGGCCGATCGCCGCCGGCGGGTCGCCGGCCAACCACCGGTCACCCCAGCTGCGCAGCGAGTCCATCACGGTGGACAGGTCCCGCCCGGCCGGCGTGAGGTGGTACTCGAACCGCGGCGGCCGCTCCGAGTAGCGCTGCCGCTCGACCACCCCGGCCGCTTCGAGACTCCGCAGCCGCGCGGCCAACCGGTCGCGCGGAGCGCCGGTGTTGCGGGCGATCTCGTCGAAGCGGTGATTGCCCCAGAAGATCTCGCGGACCGCCAGCAGGGCCCACTTCTCGCCCACCAGCGACAGCGCGGCCGCCATCGAACAGGGCCGGCCCGGAAGCGTCGTGGCGTCGAAGTCCAACACGTCGTCACTCACGTCACCCAAGGTTGCCATGTCAAACCGAGGTCGGCCACCGGCACCAATCCCCATCAACCCGGTCCGAACGACGGGAACCACGGTGGAGTCGGCCGATCACACGCTGTCCTGTGGCAGGCTGGCGGTCGCCCATTCCCCCTTAGTCGCTCGGGAGGATCCGTGCCCGAACTCCGTGACCCGTACCCCGCTCTGGCCCGCCGCGCCTGGCAGGTTCTCGAGGTCGTCCACGTGCTGAGCTACTTCGCCCCGGAGACCCGGCAGGCGACCGACGCGCTCGGACTCAAGGGTTACTGGATGGGCTACTTCGGCTGCCGGGCCGCTCCGCTCGGCGCGGTCTCCGCCGCGACCGTGACCGCCACGTTCCACAACTTCCACCCCGGCATGGTGCAGCGCGCGGTGCCCGACGTGTGGGGCTACGCCTCCCCCGAGCAGCTGATCGAGGCCCGGCTCGCGGGTGTCGACGCGTCACTGCGCCGCCTGTTCGGCGACCAGGTCGCCGCCGACCCGAACGTCGGCCGCGCCACCGAGCTGGCCGTGGAGGCCGCTTCCGCGGTCCGTGGCGCCGAGGTGTCCGGCCGGCCGCTGGCCGCCGCCAACGCCGCGCTCACCGTGCCCGACGAGCCCCATCTGGCGCTCTGGCACGCGCTGACCGTGCTCCGCGAACACCGCGGCGACGGTCACGTCTCGTTGCTGGTCACCGGCGAGATCGGCCCGGTCGAGGCGCACATCCTGGCGATCGCCTCCGGCCGGTCGTCGGCCGAGTTGCTGCGTACCGCACGCAAATGGTCGGACGAGGACTGGGACGCCGGCGTCGAGAACCTGGTCGGGCGCGGCTGGCTGCGCGAGGACTGGACGCTCACGCCGCAGGGCGTCGCGGCCCGCGAGACCCTCGAGGACGACACCGACCAGCTGGCCTCGGGTCCCTACCGCGTGCTCGGCACCGAGGCGACTGCCGAGCTCACGGAGTTGCTCACACCGCTCGCGACGACGATCGTGGCGGCCGGGGTGCTTCCGTTCCCCAACCCGGTCGGCGTTCCCGCCCCCGGGACCGACTGACCGAGGAGGGGCCATGGGTCTGTTCGACAAGGCCAAGGAGTTCGTCGACAAGCACGACGAGCAGGTCGACAAGGGCCTGGACAAGCTCGGCGACATCGTCGACGAGCGCACCGGTCGCAAGCACAGCGCCAACATCGACAAGGCCGTCGACGCCGCGCAGAAGTACACCGGCAAGGGCGACACCGCCCGGAACGGATAACGATTCCCGGCTCCGGAGCCGGCGACGTCGGCTCCGGTGCTCCGGGTGATCAGGGACCGCCGACCCCCTCGACCGGGCGACGAACGCAGTGGTCCGGAACGCATTCCTGAATGCGAACGAGATCGACGCTGGTAACACGGTGCGTTTGTCGGCTTGTGGACCGGCCGATAATGGCGAACACTCGATGAGGTGATCGAGGAGACGATCGAGCTCCGGCTCGACGAGTCCGGCCTGGCAGTCGACCTTCCTGCTCCGGCGCACCCGAACGACCGCGTTGAGGGGGTGCCGTACCGTCCGGTCCAATTCCGCGACGACGACCTCCCCACCGCGCTCGAGCGCGCAGCCGCCTGGCTCCGGGAAGCCGAGACCTGGTTGGCGGAACCGGTGGACGTCATCGCCATCCATTTGGATTACGACGATGCGGAGGGTGCTCCCTACTACGAAGTCAAGTTGCTCTGCAACGAAGAGGACCTGGCTGGAGCCCCTTTGGCGGTTCGGAAACGCGCGGACAAACCCTAGGCCACTTCAGGCGCTGGACGCCGCAGCGCGTGCTACCGTTACCGCCGTTGCAGTCTTTGGTTCGCATGAAAAGAGCGCCTGGGGTTGTGATCCAGGCGCTCTTTTGTTTGTTCTGGCCTCCTTTTGAAGCTGGGCGAGCACGACCGCAACACGGGACCCACGAAGTGTGGGTTCGACAAGGCCCGCCAGAGGGAGAACGTGCATGGCTACCGGCACCGTCAAGTGGTTCAACGCCGAAAAGGGTTACGGCTTCATCGCGCCGGACGGTGGAGGCCCCGACGTCTTCGCCCACTACTCAGCGATCCAGGTCCAGGGTTACAAGGAACTGTCTGACGGCCAGCAGGTCGAGTTCGACGTCACCCAGGGCCAGAAGGGCCCGCAGGCGGCCAACATCCGCCCGATCTGACCCTTCAGCATCCGCTGACCAGGGCGGAGGCCAGCACCCACGGTGCCGGCCTCCGCTTTTTAGTGTTCCCGACATCAAAAAGCGGCCCGGACGAATACCTCGTCCGGGCCGCTTCGATTGGTAGCGGGGGCAGGATTTGAACCTGCGACCTCTGGGTTATGAGCCCAGCGAGCTACCGAGCTGCTCCACCCCGCGCCGTTGTCGTGCTCCCCAACCATAGCGCGGCGTTCGACGGATCCGCAAAGCGGCCCGCCACGCTGCCTGTTTGTCCGGCATCGTCACGGGAATCCGCACTCCATGACGAACTCGTTCCGTAAGGGTGACCGGGTGAGCTGGAAGAGCCACGGCGGCGAGGCCGTCGGCACGGTCCAGAAAAAGCTCACGAGCGACACCGAAGAAGCCGGCCGCACGGTCAGAGCCAGCGCCGACGATCCGCAGTACCTCGTCAAGAGCGACAAGAGCGGCGGCACCGCCGTCCACAAGCCGTCCGCGCTCACGCGCGTCCACGACTGATGGGCGAACGACCCGACCAGGCCCACCAGCGGCCCCCGGGCGTCGGCGACGAGACCGTCGCGGCCGTCGGCAAACTCAGCGAGGCGCTGGAGACGATCGAGCAGGCGCGTGGCCACCTCTACGCGCTGCACCAGTTGACCGGCCACGCCGATCTGATGCTCGACGAGGCCACCGAGCTGCTGCGCAAGGCCGGCCACGACGGCCTCGCCGAGCGCGTCGGGACCGAACTGATCGGACGCAACCTCATCGAGGGGCGCTGGACGTTCCAGATCGTCGAGGAGTTCGACGACGGTTACTACGCGGCGTTCCGCGGCCTGGAGGCCGACGCGCGGAACGAACTGCTCGCCGGGCGCAGGCACGTCTTCGAATCGGAGATGAAGGAGAAGCGCCGGACGCACGGGCGGCGCCACCACGAGGCCCGGCCCTGAAACGGAGAAGGCCCCGCCCGGTGGGCGGGGCCTTCTCGTCTCAGCCGGTTGGTCGTGGGGTCGGGCTCGTACTGGCCCTCGCCCTCGCCGCCTGCCAGGCGTTGACCGCGTTCTGCAGATCCTGGGTGGCCTTACCGATCGCGGCGAGGTCACCCGTGCGTTGCGCGGCCTTCAGATCGGCGTTGGCCTTCTCGACCGCGGCCGCGGCCGTGTCGACGTTGCCACCCGGTGCCGGTGCCGTGCTCGGCGTCGGGCTCGCCGGCGCACTGGGGCTGGCCGACGTCGACGGCGTCGGTGTCGCCCCGGGCGACGGGGTGGTGGTGCCCGGCGACGGGGTGGTACTCGGCCGGTCGCCCGGTTGCTGACCCTCGGGCGCGTCCTGGGACGCCCCCTCACCGAACAGGCTGTCGAGCGCACCGCCCAACGTGGACTGGTACGCGACCTTTTCCCCGTAGAGCATCAGCACGTTCTGGAACAGCGGGATCGAATCCTGCCCACTGGCTCTCTGGTAGATCGGTTCGACGTAGAGCAGTCCGCCGGCGACCGGCAACGTCAGCAGGTTGCCGTACACCACTTGGGAGTCACCCAGGTCGAGCACGTTCAGGTTGTTACGGACCGTGTCCTCGCTGCGCATCTTGTTCTGCGCCTGAGTGGGACCGGAGATCTGCGAGTCACCCGGTAGCTCCAGCATCTGGATCACCGGTTTGTAATTGTCGTCGTAATGCGCGCTGATCAACGCGGTCAGGTTGTTCCGCCGGTTGGCGACCATCGGCGTGGTGATCTGGAACGTCGGCTTCGCCTGGTCCGGCCATTGCGCGACGACGTAGAACGGCGGCTGCTTACCGCCGCGGCCCGGCGTCGGGTCGTCCGGCACCTGCCAGAAGTCCTGCCCGTTGAAGTAGTCACCCGCGGTGCTGACGTGGTACTTCGCCAGCAGCGACCGCTGGACCTTGAACTGGTCCTCCGGGTACCGGAAGTGCTCGGCCAGCTCCGGGGGGATGTCCTTCTTCGGCTTCACGATGCCGTCGAAAGCCTTGTTCCAGGCCTTCAGCACCGGGTCGGTGTCGTCGAACTGGTAGAGCGTGACCGTGCCGTCGTACGCGTCGACGGTGGCCTTCACCGAGTTCCGGATGTAGTTGATCTGGTCGTTCTGCTGCGCGACCGTTCCCGCGCCCGTCCGCGAGTCGACGGCGGTGGCGCCGAGCGTCTCACGCTGCGAGTACGGGTAGAAGTTGCTGGTCGTGTAGCCGTCGATGATCCACTGGATGCGACCGTCGACCACGGCCGGGTACGGGTCGCCGTCGAGCGTCAGGAACGGGGCGACCTTCTCCACCCGCTCGCGCGGGTTCCGGACGTACATGACCTTCGAGTTCTCGTTGAGCGCGCTGGAGAGCAGGAAGTTGCGCTCCCGGAAGTACAGCGCGAACAGCGCCTTGCGGGTCAGCGAGTCGACCGCGACGCCACCCTTGCCGTCGTAGGTGGAGCTGACCTGCTCGCTCTCGTCACCACCGGAGGTGGCGGGACGGTCGAACTCCCGGTCCTCGCCGCCGGGCGCCTTGCCGACCACCGCGTAGTCGCTGGCCAGCTCGCCGTAGTAGATCCGCGGCTGGCGCACCGGGTTGTCGCGGTTGAACGCGGCCCGGAGCTTCGCGCCCTGCTCGTCGGACTGCTCCGCGTCGACGGTGGGTGCCTCGCCGAGCGAACCCGAGACGAAGTACGGCTGCCCGGCGTCGGTGACCTGGTTCGCCGGCGCGGCGACGAAGCCGTTGCCGTGCGTGTAGTTCAGGTGCAGGTTGATCCAGTTCTGCTGCTGCTCGTCCAGCCGGCTCGTGTCCATCTCGCGCAGCGCGACGATGTAGTCCTGCAGCTGACCGTCGACGGTGTACTGGTCGATGTCGAGGCTGGAGTTGAACCGGTAGAACGACCGGACCTGCTGGAGCTGCGTCCAGGTGTCCGAGAGCACGTTCGGGTCGAGCAGCCGCGCGTTGGGAACCGTGCCCGATTCCTGGGCGACCTGCTGTGCGGACGCGGTGGTGTTCGGCGTGTAGTTCTGCCGGTCGATGTCGTCGATGTCGTAGGCATCCCGGGTGGCCGCGATGCTGCGCTCGATGTACTCGGCCTCACGCTCGGCCGCGTTCGGCTTGATCGTGAACTGCTCGGCCAGCGCCGGCACGGCACCGCCGATGACGACGGCCGAGATGCCGAGCAGGATCAGCGCCATGGCCGGTGGCAGCACCCGCCGGAAGCCCAGGTTGGCGAAGAACACCAGCGCGCACAGCGCGGCGATCCACAACAGGATGTTCTTCGCCGGTAGCAGGAACTCGATGTCGGCGGCCGAGGCTCCGTGCGTCTTCGTCGCGTCGTTGTAGCCGAACAGCATCCCGAAGCGGTCGAAGTAGTACGCGACGGCCTTCAGCGCGACGAACAGGCCGAGCAGGACGGACAGGTGCCCGATCACCGCGGTGCCCAGGCGACCGCCCGAGCCGGCCTGCAGGCGGATGCCGCCGAACAGGTAGTGGACGACGAGCGCGCCGATCACCGAGAGCACGATCGCGGTGAACGCGACGCTCAGCACGTAACGCCAGAACGGGTACTCGAACACGTAGAACGAGATGTCCCGGCCGAACTGCTCGTCGTCCTGGCCGAACGGCGTGGAGTTGAGGAACAGCAGCCAGGTGTCCCACTGGCCCTGGGCCGAGAGCCCGGTGATCACGCCGACGACCGCACCGGCGGCCAGCGTGAGCAGGCCGAACCGCGGCGCGATGGCCATCCGGTACCGCTCGAGGTTCTGCTGCTCCAACGACATCGGCGCGAAGATCGGCCGCAGCCGGTACGCGACGTAGAGGTTGACCGCGACGATCGCGCCGGTGATGACGCCGAACAGGACGAACAGCAGCAGCTTGGTTTGCAGCTGCGTGGACAGGACACGGGTGAGGCCGATCTCGTCGTACCAGAGCCAGTCGGCGTAGAGGCTGCTTCCGGCGGTGAGCACGAACAGCAGCACGACGGCCGATACGAGAACGATGACGACACGCCGGGCGCGTCGGCTCACCGACGGCAGCGGCGAACGCATGACCACGGGCATCTCCCGGTGTGGATTGCGGCAAAGCGTGGAGGTAAACCTACCTTGCATCTACCAGCCCGCAGGCTGCGCACCACGCCTGTCACAGCTCCGTGCCAGCATTGGGCGCATGACCGACGTCCACTCCGGCGTGAACGGGGTACCACTCCCCGACCCCCTGCACGCCGTCGTCCTCGAGCTCGAACGACACGCTGACGCGGGCGGCTGGGACCAGCCACCCGCGCTCTACGCCCTCGTCGACACCGCCGAGTTGCTCGCCGCCGAACCGGGCCTGGCCGACCAGGTCGGGATCTCCGCGGAGACTCTCGAACCCGGGTCGATCACGCCGGTCGAACAGGAGTCGATCGGCGACGCGCCGCTCGACGAGACGCTGGCCCGGATCGCCTGGCCCGACTCGGTGCTGGGCTGCGCGCTGGTGCAGGAGGTGCTGGTGCTCCCACCGGACGCCGAGGACTCCCGGCCCGACGACGCCGACCCGGTGGAGTGGGCGGCCAACCACGCCGACCGGCGCGAGGTGCGCATGGTCGCCGGCGTGCTGCGTGACGGCACGAGCGCGTGCGCGCTGCGGATGCGGCCCCAGGACGCGACCGACGCCACCGAGGTGGTCTACGGCGCCGACCTGGCCCCGAACCTCGTGGTGGCGCTCCGGGCCACGCTGGATTAGGGCCTAGCAGCCGCGGGGGTGGCGGCCGGCGCGGATCTCGGTGAGCGCGGTGAGGGCTTCGTCGAGCGTCTGCACGCGGGCGAGCTCGAGACCGTCGGGAGTCGCGCCGACCGCCTCCAGGCAGTTGTCGGCCGGCACCAGGAACGTGGTCGCGCCGGCCCGCCGCGCGGCCACCATCTTCTGCGCGATGCCGCCGATCGCGCCCACGTTGCCGTCGTCGTCGATCTCACCGGTGCCGGCGATGAACTTGCCGCCGGTGAGGTCCTCCGGCTTCACCTTGTCGATCACGGCCAGCGCGAACATCAGCCCGGCCGACGGGCCGCCGATCTTGTCCAGGTCGAACGAGACCTGGAACGGGTGCGGCTGCTCGTCCTTGGTCTCGATCTTCAGCAGCGGGCGCCCGTCGCCGTCGCCGCGCGCCAGCGTGACCGACGCGGTGCCCGCGACCGCGCCCCGCCGGTAACCGATCTTGACCACCTGCGTCGGCTGCTTCGTGGCCAGCAGCGCACGCAGCTTCGTGCCGCTGGTGACCACGGTGTCGTCGACCGAGGTGAGGACGTCACCGACGGCCAGCTTGCCGGTGGACGGCGACCCGGGCGCGACCTTGGAGACCGTCACCTTCACCGGGTAACCGAGCTCACGCAGAGCAGCGGTCTCGGCTGACGTCTGCGAGTCCTTGAACGCCTGGGCGTTCTCCTGGTTGACCTGCTGCCTGCTCTCCCCCGCCGGGTAGACGACCTCGCGCGGCACCACCGCCACCGAGCCGTCGAGCCAGCCCACCAGCGCGTTCCCCAGGTTCAGGTCGGGGCTCACCGAGACCGTGGTGAGGTTCAGGTGGCCCTTGGACTTGCTGGTGGGGGTTCCGGTGATCGTGACGATCTCGTGGCCGTCCCGGCTACCGAGCGTGTTGACCGTCGGCCCGGGCCCGAGCGCCACGTACGGCACCGGGAGCAGCGCCATGCCGAGCGAGAGCAGCAACGCGAGAATGGCGCCAACGAACACCGTCAAGCCGCGCCGCAACATCATGGCCGTCAGCGTATCCGCCAAGGTCTCACCGGCGGGACCGACGGTTACGGCGGGCCCGACGCACCAGCGCGGCGGTGCCGACGAGAGCGACCGAGACGCCCGCCGCGGCGCCACCGGCCACCGCGGCGCCCTTCACCGTGATCCGCAGCGGCAGCAGCGGCCGCCCCTGCGCCCAGCTGCTCAGCGCCTCCTCGTTGGTGTACGCCGGCTCCCAGCCGGCGGCACGCAGCTCCCCGGCCTCGACCGCCCACGGGTGCATCAGGTAGTCCAGCTGCGTCGCCGGATCGCCGCTGACGCCCTGTGCGTGCAGGCGGGTCGCGGTGCCGACCGCGGCGTCGGCGGGCAGCTCGACCCGGCGGCGGCCGAGGATCCGCTCGACCTCGCCCTGCTCGATCCAGCCCTCGGAGCCGACGTTGAGCGGCCCGGTGAGGCGGGCGAGCACGGTGGTGAGCACCGCACCGGCCAGGTCCTCGGTGTGGCAGAACTGCCAGATCGGCTTGGTGCCCCGCACCACCAGCAGCCGCGGTCCGTCGAGCGCACCGCCGGCCGGCCGGTCGATGCCCCGCCCGACGACCACGGCCGGACGCAGCAGCGCGGTCTCCACCTGCGGATACATCCGGGCGGCCCGGGCGGCGAACTCCTCGACCGCGAGCAGGTCGTCCAGCGCGCTGCCGTCCGGGCGGGCCCGCACCGGCGAGGAGTCCGGGAGCGGCACCGGGTTGTCGGCGTACGCGCCGTAGACCCGCGCCGAGGACAGCAGCACGACGTGGCGGACGCCGGTGGCCGCCGCGGCCGTCAGCGCGACCGAGGCACCGGTGACCGTGCGCCGACGCTGCTCGGCGCGGTCGAGGGCCGGGTCGTCGGCGACCGCGAGGTGCACGAGCGTGTCGACCTTGTGCAGCGCGGAGGCGAGCGTGGGGTCGGTCGGGTCGGCCTTGCGCCACCGGACGTTGGGCACGCCCGGCTTTTTCGCGTCGAGCGCAATCACCTGCCGAATTCCCTCAGCGTTGGCCAAACGCCGACAGATCGCCTGGCCGATGGGAGACGCCGCCCCCGTGACCGCCACGGTGAGGCCCGCCGGCGGGGCCGCAGCGGCACGCGCGGCACGAAGCGGGCGGGTCATCGCGGGCCTACCAGGGATACGGTTGACAGCATGGTGAGCCAGTCATGACCGACATCCCGTTCGGCTTCGCGCTTCCGGGGGGTCAACCCAACCCCAACGACCCGCAGTGGGCAGCGATGATGGCTCAACTGCAGCAGATCCTCTCGTCGTCGCAGTCTGGCGGAACGGTCAACTGGGACCTCGCCAAACAGGTCGCCACCGGGTTGGCGCGGGAGAGCGACCGCTCGCTCACCGCCACCGAACGCACGGAGGCCGTCGACGCTCTCCGACTCGCCGACATGTGGCTCGACCTCGTCACCAGTCTGCCTTCTGGTGTCTCGCACGCGGTGGGGTGGAGTCAGCTCGAATGGATCGACGCCACGATTCCCGCCTGGAAACGGCTGTGTGATCCGCTCGCCGAGCGTGTGGTCGGCGCGATGAGCAAGATGCTGCCCGAGCAGGCGGCCGCCCAGCTCGGCCCGATGACCGGGATGCTGGCCGGCATCGGCGGCATGATGTTCGGCGGCCAGGTCGGGCAGGGCATCGGGCAGCTCTCCGGTGAGGTGCTCACGTCGTCCGACATCGGCCTTCCGCTCGGTCCGGCCGGCACCGCGGCGCTGCTCCCCACCAACCTGGCGAAGTTCAGCGAAGGGCTGGAGCAGCCCACCGAGGAGATCCGGCTCTACGTCGCGCTGCGCGAAGCCGCACACGCCCGGCTGTTCGGGCACGTCAACTGGCTGCGCGCGCACGTGCTCGACGCCGTCGACGCGTACGCGCGGGGCATCCACGTCGACCCCGACACGATCGAGCGCGCGATGCGCGAGATCGACCCGAACGACCCCGAGTCGATGCAGCAGGCGCTGAGCGGCGGGCTGTTCACCCCCGAGGACACGCCTGCGCAGCAGGCCGCGCTGGCCCGCCTGGAGACCGCGCTCGCGCTGGTCGAGGGCTGGGTGTCGCACATCGTCGACAAGGTGGCGGCCGAACGCCTGCCGGGCGCCGCGGCGCTCACCGAGACGTTCCGCCGCCGCCGCGCCGAGGGCGGCCCCGCCGAGCAGACGTTCGCGACGCTGGTGGGCCTGGAGCTACGCCCCCGCCGCCTGCGCGACGCGGCCACCCTCTGGAACGCCCTGCTCGAACACCGGGGCGCCGAAGGCCGCGACGCCGTCTGGGGCCACCCGGACCTGGTGCCGACCTCGTCCGACCTCGACGACCCGGAAGCTTTCGCCCGCCCGGACGAGGGGCCGGACTTCGACATTTCAGACTTGGACAAGCTCTAGATCGACGCCTGCCGGGCGCGGCTCACCTCGTCCGCGACCGCCGGCGCCCCCGACCCACCGGTCGCCCCGCCCGCGCGAGGGTGGTTGCTCACCCACCCTCTCGCGCCGGGGGTGTGCAGGGCGGGCGCCCACCCCCGAAGCCTCCGAGGCCGTCGGGCCCGCTGCACCGTCGGACCGCACCACACCGTCGTCGAACCCTGCGCCAGCCATGCGGCTCCGCACTGGAACCCGTCGTGCGACTCCGCACCGGAACCCGTCGTGCGGCTCCGCACCGGAGCCCGTCAGGGCGCTGCCGCGGTGGGGCTCACGCCGCTCTGCTCGGGCTCCGCGCCGGACGGCTCGGAGAGTGCAGGCCGGGCCCGGGACCGGTGCAGTGGTGGCCCGCGCGCCGTTCAGGTGCTGTGCCTTCAGAACGGGAGCATGCCGGTCAGCACCACTCGGGGCGGCGCAGCGGCGGCCTCTCACATCCCTAGTTGCTCTACCTGCGAAAACCTCGGCGCACCACAATTCAGGCGCCACCCCAGCGAGCCCGCCACCGCCACCCGGCGGGCACCGCACCCGGCGGCCACCGCACCCGGCGGAGCACCCCACCCGGCGGAGCACCCCACCCGGCGGAGCACCCCATCAGCTAGCCCGGCATCCCACGAGCCGGGGCACCCTGTACCGCGAGCCCGACACAGCACCAGCTGGAGCACCCCATAGCCGCCAGCCCGGCATCGCATCTGCCAGGGCGCCCCACCCAGCCAGCCCGGCAGTCCATCGGCCGGAGCGCCGTAGCCGCGAGCCCGGCAGCGCGCCGCATGGGCCGGCCGCTGCGCGTGCGGGCCCCAGCGCTGCACGGGTCGCTGCACCTGGCGCGGTCACCAGTGAGGCTCCCCCGGCCCCGAAAGCGCATCTTTCCGGGCCTACGACAACTCATCGGCCTTACCGGAGGCCCCGTAGCCCCGAAAACTCGTCGCTGACCACGGCGACGCACCGGTCGGAACGGTTACACCGCTAGCCCGGCACCGCGCACTCGGGCGCCGCACCTGGCGTGCCCGCGCCGCACCACCCGGGGCGCGGCAGCAGCGACCACCGCACCAGACGAGCCGTCCTCCCCGACACCGAACAGCTGGGCCAACCCCGGACCACGCGGACCACTCAACCCGCGGAGCGGACCCTTCCACCCGGGCCGATCTACACGCGCAACCCACGTACCCCACCGCTTCGGGCCACCGGGCCCGCCCAAGCCAGCTCCCCGGACGGGCCTCGCTACCTGCGCGTCCAGGCACCCCCTCCAGCCGTTGAGCCCGTCCAAGCCAGCACCCCGGCCGAGGCCCGGTACCTGCGCGTTCAGGCACCCGCTCCGGCCGTTGGGCCCGTCTACGCCAGCTCCACGCCCGGGGCCCGCTAACTACGCGCACTCGGGCACCCTTCGGCCGCTGGCCTGCGGCGTCAAGCTGCGGAGCCCACGGCATCCCGGCACCGCACGCATCGGGGTCACACGCAGGTGACAGCTGGTGCCGTACTCGGGGGTTATGCGCCCAGGGCTGGGTCGTTCTCGTCGCTGAGGTCGAGGCTGGCGGCGGCGGCGACGCCCTCCAGATAGCCCCGGGCTCGCTGGGCGCGGGGGTAGCGCTCCACCAGGTCCCAGAAGTCCTGACCGTGGCCGGGGATCTGCAGGTGCACCAGCTCGTGCACCAGCACGTAGTCGATCACCCAGTCGGGCATGCCGCGTAGCCGCGACGAGAGCCTGATGGTGCCCTCGGCCGGGGTGCACGAGCCCCAGCGGCCGCGTTGGTTGCTGACCCACCGGACGCTGACCGGGCGGACCTCGTCGCCGAGATAGGTGGCGGCCAGACGGAGGGCGCGCGCCTCCAGCTCGGCGTCGCCGCGCGGGCGGCGGGAGCGACGGTCACGGGCGTCGAGGCGAGCGAGCATCTTTTTCACCCACTCGCGCTCTTCCACTGCGCTGAAGCGCGCGGGGATCAGCACGACGACCGTGTCACCATCGCGGTACGCCGCGACCGTGCGGCGCCGGCGCGCGCTGCGCCGGACCTGCACGGAGATCTGGTGTCCGGGGTCCATGAAGGCACGCTAGCCCTCGATCGGCTACTCCGTCAGCCGTGTCGTCAATCCTGTGGACGAGCCTCCCCCACAGGGTGGATGTCCGTCGCGATCGCTGTCACGAGCCGCGGTTGATCGGTCCCGACGTTGACGCACGGGGCGTTCCGGCCTAGCGTCTCAAGAGCCCCTGTGGCGACCGTCCGCCCCGGCACGTGGGGAAGGTGACGGGACGGGCGCCGCCCAGGGGCCCTTCGCTGCCCAGGCGACCGTCCGACTCCACCCCCAGAGGAGGACGCCGCCCAAGGGCCCTTCGCTGCCCGGCAGCGCTCATTCACCGCACCCGAACAAGCCCGTGCTCGATTGACACCGGTGTAATTTTCCCGGCGAGCCTCCTGTCGGTTATGCCCGTTTTGCCGGATAAGGTCGGTCGACCCGGCGGACCTGTCCTCCGTCGGCCGACCATGTCCAGCCGAGGAGGCACTGTGGCCGACACGTACAACGGCTACTGCGTGAAGTGCAAGGAGAAGCGTGACTTCGAAGGTGAAGTCACGACGAGCGAATCCGGGCGCCGGATGGCGAAGGGCTCCTGCCCGGTATGCGGGACCAAGATGAACCGCATCCTCGGCAAGGCCTGACTCCGCCGCACCTCTCGCGGGCGGCCCGCCGTTACGGCGGGCCGCCGCTAGCACCCCCGGGCTGTGGACGACCGGAGCGGCCCGACCGCCCGGGACGGCACCCTCTTCAGACATGCGCCCGCTCCTCCTGCCCGCCCTGTCCCGGCTCTGGCGGGACGCCACCACGCTGCAGCTCGGCGTCGATCCCGAGCGCGCGACCGTCCTCACCGCCGTCGATGCCGGCCTCGCCACGTTCCTCACCGCGCTCGACGGCCGGCGTTCGCTCCCCGAGGTGCTCGCCACCGCACCGGCCGGTGTCGCCGGTGAACAGCTGATCCAGCTCCTGGTGGCCCGGGGCGCGGTGGTCGACGCCGATCACCTGGTCCCCCGCGCCGGCGCCACGCTCCCGCCGCTCCCGCCGGAACTGGCGTCGGCCCTGCTCACCCACGGTGCCGCGGCCGTCGACCGGGTCCGGGCCCGGCGCCACGCGCACGTCCTGGTGCGGTGCCGCGGGCGCGTGGGGCCGGTGATCGCCGCGCTGCTCGCCGCCGGTGGGGTCGGCCGGGTCGTGGTGTCCGGCGCCGGCGTGGTGACGCCGGATGACGTGACGGTCGGTGGCCTCCGCCCCGACGACGTCGGCCGCCCCTACCTGCTGGCGGCGATCGACGCGGTGCGGCGGGCGGCACCGGCGGTCGAGACCCGGCCGGGCGACGCGGCGCCGGACTTCGTGGTGCTCGCGGCCGGGCCGGTGCCGCTGCCCGCGGATCGGGTGCGCTGGATGTCCGACCGTGTCCCCCACCTGCCGGTGCTGCTCCGGGACGGGGTGGCGATCGTCGGGCCGCTGGTTCTGCCCGGGCGCACCGCGTGCCTCACGTGTGTCGAGGCTCACCGCCGCGATCGTGACCCGGCCTGGCCCGTGCTGGCCGCGCAGCTCGCCACCGACCCCCGCCCCGAGCTCGCCGAAACCGTCGTGATCAGCGCGGCCGCCGCCCTCGCGGCCACCGAGGTCATCGGCCGGTTGGAGGGCGTGGCCACCGCGGCGCTCGGGGTCACGTTGGAGGTCGGGCCACCCGGTGTTCCCCTCCGGCAGCGCGTCTGGACGCCCCATCCACGATGTGACTGCCTCCGCGACGGGCAGGTCGGGGCAGAGCGCGCGACAATGGTCAGGTGACCGACATCCCCCGGCGGGCGCTCACCCGCACGGCCAAGCTCGCGGCGCTGCCGCTGGGAATGGCGGGCCGCGCCACCCTCGGTATCGGTAAGCGCCTCGGTGGCGCACCGGCCGAAGCCGTCGCCCGCGAAGTCCAGCAACGCACCGCCGAGCAGCTGTTCAGCGTGTTGGGCCAGCTCAAGGGCGGCGCCATGAAGTTCGGCCAAGCGCTGTCGATCTTCGAAGCGGCGTTCCCCGAAGAGGTGGCGAAGCCCTACCGGGCGGCGCTGACCAAGCTGCAGGAAGCGGCGCCACCGATGCCCGCCGCCACCGTCCACGGCGTTCTCGCCGAGGAACTGGGGCCGGAGTGGCGCACCAAGTTCCGTGAGTTCGACGACAATCCGGCCGCCGCGGCGAGCATCGGGCAGGTGCACCGCGCGGTCTGGTCGTCCGGCCGGAACGTCGCGGTGAAGATCCAGTACCCCGGCGCGGGCCCGGCCCTGCTCGCCGACCTCAACCAGCTCGGGCGGCTGGCCCGGCTGTTCACGGTGCTGCAGCCCGGCCTGGACATCAAACCGCTGGTGGCCGAGTTGAAGGCGCGCGTGGCCGAGGAGCTCGACTACCAGCTCGAGGCCAAGGCCACCCGCGCGTTCGCGAAGGCCTTCCGGGACGATCCGGAGATCGCGGTGCCCCGGGTGCTGGCCGGCACGTCCCGGGTGCTGGTCACCGACTGGATCGACGGCACCCCGCTCTCCGAGGTGATCGCGAACGGGTCGCCGGAGCAGCGGAACCTGGCCGGCGAACGGATGGCCGTTCTGCACTTCTCCGCGCCGGCACGCACGAAGCTGCTCCACGCCGATCCGCACCCGGGCAACTTCCGGCTGCTTCCCGACGGGCGGCTCGGCGTGCTCGACTTCGGTGCGGTGGCCCGGCTCCCGAACGGGTTGCCGGAACCGGTCGGCCGGCTCGCCCGGCTGGCGCTGGAAGGTGACGCCGAGGGTGTGCTCGAGGGCCTGCGTGACGAGGGCTTCGTGAAACGCGACGCCGACGTCGACGCGAAAGAGCTGCTCGAGTACGTGCGCCCGATGCTCGACCCGATGGCCGAGGACGAGTTCCAGTTCTCCCGGGCCTGGCTGCGCAAGGAGGCCACCCGGCTCGGTGATCCGCGCAGCCCCGCCTACCAGCTGGGGCGGCAGCTCAACCTGCCGCCGTCGTACCTGCTGATCCACCGGGTGACGCTGGGCTCGATCGGGGTGCTCTGCCAGCTCGAGGCCAAGGCGCACTACCGCGCGGTCGTCGAACGCTGGCAGCCCGGCTTCGTCGACCCCGCGGCCGCCGAACCGACCGAATAAGAAAGGCCCGCCCCGAAGGGCGGGCCGACCAACTACATGCGGTCCCGAAGACGGGCAGCAGCCGCGGCTACGACGCGGGCCGGCCGACGGGCACCCGAACGGGCGCGTCGCGGCGCGGCCTGTTGCATTCGGGATCGGGCCAGGGCTTCGTTCAGAAGTAACATCTCGAAACTCCAGGTCGGTTCGTGGTTCAACGCAGTGCTCATCTCGGGGGCTGCGGGGTAGGGGGCGAGTCCGCGACCGATCCGACCGGACCGGTAGTGCGCGGTGTGGGCGCGGCTCATCAGGCTGCGACCGTGTTCTTGCGCGGACGACCACGGGGCCGCTTCCGTGCGATCACGGCTCCACGCTCGAAGATTTCGCCACCCCAGACGCCCCAGGGCTCACGCCGCTCGAGCGCACCCTGCAGGCACGCCTCACGGAGCGGGCACTCCTGGCAGTGGGCCTTCGCTACTTCGAGGTCAGCGGGGGTTTCCGCGAACCACAGCTCAGGGTCTTCCCGCCGGCAGGGCAGCGCTTCGTCCGGGTCGATCACCCCGAAGTCCGGGGCGAGATCGATTGCCGTCATGACCGGATCTCCTCTTTTGTCGTGCATGCGTTGTCAGTCGGTTGGACGGGGACAAACAAAAAGGCCGTGGATCCCGGTATGGGATCCACGGCCTCGAGGAGTGCCGCCGGTCTTTTAGACCGGTTCACCTCGAGGCGGAGATCCCGCTCGACCCTCGACACGCGTGGCGTCGACACTGAGCTGGGTCTGGACCTGGGTACCGAAGGGCTCGACCGCATCGGCCGAGACCGCCAACAGGGCAGAGTTCGCCTCATTGACCAGGGACATGTGCTGCGCAGCGCAGACGACATGCGCGTACGCAGGCGCGCCGGACGGCGCGATCCGCTTCCGTGCTGCCGCGACACCGGTGGTCATGGCTTTGCCTGCCGGCGCGGCCAGAACTGCGGACGGGCCCTCAGCAAGACGCCACGACGGCATGGCGGTGCCCGGCAGCTTCGGAGTCACGAAGCTAATCACTGGGACCACCACCCTTCGGTGCGCTAATAAGCCCGGCCAAAACCAGACTCCTGGAATCGGCGCGCCGGTTCCCCGGCGCACAGGCAGGTTAAGCCCGGGCCGGGTTCCTGGCCAACCTATTTTTCGGCCAGACCTCGACAGCTGTCTGCCACCCGACAGTCAGTACGGCGCGTCGCCCCCGACACGCCGCAAAATCCGTCGTAAAACGAACTCAATCCGCGTCGGAAATTGTCACCAGCGACGCCGGATCGGCTCCGCCGACGATTGCCAGCAGCGCCGCGCCGTACAACGTCAGCTTGCGCGGGCCTACGCCGGCGATCTCGGCCAGCTGCGCCTCGCTCGAGGGCTGCAGCTCGGCCACCGCGGTCAGCGTCGCGTCGGTGAACACGACGTACGGCGGCAGTTTCTGCTCGCGGGCCAACGCGCCGCGCCACGCCTGGAGCCGCTCGTACAGCTCCTCGTCGTAGTTGGCCGGGCATTCGCCGCAGCGGCGCAGCTTGCGGTGCCGCGGATCGAACAACGCGACCCCGCAGATCCGGCAGGTGGGCAACGACCGGGCCGCGGGCCGGGAGCTCGGCTTCACCGACGGCGCCACCGAGGTGCCCGGCACGCCGGCCGGGAGCGCTCCGGCGGGGAGGAAACGGCACGGGCGCCGGCTTCCCCGCCCGCCCGGCGAGCGGGCCGCGGCCCACGACAGCCAGAGATGCTCCCGCGCCCGGGTGACGCCGACGTAGAGCAGGCGGCGCTCCTCCTCCAGCTGGGCCGGCGTCTTGGCGTACGTGATCGGCAACGTGCCCTCGGCCAGGCCGACCAGGAACACCGCATCCCACTCCAGGCCCTTCGCCGCGTGCAGCGAGCCCAGCGTGACGCCGTCCACGGTGGGGACGTGCTGCGCGGCGGCCCTGGCCGCCAGTTCGTCGACGAAACGCGGCAGGCCCTCCGCGGCGGGCGTGCCGGCGCCGACCGTCTCCTCGGCCAGGCGGAGCAGGGCGGCGATCGACTCCCAGCGCTCGCGGGCGGCCCCACCGGACGGGGGCGAGTCGGCACGCCAGTCCAACCCCGACAGCGCGCCGGTCACGGCGTCCACGGTGGAGGAGGCTTCGTCGCTCTGGGCGGCCCTGGCCGCGCCGCGCAGGAGCAGCATCGCCTCCCGGACCTCGGGCCGCTCGAAGAAGCGCTCGCCGCCGCGGACGACGTAGGGCACCCCGACGTCGGCCAACGCCTGTTCGTACGTCTCGGACTGCGCGTTGGTGCGGAAGAGCACGGCGATCTCGGCCGCGGACACCCCGGAGCGCAGCAGCTCGCGGCAGCGGGCCGCGACCGCACCGGCCTCGGCCGGCTCGTCGGGATAGTGCGAGACGCGGGGCTTGGGGCCGGGCGCGCGCTGCCCGATCAGCTGCAGCCGGACGGCCGCCTCGACGCCGCGCCCGGCCGCGATCACCTCGTTGGCGAGCCCGACCACCTGGGGCGTCGAGCGGTAGTCGCGCTCCAGCCGGATCACGACCGCGCCCCGGTGCCGCCGCGGGAAATCGATCAGGTACGACGCGTCGGCGCCGGTGAACGAGTAGATGGTCTGGCTCGCGTCGCCGACGACGGTCAGGTCGTCGCGCCCGCCGCACCACGCCTCGAGCAGCCGCTGCTGCAGCGGGTTCACGTCCTGGTACTCGTCGACGACGAAGTGCCGGTACTGCGCCCGGATCTGCTCGGCGACGTCGCGGTGGTCCTCGATGGCCCAGATCGTCGCGCGCAGCAGGTCCTCGAAGTCGATGACGCCCATCCGGCGCTTGAGCTGCTCGTAACCGGCGTAGACGGCGGCGACCTGGTCGGGCGGCAGCGGCGTCTCCCGCGCCGCGTCGGTGGCGGCGACCGCGTAACCGTCCGGCTCCACCATCGCGGACTTCGCCCACTCGATCTCGGACGTCAGGTCGCGGACGCCGGTGCGGTCGAGCTTCACCCGCTGGTGGGACGCCGCCTGGCCGACCACTCGTGCCTTGGTCTCGAGCAGGTCCGGCATCGCCCGGCCGTCGAACACCCGGGGCGCGAAGTAGCGCAGCTGGCGCAGCGCCGCCGCGTGGAACGTGCGGGCCTGGACACCCGCGACCCCGAGCGCACGCAGGCGACCACGCATCTCCCCCGCCGCTCGCGCGGTGAACGTCACCGCGAGTACGTGATTAGGAGCAGTTGCCTGGGTCAACACTCCATGAGCGATGCGATGCGTGATCGCCCGGGTCTTACCGGTGCCCGCGCCGGCGAGGATGCAGACCGGCCCGCGGGGGGCCAGCACCGCCGCCCGCTGTTCGTCGTCCAGACCGGCCAGCACGGCAGCGGGATCAACGAGGCGGGTGTCCACGGACGCGGCGGGGGTGACGGTCACCCGTCCGATACTGCCACTGCCCGCTCAGCGGGAAGGGGCTGTTCCCAGGCGGTGTTACGTGACCGGTGACTTAGCAGAGAGGATGTCCGTATGAGCACCCTGACGATGTACTCGACGACGTGGTGTGGCTACTGCCGGCGGCTGAAGAGCCAGTTCGCCCGCGAAGGCATCGAATACAACGAGGTCGACATCGAGCTGGACCCGAAGGCCGCCGAGTACGTGATGAGCGTCAACGGCGGGAACCAGACGGTGCCGACGGTGCAGTTCCCCGACGGCTCAGCGCTGACGAACCCGAGCATCGCCGACGTCCGGGCCAAGCTCGGCCGCTGAATCTCCCGACGCCTTCCCGGTGGCCGGCGGATCGTCCGCCGGCGCCGGAGCGGGTGGTAACGCCCACCCCATCGCCCGGCTCGCCGACACCGCGCCGGCCACCGTGCGCGCGGCTCCGTCGGGGTCGGAGGCCGGGCCCCGCCCGGCCACCAGCAGGTAGCCGGCCGCCAGCGCCGTGCCGCCGGCCATCACGCCGAGCAGGTAGCGGTAGTCGATGATCGCCACCAGCAGCGCTCCCAACGCGACCGAGACGGTCTGCGGGATGCCGATGACCAGGTACGCCGCGGTGGTGACCCGGCCCATCAGCGGGCCGCTGGCGCTGCGCTGCAGGCTGGTGACGAAGCCCACCAGGACCAGCGGCAGCCCGAACCCGGCGAGCACGACGCCCGCCGCGAGCAGCGGTAACCAGGGCGCCACCATCATCACCGCGCCGACCGAGAACACCGCCAGGCCCAGCACGACCGTGCGCACCTCGGCCGCGCCGCGGATCAGCCACGTCGCCGCGAATCCGCCGACCACCGCCCCGACCCCCTGGATCGCGACCACGACGCCGACGAACTCCGGCGGCCGGCCCAGCGACTCGACGATCGCAAACACCACCGACTCGGCGATGCCGACGACCAGCAGCGCCATCCCGAGCGCGATCGTGACGTGCAGCAGCGGCCCGGAATTCCAGAGGAAACGCAGTCCGACGACCAGTTCCTCACGCATCGACTGACGGCGCGCGACCGGTTCGGGCTCGGCGACGGCGAGCGCGCTCAGCACGATCGCGGCCCCGACGAACGTCACCCCGTCGAGCACCGCCACCCCGCCGCCGCCCACCACCGCGTAGAGCGCGGCCCCGGTGAGCGGCGCGATCAGCCGCAGGGCCTCCTTGACCGTCTGTAGCACCGCGTTGGCCGAGCCGAGCGCGCTCTCCGGCAGCATCGTCTTGAGCAACGCGTTCAACGCCGCGACGTGCAGCACGAGGAGCATTCCGTAGAGCGTCGCGACGGCGTAGATCAGCCACACGTGCGCGGCCGAGCGCACCGCCAGCAGCGGCAGCACCGACAACGCCGAGCAGAGGTTCGTCACGACCAGGAACGGACGCCGCCGGACCCGGTCGATCAGCCAGCCACCGAGCGGCCCGACGAGCGACGGCAGCGCGACGAACACGAGCGTGAGACCGGCCATGCCGTTGCTGCCGGTCAGTTCCTTCACCCAGATCGCCAGCACGAGCAGCATCGCCGAGTCGCCGAACATCGACAGGGCCTGCCCGGCGAAGAGCAGCCGGAAGTCCGACCTCCGTAACAATGCGGCGAGCCTCATCGTCACCCCCGGTCGTGACGTAACGCCGGTCAGCCACGACCGTCCACGTGGGGGAACATAGTCGCCCGATATCGCCCGTTCAACGCGATCAGGACTATCGGAGTACGTTTGGGCAGGTGAGCGAGCTGACCGAACAACCGGTTCCGGTGACGCCGGAGGCCCTGGCCGATCTTCTCGCCGAGCTCTGCCTGACTGCGGGTAACCACCTGCGCGTCGCGATCGACGGCGCGGACGCGGCCGAGCCGGGGCGGCTCGCCGACCGGATGGTCGAGCCGTTACGGGCCGGCGGTGTCGCCGCGGTGCGGGTGCACGCGCACGACTTCCTGCGTCCGGCGTCGCTGCGGTGGGAGTTCGGCCGGACCGACCCGGACTCGTTCTACGACCGTTGGCTCGACACCGGCGGCCTGACCCGCGAGGTGCTCACCCCCTGGGCCGCGGGTGAGCGGTACCTGCCCGCGCTCTGGGACGCCGCCGCGGACCGGGCGGTGCGGGCCGACTACCGCCCGGTGCCGCCGCGGGCGGTGCTGCTCGTCGACGGGCCGCTGCTGCTCGGCCGCGGTCTCGACTTCGACCTGGCGGTGCACGTGCGGCTCTCGGACCCGGCGCTCCGGCGGCGCACTCCGGCCGAGGAGCACTGGACGCTCCCGGCGTTCGAGCGGTACGCGGCCGAGGTCGGGCCGGAGACGGTCGCCGACGTCGTGGTCCGCGCCGACGACCCGCGGCGCCCCGCCGTCGTCGTCAAGAGTTAGGGCGGCGGCCCAGCATCGAACCGGCGATGAGCCCGGCGGCGGCCACGGTCGCGGCGATCGCCCACACCACCGCGATCCGGGTCGCGGTTCCGGTCCGGCGCACCACACCCTGGTCGGGGTCGGTGAGTCGCACCGCGGTGGACTTCGTCGACGACGGCGACGGCCAGGTGTAGACCAGGTAGGTGACGTCCTGCACCCGGTCGGGGCTCGGGGACGGCGTGGTGTCGGAGGGCCGCACCACGACCGGGACGGTGCCGGCGTCGTCCCGGCTCGCGGCCAGCGTCGCGCCGGCCGTGGCCCCGACGACCACCGCGGTCATCAGCGCGCCCGCCGCGACCCGGCGGACCACGGGAACCGTCCGCCGGACTTCGGGTTCCGGTAACCGCAACGCCCGCGGCTTCGGTGGAACAACAGTTCTCTGCATCGCTGACCTCCCCGGTGTGAAGGGCCGCCCCGTCGAGAGAGGGGGCTCACCGGGGCGGCCACAACTACACAGAGCAGCGGCCGGGGGCCGTGATACAGCGATTTCTCAGCGACGTTCGTCCCGCCAGCTGGTCAGCAGCTCGTGGGCGATCGAGAGCGGCGGCGGCACGATCGGTGCCTTGCCCGGCCCGCGCCCGCGCAGCTCACCGCGGGTGAACCAGCGCGCGTCGGCCAACTCGGCCTCCTCCACCGTGACCGGCTGGTCGGAGTCGGCGAGCGCGTAGAAACCGAGCATCAGCGACGCCGGCAGCGGCCAGGCCTGGCTCGCCAGGTAGGTGCACTCGCGGATGCGGACGCCGGTCTCCTCGGCGACCTCGCGGAACACCGCGGCCTCGGCGGCCTCGCCCGGTTCGACGAAGCCGGCCACGCACGAGTACCGGCCCTCGGGCCAGGTGAGCCCGCGGGTCAGCAGGCACCGCCCCTCGTCGCCGGGCACGCCGTCGTGCACGAGGACGATGATCGCCGGGTTGGTACGCGGATAGACGACCTCCGACCCGTCGACCGCCTCGGCCTCCCAGCCCCCCGCCCGCCACCCCAGCCGGGTACCGGTGCGGGGACCGTACCGGTAGTCGCGGTGCCAGTTGGCCAGACCGATCGCCTCGGTGAGCAGCGCCGACTCCAGCGGACCGAGCTGTGCGCCCACCTCACGCAGGCTCGCCGGACGCTGCGCGGCGTCGGTGACCGATGGCAGCTCGGTGAGCAGCGCGAAGTACGGCACGCCGTCTTCCTCGGCGAGGAACAGCCGCTCGCCGTCGGAGGCCGTCGCCGCCTGCGTGGCGGCGAACCAGACCAGCCGCGGCGCCTCCGGGCTGCCCTCGACCAGCACCCGCCCCTTCTCGTCCAGCAGAAGGATGCGGGCGCGCGTCCAGGCCTCGTCGAGCCACGGGCCGTCCAGCCGGTGGTAGGCCGCCCGGTCGGGCATCGCCCGACCGAGCGCGAGCTGCCGCCAGACCGGCAGCTCGGCCACCGCCGGATCGACCGCACCGGGCGCGCTGGTCTCCCACGCCGCGGTGCGCTCGCGGTCGATCTCCGGAACGCCTTCCGCACCCTCGGTCTGCTCCGGGCCGCCCTGCCCGGTGCCGGTGGTGGTCACGACCGGTCGACGGCGCCGAGCGCGCCCAGCGGGCCCGCCACCACCCCGGCGTCACCCAGCACCACGGTGACCCCGCCGGACGGCGCGAGGTGGCCCGCCGCCGCGGCGGCGACCTCCTCCAGCGTCACCTTGGCCAGCCGGATCGGATGTTCGGCCAGCCACTCCAGGTCGAGGCCGGTACCGGCCAGCGCGATCAGCATCCCGGCCAGGCCGGCCTGCGACGAGATCGACAGCGCCAGCGTGCCGATCGCGTACTGGCGGGCCTGCTCCAGCTCCTCCGCGGTCGGCGGCAGCGTGGCCATCCGCCCGAGCTCGTACTGGATCTCCAGCAGCGCCGGCGCGGTGACCTCGGTCGCGACGTCGGCGCTGACCAGCGTCAGCGAGCCGGCGGCGGAGTGGTCGACGCCGGAGTGCGGCGAGTAGGTGTAGCCCTTGTCCTCGCGGATGTTCTCCACCAGCCGGGACGAGAAGTACCCACCGAAGATCAGGTTCGCGAGCTGGAACGCCGCGTAGTCGGCGTGGCCCCTCGGCAGCGCCGGCAGCGCCACCCGCAGCGACGACTGCACCGACCCCGGCCGGTCGACGAGCAGCAGCGGCCCGGTGGTCAGCGGCGGCGCCGGCGGGGTGCGGTGGGCCGAGCCGGTCGGCGACCAGCCATCCAGCGCGTTCTCCACCTGGTCGAGCGTCGCGGCCGGGTCGATGTTGCCGACGAGCACCAGCACGCTGCCGGCCGGCAGCACCCGCTCGGCGTGCAGCGAGCGCAGCGCCGCGGACTCGATCGCGCGCACCTCGTCGGGCTCCGGCGTCTCCACCGCGTACGGGTGGCTGCCGTAGACCCGGCGCAGCAGCGCACGGCGAACCGCCTGAGCGGGCTGCGAGAACGCGATCTGGATGCGGTCGGCGAGCCGGTCGCGCTCGGTGCGCACCTCCCGCTCGGGGTAGGTGGCGGTGGTGAGGACCTCGTTGAGGATCTCCAGCAGCCGGCCCAGCCCGTCCGAGAGCGTGTTGCCGGAGACGACGAGCCGGTCGGGGTCGACGCCGACCGACAGCCCACCGCCGATCTTCTGCAGCTCGGCGGCCAGCTCCACGTTGGTGTGGGCGTCGGTGCCGGACAGCAGCGCGTTCGCGAGCACCGCGGCGACCGGCACGTCCGCACCGGCGGACTCGCCCGCGAACGGGATCCGCAGGCGGAGCTCGACCAGCGGAACGGTGCCGCGGCGCACCGCGACGACACGCAGACCGCTGGCGAGCGTGCGCTCGGCGACCTCGGGCTCGGGCAGCGCCCTGGGCTCCTCGAGATCCGGGACGGTACGGCGTGGGGCGGCGTGCGACGGGCTCACTGGGCGCTCCCCGGGACCAATTCGAGTACGGCACGGCGGGACGGACGCAGCGTCTGCGCTGCGGCGACCACCTGTTCGGCGGTGACCTCGGCCAGCAGGTGCGGCAGGTCGTTGATCAGTTCGGCCCGCCCGCGCTGCTGCTCGAGCACGGCGATCGAGAGCGTGCGGCCGAGGACGGCGTCGACCTCGCGGAGCAGGTGGGCGGCCAGCCGCGCCTGCACCCGGGACAGCTCACCCGGGGCGAGCCCGGATCCGGCCAGGCGCTCGAGCTCCTGGTCGATCGCGGTGATCACGGTGTCGGCCGACACCGACGGCGGGAAGTGCACCTGGAGCAGCAACGCGGTGGGGTCGCGCACGTCGAACGGGTCGCCCATGAAACCCAGGTAACCCGAGACGCTGGTCGCGATCGCGTCGGTGAGCACCAGCCGCTCCTGCAGCCGGGAGGCGTCGCCGTCGGTGAGCACCTCGGCCAGCACCACGTAGGGCAGGTAGGCCGCGAGGTCGTTGACCGGGTCGGGCACCCGCCAGGCCATCGCGACCGCGGGCAGCGGCGCCATCGCGTCGGAGTGCACCGCGCGGCGCTCGGACGTCAGATCGGGCTCGGCGAAGTCGGGCCGCGTCGGCACCGGCCGCGCCTCGACGTCGCCGAAGTGCCGTTCGATCAGCGCGGTCGCCCCGGCGACGTCCAGGTCACCGCCGACCGCGAGCACCGCGTTGCCCGGTGCGTAGTACGTCGAGAAGAAGCTCTGCGCGTCCTCGACGGTGGCCGACTCCAGGTCCTCGAACGACCCGTAGCCGTCGTGCGCGTTGGCGAACGTGTCGAACATGACCGGCGGCAGCAGCAGCCAGGGGAAGCCGCCGTAGGGGCGGTTCTTCACGTTGACCCGGATCTCCTCCTTCACCACCGCGATCTGGTTGGCGAGGTTCTCCGCGGTCAGCTCGGGCCGGCGCATCCGGTCGGCCTCGAGGAAGAGCGCACGCTCCAGCGCGTTGCTGGGCAGCGTCTCGTAGTAGTCGGTGTAGTCCAGGTGGGTGCTGCCGTTGAAGACGCCACCGGAGGCCTGCACGTAGCGGAAGTGGGCGAGCTTCTCCAGGTTCTCCGAGCCCTGGAACATCAGGTGCTCGAAGAGGTGGGCGAAGCCGGTGCGACCCTGCGGCTCGGATCGGATGCCGACGTCGTAGACGACCCCGACCGCGATCACCGGGGCGGACCGGTCCGGCGTGAGGACGACCCGGAGGCCGTTGGGCAACGTGAACCGCTCGACCGGGAAGCCGGTGGCGGGAATCGTGACCGGCGCGCCGGCAGAGGTGGGTGCAGACACGCTCACGACCCTAGCCCGTGAATTCGCCGAACCTCGCCTTAGGCACTCCGCCGAACGTTTGGCCAGGCCAACTAGGTCGCCGACGGGAGACGACGAGAATCGTCGAACGACGCACACGCGTGCTTACTCGTCAGTACCGTGTGCCGCATCACATGCCGGGGGCGAAGGAGCGCGCAGCATGACCGTCACCGTGGACACCGGGCACCGCTCGATCGGCCAACTTTTCCGCGCCCAAGTGGCGAAGAACCCGGAGGGCCGGGCGTTCGCGGGGCCGGCGCCGATCAGCACGACGATCGCCGGCGGCGCCATCGGCACCACGAGCCTCACCTGGCAGGAGACCGCCGAGCAGGTGTACGCGCTGGCCGCGGGGCTGGCCGAGCTCGGCGTCGGGCCCGGTGACCGGGTCGCGATCGCGTCCGGCACCCGGATCGAGTGGATCCTCGCCGACCTCGCGGTGATGTGCGCCGGTGGCGCCACCACCACGATCTACCCGACGACGGAGCCCGGCGACGCGGCGTTCATCGTGGCCGACTCCGGCAGCGTCGTCCTGTTCGCCGAGGACGCCACCCAGCTGACCAAGTTCCAGGGCAAGCTCGACGAGCTGCCGGACCTGCGGGCGATCGTCACGCTCGACGCGCTCGAGACGCCGGAGGTCACCGACGGCCCCGAGGTGCTCTCCCTGCACGAGCTGCTCGAGCGCGGCGCCGAGCGGCTGATCGCCGAGCCGAAGCTGATCGAGCAGCGCATCGACGGCATCGGCCCGGACGACCTGGCCACGCTCGTCTACACGTCCGGCACCACCGGCCGTCCCAAGGGCGTCCGCCTGGTGCACGCGAACTGGATCTGGGAGTCCGACGCCCAGGCCGGCCTCGGCATCATCGAAGAGACCGACCTGCAGTACCTCTGGCTGCCGATGGCGCACGTCTTCGGCAAGGTGCTGCTCTGCGCCCAGCTCACGATCGGCTTCGAGAGCTACGTCGACGGCCGGGTCGACAAGATCGTCGAGAACCTGCCGACGGTGCGGCCGACGGTGATGGCCGGCGTGCCCCGGATCTACGAGAAGGTCTACAACCGGGTCCGGACGATGGCGCAGGACAAGGGCGGCGCCACCTGGAAGATCTTCACCTGGGCACTCGGCGTCGGGCGGGACGTCGTGGCGCTGCGCGAGCAGGGCAAGGAGCCCTCCGGTCTGCTCGCGATCAAGTACGCGGTCGCCACCAAGCTGGTGTTCAGCAAGCTGCAGACCCGGTTCGGCGGCCGGATGCGCGGGATGATCTCCGGAGCCGCGCCGCTCTCCCGGGAGGTCGCGGAGTTCTTCCACGCCGCGGGCATCCCGATCTACGAGGGCTACGGGCTCACCGAGACCACCGCGGGCTCATTCGTCAACCGGCCGGGCCGGTTCCGGCTCGGCACCGTCGGGCTCCCGCTGGGCGACCTCGAGGTGAAGATCGCCGAGGACGGCGAGATCCTGCTGCGCGGTGGCGGTGTCATGCGCGGCTACCACCACAAGCCGGAGGAGACCGCGGCCGTCCTCACCGAGGACGGCTGGTTCCACACCGGTGACATCGGCGAGCTCGACGACGGGTTCCTGCGCATCACCGACCGCAAGAAGGACCTGGTCAAGACGTCCGGCGGCAAGTATGTCGCGCCCTCGTACATCGAGGGGCTGTTCAAGACGATCGTCCCGCAGGTCAGCCAGGTGATCGTGCACACCAGGAACTACTGCACGATGCTGATCACGCTCGACCCGGACGAGATCAGGACCTGGGCGCAGGGAGCGGGGCTGGAGTCGCTGTCGGTGGCCGAGCTCTCGAACCACCCGCAGGTGCGCGCCCACGTCCAGAGCGGCGTCGATCAGCTCAACGGCCAGCTCAACCGCTGGGAGTCGATCAAGGGCTTCGTGATCCTGCCGAACGACCTCTCGGTCGACAACGGTGAGATCACGCCGTCGCTCAAGGTCCGCCGCAAGTTCGTCGAGGAGAAGTACACGAAGGAACTCGACGCCCTCTACGCGGGCTGAATCGAGGCGACGATCCGATCGATCTCGGGGTTGTACTGCCGGTGGGTGTCCGGGATCGAGATGTAGAGCACCGCGGCGTCAGGTCGGCCGACGTCAACGAGGACGACGGCCACCTGCTCGCCGCGGGCGTCCAGACCGTTCGCCTCGAACGTCAGGTGGAACGTCGACACCCAGGCCGGCCGGCCGCCCACGACGATCTGCTCGTCGCGGGTCTGCTCCTTGACGTTGGGCTGGGGGTAGTAGGCCCGGCGGACGTCCTCGGCCACCTGACGCCCGGCGCAGGGCAGGTTCAGCGAGAGGCTGTCGCCGACCGTCGCCGGGACCTTG
Organism: Cryptosporangium japonicum; assembly: GCF_039524755.1. NCBI lineage: Bacteria > Bacillati > Actinomycetota > Actinomycetes > Cryptosporangiales > Cryptosporangiaceae > Cryptosporangium > Cryptosporangium japonicum. The sequence goes on from NZ_BAAAGX010000046.1 coordinate 333,189, forward strand.
CCGGAGAGCACGGACGCGAGGTAGTCACCGCCCGAGTACGTCTCGGTGACGAAGTAGTAGCCGGTTTCGAAGTCGACGCCGAGCGTCCCCTGCCCCCAGGGGCCGCGATCCCACAGCGTCCACGGTGCGTCGAGCCGGAGGTAGGAGATGCCGGAACCCCGGTCGGTGATGCGCGGGCCCTCCACCGGGGCCGGTTCCTCGCCACCGGGCGGCGGGTTCTCCGACGCCGGCGGGCAGAGCCGCGCCAGTGGCGGCCCGGACGCTTCCGGGTTCTCACCGGCGAACGGGCCGAACAGGCTCGGGTTGTCGCTGCGGAAGACACCCGTCGACGCCAGTACCAGTACGGCCACCAGGCCGAGGACCAGGAGGGCACCCCCGCCGATCACCCATCTCGCCAGCTGCGGCTTCGCGGCCGGGGTTTCGACGACGTCGGGGGCCGGTTGCTGGTACGGCCGGTACGACGGAGTGACCGGCGGCCGGGGCGGCACCCAGGTGACCGGGGGCTCACTGCCGGTAGCCGGGCGCGCCCACGGGCTCTCGCCCCCACCGTTCGCGTTCCCCGACCCGTTGCCGGTCGTCATACGCAGCCGCTCCCGTGCACCGTTCCGGCCCGGGGGCGCCGTAGATCAGCCGACGCGGTACCAATCCGCGCCGGACACGTCCCGGGTCGCGGCGATGAAGCTCCGGACGTTCACGCCGCGCTCGACGGCTCCATCCTCCCTCACGGATTCCACCCGGTCACGTGACCCCGGACCGCCGAGGTCGGCCACGCGCCAGGGGGTCAGCGCGACCAGCGCCGCCATCACCAGGCCCGCGGCGGCGCTGAGCACCACCGTCGACCACCCGGCAGCCTGGGCTCGCCGGAACATGCGCATCTCGACACCTCCTGTCGGCTCCCGGGTCTCCCGGGGCCGAAGTGAAATCCCCTCACGCGTTAGGACGCTGTGAACCGGCCCCTGGTTGCATCGTGGCGCTAGTCTGCGTCGTTTCCCCGTAGATTTCTGTCAGCGAGCCAACGTACGGATGGAGCGATTCGGTCTCTACCGGCTCAGATCGACCGCCCCCGAGTGAATAAGGTCTCCGCCCATGGCGATCGCCCGATTCAAAGACCTGGTTCTGGACGCCCCGCTGAACGACGCCGCCGGACTGAGCGGATTCTGGGCCGCGGTGCTGGGCTCCACCACCACGGAGGGCCCGAAGGGCTATCGCGTGGACGCGCGGCCGGGTGCGCCGATCGAGACCCAGCTCTGGGTCAACCCCGTCGGCGAGCCGCGGATCGGCAAGACCCGCGTGCACCTCGACCTCCGGCTGCCCTCCGCCGACGTCTCGCCGCTGGTGTCGCTGGGGGCACGCATCCTCACCGAGCCCGACGTCGATCCGTGGTGGCAGCTCACCGACCCGGACGGGAACGTGTTCTGCGCGTTCCCGCCGACCGCCGAGTCGACGCCGGTCACGCGGACCACGCCGTTCGAGCTGAACGTCGACAGCGGCAACGCGCGGGAACTGGCCGGCTGGTGGGCGGCCCTGGTCGGCGGCGAGGTGCACGAGGCCGAGCACAAGGACTACTGCTGGATCGAGGGCGCGGCCGGCTTCCCGTGGGACTACTGGGTGTTCGGCCCGGTTCCCGAGCCCAAGAGCGTCAAGAACCGCTGGCACTGGGACGTCACGCTGGTGGACGCCGACGGTCCGGAACCGTTCGTCGCGGCGGGCGCGACGCTGCGGCGACGCCCGGACGAGGACGTCTCCTGGTGGATCCTGACCGACCCCGAGGGCAACGAGTTCTGCCTGTTCCCGAGGGCGGACCGATGACCCGGTGGTCGTCGGGCGGTCTCACGTTCGATCTGCGGGTCGGCGGCCCGGCCGACGGCGACCCGGTGGTCCTCCTGCACGGCTTCCCGCAGAACGCCGCCGAGTGGGATGGCGTCACCGCGCGGCTCAACGCGGCCGGCTACCGCACCTACGCCCCCGACCAGCGGGGCTACTCCCCCGGCGCGCGGCCGGACACCGTCGACGCGTACCGGATCGACCACCTGGTCGCCGACGTGCTGTCGCTGCTCGACCACCTCGGCCTGGCCTCGGCCCACGTCGTCGGCCACGACTGGGGTGCGATCGTCGCCTGGCACCTCACCGCGCGCCACCCCGACCGGGTCCGCACGCTCACCGCGCTCTCCGTCGGCCACCCGCGGGCGTTCGTCACCGCGCTGCGCTCGGACCCGGACCAGCGCAAGAAGTCGTCGTACATCTACTTCTTCCGACGCCGCTGGATCGCCGAGCGCGCGCTGCTGGCGTTCAACGCGCGGTTGCTCCGCGGGGTGTTCGCGGGCGCCGGGCTCTCGCGCGACGAGGTCGACGGGTACGTGCGGCCGCTCCGCGAGCGCGGTGCGCTGACCGCGACGCTGAACTGGTACCGGGCCATGCGTGCCCGTGACTCGCTGAACGCCGACCCGGTGCGGGTGCCGACGACGTACGTCTGGAGCGACGGCGACACCGCGCTGGGGCGCACCGCCGCCGAGGCCACCGGCACGTACGTCGAGAGCGACTACACGTTCGTCGAGCTCGAAGGCCTGACGCACTGGCTGCCCGACCAGGCGCCCGAGCGCGTCGCGGAGATCGTGCTGGAGCGGGTCAGCGCCCCAGCGAGGTGACGAGCGCGGCCAGGCCCGCCTCGTCGAGCAGGTCGGCCGGCCGCACGGTGCGCACCGCGCGGACGTAGTGGAACGCGGCGCTCACCTCGTCGACCGGGCAGCCGGCGAGCGCCGCCCAGGCCAACCGGTACGCGGCGAGCTGCACCTGCGCCGCCGCGGCCGCCGGCCCGGACGGCGGGCGGCCGGTCTTCCAGTCGACGACCTCCCAGCCGTGCGTGGTGCGGAACACCGCGTCGATCCGGCCACGGAGGACGGTCGGGCCCAGCAGCGTCGCGAACGGCACCTCGACGTGCTGGGGCACCCGGTCGGCCCACTCGCTGCGCAGGAACGCCTCCTGCAGCGCGGGGAGCTCGTCGTCGGGTGACTCCCCGGCGTCGGCCGCGCCCGGGAGCTCGTCGACGTCGAGCAGCCGGTCCGCGCCGAACCGGCGTTCCAGCCAGGCGTGGAACGCGGTGCCCCGCCGGGCCAGCGGCGCCGGTGGGACCGGCACCGGACGACGCAGCTGCCGCGCCAGCTCGGCCGGGTCGCGGCCCAGCAGGACGAGCTGCGAGACGGTCAGCTGCGGCGGCAGCGGAACGGTCACGACGTCGCCGTCGGGGCGGGCGCCGGCGCGCTCGGCGAGCAGCATCTCGGCCTCCTCCGACCAGGCCTCGGCGGCCTCCCGCTCGGCCTCGGTCTCCTCGGCCGTGGCCGCCGCGACGACGAGCGCGGCCGCCTCCTCCACCTCGTCCCGGCGTGCGCCCAGCGGGTCGAACGGCCAGAGCGCGACCCGACCGGCCGCGAGCAGCGGGTTCTCGGTGCCGGACTCGGGTTCGGCGAACCAGCCGTCGACGGTGCCGCCGCCGTTGACGCAGTGCTCGTGCACCTCGTGCAGGAACGGCGACGGGCCACGCGGTTCGATCCCGGCGTCCCACCAGGCGCCGGAGCAGAGCAGCACGTGCCGGGCCCGGGTCACCGCCACGTAGGCCAGCCGCCGTTCGTCGGACAGCGACCGGGCCTTCCACGCGTCGCCGAAGCGGGCCAGCGCGGCCTTCGCCTCGCTCTGGTCGGTGACGCCGGTCAGCACCAGCGACGGGAGGTCGGCCGCGTCGCCGCGCAGCTCGAACGGGAGCACACCGAGGCCGCGGCTCCAGGTGTCGGACATCTTGGCCGTGCCGGGGAACACGCCCCGGGAGAGACCGGGCACCGCGACCACGTCCCACTCCAGGCCCTTCGCCGCGTGCACGGTGAGCACCTGCACCGCGCCCGGCCGGACGTCGACCTGGCCGGGCGCGAGCCCGCGTTCCCGCTCGTCGGCCGCGCCCAGGTAGGAGAGGAACGCGGAGAGCGTCGGCTGTTCGGCGGCCTCGGCGAAGTCGGCGGCGACGTCGGCGAACGCGTCCAGGTGGGCCCGGGCCAGCGACGCGGTGCCCGCCGTCGCGCCCTCCAGCGTGCGGCTGCCGACCTCGATGTCCAGGCCGAGCCGCAGCTCCACCTCCGCGACCAGGTCGGGCACCGGCTGGTTGACGCGCAGCCGCAGCCGGCGCAACTCGTCGGCGAACCGGGTCAGCCGCTCGTACCCGACGGGCGAGTAGCCCTCGGCCGGGCCCAGGTCGTCGAGCGCCTCGATGATGCTGCGCTCCTCGGCCTTCTCGATCGGGGTGTCGTCGTCGGGGCCGGCGGTGGCGGCCGCCAGCTCACGGGCACGCCGCCCCAGGGCGTCCAGATCACGCGGCCCCAACCGCCACCGGGCGCCGGAGAGCAACCGGAGCAGCGCGGCGCCCGCCGTCGGGTCGATCAGGACGTTCAGCGTCGCGACCAGGTCGCGGACCTCCGGGGTGGCGAGCAGGCCGCCGAGGCCGACGACCTCGACCGGCAGGCCGGTCGCACGCAGCGCGTCGGCCAGCCGCTCGAACTGGTTGCGGGTACGGGCCAGCACCGCGACGGTGGGCGGCTGGTCACCGCCCGCCCGCCAGCGGGACGCGATCTGCGACGCGATCCAGACCGCCTCGTCCTGCACGGTCTCGTGCAGCGAGCACAGCACCTCGCCCGGGTCGGTGCGGTGGGGTGCGGCCTGCAGCTCGGGTACCGGCGTACCGGCGATCGCGTCGCTGACCCAGGTGCGCGGGCCGCCGGGTGTGCCGCGCAGGGGCGCGGAGAGCGCGTTGGCCAGGTCGAGGATCTGCGGCCCGTTGCGCCAGCTGGTGGTGAGCGGCAGCACCGGGGTATCGCCGGATCTCCGCGGGAAGTGCTCGGGGAACCGGGTCAGGTTGCCGGCCGACGCTCCGCGCCAGGCGTAGATCGACTGGCACGGGTCACCGACCGCCGTCACCGGGTGGCCACCGCCGAACAGCGACCGCAGCAGCACCAGCTGCGCGTGGCTGGTGTCCTGGTACTCGTCGAGTAACACGACCCGGTACCGGGCACGCTCGACCCGGCCGACCTCGGGATGGTTGCTCGCCACCCGGGCCGCGCGGGACACCTGGTCGGCGAAGTCCATCACCTCGTCCCGGCGCTTGCGCCGGTCGTACTCCTCCACCAGCGGCAGCACCTGCAGCCGGGCGCGCTGGACGTCGAGCACCTTCTTCAGCTCGGGGGCGATGTCGTTGCGCTGACGCGGCCCCTTGGGCAGGCCGGCGATGCGCCGGACGAAGGCCTCGGTCCAGTCGACCAGCTCGTCGGTGGTGCGCAGGTGCTCGGCGAGCTGCCCGGCGACGTCGAGCACCGCGGTGGAGACGGTCGGTGGGGTCCAGTCGACGAACGACATGTCCCCGTCGTAGATCTCGACCGAGCCGCTGGCCAGCTGCCAGGTGCGGGCGTCGGTGAGCAGCCGCGCGGAGGGCTCGAACCCGGCACGCAGCCCGTGCTCGGCCACCACCCGGGCGGCGTACGCGTTGTACGTGGCCACGGTGGGGTCGCCGACCTGCACCCCGCCGGCCATCACCCCGCGCAGCTGGCCCAGCCGCTGGCGGACCCGGTTGGCCAGCTCGGCCGCGGCCTTGCGGGTGAACGTGAGGCCGAGCACCTCCTCGGGCCGCACCAGCCCGTTGGCCACCAGCCAGACGACACGCGCGGACATCGTCTCGGTCTTGCCCGACCCGGCGCCGGCGACGACGAGCACCGGCGCGAGCGGCGCCTCGATCACCGCGATCTGCTCGTCGGTGGGGCGGGGCAGGTCGAGGCGCTCGGCGATGTCGAGGGCCGAGAACGACCCGGCGGGCCAGCCGTCGGTCACTCGTCGGTCACCTGACCCGACACGATCGGGCACGAGGAGGCGACCGCGCACATCCGGCAGTAGTTGTTCTGGGTGGCGGTGAAGACGCTGCCGGCCATGCCGTCGGCGACGTCGCGGACCAGTTGTTCGGCCCACTGGCGCTGCGGCGGTTCCTGCACCTGCTCGGAGGCGCGCACCGTGGGCATGCCGATGTGGACCAGCGACGCCCCGCCGGTCTCGGTGCCGTGCTCGGGGAAGGCGCCGTGCTCGACCGCCAGCTGGTAGACGCCCAGCTGCGGGTGCGTCGGGATCTTCTCGGCCGGCGGTTTGCTCTGCCCGGTCTTCAGGTCGACGACGACCAGGCGGCCGTCCTCGTCGCGCTCCAGCCGGTCGACCCGGCCGCGGATCGTCGCCCGCCCGACGTCGACCGAGAACTCGCGCTCGACCGCCACCAGCTGGCGCGGGTTGCGGGCCAGCCAACCGGCCAGCCGATCCACCATCTGGGTGGCGCGCTCGTGCTGTTTGCGGCCGTACCAGCCGGTGAGGTCGACGCGCCGCCAGCGCTCGTTGAGGCGGGCGGAGAGCTCGCGCAGGTCGGGGACGGTGACCTCGGCCGCGACGTCGTGCACGACCGTGCCGATGCCCTGGGCGGTGCTGGTGGTGCCGCCGCCGCTGGTCTCGAGCAGCCAGCGCAACGCACAGGTCTGGAACGCCTCGACACGCGACGGCGACACCGCGACCATCTCGTCCGGGCCGCGCAGCGCCTCGGCGTCCGACAGCGGCGCGAAACCCCACCACTCGGCCGGATCGGCGCCGGGGACACCGGCGCCCGCGAGCCGGGCGAGCTGCCGCGCGGCCGCCCGGCGGCGGACCGGATCGCCCTCGCGGTCGAGCACGACCCGGCGCAGCTCCGCGACCAGCGCCGGGAGCGTCAGCTGGCGCGGCACGACGACCGCGGCCCGGCCGCCGTCCTCCTCGCGGGGCACCAGCGGCCGCTCGGGGGGATCGATCTCGTCCAGGAACCGGGACGCCTGCTGGGCGTCCTCCCCGTCGACCGTGTCGACCGCGGTGACCAGCAGCGCGCGCCGGGCCCGCGTGACCGCGACGTAGAACAGCCGCCGCTCCTCGTCGAGCAGCTGGGCCAGGTGGCCGGCCAGCTGCGGCGGACGCCCGGCGACCAGGTCGACGAGTTCCTCGGAGCCGAGCACGGTTCCGCGCGGACGCAGGTCGGGCCAGAGCCCCTCCTGCACACCGGCGACCGCGACGACGTCCCACTCCAGGCCCTTGGACGCGTGCGCGGTGAGGATGCGGACGACCTCGCTGCGCTGGCCGGTGGGCGCGATCGAGTCGGCCGGGATGCGCAGGTGCTCCAGGTAGTCGACGAACATCGTCGGGGTGGCGCCGGGCAGCCCGTCGACGAAGTTGGCCGCCTGGTCGAAGAGCGCGACCGCGGCGTCCAGCGCGGAGTCGGCGTCGGCCCCCTCGGCGCCGCCGCGCAGGCTGTCGTCCTCCCAGCGCGGGCCCAGGCCGGACGTCTCCCAGGCGGCCCAGAGCACCGACTCCGGGGTGGCGCCGGGTTCCTCGGCCGCGGTCCTGATCGCGGTCAGCACCGACGCCACCCGCCGGGCCGGGCGGCCCCACTCGGAGTCGACCGGGATCAGGTCGCGGGGGTCGGCGAGCGCCTCCGGCAGCAGCTCGGCCGACGACCGGGTGTCACCACCGGCCGAGGCCACCAGCCGCAGCTGTTGACGCAGCCGGCGCAGGCTCAGCGCGTCGGCGTCGCCCAGCGGGGACGTGAGCAGCGCGACCGCGGCGGCGTCGTCGAGCCGTTCCGGGTGCAGCGCGACGCCGAGCGCCCGGACGATCGGGGCCACCCCGCGCTGCTGGGCCAGCGGCAGTTCGTCGGTGTCGATCTCCACCGGGACACCGGCGTGCACCAGGCCGCGACGCAGCGTGCTCGCCGAGCGCGGCGCCGAGCGGACCAGCACCGCCATCCGCGACCACGGCACGCCGTCGATGAGGTGCGCACGACGCAGCCGGTGCGCGACGTACGCGGCCTCCTGGGTGGCGCTGCGCACGGTCACCACCTCGGCGCCGTCGGCCAGCGCGGCCGGGGTCTCCGGGCCGAGGTGCGGGGTGCGCTGCCGGGCACCGCCGCGCAGACGGGTGCCGACCCGGTCGGCGGTCTCCTGCAGGGTGGGCCCGGCGCGGTGGGCGGTGCCCAGCACGACGGTTTCGGCCGGCTCGCCGTCGGCGGTCGGGAAGTCGTCGGCGAACGAGTAGACGCCGCCGGGGTCGGCACCGCGGAAGCCGAAGATCGACTGGTCCGGGTCGGCCGCCGCGACCAGGAACCGGCCGCCGCCGCAGAGCAGCCGCAGCAGCTCGCGCTGGGCCGGGTCGGTCTCCTGGTACTCGTCGACGAAGACGTGCCCACGGGCGCGGCGCTCCTGGTCGAGCAGCTCCGGATCGTTGCGGAGCAGGCTCACCGCTTCCTGGATGATCAGCGCGTTGTCGTAGCCGATGCCCTGGTTCGCGCTCTCCGCGTCGCGCAGCTCGAGTACGTCGAAGTACTGCTGGAGGAAGCGGGCCGCGGCCCGCCAGTCGGGACGCTGGTGCAGTTGGCCGAGCTCGTCCAGGCCGACCGGGTCGATTCCGCGTTCCTGGACCCGCAGCATCAGGTCGCGCAGCTCGGCCGCGAAGCCGCGGGGGGCCTCGAGCTGCTCGGGCTCGGGCCAGCGCACGCCGTACCCCTCGATGTCGCCCTCGAGCAGGTCGCGGATGAGCGCGTCCTGTTCCGGGCCGGTGAGCAGGCGGGGTGCCCGCTCACCGCGGAGCGACGCGTCGCGGCGGAGCAGGCCCCACGCGTAGGAGTAGAACGTGCGGGCCAGCGGCTCGGTGGTGGTGCGGCCGAGCCGTTCGGTGATGCGCTCGCGCAGCCGGCCGGCCGCTTTGCGACCGTAGGTGAGGACGAGGACCGACTCCGGATCGGCGCCGGCCTCGACCCGGGCCACCACCGACTCGACGATCGTTGTCGTCTTCCCGGTGCCCGGCCCGGCCAGGACGAGCAGCGGGCCGCTCTCGTGCGCGGTGACCGCACGCTGGTCCGCGTCGAGCGTGAGGCGCTTCGCGGGCGCGGGTGTGCCGCGGACGAGCCGGTAACGACTCTTCGCGTGGGGACGCTCACGGACCGCTACCGGCGACGCGCCCCGGGCCGCGACTCTCAGCGGCTCTCCCTCACCCACCTTCGCATGAGACCACGGGTGCCCGACAAGAGTGGCCCCGCCCCACCGAAGTGTCCGATTTAGCATATACACTCGGCGTATACTCTCAGCGTATAGTTGCCGACATGAACGTTCCCCTCGCTCTGCTCGGTCTGCTGGAGCGGCAGCCCAGCCACGGCTACGACCTCAAGCGGAACTACGACATGTTCTTCGGGCGCGACAAGACCCTCTCCTACGGCCAGGTCTACGCGACGCTCGGACGGCTGGCGCGCGACGGCAAGGTCGTCGTGGGTGAGGTCGCACCCGGCGACGGCCCGGAACGCAAGCAGTACGTGATCACCGACCGCGGCGCCACCGAGGTCGACGCCTGGCTCACCGAGCCGGTCGATCCCGAGCCGCACCTGCAGAGCGTGCTGTTCTCGAAAGTCGTGCTCGCGCTGATGCTCGACCGGCCGGCGGCGGAGTACCTCGACCGGCAGCGCGCCTCCCACCTGGCCCGGATGCGCGAGCTCACCGAGGTCAAGCGCACCGGCGAGCTGATGGATGCGCTGCTCGCCGACCACGGGCTGTTCCACCTGGAGGCCGACCTCCGGTGGATCGACCTGACCCAGGCCCGGCTGGACAAACTCGCGGAGGCGGTCAAGCGATGATCCTGCAAGCCAAGAACCTGGAGCTGTCGTTCGGGTCGACGCCCGCGTTACGGGGCGCCGGCCTCGAGGTCCGCGCGGGCGAGATGCTCGCGATCATGGGCCCGAGCGGGTCGGGCAAGTCGACGCTGCTGCACTGTCTGGCCGGCATCCTGGTGCCGGCCTCCGGTGAGGTGTGGTTCGACGGGCAACGGATCGACACCCGCTCCGACGAGGAACGCAGCCGGATCCGCCGGGAGCGCTTCGGGTTCGTGTTCCAGTTCGGCCAACTGGTGCCCGAGCTCACCGCGCTGGAGAACGTGGCGCTGCCGCTGCTCCTGGGCGGCGTCCGCCGGAAGCAGGCCGTCCGGCGGGCCGCGCCCTGGTTCGGCCGCCTCGGCCTCGACGGGCTGGAGGACCGGCGCTCCGGCGAGCTGTCCGGCGGCCAGGCCCAGCGGGTGGCGCTGGCCAGGGGCCTGGTCGCCGACCCGGCCGTGCTCTTCGCCGACGAGCCGACCGGCGCGCTCGACTCGCTCACCGGCGAGCAGGTGATGGACCTGCTCGTCGGCATCGCCGGGGAGCACGGCACCACGGTGGTCCTGGTCACGCACGAGCCACGCATCGCCGCCTACGCCGACCGCGAGGTCGTCGTCCGCGACGGCCGGGTCAACAGCCCGGCGCTGGCCGCATGATCGCCTTCGGGCTCCGGCTCACGCTCGCCGGCGGACGCGAGGCGCTGGCCCGCCTGGCGCTGATCGTCGCCGCGGTCGCGCTCGGCGTCGGCATGCTGCTCGCGATCGTCGCGGGCATCAACGCGGTCACCACGCAGAACGACCGCACGGCCTGGCTCTACACCGACGGCCGGGCCACCGGCTCCGGCGATCCACTCTGGTGGGAGACCAGGGCGGACTTCTTCCGCGGCCGGGATCTGACCCGGGCCGACGTCGCCGCCACCGGGCCGGATTCGCCGGTGCCGCCGGGGGTCGACCGCCTCCCCGGCCCCGGCGAGTACTACGTGTCCCCCGCGCTGCGCGACCTGATCGCGTCGACGCCGGCCGCGGAACTCGGCGACCGGTTCCCCGGCCGGCCGGTGGGTGTGCTCGGCGAGGACGCGGTGGCCTCGCCGGACGACCTCGTCGCGCTGGTGGGGCGCACGCCGGCCGAGATGGAGCGGCTGGCGGGCGCCGAGCAGGTGACGGCGATCGGCACCTCCACACCGCAGGCCGACTCCGGCGCGCTCAAGGCCATCCTCGGCATCGTCGCGGTCGGTCTGCTCTTCCCGATCCTGATCTTCGTGAACTCCGCGACGCGGCTGGCGGCGGCCCGCCGTGAACAGCGCTTCGCCGCGATGCGACTGGTCGGGGCGACCCCACGGCAGATCTCCCGGATCGCGGCGGTCGAGTCGGCGGCGGCGTCGGTGCTCGGTACCGTTCTCGGCTTCGGCCTGTACCTGGTGCTGCGGGGGCCGATCGCCGAGGTCGCGTTCGCCCGCGCGCCGTCCTACCCCGGCGACGTGGCCCTCACCGCGGTCGACACGGTCGTGGTCGCGGTCGGTGTCCCCCTGGCGGCCGCGGCGTCGTCGCTGTTCACGCTGCGCCGGGTGCGCATCTCGCCGCTCGGGGTCACCCACCGGGTGACGCCGAAGCCGCCACGCGCGTGGCGGATCGCCCCGCTCGTGCTGGGGCTGTCGCTGCTCGCCTGGACGGTCGGTCGGCGCCCGGAGTCGACGTCCGGGCAGACGTTCGTCTACCTGGGCGGCGTCGCGCTGGTCATGGTCGGCCTGATCGCCAGCGGACCGTGGTTGACGATGGTCGGCGCCAGGGCGCTGGCCCGCCGTTCGAGCCGGACCTCGACCCTGATCGCCTCGCGACGGCTGGCGGACGACCCCCGCGCGGCGTTCCGCTCGGTCAGCGGGCTGGTGCTGGCGTTGTTCGTCACCACGGTCGCGATCGGAATCATCACCTCGATGGTCGCGGAGCGCCGTACCGCGGGCGACCCGGACACCGCCCGGATGGAGGTGTACCTCACCGGCGAGACGGCCGCGCCACCCGCTGTCGACACCGTTCCCGGCGTGCTGGCCACGGCCGAGTTCCGCGAGGCACCGGGCGGCGGTTACCGAACATTGATGTCCTGCGCCGACCTGGCCGCCTCACCCGAGCTGGGACGGTGCCCGGCCGGAGCCGCGGTCGTCGAGGTGGCCTCGGCGCTCCTCGAGCCCGGCCGGACGTGGCCGGCGTCGGAGCTGTCCGCGGCCGAGTTCGCCCGGCGGCCGCTCACCGGTTTCCTGGTGCGGACCGACGGCTCGCCCGCCGCGCTGGAGCGGGCCCGGACGGCGTTGGAGGTCGGCTTCCCCGGCTACCACCACCCGCCGTCCACCGAGACGGACCGCTCGGCGACCTTCAACCGCTCGATGGAGGGCTGGTCGCAGGTCGCGAACGTGGTCGTCCTGGTCAGCCTCCCGGTCGCCGGATGCAGCCTCGCGGTCGGCGTGGTCGGGGGCCTGCTCGAGCGACGCCGTCCGTTCAGCCTTCTCCGGCTGAGCGGCACCCCGCTGGCGGTGCTGCGCCGGGTGGTGGCGTTCGAGAGCACGGTGCCGCTGCTGACCGTCGCCGCGGTGGCGATCGGGAGCGGTCTGCTGGCCGCGCACCTGTTCCTGCGGTCCCAGCTGTCGATCTCGCTCCGGGCGCCCGGAACGGAGTACTACCTGGTGGTGGGCGTCGGCCTGGGAGTGTCGCTGGCGGTCGTCGCCTCCACGCTGCCGCTGCTGCGGACGCTCACCGGCCCGGCGTCAGCGCGGAACGAGTGAGCTCGGCGAACTCCACCGGGTGGGTCAGGTAGCCGAGGTGGGCACCGGGGAACTCGGTGATCGTGGTGCCGAGCCGGGCCGCGAGGACCTCGTTCGGCCGGTACGGCACCAGCCGGCCACCGGCGTCCCGGGAATCGTGCCCGCCGGCGAGCACGATCCGGTCCTTGGCGCGGCGGAGCGCGCGGAGGTCCGGCACGCGCCGCACGTACTGCCGCAACTCGTGCTCCAGGAAGAACTCCTGGCTCGACGTCAGGCGCGCGAACATCTCCGCCAGGTGCGGCGGTGCGTCCGGCGGGACGTGCTCGGGCGGGGGTTCCTGGCCGACCGCGGCCGCGAAGACACGCATCGCGGTGGCGGCGCCGTCCCGGCGGAAGGTGGCGTGCACGTCGTCCAGGAGGGCGTGCCAGCGGGCGGCGTCGGGCAGCAGGGCCAACAGCGGCGGCTCGTGGGCGATCACCGTGACGACGCGCTCGGGGTACCTGGCCGCGAGGTGCAGCGCGACGATCGCGCCGGAACTGCTGCCGAGTACGTAGCCCGGTTCGTCGCCGAGCAGGGCCACGGCGTCCTCGACGTCGTCGCTCAGGCGCCGGGCCTCGTCCGGCGGCACGCCGGTCGCGCTGCGGCCGAACCCCCGGCGGTCGTAGGTGACGACGGTGAAGTTCCGGGCGAGCAGCCGGGGCAGCGCGCCGAAGCTCGACGCGTCGCCGCTACCGCCGGGGACGAGCAGCAGCGTCGGGCCGCTGCCGACCGTCTCGGTGTGGAGCGCGACCCGCACCGGGGCGCTCACGCCGCGCTCTGGAGACGGGCCTCGGCGCTCTTGCGCAGGTCGGCGAGGTCGACCCCGGCGCCGACGATCACCTGGGCGGCGAGCCCCTCGCCCTCGCGGATCACCCCGAGCAGGACGTGCTCGCTGCCGATCCGACGCTGGTCGAGCCGGATCGCTTCGCGCAGCGACAGCTCCAGCGCCTTCTTCGCCCGCGGCCCGAACCGGGTGCCGCGCTGCGGACGACGGAAGATGCCCTTCTTCTCGGGCTCCGGCGGCGGGGTGGTCCACGACGCCGGGCCCAGCGACTTCTCGACGTTCGCGAGCACGGCGTCGAGGTCGATGCCGATCGCTTTGAGGGCCTCGGCGTCGTCGTCGGTGAGGATCCGGCCGGATTCCCCGACGATCCTCGCGATCTCCGCGCGCACCCGCTCGTGTTCGAGGCCGGCCTCGTGCAGCACCGCGTAGGCACCCGAGTGCGGCGTGGTGAGCATGCCGAGCAGCAGGTGCTCGGTGCCCACCCGGGGGTGGCGCAGCTGACGCGCCTCCTCCGCCGCGCCGAGGACGATCTCGCGCGCGTCCTGCGTGAATCGTTCGAACATCTCCGTCCTCCTAACTCGGGGAGCCGGGCACCCGCCCGGCGTACTTCTTGTGCACGGCCTGCTTGGTGACTTCCAGGACCTCGGCGATCTCCTGCCAGGACCAGCCCGCTCGGCGGGCGTTCTCGACTTGCACTGCCTCCAGCGTTTCGGCCAGTCGGCGGAGCGCGCGGACGGCCCGGAGGCCCACTCGCGCGTCCCCGCTGCTGGCCGCCGCGGCCAGCTCGGTTGCCTCGCTCATGTCGTCAACTTTAGTTGACCCGACGGGCAGCGTCAACCACAGTTGACGAGCCGGGGGTGTCAGGGGACGTAGAGCAGCCCGAAGAACTCGACCAGCAGGCGCTCGCGCAACCGCGGTGGGGCCGCGGCGAGAAGCGCGTTGATCTCGGCCATCCGGGTGGGCAACGTGAACGCGCCCTCGCCCGGCGCCAGACCGCCGACCGCCAGCAGGCCCGCGAACTCCTCGGACGTCAACGTGGAGGGATCGAGCGAGCGCAGGTACTCGACGATTCCGGGGTCCACCGACACCGCGCCGTGCGCACGTGCCGCCGCCACCGACGCACGCAGGTCGGCGAGGAACGGCTCGATCCTGGGCGCGCTGGCCGCGGTGACGGTCAGGTGCAGGTTGGCCGGCAACTCCCCCAGCGCGAACTGCGGCTGCACATACCAGCCACGCACGGTCAGCTCGTCGGCCAGCACGAACAGGTCCGGGCCGTCCGGGGCGGCGCCGAACGCGACCAGGCTGGCCTGCGGCGGGCCCAACACCCGCAGCCCCTCCACCGCCGACACTCCGGAGATCAACGCCCTGGTCGCGTCGAGCGTCCGCTCGGCCAGCCCGAGGTAGCCCTCCTCGCCGAGGTGCCGGAGCACCGCCCACGCCGCGGCCAGCGGCGCCGCCGACTTCGTCGACTGCATCGTCGCGTTGATCATCGAGTACCCCGGCCAGTCCGCGAACGCGAAGAACTGGCTGCGCCGCAGCGCGGCATCGCGATGCAGGAGCACCGACGTCCCCTTGGGCGCGTACGCGTACTTGTGCAGGTCCACCGAGACGCTCGTGACGCCCGGCACCCGGAAGTCGAAATCCGGTACCTCGACGCCCAGCCGGCGCCAGAACGGCAGCATCCACCCGCCGATGCAGGCGTCCACGTGGCACCGCACGTTCCGTTCGGCCGCCACCGCCGCGATCTCGGCGACCGGGTCGATCACGCCGTGCGCGTACGACGGCGCGCTGGCCACGACGAGCACGGTGCGGTCGGTGACCGCGGCCGCGACGGCGGCCGGGTCGGGCCGGAACGTGACCGGGTCGACGTCGACCGGGACGAGCTCGACCTGGAAGTACTCGGCCGCCTTCGCGAACGCCGCGTGGGCGGTGACCGGGGCGACCAGCTGCGGCCGCTCCACCCCGGCGCCGTCCCGGGCCGCTTTGACCGCCAGCAGGATCGACTCGGTGCCACCGGACGTCACGGTGCCGACCGTGTCCGGTCCGCCGCCGAGCAGCGCCGCCGCGGCGCCGACGACCTCGTTCTCCATCGCCAGCAGCGAGGGGAACACCGTCGGGTCGAGCCCGTTGAGCCCGGTCACGGCCTGCGCGGCCCGGTGCGCCAGCTCGTCGAGCCCGGCGAGCCCGGAGTCGTAGACGTACGCCCAGGTGCGCCCGCCGTGCGTCGGCAGGTCACCGGCGCGCAGGTCGGCCAGCGCGGTGAGGACGTCGTCGGCCGCGGCACCGCGCTCCGAGAGGCTCATGGTTCTCCGTGGGTGGGGGTGGTGAGCGCGGCCAGGCGCGCGGGGGTGAGGTCGTAGCGCCGGAGCAGGGGCAGCGCACCCAGCACGATCACGGCCGGCAGCACCGAGAACCCGAGCGCGATCGCCACCCGCGCGCTGTCCGGCTGCGCGGCGGCGTCGACCCCGGAGCGGTAGCCGCCGAGCTGGAGCACCAGGCCGAACAGGCCGGGGCCGAGCGCCAGACCGAGCGTCTCCCCGCCGGTCCAGAGGCCGGTGAACACCCCGGCCTGCCGACGCCCGGTGACGGCTTCGTCGGCCGCGATCGTGTCGGGCAGCATCGCCAGCCCGAACACCTGCTGGCCGGCGTACCCGACCCCCACCAACGCCGTGGCCAGGAGCACCGGCACCAGGCCCACCAGCAGGCCGAGGGCGACCAGGAGCGCACCGACGCCGAACAGCACCGACCCGGCCAGGTACCCGGCGCGCTTGCCGATGCGCGCGCCCACCCGCTCCCAGAGCGGCATCACGACCAGCGCCGGCCCGACAAAACACACGAACAGCAGCGACGTCGCCCCGGCGTCCCCGAGCGGGCCCGCGGCGACGTAGTCGGTGCCGGCCAGCATCGCGCCGATGCCGACGGCCTGGACGACGAAACACGCCAGGAGCAGCGCGAACGGCCGGTTCCCGCGGGCGACGGCGAGCTGGCGACGCAGCGACGGCTCGCTCTCGTGCACGGTGCCGACCGGCGCACGCCGGGTGCCCCAGAACGACGCCAGCGCACCGGCCGCGATCAGCACCGCGATCGCCACCCCGGCGACGCGGTAACCAGCGAGGCCGCCGCCGGCCGCGTCGCGGATCGCCGGAGCGGCGGCGCCGGAGGCCAGGATGGCCAGCGCCAGCACCGCGATGCGCCAGGTCATCAAGCGGGTGCGTTCACGGTAGGGATCCGCGCTGCCCGCGGTGATCTCGGCCGGCATCGCGACGAACGGCACCTGGAAGAACGCGAACGCGGTCGCGGTGGCGAGGAACGCGATCGTCACGTAGACCGCGCCGGCGGCCCCGTCGAGCGGCCCGGCGAACAGCGCGGCGAACGTGACCGCGGTGCCGAGCCCGCCGACCAGCAGGTAGGGCCGACGCGGGCCCCAGCGGCTCGTCGTCCGGTCGGAGATCCGGCCCGCCACCGGGTTGAGCAGCACGTCCCACGCTTTGGGGAGCAGGACGAGCAGGCCGGCCAGCCCGGCCGCGACCGCGAGCGTGTCGGTGAGGTACGGCAGCAACAGCAGGCCGGGGACGGTGCCGAAAGCACCGGGCACCAGCGAGCCGGCCGCGTACCCGATGCGGGTGCCGCGCCCGAGACCGGGCCGCACCGAAACCGGAGTGACTGTCACGTTTGCATCCTGGCGCTTCCGACGGACCGGCGGAAGGACATTCTGACCCGTGAACAATGGGGCGCGTGACCCCAACACCGCCGAGTGAGTACGTGGAGCAGGTGCTCGACGTCGTCGAGGAGATCCCGCCGGGCCGGGTGATGAGCTACGGCATGGTCGCCGAGGTCGTCCGGGAACGCACCGGCAGCGGTTCGGCCCGCACGGTCGGGGCCGTGATGGCGCGCTACGGCAGCGCGGTCCCCTGGCACCGGGTGGTCGCCTCCGACGGCCGTCTCCCGCCCGGGCACGAGGACGAGGCGACGCGGCGGCTGCGGTCGGAGGGGGTGACGTTCCGCGGCGTGAAGGTCGCGATGGACGCGGCCCGGTGGTGGCCGGGAGAGACGGATTAGTTGAGCGCCACAAGGGGAAACAGGACCGGCAACCGGACCGGGAGGCACCCCCATGAGCGTGATGCGCACCAAAACGGTCGAACAGGCGATTCAAGAGACTGAAGAGCCCGAACATCAACTCAAAAAGGATCTGTCCGGTCTGGACCTGACGGTCTTCGGCGTCGGGGTCATCATCGGCACCGGAATCTTTGTTCTCACCGGCGAGGCGGCCCAGGAATCGGCCGGTCCGGCAGTGGCGATCTCGTTCGTTCTCGCGGCGATCGCGTGCGGCCTGGCCGGTCTCTGTTACGCGGAGTTCGCGTCGACCGTGCCGGTGGCCGGTAGCGCGTACACGTTCTCCTACGTCGGCATCGGCGAACTGGTCGCGTGGATCATCGGATGGGACCTGATCCTGGAATTGCTGATCGGCGCGGCCACGGTCTCGGTCGGCTGGTCGCAATACCTCTCGGTACTGCTGGAGACGATCGGGTGGGAACTCCCCACGTCGATCGCCAATGCCGAGGACGGCGTCTTCAACCTCCCGGCCGCGGTCATCGTGCTGATCCTCACCGCGGTCCTGGTCACCGGCATCCGCATCTCGTCGCGCCTGAACGCGATCATCGTGACGATCAAACTCGCGGTCGTGCTGTTCGTGATCGTCGCCGGGCTGTTCTTCGTGAAGGCGTCGAACTACACGCCGTTCATCCCGCCGACCAAACCCGCCGAAGGTGAGTCGGGCCTCTCCGCGACGCTGATCCAGACGATCTTCGGGTCCGGCCCGGCGAGCTTCGGCGTCAGCGGCATCCTCGCCGCGGCGGCGCTGGTGTTCTTCGCCTACATCGGCT
This sequence comes from Cryptosporangium japonicum, assembly GCF_039524755.1. Classification (NCBI taxonomy): domain Bacteria; kingdom Bacillati; phylum Actinomycetota; class Actinomycetes; order Cryptosporangiales; family Cryptosporangiaceae; genus Cryptosporangium; species Cryptosporangium japonicum. Next base: position 351,365 of record NZ_BAAAGX010000046.1, read on the forward strand.
TCGACGTCGTCGCGACCGCGGCCGAGGAGACCAAGAAGCCGCAGCGCGACGTGCCCCGGGGCATCCTCGGCTCGCTGCTGCTCTGCACGCTGCTGTACGTCGCGGTGTCGCTCGTCGTCGTCGGCATGCAGAAGTACAGCGAGCTCGACCCGAAGGCGCCGCTGGCCACCGCGTTCCGCGACGTCGGACACCCGCTGTTCGCCGACATCATCACGGTCGGCGCGCTGGCCGGCCTGACCACCGTGATCATGGTGCTGATGCTGGGGCAGAGCCGGGTCGCGTTCGCGATGAGCCGGGACGGACTGCTGCCGAAGAAGATCGGCGCCGTGCACCCGAAGTTCGGGACGCCCTACCGCATCACGATCATCGTCGGCGTCATCGTGGCGATCCTGGCCGGGCTGCTGCCGCTCTCGGCGCTGGCCGAGATGGTGAACATCGGCACGCTGTTCGCGTTCACGCTCGTGTCGATCTCGACGCTGGTGCTGCGCCGGACCCGGCCGGACCTGGACCGGGCGTTCCGGGTGAAGGCGCTGCCCGTGGTGGCGGGGCTGGCCGTCGTCTTCTGCGTCGTCCTGATGCTGTTCCTGGAGGTGGCCACCTGGCTGCGGTTCCTGGCCTGGATGGCGCTCGGGTTCGCGATCTACTTGGGGTACGGCAAGCGCCACTCGCGCCTCGCGCGGAACGAGCGGCAGAAGATCGACGCCTGACCCGCACGCAAAAGGGCCCGCCGCGATTCGCGGCGGGCCCTTTTCGTGGTGCTCAGTACTCGGGAAGGCTCGGGTCGATCTGCTTCACGTAGCCGATCACGCCACCCTGAACATGGACGGCGTCCTTGAAGCCGGCCTGCTTCACCGCGGCCAGCGCCTCGGCGGAACGCACCCCGGTCTTGCAGTACAGGACGATCTGCCGGTCCTGCGGCAGCTGCGAGAGCGCCTGCCCGGAGAGGATGTCGCCCTTCGGGATGAGCGTCGCGCCCGGGATCGAGACGATCTCGAACTCGGCCGGCTCGCGGACGTCGACCAGGAAGTAGTCCTTCCCGGCGTCCTTCCACTCCTGCAGCTCCAGGTTGGTGATCGTGGAGCCGCGGGCGGCGTCCTGCGCCTCCTCGGAGACCGTGCCGCAGAACTCCTCGTAGTCGATGAGCTCGGTGATCGGCTCGGCCGCGGGGTCCTTGCGGATCTTGATCGTGCGGTACGACATCTCCAGGGCGTCGTAGACCATCAGACGGCCGAGCAGCGTCTCACCGATGCCGGTGATCAGCTTGATGGCCTCGGTGGCCTGCACCGACGCGATCGACGCGCAGAGAATGCCGAGCACGCCACCCTCGGCGCAGCTGGGCACCATGCCGGGCGGCGGCGGCACCGGGTACAGGTCGCGGTAGTTCGGGCCGTGCTCGTCCCAGAAGACGCTGACCTGGCCCTCGAACCGGTAGATCGAGCCCCAGACGTACGGCTTGCCGAGCAGCACCGCGGCGTCGTTCACCAGGTAACGGGTGGCGAAGTTGTCGGTGCCGTCGACGATCAGGTCGTAGTCACGGAAGATGTCGAGCACGTTGTCCGACTCGAGCCGGGTCTCGTGCAGGATCACGTTGACGTACGGGTTGATCTCCTTGACCGAGTCACGCGCGGACTCGGCCTTGCTCCGGCCGATGTCGGACTGGCCGTGGATGATCTGGCGCTGCAGGTTCGACTCGTCGACGGTGTCGAACTCGACGATGCCGAGCGTCCCGACACCGGCGGCGGCCAGGTACATGAGGGTGGGCGAACCGAGACCGCCCGCGCCTACACACAGCACCTTGGCGTTCTTCAACCGCTTCTGCCCGTCCATCCCCACGTCGGGGATGATCAGGTGCCGCGAATAGCGGCGTACCTCGTCCACGGACAACGACGCGGCCGGCTCGACCAGCGGCGGCAGGGCCACGAGCGGCTCCTTCCAGGCGGGGATACTCCAGGGCTTGAACCTGGCCTCCGCCCCCATTGTTCCCGATCACTGACCGGCGGTCGGCGCCCCGCTCAGATACTTCCCGTCGACGAACGGCCACGCGTTGGGCACACATCCCTGCAGGCCCAACGTTTGCTGCTGCATCACCGGTGCCGGTCGGCCCCGGCCGCCACAGAGCACGTGTCCGTGGCCGAGCTGGTGTCCCAGCTCGTGGTTGACGACGTACTGCCGGTAAGTAGCCAGGTCGCCGTTGAACGCCGGGACGGCCAGCAGCCAGCGCGCGAGGTTGATCACCACCTGGTCGCCGGTGCGGCAGGACGTGTAACCACCCGGGTCGAGACCACCGGCGCGGCAGATCCGGTTCGTGGTCTCCGGCGTCGCGAGCAGGATCACCGCGTCCACGTCACCGCCGGCGACGCGTTGGAACCGCCACTTCTTCGCGGCGGTCCAGCCACGCGGGTCCGCGAGCGTCGTGTCGACGGCCTCGGCGAACGTGCCCGCGCCCTGCCCGGATCCCTTCTCCACCCGCACCTGGTACCGGACCAGGGTGCCCGCGGTGCCGCGGATCTTCGACGTGCCACCGGCCACGGTGAACGTGCCCGAACCGCGCTGCGGCACGGAGATCGCGGCCGGCCCGGACGGCGTCGCTTCCGGCTGGAGCGCCTCGGCGCTGGGGTTGGCCACCGTGGGCAGCTGCGGGCTCGCGCTCGCGCTGGGGCGGGCGCTCGGCTTCTCCGGTTCGGTGTCGTTGCCGCGCACCAGGTCGACGAGGACCAGGACGCAGGTGAGCAACGCCAGCAGCACCAGAAAACGGCGACGACGACGGGCCGCGCGACGCCGGGCCGCCTGCCGCTGCGCACGCAGGTACGTCGCGGACACCGAGTAGCGCGGCGGCCCCGCCGTCGCGGAACGGTCACCGGGACGACGTCCACGGCGGATCTCGGTCTGGAGCGCACGGCGGGCTTCGGAGGTGGTCTCCGGGCGGTGCGCGCCGCGAGGACGTCGCGCCCGGAACTCGGTCGTCGCGGTACCCGGCGGGGAGTCGTCCTCGCGCACGGTCGGGTCCGCGGTCCGCTCGCTCAGCACGCCTCCCCGGTCCCAGTTTCCGCAGCCTTACCCCGTGTACTGCATACGATGCCCTATCAGCGGGAGCACCGCGCGAGCCACGATACGGGGACATTCGAGTTGAGCTGTATGTCCCACACCGCGCAGAACAAGCAATCGACTGCCCGGTATCGCCTTTGCAGTCCTTGCAGCCAGTTTGACACTCACCATCCGATCTTGATGTCCCCAGATGACGAGCGTCGGCGCCGTGATCCGGGCGGCGAACCGCCACAGCGAACGCCCCGGTGGCACCAGGTACGAGCCCACCAGCCCCCGGACCGTGCGCACGTACGCCTCGGCGCCCCACGGCACCGCGAGACGCTGCTCGGCCTCCGCCACCGCTTCGTCCCAGCGCTGCGGTGAGACCGCGTCGGGGTCGGCGAAACAGACGTCGACCATGCCCCGCGCCATCTGGTGCGGGGTCGCGCCGCGCAGCACCCGCTCGACGATGCGCTCCACCCGCGGGACGAACAGCACCGGCAGCATGTGCCGGTGCGTCGACTGCGGCAGGTAGACCGGCATCGCCGGCGAGATCAGCGTCAGCGTGCGCACCAGGTCCGGGCGCTGGGCCGCGACCCGGATGACGACCGCACCGCCGAGCGAGTTGCCGAACAGGTGGACCGGCCCGCGCCCGGACGTCTCGATCCAGCGGATCACCAGGTCGGCGTAGCTCTGCTGGCTGTACCCACCAGGCAGCGCCGGGCCGCTGCGACCGAACCCGGGCAGGTCGATCGCCTGCCCGTCGAGCCGGTCGGACAGCAGGTCGGCGAGGTCGGTCCAGTTCTGGCCCGACCCGCCGAGACCGTGCACGTAGAGCGCGGGCTCGGCGCCCGGCGCGGTGGCCGGGGTCTCGCGGACGTGGATCGCGACGGCGCCGCCCGGCCAGGGAACCTCGACGGTGCGGCCGGGCCACGGGGGCACCTGCGGATCGGCGGTGGGACGGACGGCGGAATCAGGGGCGAGGCGAGCAGGCGTCACTCGATCCAGTGTGCCCGTGGATCAGTAGTTGCCGCCGTGCCGTCCGCTGTCCTCCTCCGCGTAGCGACGCCGTGCCCGGCCGCCCGGCTGTTCCCGGCGATCGCCGGGCTGACCGGGGCCGTTCGGACCGCCGGGGCCGCCGGGGCCGTTCGGACCGCCGGGGCCGTTCGGACCGCCGGGGCCGGGGCCGCGGTAGCCGCGTTCGGCCGGGCTCGGCTCGCGTTGGCTCGGCGGGCCGATCGGCTGCGGGTCGGCCCAGGATCCGCTCGGGCCGCCGGCGCCACCGCCCGGGCCGAGCGGGTCGTGGACGAGCGGCCAGGTGCCGGTGGGTTCGGCGGCGTGGCGGCGGCGCGGTGGCCCGGAACCCGCCGGGCCGGGGCCGAGCGGCCCGGAACCCGCCGAGCCGGGGCCGAGCGGGCCCGGGTTCGCCGGGCCGAGCGGACCGGAGTTCGCGGGGCCGAGCGGACCGGACGACGTCGGGGTCGGGCCGAGGCCGCCGTAGCCACCCGGGCCGGACGCCGGGCCGAGCCCGCCGAGGTCACGGGGGCCGAGATCGCGGGGGCCGCTGAGGTCGCGGGGACCGCCGAGGCCGGGGCCGACCGGGCTGCCAAGGCCGCCGAGACCGGGCCCGGAGCCGCCGGGGTTGCGCCCGGAGGCGGGGCCGCCGAGCCCGTAACCGTTCGCTCCGGAGCCGTTCGGGCCGGAGCCGTTCGAGCCGTTCGCGGTCGGGCCGCCGTATCCGTTCGGCCCGTAGGCGCCGTAACCGTCCGACCCGGACTGGCCGTAACCGTTGGCGGACGCGGCCGGTTGACCGGCCCCCGGCGGCCCGGAGTCCGCGCGCCCGTGCCGGCCGGCCCGACCGGCACCCGCGGGGCCGGCACCCGAACCGGTCGGGCTCGCACCCGTGCCGCCGAGGCCGCCGTACTCACGCTCGAGGTAGCTGCCACCCAGGCCACCACCGCTGCCCAAGCCACCGCCACCGCCGCTGCCCAGGCCGCTGCCGCCGCCCAGGCCACCGAGGCCGCTCGCGCCGTTGGCCGAGCGCCCGTAGGACACGTTGCCGGGCTCGGCGGGCTCGTCCCAGCGGGGCGGGCTCCACTCGGCGGCGGCCGGGGACGGGTCCTCGGACGTCGGCCACGACCACACCGGCTCGGCCGGCGGCGTGTACGCCTCCGGCTCCACCGGCGGCGTGAACACCGCGGAGGACGACGCCGCGCTCAGATCACCGCTGGTGCGCGCACCGAGGCCGGGGTCGGGCGGGTTGACGACCGGGAACGACCCGCTCGCCCGCTCCGCCGCCGGGGCCGACGCCGCGGCCGGCCGCTCCGGGCCGTCCTTCGTGACGTCGTTGTCGACCAGGCGCGCCCAGGTGGCGGCCGCCCAGTCGCCCAGGTCACCGCCGCTGCCGGGGCCGGAAGCCAGCTCGAGCTCACCGGTGGGCGACGCGACCGGATCGGCGTACGGGGAGGGCGACGGTGACGACGGCGCCACGAACGGCGTGCTCGCCGCGTATTCCGGCGCGGTGCTGCTCGCCGACGAACGGGGTTCGCCGTACGGCTGCTCGGCTCCCTCACGCGCGGCCGCCGCGGCACGGCGAGCGGCACGACCACCACGCACCGGCTCACGCCCGGCCGGCTCCGGCGTCGACTCCGCCGCCGCCCCGAACGGCGAGCTCTCCGCCGCGGGGGTTCCCGACCGCGTGCCCTCCGTGGCGGAGACGCCGAACGGCGAGCTCTCCGCCGTGGACGCCCCGAAACGCGTGCTCTCCGGCCGCGTGGCCTCCGAGTGCGTGACGTCCGCGCGGGGCGAGTAGAGCGGCTCGGTCTCGGGCTCGGCGTCGTACGCCGGCTCCTCCTGGCCGCCGGGGCTCTCCGGCCGGCCGGCGCCGTCGCCGTAGCTCGGGCTGTCGGGGAAGTCGGTTCCGGCCATGATCGTCCGGTAGGTGGCGGTGTTCTCGACCGCCAGCGGCGGCGCGGAGTGCAGGCTGGCCGACGCCCACGAGGACGACGCGCCGTTCTCCGGCAGCAACGACTCGAACCGGCGGTTCAGCGCGGAGAGCACCGCGCGCACCATGGCCTGGCGTGCGTCGCCGCGGACCAGCGCCGCGCCGGCGAGCCGGTCGACCTGGCCCGGCGTCAGCAGCGTCACGACCGCGACGGCGAGCCGGTCGGATCCGATGTCGGTGAGCTCGGCCTGGTCCAGCCCGCAGCGGGCCCGGCCCTCGAGCAGCGCGTCGACCGCGTTCAGCGTCGCGCCGGCGACCGTGCGCAGGACGGTTCGTTCCACCGCCGGACCGCTCGCCGAGCCGACGACACGCGCCGAGTGCGTCGCGAGCGCGACGTCCACCCGCACGTCCAATCCGCCGGTGACGACCTGTAAGCGCTCGAGGTGGACACGGCGCTGCGGACCGTCGAGCGGCACGCTCCGACCCTCGTCCACACCATCGTCCACCAGAACCGATCGGGTCTGGTCAACCTCCACGCCGAGCCTTTCGTCCAGGATCCGGGTCACTGACCACGCCACTGCCCTCTCGTCCGCACCGTCGACGAGATCCACGTGCAGAGTACGGTCTCCGCCCGCCGCGGTTCGAAGCTCGACGTCACGGACGCCGACCACCGCGCGCACGGCGTCGAGCAGCGCGGTCACCGCGAGCGGCCGGGAGCTTTCCGGACCGGAGGAGCGCACCGAGAACACCGCGTGCGCCCCGACCAGGGGTCGGTGACGATGCGGAGCGGTGGTCACGACGTGCTCCTTCTTCTCCTTCGACCTGGAAGCAGGCTACCGACGGATGGCCCTTCCGGTCAGGCCTCTCTGCGGGAACGGTCCAGTACCGAAGGGGCAAACGGGCCGAACGTACGGCGGTTCCGGCCGAGCGGGCAGAACGTTCGAGACACCTCGCGTAGTCTTGCTACCCGGCGGTAAGTGCGGAAAGGTCCGCAAGGCTGGAGGAGACCATGGCTACCCCGGTGAGCAGTGATCCGGTCGCCGCGAGCGGCGCCAGGACGGGTCGGCTGCCGCGGTCCGCGCGGCGTCGTCAGTTGCTCACCGCCGCGCAGGAGGTCTTCGTCGCGAACGGCTACCACGCGGCGGCGATGGATGACATCGCCGATCGGGCCGGTGTCTCCAAACCCGTGCTCTACCAGCACTTCCCCGGCAAGCTCGACCTGTACCTGGCGCTGATCGACCAGCACACCGAGGCGCTGGTGAACCATGTCACACAGGCGCTCGCCGGGACGACCGACAACAAAATCCGCGTGCACCTGGCGACGAAGGCCTACTTCGACTTCGTCGACGGGGAGGGCGAGGCGTTCCGGCTCGTGTTCGAGTCCGACCTGCGCAACGAGCCGGCGGTACGCGAGCGGGTGGAGCGGGCTTCGCAGCTCTGCATGGAGGCGATCGCCGACACGATCGGGCATGACACCGGTGTCTCACGCTCCCGGGCCGAGTTGCTGGCGGTCGGTCTGACCGGTGCGTCGGAGATCGCCGCGCGCTACTGGTTGAACGCCAACCGGTCGGTTCCGAAGGAGGAGGCGGTCGGTCTGCTGAGCACGTTGCTCTGGCGCGGCATCTCGGACTTCCCGCTGGAGCGCGAGGCGGAAAATTCCGCTCAGCGCTGACACCGCCGCCCGAGCCACTCGGTCACGACACCGATCGGATAGCTTTTAGCTCGGTTGAAGTGAGCGTGTTCAGCGAGGAGGCACTGCGGTGGAGGTCAAGATCGGCGTGCAGTTCGCTCCGCGCGAGCTCGTGCTGGAAAGCACCCAGAGCCAGGACGAGGTCGAGCAGGCGGTGGCCGAGGCGCTCGGCGGGCGGTCGGGGCTGCTGTCCCTCGTCGACGAGAAGGGGCGGCGCGTGGTCGTCCCCGCCGACAAGATCGCATACGTCGAGATCGCCGAGAGCGAGCTGCGGCGCGTGGGGTTCGGCACTCCCTGATAGCGAATAAGACGAATGCCCGGCCGTCGGCCGGGCATTCGTTTTATGACCGGAGCCCCAGCGCGGACAAGCGGGCGGCGTGGCCGGTGGTCAGGCGGTCGATCAGCGCGGCCAGGCCGGCGAGCCCGCTCGGCTCCACCAGCTCGACCAGGCGGGGACGGGCCGCGACGACGAGCTGCGCCTGCGTGATCGCCTCGGCGACCAGGCGGCGGGCCCACAGCCCGAGCCGGTCGGCCAGCACCGGGTCGGCCTCCACCGCGGCACGCACCTCGGCCACCGCGAACGACGCGTGCCGGTCGTCGTGCAGCACCTCGAGCACGAGCGAGCGGTCGGGCTCGGCGAGGTGCGCCGCCACCTCCCGGTAGAAATCGTCCGCGATGCCGTCGCCCACGTGCGCCTTGACCAGGCCTTCGAGCCAGTCACGCGGCCGCGTCGAGGTGTGGTAGGCGTCCAGCGACGGCACGAACGGCTCCATCGCGTCGACCGCGTCGACGCCGAGCTCGGCCAGCCGGTCGGCGAGCCGCCGGTAGTGCACCAGCTCGGCCGCGGCCATCTCGCTGAGCGCGGCGCGTCGCCGCAGGTCCGGCGCTAGGCGGGCGTCCGCACCGAGGTTGTCGAACGCGACCAGCGCGCCGTAGGAGAGAACGCCAAGCAGGTCGGCTACCGCTTCATCACCCGAAACGCTCAGCGGAACTCCTCGAACTGACGGTTCTACGGTCGACGTGCACACCGTAGAGCCTGTTTAGCTCCGGGGACGCATGGCGGTCTTCGTCACAGATCGCCGACCACGTCGCCACGCGACCGCAGGTGCGAAAACCGTCGCGGTAGGCTATGAGTGAGGTGACACCCGTCACCGCACTAACTCGCGCCGTAGTGATCTCCCCCGCGCGGGCGCCAGGTCCTTCGGACCCACAGACGGTAGTACCAGCACCAACAGCAGTTGAACATCGAGCGCGGACCCCACTCCAGGGCGCCGTCCCGTTGAGCCCGCTGCCGCACCGCGGCAGGCGCGAGCGCCGGACGTGCCCCTGTTGCTACCGGATCCACCAGGGCGTCTGCGCACTCGGAGAGAGGCGAAGACCCCTGAACACGAACGACACGACAGAAGCTGACCCGATCCAGTTGGAGCACGCCACCACCGGCGCTCCCGAGGTCGAGCAGATCGAAGAACTCACCGCCACCAAGCCGGTCAGCGAGCAGAACCCGCTCTTCGCCGACCTGGGCGTCCGCTCGGAGACCGTCGAGGCGCTGGCCTCGGTCGGCATCACCCGCGCGTTCGCGATCCAAGAGCTCACGCTCCCGATCGCGCTCGCCGGCAGCGACCTCATCGGCCAGGCCCGCACCGGCACCGGTAAGACACTCGGCTTCGGTGTCCCGCTGCTGCAGCGCATCGAGGCGCCGGGCGAGGGTGAGCGCGCCGCGGGCGGCGCGCCGCAGGCCCTGGTCGTCGTCCCCACCCGCGAGCTGTGCGTCCAGGTGACGCGCGACCTGTCGGCGGCCGGCAAGACACGCAAGGTCCGGGTCCTCTCGGTCTACGGCGGCCGGGCCTACGAGCCCCAGATCTCCGCGCTGAAGAACGGCGTCGACGTCGTCATCGGCACCCCGGGCCGCCTGATCGACCTGGTCGAGCAGGGTCACCTGCAGCTCGGCGCGGTGTCGATCCTGGTGCTCGACGAGGCCGACGAGATGCTCGACCTGGGCTTCCTGCCCGACATCGAGCGCATCCTGGCCACGATCCCGTCCGAACGGCAGACGATGCTGTTCAGCGCGACGATGCCGGGCCCGATCGTGGCGCTGGCGCGCAACTTCATGCGGCAGCCGGTGCACATCCGGGCCGAGGAGCCCGATGCCGGGCGCACGGTCCCCACCACCGCGCAACACGTCTACCGGGCGCACGCGCTCGACAAGTCCGAGATGCTCGCGCGCATCCTGCAGGCCCGCGACCGCGGGCTGACGATGGTGTTCTGCCGCACCAAGCGCACCGCCCAGAAAGTCGCCGACGACCTGATCGACCGCGGGTTCGCGGCCGCCGCCGTCCACGGTGACCTCGGCCAGGGCGCCCGTGAGCAGGCGCTGCGCGCGTTCCGCTCGGGCAAGGTCGACGTGCTCGTCGCCACCGACGTCGCCGCGCGCGGCATCGACGTCACCGGCGTCACCCACGTCATCAACTACCAGTGCCCCGAGGACGAGAAGACCTACCTGCACCGGATCGGCCGCACCGGTCGCGCCGGCGCCGACGGGGTCGCGGTGACGTTCGTCGACTGGGACGAGCTCACCCGCTGGACGATGATCAACACCGCGCTCGAACTGCCGTTCGCCGATCCGCCGGAGACGTACTCGACGTCGGATCACCTGCTGGCCGAGCTCGACATCCCGGCCGAGACCACCGGCGTGCTCCCGCGCAAGGAGCGCACCCGCGCCGGCCTGGACGCCGAAGAGGTCGAGGACCTCGGCGAGACCGGCGGCAAGAAGGCCCGCGCCACCCGGGTGCGCACCCGCAGCCGCAGGGGCGGCGGCGACGTCGACACCCGGGCCCCCGAGGACGAGGCCGCGGAGATCGAGCTGCCGGCCCGGCAGCGCACGAAGCCGCGGCGCCGGCTGCGTGGCGGTCAGGTGCTGAGCACCACCCCGCTGCCGGAGGGCACCGAGTTCACGGCCCCCGAGGCCACGGAGATCACCGCGGACGCCGCTCCGGCGACGGTCGCGACGATCACCCCGCCGACGTTCCTCCCGGCGGCCGACACCGCTGACGCCGGCGAGCCGATCGCCGCGGTCGACGGCGAGGACGGCGCGGCTCCGCGTCGTCGTCGGCGCCGCCGCAGCACCGGCGCGAGCCGGGCCCGCCGGGCCACCGGCACCGAGGCCGCGGACGCACCGGCCGACGCCGCCAGCGGCGAGTGACAGTGCCACCGTCCGTGAACGGTCTGAACGGCTGGGCTTCTCCGGACGGTTCGGCCGGCGACGTCTTCTGGCGTCGCCCGGCCGGCTCGGCGAACTCGGCACCGCCCCCGGGCCGTGCTCCGGCGGCACCGGCGCAGTACGCCGGCCCGCCCCGGATGCACCGCCCGGCCGAGGCGGTCGGCTGGGGCCCGGTGATCGTGCCGGGCCCAGTGGCGCGCTCACTGCCCGAGCAGGACCACGAGGCGCTCGACCGGGAGGACGCGCAGGCGCGTGCCGTCACGGTCGGCGTCGGCGTCCTGACGCTCGTCGTGCTGTTCCTGCTGCTGCTGATGATGGTGATCCGGGCGGGCACCGCCGCTGGCGCCGGAATCTAGTCGAGCAGAGTCAGCCGACGCTCTCCCACACCATGCGTGCGCCGGTGTCGCCGGCGCGGGCGACCGAGACGGCGGCGCCGACCGCGGTGGCCAGCAGCGCGATCATCAGCACCACCGAGACGACGGTCAGCACGGTCGAGCCGCTGCTGTTGGCGGGCGGCGGCTCGCCGACCATGCCCCACTGGTCACGCTCGTAGCCACGCATCGGCTCCCGCCGGTTGGCCCGGGCGCGCTCGACGATCAACAGCACGACGGCCACGACGGCGAGCAGCACCGCCATGTTGCGGGTGTCGAGCCCGAAGCCGCCGTGCTCGTTGATGGCGTCGGAGCCGCCGAGGAACTTGGCCAGCCGGTCGCCGGTCTCGGCCGCGACGATCGACGCGCCGGCGCCGGCCAGCGAGCTGAGCGCCAGCACCCACCCGATCTTGGGCCGGAACCGCGGCACGAGAACGTAGGCGAACGAGCACAGCACCGCGATCGGCACCAGCACGACCGCGGCGTGGACCACCAGCGGGTGAGCCGGCAGGCCGAACACTTTCTCGAACACGGGATCCTCCGCCCACAGGGTTACAGCCGTACCCTAAGTAAATGCCTGGCTAGTCACACGAGGAACTCACGTAACAGGTTCGCGGGCACACTGAAAGCGTGACTCAGCTCGCCCCTCACCGCGCCGACCGGGTGGTCTTCCCGGCCCTCGGCTACGACGTCGCCGGCTGGGACGCCGCGCCCGCCGGGCGTCGCCGCGGCACCGCGTTGTTCGTCCCCGGCTACACGGGCAGCAAGGAAGACTTCGCGCCCCTGTTCGACCCGCTGACCGGGGCCGGCTACCGCGTGGTGGCGATCGACCAGCCCGGCCAGTTCGAGTCACCGGGCCCGGAGTCGCCTCTCGGCTACACCGTGGAGTGGCTCGGCGACGTCGTCCGCGCGGTGGTCGCCGCGCTCGGCGACGGGCCGCCGCACCTGGTCGGGCACTCGTTCGGCGGGCTGGTCGCGCGCGCGGCCGTGCTGGCCGCGCCGGCCGAGTTCCGCTCGTTGACGCTGCTGGGGTCCGGGCCGGCCGCGATCGTCGGCGCGCGGCGCGACCGCATGGAACGGCTCGCCCCGCTGCTCCCGCTCGGCCTGGACGCGGTGTTCGACGCGATGGACCGCGCGGCCCGCGCCGAGGAGAGCTGGCGGGAGCTCGCCCCGGAGTTGCAGTCGTTCCTGAAACGGCGGTTCGTCGCCTCGTCGGCGGCCGGCCTGCAAGGCATGGGCGACGCGCTGAGCACCGAGCCCGACCGCACCGCGGCGCTCGCGGGCACCGGCGTCCCGGTGCTGGTCTGCCACGGCGAGCACGACGACGCCTGGCTCCCGCCGGTGCAGGCCGACATGGCGGAACGGCTCGGTGCCCGCCACCACGTCGTCCCGGACGCCGCGCACTCCCCCGCGATCGAGAACCCGGCGGCGACCGCGGAGGCGCTGACGGCGTTCTGGGTGCACACTGAAACTCGATGATCCGACTATTGGAGGCCCCATGGTGATCTCCGACCTCGGCCTCTACGGGCCCGAGAGCGTCACCTGGCGCATCCACGCCGATCCGTCGTTCGCGATCGGTGGTCTGCGTGCGCTGCTGCTGCAGGCGCTGCACCCGGTGGCGATGGCCGGTGTGTCGGCGAACTCCGGGTTCCGCGCCGACCCGTGGGGGCGTCTGCAGCGCACGACCGAGTACGTCGCGGTCACCACGTTCGGCACCGCGGCCGAGGCCGAGGAGGCCGCGGGCAAGGTCCGCCGGGTGCACCGGCGGCTCACCGCGCTCGATCCCGACTCCGGCCGGGTCTACCCGGTGGACGACCCGGCGCTGCTGCTCTGGGTGCATTGCTGCGAGGTCGACTCGTTCCTCTACGCGGCCCGGCGCGGCGGTCTGCGGCTCTCCGACGCCGACGCCGACCGGTACGTCGCCGAGCAGGTGCGGCAGGCCCGCCTGGTCGGCCTCACCGACGAGGTGCCGCGCACGGCGGCGGAGCTCAGCGCGTACTTCGCCGAGGTCAAGCCGCTGCTCCGGGCCACCGGGCCGGCCTACGAGGGCCTGCGGCTGCTGAGCGTGCCCCCGATGCGCTGGTGGGTGCGGTGGGCGACGCCGGCCGCCCCGAGCTGGGGAGCACTCGTCGCGATGAGCTTCGGGCTGCTGCCCGGCTGGGCCAAGCGGCTCTACACGCACCTGCCGGTGCTGCCCGGCAGCGAGTTGACCGCGACCGCGAGCCTCCGTGCGCTGCGGACCGCCGTGCTGGCGCTGCCGGCGAGCGTCCGCGAAGGCCCCCACCTCAAGGCCGCGCGCGCCCGCGTGGCCGGTGTTCCGGTGCGCCGCCTGGAGTCACTCCCCGCCTGAGGGCAGCGCCGCCCACGGTTCCTTCGCCGGCGCCGCCGCCTGCCCCTCCGGGCAGTGGCGCCGGAAATCGCACCACGAGCAGCGCGGCCCCGGAGCGGGCGGGAACGCCTCGTCGGCCGACGCACCGGCCTCCTTGAAGGCGGTCTCGGCCTCGACCGCGTCCGCAGCAGTGGCTTCCGCCCGCCTCAGATGCCGCTCCAGGCGCTCCGGGGTGTGGACGTAGGTGTAGACCTCACCGGCGCTCAAATGATGCAGCTCGACACGCTGACAGGGCCGCCGGAGCGTGCGCGCGGCGGCCAGCGCGTAGAGCGCCAGCGCCTGCGAGCCCGCCGCGTCCGATTCGGACAGCGCGGAGCGCCCGGTCTTGTAGTCGACGACGACCGGCTCGCCGTCGCGGTCGTCGAGCCGGTCGATGCGGCCGGAGACCGCGAGCCGCTCGGTGCGCATCGCCACCGTGCGCTCGAGCCCGAACGGCTCGGCGCCGGGATCGACCTTCTCCAGGTAGCGCTCCAGCCAGCCGGCCGCGAGCTCCTTCGCCGCCGCCTGCTGTTCGGCGTCGCGGTAGCCGTCGGAGATCCACGCCTCGCGCAGCAGTTTCCGGCTCGCCTCCGGCGTCCGCTGCGGCCGGGGCAGCAGCCACCACGAACGCAGGACGTTGTGCACGGTCGCGCCCAGCGCGTTGTGCGCCCAGGGCGCACCTCTGGGCGGCGTCGGCCGGTCGACATAGGTCATGCGGTACCGGCGTGGGCACTCCGCGAACGAGGCCAGTTTGGACGGAGTGCAGGAGAAGAGCCGGGTCGGCATCCCGGCGAGCCCGAGTTGTTCCATCACAGCGATCTTCGCACGGAGGTACGACAACCTCAGCCCGTGATCGGAACCGCACCGGTGGCTTTGGCGACCAGTTCCTCGTACGCCTCGGGGCGCGTGGTGTTCTCCCCCAGCCGCACGGTCTTGTTCGTGCCGTGGAAGTCGCTCGACCCGGTGGTGAGCAGGCCGAGGTCGGCGGCGATGCCCGCCAGCGCGGCCCGCTCGGCCGGCTCGTGGTCGGGGTGGTCCACCTCGACGCCGTTCAACCCGGCCGCCGCGAGCTCGGCGTAGACCGCGTCGTCGATCACCCGGCCGCGCTTGGACGCCTTCGGGTGGGCCAGCACCGTCACCCCGCCCGCTCCGCGCACCAGCCGCAGCGCCTCGATCACCTCGATGTCGCGCTTCGGCACCCGGTAGCGCGCGCCCAGCCACTCGGACGCGAACGCCTCCGGCACGTTACGCACGACCCCGGCGGCGACGAGCGCCTGCGCGATGTGCGGACGGCCGACCGGCGCCCCGTCGGCGATCGCCAGCACGCCGTCCCAGGTGATCGGCGCGCCGTCGGCCACCAGCATGCCGACCATCTCCTCGGCCCGGGTGAGGCGGGAGGCACGCAGCGCCGCCCGCTCCGCCGCGAACTCCGGCTCTCCGGCGTCGAACAGGTAGGCGAGCAGGTGCAGGCTGATCGGCCAGCCACGCTCGGGGTTCCACAGGCACGAGAGCTCCGCGCCGGTCACCAGCGTCAGGCCGGGCGGCAGCGCGTCGACGGCCGGCTGCCAGCCGGCCGTCGTGTCGTGGTCGGTCAACCCGATGACGTCCAGGCCGGCCGCGATCGCGTCGACCATCAGCTGCTCGGGCCGAACCGTGCCGTCGCTGGCCGTCGAGTGCGTGTGTAGGTCGATCCGCTCCACGCCTCACCGTAGCCACGTGCGGTTCGCCGCCGTCAGTCGCCCTCTTCGCCGACCGCCAGCATCTCCTCCGGGTCGTACATGACCTGGCAGAACAGCAGGTACAGCTCGTTCGGGTACGGCAGCGGCGCGATCTCGCGGAGCGCCTGGTCCTGACCGGCCGATTCGAGCACGAACGTGCCGTAGTTGAGCACCCGACCGAGCGGGCTCTGCTGGTAGGCCATGTCGGTGACCCGGGCCAGCGGCATCATCGCGACCCGGCGGGTGACGATGCCCTCGATGAGCATCACCCGCTTGTCGGTGAGCACGAACTTGTCGAAGAACCAGTCGCCGATCTTGAACCCGGCCAGGAGCAGCAGCACGATCCAGAGCACCGCGGCCGCACCGACCACGTAGGGCACGCTGCCCATCGCGCCCACGACGTAGCCGAGCAGGAGCGTGCCGCCGGCGAGCGCGAGCAGCCACTGGCTGACGTGGATCCAGTGCCGACGCCATTCGCCGCAGTACCGCTCGCTGTCGAACAGGTACTGAGCCACGTGCCGGGACGGCTCGAGTATCGGGCGGAACGGCTTCGGCGGCGGTGGCGGCGCCGGGGCGGCGGTCGGCGGAGCGGGCGGCGGCGGACGGCCGCTCGACGGATCCAGCGGATCCGGCGGGGGCGGTGGCCCCGGACGCGGAGGATCGTCGTCGGTGGGAACCGGTGTGATTCCCAACCCCGCCGATGGCGGGTCGTTGAACGTCCGACGTCCGAGCTCGCGCTCCGGATTCGACCCAGTGCCTGGGTCGTCTGCGGCCATCGCACACCTCCACGAGGGGACGGAAGTGGACTAGTACTAGAACACGTTAGACACGAACGTCCCGAAACCGGTCGCGATGTCACGCAAGCCGTCACCCAGCGAGCGCAGTAAGTTCGCCGCGTCTCCCGGCTGGGTCACGATGTAGAAGACGAGAAACGCGACCGCGATCCAACCCAGGGCCTTTTTCACTGCAGCCCTACCTCCCGCTCGGCGACGAAGGCCGTTCTACCATCGCGGGCAAGCGGGAGCGAACATGCGCAGGCCGTGTCGGCGGGTCAGCTGACTCCTTCCTCTGGCGCGTCCCATTGAAGGTACGGCGAGAGAGCGCCGAAGGGCAACGGTCCTGGTAGCCCATCGCGACCGTCCAGCAACACAAAGTGCTCAGCAAGCACATAGCCCGCTTCTTCGGGCCAGGCGATCGCCCACAACCACATGCCCTTGGCTTCGCCCACATAGGCGCACCGATCGTGTCCGGCCTGGATCGACCAGAGCGGGGTCGGGTGCCCGGCGGCGACGATCTTCGCGTGCGCGTTCGTGTCCAGCAGGCCGGCGCAGAGCGTCTCGCCCGGGTCCGTTCCGGACCGGCCGGCCAGGCGCGAGCCCAGCCCGACCCCGGGCTCCTCGGCCACCAGCACGACGTCGGCCACCCCGCCGAGCGGCGCCGGTCCGGTGCAGGCCACGGCGGTGGCCCCGATCGGGCGGCGGTCGTCACCGGCCCAGGCCAGCCCGGTGACGGTCCAGTCGGGAAGCATCGGCCAGGGCAGCCAGACCGGCACCCCGGCGTCCACCCGCACCGCGTCGAGCACGTCCGTGCCCAACTGGCGAGCGACGTGCAGCGGCGGCACGGCACCGTGCACGGGGCAGCGCCAGTCGCTGTGCATCAGGTCCGGAGGGCGGACCGTGTTCGCACAGCGTGGGCAGCAGGGCGGTGTTGACACAGCGCAACCGTCCGCCCTCAGTGGGTCTCCCGTCAAGACCTGACACGTTTGGACAAATCAGTCAAGCTCAGTTACTCACCGCATACCTACGGATCCACGCGTGCATCGCGATGCCCGAGGCGACACCGGCGTTGATCGACCGGGTCGACCCGAACTGCGCGATCGAGCAGACCAGGTCGAGCCCGTCACGCGCGGCGTCGGACAGCCCGGGCCCCTCCTGACCGAAAAGCAGGACGCAGGCCCGGGGCAGCTCGACGGTCTCGAGCGGCACCGCGCCGGGTAGGTTGTCGATCCCGATCACCGGCAGCCGTTCGTCGGCCGCCCACGCCAGCAGCTCGTCGATCCCGGCGTGGTGCCGGATGTGCTGGTACCGATCGGTCACCATCGCGCCGCGCCGGTTCCACCGGCGGCGCCCGACGATGTGCACCTCGCGGGCCAGGAACGCGTTGGCGGTGCGCACGACCGTGCCGATGTTGAAGTCGTGCTGCCAGTTCTCGATGGCGACGTGGAACGGGTGCCGGCTCCGGTCGAGGTCCTCGACGATCGCCTCCCGCTTCCAGTAGCGGTAGCGGTCGACGACGTTGCGCCGGTCACCGGCGGCCAGGAGCTCCGGGTCGTACCGCGCGTCCGTGGGCCACTCCCCCTCCCACGGGCCGACGCCGACCGCGAGCTCGACCTCGCCGGAGCTGTCGGGTTCCGGACGGAACTCAACGTCACTTGCCACGGTCGCCACCTTAGGTGCGTCAAAGAGTTGCCATCAGCCGACCGGAAGCAGCCCGCCTTGACCATCGCCACGTTGATACCGGAACAGCGGACCCGACCAGAGACGGAGGTGCTGGACGTCGCCGAACCGACCCCCTGGTGGCGGCGCGCCGCTCTGACCACGGCCGAGGGGGCGATCGGCGTGGGCGTCGCGCTCGTCTTCGTCGCCTGGTCGCGTCGCGTGGACACCAACCCGCTCAACCAGATCGCCCAGGTGAGCGCGCTGGCGCACTTACAGCTCCAGCTCTGGGTGCTCGGCGCGGTCGCGATCGTGGTGGCGCTGGCCGGCCTCCGCTGGGCCGGTCACCGGTTCGCGCACCTCGCCGAACCGGTCGCCTGCGCGATCGTCTCCGGAGTGTCCACGAGTCTCGTCGCGGGGGCGATACTCGTGGGCCTCAACGGCACGCCCTGGGGCGTAGGCGGCCGCTCGCACGACTCCAACCACCTCGCCCACTGGGCCACCGCGTTGTCGGACGGGCACTCGATCACCAGCCCGATCTACCCGCCGGCCTACGTCTACGCGCTGTCCTGGCTCTCCGACGTCACCGGGCAGCCCGCCTACTACGCGCTGAAGGACCTCCAGATCCTCGGTACGGCCCTGCTCGGCCCGATCGCCTACCTGGCGTGGCGAATGGTGCTCCGGCCGCTCTGGGCGCTCGGTGCGGGCACAGTGGCGGTGCTGCCGGTGCTCGACGGGTACAAGCCGGCCGGCGCGATCGTCGTCGCGGTGTCGATCCCGTTGTTCGTCGCGGTCACGCAGGCGTTCCGCCGGTCGGCGACGCTGCCGGTGCCGGCGCTGATCGGGCTCGGCGTCGGCCTCGGCGCGCTGGCCGGTCTGCTGCTGCTGACCCACCCGGTCTACGTGCTCTGGCCCGCGCCCGGCGTCGCCGCCGCCGTTCTGCTGTTGACGCCGTGGCGGCGCGCCCGGTGGCGGGCGGCGGTGCTCGCGCTCTCCGGGCTCGCGACCCTCGGCGTGGTCAGCGGCCCGTACCTCTACCGGTTCCTGACCGGCGTCCCGGACGTCCAGGAGAACTACTTCTACTTCGACGCGCTGCAGGACCCGGCCTACTTCCTGATGTGGCGGGGCAGCTCGCGTCCGACCGGCGACTGGCCGATTCCCGGCGAGGTCGGCGGCGTCGGCGTGTTCGGCCTGCTGGTGGCGGTCGCGATCGGGGTGGCGCTGGCGCTGGCCTGGAAACGGAGCCTCGTCGCCACCGTCGTGCTGTGCTTCGCGAGCGTCTGGATGTTCCGCTTCTACGCCGCGGCCCGGATGTCGGCGCTGCACGAGGTGCGGCTGTGGCCACGTACCAGCGTCATCCTGGCGTACTGCGCGCTGCTGCTGATCGGGGCGGCCGCGTTCGCGCTCTGGCGCCGGCTCGGCCGGGACCGGCCACCGGCGGCCGCGCTGGGCGTCGTCGTGGCCGCGCTGCTGGTGTTCGGGATGGCGGGTTCGGCGACCGCGTCGCGTTACCTCCCCGACGGGCCGGGCAAGCCGGGCTCGCTGACGTGGGCGGCCCAGCACGCCCGGCTCCTCGACGGCTCCTGCCCCCGCTGGGTCGGCCAGTCGTGTTGGTGAAGACCTAGGCCTTCGGCTCGGGGCGGCCCGGCTGTTCGCCGCCCCGGGCGTCGCCGTAGGAGCGCTTGGGCACCATCACCTTGCGGCGGAACACGCAGACGACCGTGCCGTCCTGCTTGTAGCCCCTGGTCTCGACGTGGACGACACCGCGGTCGTCCTTGGACTTCGACGGCGTCTTGTCGAGCACCGTCGTCTCGCCGTAGATCGTGTCGCCGTGGAACGTCGGGGCGATGTGACGCAGCGACTCGACCTCGAGGTTCGCGATCGCCTTGCCGGACACGTCGGCCACCGACATGCCCAGCAGCAGCGAGTAGATGTAGTTGCCGACGACGACGTTGCGCTTGAAGTCCGTCGTCTCCTCGGCGTAGTTCGCGTCCAGGTGCAGCGGGTGGTGGTTCATCGTGATCAGGCAGAACAGGTGGTCGTCGTACTCGGTGACCGTTTTCCCGGGCCAGTGCTTGTAGACCGCGCCGACCTCGAACTCCTCGAAATACCGCCCGAACTGCATGCGAACGCTCCTTTGCTACTCGCTGGTAACCGAGGATCTTGCCGGTGCTTTTCGGCGCTCGCAGCGATCAGTGTCACACTGCCCGTCGTGGCCACGCTTACCCCGACCGGGAAGCGGATCCGGATCGGCGCGACGCTGCTCGGACTGCTCCTGCTGATCGTCACGACGCTGTTCGGGACCGACGACGACTTCCCCGCCGCGCCGTTCCGGATGTACTCGACGACCGACGAGCTGGACGCGCCGGTGCGGTCGCTGCGGCTGGAGGGCGTCACCGTCGAGGGCGAGCGGATCGTGCTGAAGGACTCCGACACCGGCCTGCGACGAGCCGAGATCGAGGGGCAGCAGGCCCGGATCAAGGCCGACCCCGCGCTGCTGGACGCGGTCGCCGAGGCCTACCACGAGCGGAACCCGTCGAAGCCCCGGCTGCGCGAGGTCGACGTCGTCGTGCGCCTGATCGAGCTGCGCGACGGGCGCCCGACCGGCGAGCAGCAGGACACCACGACGGTCCGGCGGGAAATCTCGTGATCGACCGGTGGTTCTTCTCGCCGGTCGCGCTGGGCCGGATCGCGATCGTGCGCACGATCGCGTACCTCTTCGTACCGATCGACGTCTTCCTGATCACGCCGTGGGCGCTGGCGCACCGGAACGTGCCGGTGGAGCTGTACCAGCCGCTGCGGATCGCCCGCCTGCTCGCGCTGCCGTCGCCGACGCACACGATCGTCGTCGGGCTGTGCGTGGCGCTGGTGGGGTGCGCGCTGGCGGCGGCGACCGGCCGGGCCCCGCGCGTGCTCGGAACGCTCGTCGCGGTGCTCTACCTGGCCTGGATGATCGTCGCGATGTCGTACGGGAAGGTCGACCACGACCGGGTGGGCTACCTCGTGCTGCTGGCCGTGCTGCCGACGGTCGGGCCGGCCCGGTGGGGCGACCGGACACCCTCCGAGCGCGCCGGCTGGGCGATCAAGGCGACCGCGATCGCGGTGGTGTGCACGTACTTCCTGGCGGCCTGGGCGAAGTTCCGGTTCGGCGGCATCGACTGGCTCACCGGGGCGACGTACACGAAGGCCGTGCTGCGCCGCGGCACGATCTTCTCCGACTGGACCGTGCACGTGCCGTACCTGCTCGTCCTGGCGCAGATCGGCACGATCGTGTTCGAGCTGGCGAGCCCGGTGCTGCTCTTCCTCCGCGGCCGCTGGCAGACCTGGGCGGTGCTGTTCCTGTTCGGTTTCCACGCGATGGTGTACGCGGGGCTGACGATCGCGTTCTGGCCGCATTTGGTCGCGCTCGCGGCGCTGCTGCCCCTCGAGCGCACCGGTGCGTGGCTGCGCGAACGGCGGTGGCTCAGCCGGCGAGGCGATCCCGTTCCGCCTGGGGCAGCGCGCACGTAGCGGTGCCGCCGGGCAACTTGTCGCGGTTGCGGGCGACCCAGCGGTAGACCGGCCAGGCCGCCGCCCGCACCGGCCGGAGCCGCAGCACGTGCCCGGCCGGACGCCAGAACGAGCCCGCGTCGATCAGGAGCTCCGCGATGGCCTCCGGACCGGCGGTGCGGCGGCCGTCGGAGACCCACTGCACCGCGGTCTCCGCGTCGTCGACGGTGAGCTCGAGCGCCTCCAGGTCGGTGCGCTGCCACGCCACGACGTCCGCGGACGTGGGGATGCGTCGTTCGATGAACCGGGCACAGGTGGAGCAGAACGCACAGTCGCCGTCGTACACAAAGGTCGCCACGACTCCATTATCCCGCCCACTCGAACGGGATGCCGTGGCCGTTCGTGGTGCCGAGCAACTCGGTGCCGCCGTGCGGCCAGAGCGTCAGCCGGGCGGCGAACCGGCCGCGGCCCTCCTCGTCGGTCTCCGGCTCGAACGCGAGCCGCGCCAGCGGTGCGTCGCCGCCGGCGTGGTTCCCCACGTCGTCCAGGAGCGCTTCGATCGCGCGCCAGGCGCCGGGGTCGACGTAGCTCCGGACGACCGAGTGCCACACCAGCGTGACCGTTCCCGGGCTCGCCTCGGCGAGCCGGTCGCCGAGCCAGCCGGCGGTGTCCGCGGCCCGGTCCACCCGGGCCGGCACCCGGTCGGCCACCGCGAGCGCCGCGCGTAACCGCTCGAGGCGGTTCACCTGCTCGGCCCAGACCAGCGACTCCAGCCGGCGGCGGTGTTCGGCGTCGGCGGGGTCGAGCGGGTGCGGGTCGCAGCCGCGCCGCTCGACGACCGCGACCCGGGTTCCCGGCGGCACCGGCGGGTGACCCCGGAACGGCTCGTCGAGGACCAGCGGGCTGCTCGGGTCACCGTGCACCACGCCGTCCACGCGGTAGCCGAACCGGTCGGCCCGCAGGTTCAGCCCGGCCGAGGCCCCGATCTCCAGCAGCCGGACCGGCAACCCGGTGTGGTGCGTGAGGACGGTCAGCCCGCCGTAGAGCGCCGCGGCCCGCCCGGTCTCGTTCGTCTGCACCGGCGCGGTGAGGCGGGCCGCGAACTCGTCCGGACGCTCGGTCAGGGCCTTGAGCAGCGGCTCCCACGCCTCTTCGAACGGCTCCGCGCCACCGACGCTCGGGTAATACGGCGCCAGCTCCGGGAGCGAGCCGGCCAGCACCAGGTAGTGCGCCGCGGCCAGGAACCGCAGGCCGGGCGCGTCCGCGGCGGGGCGGTCGACGTACGGCGCGAGGAGCGTCGCGACCGGTCCACCGGCTTCGGCGTCGTCGGCGGCGGCACGCAGCAGCGCCCGGCTCAGCGGGGCGCGGTCCCCGCACCCCACCGCCTGCCAGCGCAGATGTCCCGGGAGGTCGCCGGGTTCCGGAAACGGGGGAAGGTCGAAGGACATAGCGATCTCCCAAATCGGACTTTTGACACGCGTGTACCTACTGGCGCTCGAACGCATGTTCGAATACGGTGGACTCGTACGCGACGACGGGAGAGGCGATGCGCTGGGACCACATGCGGTTGCGGTCGGCCGAGGCCGACACCGAGGGCACCACGCCGGTTCCTCTCCCGCTGTCGCTCGACGGTGCCGGGGTCCGGGTCCGCACGATCGACACCCCCGAGTTCCGCGGGGTGACGTTCTACGAGATCCGGGCGAAGTCGATCCTCAACCGGGTGCCGTCCTCGTCGCCGGTGCCGTTCGGGTGGACGGTGAACCCGTACCGGGGGTGTACTCATGCGTGTACGTACTGTTTCGCGAGAAAAACGCACACTTATCTGGATTTTGATGCCGGGCACGACTTCGATTCGCGCATCGTCGTGAAGATCAACGCCGGTGAGCTGCTGCGTCGCGAGCTCGGCGCCCGTTCCTGGGCCGGCGAGCACGTGGCGATGGGCACCAACACCGATCCCTACCAGCGCGCCGAGGGCCGGTACGGCCTGATGCGGGAGGTGCTCACGGCGCTGCGCGACCACGCGAACCCTTTCTCGATCCTCACCAAGGGCACGCTCGTGCTGCGCGATCTCGATCTGCTGACCGAGGCGGCACAGGTCACCGACGTGCGGGTGAACGTCTCGGTGGGGTTCGTGGACGCGGCGCTCTGGCGTCAGGTGGAGCCGGGAACGCCCAACCCGCGGGCCCGGCTCGGGGTCTGCCGGGCGTTGACCGACGCCGGCATCGGGTGCGGCGTACTGATGGCGCCGGTGCTGCCCTATCTCACCGACACCGACGAGCACCTCGAAGCGACCGTCGCCGCGATCGCCGAGGCGGGCGCGGTCGCGGTCACCCCGCTGCCGCTGCACCTGCGCCCGGGTGCCCGCGAGTGGTTCTTCGGCTGGCTGCGCGGCGCCCGGCCCGACCTGGTCGGCGCGTACCGGCGGCTGTACCGCGAGGGGTCGTACGCACCGGCCGAGTACACCCAGGCGGTCGTGGCGCGGGTGCGTGAGATCGCGACGTCGTACGGCATCGGCCAGCGCGCCCCCGGCGAGGCCCGAGCCGTCCGACCGGCGCCGGCCGAGCCGGCGGCGCAGCAACTCACGCTGCTCTAGCCCGGGCGGCGCGAAAGACGTGCTGGCGGCCGGGCCCGGCCTGGGGACCGGTCCGGCGGTCAGCGAATTCGGTGCTGTTGCGGTGCGCCTTCCTGCGGCGGCGCGCCGGTCAGCCGGCACCGGACCGGTGCACCCCGCCCTACCCACGTACGTGGTCCGGGTCTGCGTGGGCGGGCGGGGTGCACTCCGGCGGTCAGCCCTTGAGGCCGTACTCGCGCAGGAGGCCACGGCTGATGATCGTCTTCTGGATCTCCGAGGTTCCCTCGCCGATGAGCAGGAACGGCGCCTCACGCATCAGCCGCTCGATCTCGTACTCCTTGGAGTAGCCGTAGCCACCGTGGATGCGGAACGCCTCCTGGGTGACCTCGGCGCAGTACTCGCTGGCCAGCAGCTTCGCCATGCCGGCCTCGACGTCGTTGCGCTGACCGGCGTCCTTGAGCCGGGCGGCGTTGACGGTGAGCGCGTGCGCCGCCTCGATCTTCGTCGCCATCTCGGCGAGCTTGAACGCGATGGCCTGGTGGTCGACGATCGCCTTGCCGAACGTCTTGCGCTGCTGGGCGTAGCTCACGCCGAGTTCGAACGCCCGGATCGCGATGCCGCAGGCGCGGGCGGCGACGTTCACGCGGCCGACCTCGATGCCGTCCATCATCTGGTAGAAGCCGCGGCCAGCCTTCTCCGGGCCGCCGAGGATCGCGGTGGCCGGTAGCCGGGCTCCGTCGAAGATGAGCTCGGTCGTCTCGACGCCCTTGTAGCCCATCTTCTCGATCTTCTTCGGCACCGTGACGCCCGGCGCGGTCTCCCCGTAGCCGGGCTCCTTCTCGACCAGGAACGTGGTCATGTTCCGGTAGACCGACTCCTCGCCCTGGTCGGTCTTGACCAGCGTGGCGACGACCGACGACTGCGCGCCGTTGGTCAGCCACATCTTCTGGCCGGTGATGAGGTAGTCGTCGCCGTCCTTCTTCGCCCGGGTGGAGATCGCCGAGACGTCCGAGCCGAGCGCGGGCTCGGACATCGAGAACGCCCCGCGGACGTCACCGGTCGCCATCTTCGGCAGCAGGCGCTGCTTCTGCTCGTCGGTGCCGTGCTGGCGCAGCAGGTACGCGACGATGAAGTGGGTGTTGATGATGCCCGACACGCTCATCCAGCCCCGGGCGATCTCCTCCACGACCAGCGCGTACGTGAGCAGCGACTCGCCGAGACCCCCGTACTCCTCCGGGATCATGAGCCCGAACAGGCCCATCTCCTTCATCCCGTCGACGATGTCCGAGGGGTACTCGTCGGCGTGCTCGAGCGCCTGCGCGTGCGGGATGATCTCCTTGTCGACGAAGGTCCGGACCGTGGCCAGGATGTCGGTCTGGATCTCGGTCAACCCGTGGGTCTGCGCGAGACGGGCCATCGGGCGATCTCCCTCGGTCGGCGATTGTTACCGCCGAGTATCGCCGACCGAACCGATCAAGGCGGCTGTGAACCTAACCACGGGATTCCAGCACCGAATTACCCCCGTCGACCACCAGCATCTGCCCGGTGACGTAGGACGCGGCCGGCGTCGTCAGGAACGCCACCAGCGCGGCGACCTCGTCCGGCGAGCCCGGCCGGCCGAGCGGCGTCAGGCGCCCGTAGTGCAGTTCGCTCACCGTGGACGACCCGGTGTGGATCCAGCCCGGGGCGACCGCGTTCACGGTCACGCCGTCGGCCACCACCTCCATCGCGAGCGCGCGGGTGAGCCCGACCATACCGGCCTTGCCCGCCGCGTAACCGGCCTCGGCCGGCATCGCGTTGACCGGCCCGGTGGTCGACGCGATGTTCACGATCCGGCCCCAGCCCCGCTCGGTCATGCCGCCGACGAAGGCCCGGCTGGTCAGGAACGCGGTGGTCAGGTTCCGGTCGATCTCCGCGCGCCAGTCGTCGTCGGTCAGCTGGCTCACCGGGCGCAGCACTTCGGGGCTGGCCACGCTCGCCATCCCGGCGTTGTTGACCAGCACTTCGACGTCACCGAGCGCGTCGCGCACGGCGTCCGCGAACGCTTCGACCTCGGCCGGGTCGACCAGGTCGACGACGAAGCCGGACGCGCCGAGCTCGGCGGCGCGCTCGTGGATGCGCCGGGTGGTCGAGACGATGCCGACGCGGGCGCCGAGACCGATGAGGCGCCGGGCGATCGCGTAGCCGATGCCGTCCGGGCTACCCGCGCCGGTGACGAGGGCGACCCTCCCGTCGAGGCGGTCGGTGGGGTTAACCGTCGGGGCGACGTGCTCACTCATGGGGAGATTGTGTCGTACGTGCCGCACGCGGCGGTGTCCGAACCCGGCCCGAACGGTGCTACCACCGAGACGAGTGTGATAGACCCGCGCCCATGACGAATCCTCCGCCGGGCGAGGCCAACCCGTGGGCTAAGCCGACGTCGGGGTTCCCCGACCCGACGTCGGGCTATCCGAACCCCACGTCCGGTTATCCGGACCCCACGTCGGGTTACGGAGCCACCCCCGGATACGACCCGAACGCCTATCCGGCGTACTCGGCGGCCGGCCCGGTGCCCAACGCGTACGCGCCGGCCGGCGCCTGGGGCGCACCCGCGCCGTACGCACCGGCGTACCCGCCGCCGCGCAAGCAGAACGGCCTCGCGCTCGCGTCGCTGATCGTGTCGATCGTCTCGCTGATGATGTGCGCAGGCCTGCCCGGCATCGTCGGCGCGCTGCTCGGCCACTCGGCGAAGAAGCAGATCCGCGACACCGGTGAGGACGGCGAGGGCCTGGCCACGGCCGGCATCATCGTCGGCTGGATCGGCTTCGGCCTGTTCATCGCGTTCATTCTGTTCTACGTCGTGCTGATCATCGGCTTCGGCATCTTCGCCAGCTCGTCGTCCTCGTCGGGCACCACGTACTGACGGTTCGGGGGCCCGGGCGGGCCCCCGAACGACTCAGCTCTCCGGCGGCGTGAACGAGGACGTGCGCGACATCCCGGCCGCACGCCCCTTGGCCGCGATCACCAGCGCCATCTTGCGGCTGGCCTCGTCGATCATCTCGTCGCCGAGCATCGCCGAGCCCTTCTTGCCGCCGGCCTCGGACGTGCACCAGTCGTAGGCGTCGAGGATCAGCTCGGCGTGGTCGTAGTCCTCCTGGCTGGGCGCGAAGATCTCGTTCGCCGCGTCGATCTGGCCCGGGTGGAGCACCCACTTGCCGTCGAAGCCGAGCATCGCCGCCCGCTTGGCCACGTCCTTGAACGCGTCGACGTCGCGGATCTGCAGGAACGGGCCGTCGATGGCCTGCTTGTCGTAGGCCCTGGCCGCCATCAGGATCTTCATCAGGATGTAGTGGAACGGGTCGGCCGGGTAGTCCGGGTGGAGCGCGCCCACCACCAGCGACTTCATGTTGATGCTGGCCATGAAGTCGGCCGGACCGAAGATGATCGTCTCGACGCGGGGCGACGCCTGCGCGATCGCATCGACCTCGATCAGCCCCTTGGCGTTCTCGATCTGGGCCTCGATGCCGATCTTGCCGACCTCGAAGCCCATCGTCTTCTCGATCTGGGTCAGCGTGAAGTCGAGCCACTGCACCTGGGCGGCGCTCTGCACCTTCGGCAGCATGATGCAGTCCAGGTTCGGCCCGGCGCCCTCGACCACCTCGACGACGTCGCGGTAGGTCCAGTGCGTGGTGAGGTCGTTGACCCGCACGACGCGGATCTTGTCGCCCCAGCCGCCCTCGTTCAGCGCGGCGACGATGTTCTTGCGCGCCTCCGGCTTGGCCAGCGGCGCGCACGCGTCCTCGAGGTCCAGGAAGACCTGGTCGGCCGGGAGGCCCTTGGCCTTCTCCAGGAACCGCGGGTTCGAGCCCGGGACGGCCAGGCAGGAGCGGCGCGGCCGCAGGGTGCGGGGTTCGGACATGGTGGGAGCTCCTCACGGCGCTGGCGGCAACTCATGAGTAACTTACCGACGGACCGTCACCGCTCAGCGGCTCCGGAAACGGTTCAGACTGTGACCTTCTGCTCGCCAGGACCACTAGCGCCAGGCCGCCGAGCAGCACCGCCATGCCGGGCCAGGCGAGCACCGGCGGGGTCTGGCCGAGGAAGATCCAGGCGAGCAGCGCCGCTCCGGGCACCTCGAACAGGATCGCGACGCTCACCGCGGTGGCCGACAACGACGCCAGCACCCGGTTGATCAGCGAGTGCCCGAGGAACTGCGGGCCGAGCGTCAGCGCGATCAGCAGCAGCCAGTCGTGGGCGCGGTACCCGCCGAGATCAGCACCTGCGGCCAGGCAAACGGCCAGCAGGACGAGCGCGCAGACCCCGTAACAAATCGTCGTGTACGTGGTCGTGCTGGTCGTGAGCCGCACCCGGGAGCCGACGGTCACGTACGCGGCCATCAGCACCGCGCCGACGATCGCCAGCGCGTCCCCGGCCAGCGCCTCCCCCGAGACCGTGACGTCGGCGCCGGTCATCGCGGTCGCGCCGACGACCGCGAGCACGACCCCGAGCCAGAACCTCCGGGAGAACCGCTCCCCGCCGGCGACCGCGAACAGCGCCGCCCAGATCGGCTGCGTGCAGACCAGCGCGGTCGACGTCGCGACGCTGGTCATCGTCACGCTGGGGATCCAGGTGCCGAAGTGGCCGGCCAGCAGCGCACCGGCCAGCAGGCAGCGGCCCACCGTGCGGCGGTCGGGCCGCTCGGCGGGTACCCGCGCGAGGCGCACCGCGGTGATCGGCGTCAGGACGAGCGCGGCGAGCCCGAGACGCCAGAACGCGATCGCGAGTGCCGGTGCGGCGATCGCGGCGATCAGCGGCCCGGAGGTCGCCACCGCGGCCACCGCGAGGCCGAGCGTCGCCCAGGTGGCCGGAGTGGGATCGGGACGCGTCACGGCTGCCAGAATCCCAGGCATGGTGCATGCGCTGATCGGCGAGGCGATGAAGAAGGCCGCGGTCGGCTGGCTGACGGTCGGCGACCGGCCGGCCACCGCGGCCTGGCTGACCTGGATCGACGACGCGGCCTACGTCGTGCACGGCGGCCCCGAGCAGCCGGTGCCCGGTCTCGCGGATTCGTCCGACGTCGTGGTGAGCGTGCGCGGGGAGCACGGCGGGCGGATCGTCGCCTGGCCCGCTTCGGTCACGCGCGTCGAGCCCGGTTCGCCGACCTGGGACGAGGTCGCGCCGCAGCTGGCGGCGAAGCGGCTGAACGCGAGTGATCCGGTCGGGGCGCCGTCGCGCTGGGCGGGCGACGCCACGATCAGCCGCCTGGTGCCCTCCGGTGACCCGGTCGACTCCGACGAGGCCGGCGCGGAGGCCGCTCCGCCCCGTCCCACCTCGGCAACCACCCCCACACCGGTCCCACGAACCCTGCACCGTCGGCGCCGGGCGTGAGCGACGGTTAGGCTGCGCAGGTGACCACCGGCACGCGGATCTACCTGGCACGACTGGCCGGCGTCGCGGTTTTCGACCCGAGCGGCGACCAACTCGGCCGGGTCCGGGACGCGGTGGTCCGCCCCCGCGCCGAGGTCAGCCGCCCGCCGCGGGTCACCGGGCTGGTGGTGGAGATCGTCCACCGGCGCCGCATCTTCGTCCCGCTGGGCCGGGTCACGGCGTTCGACCCGGACGCGGTCATGCTGAACACCGGCACGATCAGCCTGCGCCGCTTCGAGCAGCGCACCGGCGAGCTGATGGCGCTCGGCGACATGCTCGACCGGCAGGTGACGCTGGGCGGCGATCCCCCGGTGCGCGCGGTCGTCGTCGACGTGGCGATGGAGCGCTCGCGCAGCGGCGAGTGGGAACTGATCAAGGTCGCGGCGCGGGAACACTCGTCCGGTGTGCTGGGGCGGCGGCGCGGTCACCTCAAGCAGGTCGACTGGGCCGACGTCGACGGCGTGATCAGCAGCGAGGACCGGCAGGGCGCGGCGAACCTGCTCGCGGTGTTCGACCAGCTGCGCGCGGCCGACCTCGCGAACGTGCTGCAGGGCCTCTCCGACAAGCGCCGGGTGGAGGTCGCGGCCGCACTGGGCGACGACCGGCTCGCCGACGTGATGGAGGAGCTCCCCGAGGACGACCAGATCGAGATCCTCGGCTCGCTGGACAGCGAGCGGGCCGCGCACGTGCTCGAGGAGATGAACCCCGACGACGCCGCCGACCTGCTCGGCGAGCTGCCCGAACCCGAGCAGGAACGGCTGCTGGCGATGATGTCGCCGTCCGAGGCCGCGCCGGTCCGGCGGCTGCTCGACTACACCGAGGACACCGCGGGCGGAATGATGACGTCGGAGCCGGTGATCATGCCGCCGGACGCCACCGTGGCCCACGCGCTCGCCCGCGTGCGCGACCCCGACCTGACCCCGGCGCTGGCGTCCCAGGTGTACGTCTGCCGGCCGCCCTCGTCGACGCCGACCGGCCGGTTCCTCGGGATCGCACACATCCAACGGCTCCTGCGTGAGGAGCCGAGCACGCTGGTCAGCGCCGTCGTGGACGCCGACCTGGATCCGTTGGACCCGGACGCCACGCTGGCCCAGGTCTCGCACTACCTGGCCACGTACAACCTGGTCGCGGTGCCGATCGTGGACGAGAACGACCGGCTGCTCGGCGCCGTGACGGTGGACGACGTGCTGGACCACCTGCTGCCGGAGGACTGGCGCGACCGGGACGGATAGGACCTGCAATGACGGATATCTCTCGGTCGCGTAGCCGGCTCGACCAACCGCGCGAACGGCGTCGGCGGCTGCCGCGGTTCGACGCGGACGCGTTCGGGCGCGGCTCCGAGCGCGTCGCGCAGTTCCTCGGCACCGGCACGTTCATCCTGATCCAGACGGTGATCGTGGTCGTCTGGGTGATCCTCAACGTGTTCGCGGTGCAGCTGCGCTGGGACCCGTACCCGTTCATCCTGCTGAACCTGGCGTTCTCCACGCAGGCCGCGTACGCCGCGCCGCTGATCCTGCTGGCGCAGAACCGGCAGGCCGACCGCGACCGGATCTCGCTCGAGGAGGACCGGCAGCGGGCCCAGGCGGCCAAGGCCGACACCGAGTACCTCGCCCGCGAGCTGGCCGCGCTGCGGCTGGCGCTCAACGACGTCGCGACCCGCGAGTACCTCCGCTCGGAACTCAAGAACATCGTCGACGAGCTGCGCGAGCCCACCGACGCGGAGCCCGAGCCGTCGCGCAAGGCCGGGGAGTCCCGGCGGGCGGATC
>NZ_BAAAGX010000046.1:382373-479538 GCF_039524755.1 Cryptosporangium japonicum
CGGCCGCCGAGGGCCGGCGGGACACCGACGGCCGCCGGGCCAAACTCAGCCGCTGACCGCGCGGACGAGCGCCGCGGTGGCGGCGGCCAGGACGACCACCAGCAGGAACGGCGCCCGGAACAGCACCGCGACGGCGGCGACCGCGACACCGGCCGCGCGGGCGTCGAGCACGAGCGCGCGGCCGTTCCCGAACGTCTGCGCCGCGACCAGGGCCGCCAGCAGGGCGACCGGCAGCAGGGTCGCGATCCGCAGCACCCGGGGATCGTCCAGCCAGGCCGAGGGCAACGACATCCCGACGACCTTGAACAGGTAACAGCCCGCCGCCGCGAGCCCGAGCGCGACCCAGATCACCGGGTCCTCACCGCGACCAGGACCCCGAACGAGGCGAGCAGGACGGGGACGCCCGGCGGGAGCCACGGCGTGGCCAGCAACGCGATCACGGCACCGGCGGCGGCCACGCGCCACACCCCGCCCCCCTCGCGCAGGCGCGGTGCGAGCAACGCGAGGAACCCCGCCGGAGCGGCGGCGTCCAGCCCGAGCACCGCCGGGTCGCCGACCGCGGTCGCCCCGACCGCGCCGATCAGCGTCGCGAGGTTCCACAGCACGAACACGCTCGTCGCGGTCGAGACGAACGCCAGCCGCGCGGCCCGCGGCTCGGGGCGCGCCAACGCCATCGCCGCGGACTCGTCGATCATCCCCTGCGCGGCGACCAGCCGGCGCCAGCCGGTCCAGCCCAGCACCCCCGAGAGCCGCACGCCGTACAGCGCGTTGCGTGCCCCGAGCAGCAGCGCCGAACCGACGGCCGCGGCGGCCCCGCCCCCCGCACCGATCACTCCGACCAGCGCGAACTGACTCGCCCCGGTGAAGACCAGCAGGCTGCTCAGGCACGTCTGCAGGACGCTGAACCCGGCCGCGACGCCGGCCGCCCCGAACGCGACCCCGTACGCGCCCGTGGCCATCCCCACCGCGACCGCGTCCCGCACGATGCTTCTGCGCTCCATGGCCGAACCGTAGATCGCGCCCGGGCAGGACTGGCCGGACCCCTACCCGCACGTAGAGTAGGGCTCATGGCGCTCTCCTCCACGCTCCCCGACGAAGCCGAGATCCGGACCGCGCTCGCGGGGGTCAACGACCCCGAGATCAAACGGCCGATCACGGATCTGGGCATGGTGGAGTCCGTCGCCATCCACTCCGACGGCGTCGTCGAGGTCGCGGTGCTGCTCACCGTGGCCGGCTGCCCGATGCGCGACACGCTCACCAACGACGTCACCGCCGCCGTGGCGAAGGTCTCCGGCGTCACGAACGTCCGGGTGAACTTCGGCGTCATGAGCGACGCCCAGCGCAAGGAGCTGCAGTCGTCGCTGCGCGGCGGCAAGGGCGAGCCGGTGATCCCGTTCGCCCAGCCCGGTTCGCTCACCCGGGTCTACGCGGTGGCCTCGGGCAAGGGCGGCGTCGGCAAGTCGTCGGTGACCGTGAACCTGGCGGCCGCGCTGGCCGCGCGCGGGTTGTCGGTCGGCGTGGTCGACGCGGACATCTACGGGTTCTCGGTGCCGCGCATGCTCGGCGTCGAGGGGCGCCCGACGCAGGTCGAGCAGATGATCATGCCGCCGCAGGCCCACGGCGTGAAGGTGATCTCGATCGGCATGTTCACGCCGGGCAACACCGCCGTGGTGTGGCGCGGGCCGATGCTGCACCGGGCGCTGCAGCAGTTCCTCGCCGACGTGTTCTGGGGCGACCTGGACGTGCTGCTGATGGACCTGCCGCCGGGCACCGGTGACATCGCGATCTCGGTGGCGCAGCTGGTGCCGAACGCGGAGATCCTCGTCGTGACGACACCGCAGCAGGCCGCGGCCGAGGTGGCGGAGCGCGCGGGGTCGATCGCGCTGCAGACGCACCAGCGGCTCGTGGGTGTGGTCGAGAACATGTCGTGGCTCGAGCTGCCGAACGGCGAGCGGATGGACGTGTTCGGGTCCGGAGGTGGTGAGGCCGTGTCCGCGGCGCTCAGCCGGACGCTCGGGGCGCAGGTGCCGCTGCTCGGGCAGATCCCGCTGGACCCGCGCGTACGCGAGGGCGGCGACTCGGGTGTGCCCCTGGTACTCGCCGACCCCGAGGCCCCGGCCGCGAAGGCCCTCCGTGCCGTCTCCGACAAGCTGGCCGTCCGCCAGCGAGGCCTCGCCGGAATGTCCCTGGGCCTCAGCCCGGCCCGCCGCTGATCTCCGCGCCGCCGACCGAATGAATCAGCCCCCTGCCCATGAGGGCAGGGGGCTGGTTTGTTCGCGTCAGGTCGCGTCGCTGTCGTACCGAGCCGCTCGGGATTCGGGTGTGGCGGGGTGGGCCTTGCCGTTCTTGGCGGCGCCGTCGTCGCGGTAGGCCTCGGTCACCTCGTCGACGTGCTGCAGTTCCTCGAAGTCACGCATCGCGTCCTTCAGCGGCTTACGCAGCGCCGCCTCGTCCTCCTCGCTGAGGAGGTGCTTGCGCACGAACCGCTTCGGGTGCAGATCTTCGATCTCGAAGTCGGTCCCGAGCTCGTCACGCAGCTCGGCGCTGGCCCCGCGGGCCATCTGCCGGAGCGTACGGAGCATCCGCCCCGCCTCGCCGATCACCTTCGGCAGCCGATCGGGCCCGAACACGAACAGCCCGATCAGCGCCAGGACGATGATCTCCCACCAACCGAGATTCTCGAACACCGCTGCTCCTCACCGCGGTCACCGCCGTGTCGACAGCTCGGTACCTGGCCGCTCAACCGCAGCCTAAACCGTGCCCCGAACGACCGGCAGACCACCCGGCTGTGGATCCTCTTACTTCTGCCCCAACGTCACCGTCGCCGTGACGGTCTGCCCGCCACGGCGATACGTGACCCCGACCTTCGTGCCCGGCGCCTGCTTGCGAACCAGGGCGATGAGCGCCACGCCGTCCTCGATCGGCCGATCCGCGAACTTCGTCACGATGTCCCCGGCCTTCAACCCGGCCTTCTCCGCCGGACCGCCCGCGACCACCGTGCTGAGCGGCGCGCCGCCCTCGGTCTGGTCGCCGCTCAGCGCGATCTCCGCGCCGATGATCGTCGTCCGGGCCTCCCCGGTGCCGATGATCTGCTCGGCGATGCGCTTGGCCTGGTTGATCGGGATCGCGAAGCCGATACCGATGTTGCCGCTCGTGCTCGACCCACCCTGGCTCGGCAGCGCGGCGATCGCGGAGTTGACGCCGATCACCCGGCCGGCCCCGTCGACGAGCGGGCCGCCGGAATTACCCGGGTTGATCGCCGCGTCGGTCTGGATCGCCGCGAGGTAGGCCGCGTCGTCACCACCGGCCTGGTTGCCGCCGCTCTCCCCGGCGGTGCGGACCGGGCGGTCCACCGCGCTGACGATGCCGCTGGTGACGGTGTCGGCCAGCCCGAGCGGCGAGCCGAACGCCACGGTCGGGTCGCCGATCGCGATCTTGTCCGAGTCACCGAACCGGACCGGCTTCAGGTTGTCCTTGTCGATCTTGAGCACCGCGATGTCGGACCCGACGTCACGGCCGACGATCGTCGCGGCGGCCGAGGACCCGTCGGAGAACACCACCCGGAGCGTGCCGCCGGAAGCAGCCGGAGCGGCGACGTGGTTGTTCGTGAGGATGTGCCCCTCGGCGTCGATGACGAAGCCGGACCCGTTGCCGTTGCCGCTGGCCGACCGGATCACCACGGTGACGACGCTGGGCTGCACGGTCTTCGCGATGCCGGCCAGCGACGTCGGCGGGCGCTCGGCCAGCGGCGGCGTGGAGCCCGAACTGCTGCCGAGCGAGAACGAGTTGCCGGCCGTGCGCGCGGCGACCACGTAACCGAGCGCACCGCCGAGCAGACCGGCGACGACGGCCACCACGATCGAGACCAGCATCATCGAGCCCATGCCGCCCCGGCGCGACGGCCCGTCGGACCCCATCGGCGGAGGCGACGGCGGCACCGGGCCGGGCGGCGTCGGCGCCAGCCAGGACGGCGACGCGGACGGATCACGCCAGGGGTCACGCGCGCCGGCCTGCGACCAGAACGGCGAACCGGGCGGCGGCGAGCCCGCACCGGGCACCGCCTGCGTGGGCTGCTGGCCGTAGGAGGGCTGCGACCCGTAGGACGACTGCGGCCCGTAGGACGACTGCTGCCCGTACGCGGGCTGCCCCGGGTAACCCGACGACGGGTAACCACCCGAACGGGGCTGAGCGGGCACGCTACCGGTGTTGTAGGCCTCGGACGGGGGTGCGTACCCCGGGTCGGGCTGCGGATCGATCCACGGCGAGCCGCCTGCGCCGCGACTCGGCGTGCCCTCTGCTGACGGCACGCCGGACACCGGCGGTTCGGCCGGTCGTCCGTCGACCCGGCTCGCGTCGGTCAAAGGGGTACCTCCGCCTCGGAACGCCAGGCCCGGTCGCTCGGCGTTTCCTCCAGTGTTCCTTGCTCGGTCCACGAATGCACACGGGCGGATCAGTGGAAAGGATCGACCCAGGATCCCACTCGGCGGATGCCCTTACTCATTCGGGCGAGTACGCCGGTGTCCTCCGCTACCGTCGGCAGCGACCCGACCACGGTCGTGACGGTGGCATCCGAAGCATCGGTGACCAGCGTATACACCATCCCCGACCCGGCCCAGCTGAGCTCGCGGTAGAGCCCGCAGCGCAGGTACACCTCGGTGTCGCCGACCTGCTGCCTGCTGAAGCCGCCGGGCACCGCGGAATCCAACCGGCCGCGCTGGGCGAAGAGCGAGAGCGCGAACAGCCCGTCGGAGTAGCTCAGCTGGATCGACCGGTCCGCCCCGGTGCCCACCGTGCGCGCGCAGACCCGCGTCAGCCCGGCGAGCTGCGTCCCGGGAAGGTCCCAGCCCTGGCCGTCGAGCTCGGCCAGCTGACGGGCCGACAACCCACCGGCGCACTCGTCCGGCCCGGCGGGGGCCGCGGGGGGCGGCGTCGACGTGGTGGGCAGGACGCTCAGGCCGGTGAACGTCGTCCGGCGGATCACCCGGCCGGCGGTGTCGAGCAGCTCACGCTGGACGGCGAGCCCGGTCGCGTCGTCGAGCCAGATCCGGCCGACGATCGTGCCGCTCAGCCGCAGGACGTCGACCCGGGTGACCGGCCGCTCGAGCATCCGCTCGGCCGCCGCGACCTGGATCTGGTAGGCCGACGTGAGCGTGTCGAGCGTCTCGTCGGAGAGGTCGAAGCTGTCCTCGGCGGTATCGATCTGGACGCCGCGCTGACCGCTCGCGCTGCGTGCCGACCCCTCGTCCGAGGCCACCGTGACGCCCTGCCCCGGCACGTTGCGGACGAACGCCGTCGCGGTCAGCTCGCCCCACCGCGACCAGCTCCGGAAGAGCTTCGTGCCCTGGTAGCTGGTCTCGGACTGCGCGCGGCCGGCCCGGCGCAACAGCCGGAGCGCCTCCTGCTCGGCCGGGCCCAGCGGCCGGCCGGCCGTGAACGGCGTGCTGCGCGGGGCGGAACCGCCGGACTGACCGGCGCCGAGCGTCTCGGTGGGCGCGGGGACGAACAGGTAGACGCCGGTGGAGCACACCACGGCGCCGAGGGCACCGGCGCCCACCACCAGCACCAGGCGTCGGGCCGCACGCAGCAGCCCGGCGCGTGGGTCGACCAGTTTCACTCGTCGGTGTCCGCGACGTCGACGACCGAGGCCTCCCGATCGCCGCCGGGCACGCCACTGGTGACCGCGCCGTGCTCCTTGATGTACGTCAGGACCGGCGGGTTGACGGTGCTGGTGGGCTGGTCGCCGCCGAGGACGACCACGGTGCCGAGGCTCAGCGCGAACGCGGCGACGCCACCGACCGCGGTGGCGACGACGCTGCGGCGCAGGCGGCGGCCGGCCGGACGGGCGCCACCCGGACGACGCCCGGACGGACGACGCCGGCCCGGAGCGACGGAGATCGGCCGGCGACCGGACACCGGACGACCGGCGGGCGCGACCGACCGGAAGCTGGCCTCCAGGCGCACCGGCGGCAGCTCCGGGGTGGCCCGCTCGGTGGGCGTGCACTCGGGCAGCGCCCGGAGCCGCTCGAGCAGCGAATCGGGGCACGGCGGCGGCGCGAGCCTGGCCAGCCGGGCCTTGACCTGGCGGTGTCCCTCGACCTCGGCCCGGCACTCGACGCAGTGGGCCAGGTGGACGAGGACCCGGTCGCGGGTCGTCGGGTCGAGCGCGTCGTCGGCGAAGGCGGACGCGAGCTCTCCGAGGTGCGGGTCTCGGCGCGGTGCGGTCATGAAACACCGTCCACGGGGTTGGAGCTGCGCGGTGCGCGGTGGGCCAGTGCCTCGCGGAGCTGGCTGCGGCCGCGGTGGATTCGGCTGCG
This sequence comes from Cryptosporangium japonicum, assembly GCF_039524755.1. Lineage (NCBI taxonomy): Bacteria > Bacillati > Actinomycetota > Actinomycetes > Cryptosporangiales > Cryptosporangiaceae > Cryptosporangium > Cryptosporangium japonicum. The sequence goes on from NZ_BAAAGX010000046.1 coordinate 388,688, forward strand.
CACGGTGCCGAGCTTCACGCCGAGCGTCGCCGCGATCTCCTCGTAGGAGAGACCCTCGATGTCGCAGAGCACGACCGGGGCCCGGAAGTCCGGCGGCAACGCGGCCAGCGCACGCTGGACGTCGTCGTCGAGGTTCTCGTCGATGTAGACCTGTTCGGGGCTGCGCTCGCGGCCGGGCACCCGCTCGGCGTCCTCGGGCAGCGCCTCGAACCGGATCCGGGCCCGGCGCCGGGCCAGGTCGAGGAAGAGGTTGGTGGTGATCCGGTGCAGCCAGCCCTCGAACGTGCCGGGGCGGTAGCGGTCGAGCGCGCGGAAGACCCGGACGAAGACCTCCTGCGTGAGGTCCTCGGCGTCGGGCCGGTTGCCGGTGAGGCGGTAGGCCAGCCGGTAGACACGCGCGGAGTGCTCGCGAACGACCTCGTCCCACGCGGGTGGGTCCCAGCTCACGGGCTCGGTGAAGTTGGCCTGGGCGGGAACCGAATCGTCAGCGGAGTCCCCGGAGGCTGGCACCAAGGCGACCTCCTTCTCAGGCGCTACAGGTGTGATCACCATTGTGCCCGGGCCCTCCCAATTCTCGCTGAGACGCGGCTGAGGAAACTCACGCCGCACCAGTGCCTTCCTGCCTGCCAACGGATCGCAGGCTCAGCGCGTTCCCCTACCCTGTCCGAGGCGACGCTGGGACGGGAGGACTGTGATGGATGCCTCAGCGCGCCCTGGTCCGCCTTCCATGCCCGATAGATCCGGCAATTCCGGGCTCGGCCTGGGGCGGTTGGACGTCGCGGCGGAGGACTCGATCCTCACCGCCGCGCGGGCCCGGGCCGAGGAACTCGGCTGCCTGGCGATCTCACCCGACTGCGGCGCCGCTCTCCGCCTGCTGGCCGCCGCGATGCGCGCCAGGGCGGTCGTCGAGGTCGGTACCGGCACCGGCGTCAGCGGGCTGTGGGTGCTCCGCGGCATGCGCCCCGACGGCATCCTGACCAGCATCGACGCCGAAGCGGAGCTGCAGAGCGCGGCCCGGTTGGCGTTCCGCGAGGCCGGCGTACCGGCCAGCCGCGCCCGGCTGATCAACGGCCGGGCGCTCGACGTGCTCCCCCGGCTGGCCGACGGCTACTACGACATGGTGCTGATCAGCGACGCACCCGTCGCCGAGTACCCGGAGTACCTGGTGGAGTCGCTCCGGCTCCTACGGCCGGGCGGCGCGGTGGCGTTCGGCGGCGTCCTGCTCGGCGGCCGGGTCGCGGACTCGTCGGTCCGCGACCCGATCACCGTGCTGCTGCGTGATCTGCTCCGCACGATCCGCGACCACCCCCGGCTGACGCCGGCGATCCTCCCGGTCGACGACGGCCTGCTGGTCGCGGTTCTGAACTCTTAGAGCTCGACGGGCTGGCCCTTGCCGAGCACGACGACGCCGCCCTCGCTCACGCGGTAATGGTGCCGGTCGAAGTCGGGGTCGACGCCGATGCGCGCACCGGGCGGCACGACCACGTTCTTGTCCAGGATCGCGTTGCGCACGATCGCGCCCTCACCGATGACGACGCCGTTGAGCAGCACGGACTCGGTGACCTCGGCCTTGGCCCCGACGAGCACGCCGGGCGAGAGCACCGAGTCGCGCACCTCACCGGTGACGATGCAGCCGGCCGAGACGATCGACTCGGTGGCCCGCCCGGTGAGCGCGAACTTCGCCGGGGGCAGCTGCGGCATGCTGGTGAGGATCGGCCAGGCCCGGTTGTAGAGGTTGAAGATCGGGTGCACGGACGCCAGGTCGCGGTGGGCCTCGTAGTACGAGTCGATCGTCCCGACGTCGCGCCAGTACCCGCGGTCACGATCGGTCTGGCCGGGCACGTCGTTGTGGGAGAAGTCGTACACCGCGGCCTCACCCTTCCCGACCAGCATCGGGATGATGTTGCCGCCCATGTCGTGCGCCGACGAGGGGTCCTCGGCGTCCAGCCGCAGCGCCTCCAGCAGCGTCTTCGTCGTGAAGACGTAGTTGCCCATCGACGCGTAGGCCACGTTCGGGTCGTCGGGGACGCCCGGCGGGTCCTTCGGCTTCTCCAGGAACTCGGTGATCGTGCGGCCGTCGTCGGCGGTCTTGATCACCCCGAACGCGGTGGCCTCGTGGCGCGGCACCCGGATGCCCGCGACCGTCACGCCGGCACCGGAGAACACGTGCTGCTCGATCATCTGCGCCGGGTCCATCCGGTACACGTGATCGGCGCCGAAGACCGCGATGTACTCCGGGTCCTCGTCGTAGACGAGGTTCAGCGACTGGTAGATCGCGTCGGCCGAACCGGTGTACCACCGGGGGCCGAGCCGCTGCTGCGCCGGCACCGGCGTCACGTAGTTGCCGAGCAGGGTGCTCATGCGCCACGTGGTGGTGATGTGCCGGTCCAGCGAGTGCGATTTGTACTGCGTCAGTACGCAGATCTTTCGAATCTCCGCATTGGCCAGATTCGAAAGCACGAAGTCGATCAGCCGATACGGACCGCCGAAGGGGACCGCGGGCTTGGCCCGGTCCGCTGTCAGCGGCATCAGCCGCTTGCCCTCGCCACCGGCCAGGACGATGCCGAGAACTGAACGTGTCACCGAGCCACCCACCATAATGCGACCCTAGTTCCCCGCAACCCGTGGACCTAGTCGCCTTCGTGGCTTCCGGTTTAACGCCGTTGACACACTCGGGAACAAACGGGTCGACACCGTAGGGTGTGCGCATGCGCGTCGCGGTCCTGACGAACGAGTACCCGCCCGAGGTGTACGGGGGGGCCGGCGTCCACGTCGACTTCCTCGTCCGAGAACTCCGCCGGCTGGTCGAGGTCGAAGTGCACTGCTTCGGCAAGCCCCGGAAGGACGCCCGCGCCTACCAGGCGCCGAGCGAGCTGGCCGACGCGAACGGCGCGCTGCGCGCCCTCGCCATCGACCTGGAGATGGCCGACGGCGTCGGCGACGTGAGCGTCATCCACTCCCACACCTGGTACGCGAACCTCGGCGGCCACCTGGCCAAGCTGCTGCACGACAAGCCGCACGTGGTCACCGCGCACTCGCTCGAGCCGCTGCGCCCGTGGAAGGCCGAACAGCTCGGCGGCGGGTACCGCATCTCGTCGTGGGCCGAGCGCACCGCGTACGAGGCGGCCGACGCCGTGATCGCGGTCAGCAACGGCATGCGTGAGGACGTCCTCGCCGCCTACCCCGCTCTGGACGCCGCCCGCATCCACGTGGTCCACAACGGCGTCGACACCGAGCTGTACGCGCCGACCACCGACGACGCCGCGCTGTCCAAGGTCGGCATCGACCCCGACCGGCCCTACATCCTCTACGTCGGCCGCATCACCAAGCAGAAGGGCATCACGCACCTGCTGGCCGCGGCCGAGCGGCTGGACAAGGACGTGCAGCTGGTGCTGTGCGCGTCGGCGCCGGACACCCCGGAGATCGCGGCCGAGGTCACCGAGCGCATCGAGCGGCTGCGCGCGAACGGGCACACGGTGCTGCACCAGGCCGAGATGCTGCCGCGCGAGGAGGTCATCTCGCTGCTCAGCCACGCGGCGGTGTTCGCCTGCCCGTCGGTGTACGAGCCGCTCGGCATCGTCAACCTGGAGGCGATGGCCTGCCGCGCACCGGTGGTGGCCAGCGCGGTCGGCGGTATCCCCGAGGTGGTGCAGGACGGCGTCACCGGGCTGCTCGTGCCCTACACGCCCGACGACCTGCCCGCGTTCGAGGCCGGCCTGTCCGACGCACTGGCGTCGGTCGTGGGCGACCCGGTCCGCGGCAACGAGCTGGGCCGCGCCGGCCGGCAGCGCGCCGTGGACCTGTTCAGCTGGGAAGCCATCGCCGAACAGACCACGACGGTCTACATGTCGCTGGGTTAGAGCGACTCGAGGTAGCGGGCCAGCGTGCGGGTGCCCCAGCCGGTGGCACCCTTGGTCAGCTCGTCGTTGGGGCCTTCGGACCAGGCCGGGCCGGACATGTCGATGTGGACCCACCGGTCGCGGGCCGCTCCGGTGAACGGCCGTAGGAACAACGCGGCGGTGGCGGTCTGCGCACCGCGTCCGCCCGAGTTGTTGGCATCCGCGACGTCCGAGTCGATCTGCTCCAGATAGTCCTCCGGCAGCGGCAGCTGCCAGACCCGCTCGCCGGCCTGCTCGGCCGCCTCGAACAGCGCCTTCGCCAGGTCGTCGTTCTCCGAGAACAACGCCGCGGTGCGCTTGCCGAGCGCGACCGACTGGCCGCCGGTCAGCGTGGCCAGATCGATGACGACGTCGGGCTGCAGGGTCGCGACCGCGTACGCCAGCGCGTCCCCGAGCACCATCCGGCCCTCGGCGTCGGTGCTGAAGATCTCCGACGTCCGCCCGCCGTAGTGGCGCACGACGTCGCCGGGGCGGTAGGCCGTGCCGCTGGGCATGTTCTCGGCCAGCGGCACCAGCACCGTGACCCGCAGCGCGAGCTCCTGCGCCGCCGCGGCGAGCACCGCGCCGACCACGGCCGCACCGCCGCCCATGTCCTTCTTCATCATCTGCATGCCCTGCGCGGGCTTGATCGAGATGCCGCCGGTGTCGAACGTGATGCCCTTGCCGACCAGCACGACGTGGCGCAGCGTGTGCAGCTCGACGCCCGGCGGCGCCCAGCGCAGTTCCAGCAGGCGCGGACCGCGGGTGGAGCCGCCGCCGACGGCGAGCACGCCGCCGAACCCGTTCGCCGCCAGCCACTCGGGGTCGCGGACCTGCACGTCGATACCGAGCACGGCGGCGCTCTCGGTGGCCTGGTCGGCGAACCACTCCGGGCTCTTGATGTTGCTCGGCGTGTTCACCAGATCGCGGGCGAACACGGTGCCGTTCGCGACCGCGCGGGCACGGGTGACGACGTCGGCGAAGCGCGCCGGGTCCTCGGTGACGACCCGGATGCTCCGCAGCGTCGACGGTTTCGGGTCCGAGGCCAGCGTGAAGCGGTAGGACGCGAGCAGCGCACCCTCGAAGAGGCCACGGACGGCGTCCGGCGTGACGTCCGCGGGGAGCGCGAGCACGACCTCGGGGTCACCGGAGGCCGCGCGGACCAGCGCGGCACCGGCCTTGCGCCAGTCCCTCTCCTCGCCGTCGCCGGTGCCGACCAGCAGCACCACGGCGGGCGAACCACCGGGCAGCGGCAGCGTGGCGACCTCGCCGGCCTTGCCCTTCGCCGGCGGTTCGGGCCGCCGCTCGTCGCCGAGCCACGCGTCGAGTGTCGCGGCCAGGCCGTCCGGGAGCGCGTACGGCGTGGTCAGGAGCACCGCTGGGGCGGCCCGCTCGTCCTCGTCGGCCTCCGTGACGTCGTCCACCGCGGTGCCCTCGACGCCGTGCGCACCCGGCTGGGCGCCGGTCACGTCGTGCGCGCCGGCGGGCGGCCCGGCGGCCCGCTCGACGTCCGCGACCGCTCCGGGCGCGTCGGCCGGTGCGGCGCCCTCGACGATCTCGGCGTCCGTCAGAGCGCCGGTCGCACCGGGCTCCGCGGCCTCCCCGGTGGGCTCGTCCGGCGCCGTCGGCAGTGCGAGCACCACCGGCGTGTCGGCGGAGTGATCGGCGACAGCCACCAGTCGGACGTCGAGCACGCGGGCTCCTCTACGAGAGTGGGTACGTCGGGGTCATTCTGCCCACGCGGGCCGGAGCGGCGTGGAGCGGCCACCCGCAACACGCGGACAACAGACAGCCGGCCCGGCCGACACGGTGCGGCTCCGTGTACGGCTGGGCCGGCTGCCCGGCTGAGCGCGTGCCTAACCTGTGACGTTCTTCAGAGCGTCCCCGAGCGCGCTGGCCTCGTCGGCGTTCATCTCGACGACGAGCCGTCCACCGCCTTCGAGCGGTACGCGCATCACGATGCCGCGGCCCTCCTTGGTGACTTCGAGCGGACCGTCACCTGTCCGCGGCTTCATGGCCGCCATCTCGTGCTCCCCTCGACCGGTAACCGTCCGTACTAGTACGGTCACTCTTTGCAGGCTCGCTGGATCTCACGTGCCCGGGACATCTCACTACTGTCTTATTCTCGCCCATACCCGCTGGCGTCCCAAACTCGACCCGGCTAAACACAGTGGACTAGCACCCGCCGGACCTGCACAAAAGGCCGTCGGCGGGGTCCGCAGGGCGCCGGAGTCCCCCTCGGGGGCGCGGAGATCGAGGTAGGTCCTTACGCCGTGTCCACGTGACAGCCCACGATGTGGTCATCGACCATACCGGTTGCCTGCATCAACGCGTACGCGGTCGTGGGGCCGACGAAGCGGAACCCACGCTTGCGCAGGCTGGTGGCGAGCACGGTCGACTCGGGCGTGGTGGCCGGCACGTCCGCCCGGGTGCGCGGCCGGGGACGCGCGGGCGGCGCGAACGACCAGAGCAGCGCGGACAGGCCCTCGGGCAGCTGCGCGGCCAGCTTCGCGTTCGCGATCGCGGCGTCGATCTTGGCCCGGTTGCGGATGATGCCGGCGTCGGCCAGCAGGCGCTCGACGTCCGCGTCGCCGAACGCGGCCACGGCCTCGATCGAGAACCCGGCGAAGGCCCGGCGGAAACCCTCCCGGCGACGCAGGATCGTCAGCCAGGAGAGGCCGGACTGGAACGCTTCGAGGCACAACCGTTCGAACAGCGCGTCGTCGCCGGTGAGACGGCGGCCCCACTCCCGGTCGTGGTATTCGACGTAGTCCTCGGTCGCGCCGGCCCAGGAACACCGCAGCCGCCCGTCGGCGCCCCGGAGCAGTCCGCGCTCGGTGGCCCCGTCGAGGGTGGTCACCGGGGCGCTGCCGCCGCGGCGGCGCGCGCGTTCACGTACCGGCGGAACCGGCGCAGGCCCACGGCCAGCGCGGCACCGGCGAGCGGGCCGGCGACCGGCCAGATGCGGTTGGCGATCGCGGGGAACGGGAGGTGGAGGTCCTCGCTCCAGGCCATCACCGTGCGTTCCGGGCCGCGTTCGGTCAACCGGAACGCACCGGGGCCGCGCACCAGACGCCCGACGTGCACGACGTCGACCCGGTGCGGTGGTTCCCAGCCGACCACGTGGAAGACGTCGAGGAAGCCCACCCGGCCGATGCCGGTGAACGCGTGCACGACGGTTCCGACGCCGCGCCCGTCGCCGGCGACGACCTCGACGCGGGTGAACGGGATCCAGCGGGCCTGCGCCGGCCAGTCGGTCGCGGCCGCGAAGACCGTGTCGACGTCCGCGTCCACGGTGACCTCGGCCTCGACCCGCCCGGGGCCGGCCACGGCCAGCTCGGCCGGGATCCCGGCGACGTCGGTCATCGCCCGCCCCCGGACCGCGGCCCGGCGATCCCGGCCTCTTCCGCTTCTTCCTCGTGCGCCTCGCGCGCCGGGCTCGGATCGGCGGTGCCGTCGTCCTTCGGGGCGGCGTCCGCGTCGGTTTCCGAGGCGGTGTCCGGTTCCGCGGAGGCCGGTGCGGGCTCGCCGGGTTCCTCGGTCTTCTCGGCGTCCCACGGGAACTCGAACGGCGGTTCCTCGTCGTCGTCGCCCTCCGACCGGCGGCCGTGCAGCTGGTCCTCGAGGTCGATGATCCGCGCGTGCAGGAAGTCGAAGTCGTCGGCGACCCGCTGGAAGATCTCGTCGACCTGGTCCATCCGGTAGCCGCGGAGCGCGGTGTCGACCCGCAGCCCGTCGACGTCGGCCCGCTCCAGCGGCCGGTCGGCGGGCAGGTCGAACGGCACACCGTCCGGCCGGGGCGGGGTCAGCCCGCGATCACGACCGAGCGTGAACGCGGCCGCACCGAACACGATGCCGGACAGGACGAGCGCGGCCACGACGACGAGGAGGAAGCTTCCCACCCCCGCATGGTGACACGTGCGCCACAGCGGCATGCGGCCGGACGCGAATCAGCGGGTAGGTTGAACCAATGCCACTCAGGCTGGGCCGCCGGGAGTTCGCCGACACCGACCTGCTGGTGATGGCCATCGTCAACCGCACGCCCGACTCGTTCTACGACCGCGGCGCGACGTTCACCGACGAGGCCGCGCTCGCCGCCGTCGACGTGGCGGTGCGCGACGGCGCGGACATCGTCGACATCGGTGGGGTGAAGGCCGGGCCCGGCGAGGCCGTGGACGCGGCCGAGGAGGCGCGGCGCACGGTGCCGCTGATCCGCCAGGTGCGTGCCCGCCACCCGGAACTGGTGATCAGCATCGACACCTGGCGTGCCGAGGTGGGCGAGGCGGCCGTGGAGGCCGGCGCCGACCTGCTCAACGACACCTGGTCGGGCGCCGACCCCGACCTCGCGGTGGTCGCGGCACGCACCGGAACCGGGCTGATCTGCTCGCACGCCGGTGGCCTGGCGCCCCGTTCCCGCCCGCACCGGCCGAGCTTCCCCGACGTCGTCGGGGACGTGGTGGGCACGGTGACGCGCCTGGCCGAGCGGGCGGTCGAGGTGGGCGTGCGCCCGGACGGCATCCTGATCGACCCGGCGCACGACTTCGGCAAGAACACCTGGCACTCGCTGACGCTGACCCGGGAGCTGGAGAAGCTCGTCGCCACCGGCTGGCCGGTCCTGGTGGCGCTCTCCCGCAAGGACTTCGTGGGCGAGACGCTCGACCTCGGCGTGGACGAGCGGCTCGAGGGCACGCTCGCGGCCACCTCGATCAGCGCCTGGCTCGGCGCGCGGGTGTTCCGCGCTCACGACGTGCGGGCGACCCGGCGCACGCTCGACATGGTCGCCTCGATCCGCGGCACCCGGCCGCCGACGTTCACGCGTCGGGGCCTGGCGTGACCCGCACCGGCGCGGACGGCCCGGCCTCCACCCGGACCTCCGAGCGCAGGCCCTCCTCGAGGGCGTCGAACGCGGCCGGCACCGAGTCGACGACGGTGAGCAGGGCCAGCGCCTCGGTGCGCACGAAGCCGCGCGCCGCGAGGTCACCGAGCCAGGCCAGCAGCCCGTCGTAGAAGCCGTCGGTGTTCAGGAGGACGACCGGCTTCGCGTGCATCCCCAGCGACCGCGACGTCCAGACCTCGAACACCTCCTCGAGCGTGCCGATGCCGCCGGGGAGGCCCAGGAACGCGTCGGCGCGGTCGTCCATCGCCGCTTTCCGCTCGCGCATGCCGGTCGTCCTGATCAGCTCGTCGGAGTCGAAGTCGGCGATCTCGCGGCTGCTCAGCGCCTCGGGGATCACCCCGACCGTGCGCGCTCCCCCGGCCCTGGCGGCGGCCGCCACCGCGCCCATCATCGAGACCCGGCCGCCGCCGGACACCAGCGAGTGCCCACGGCGGGCCAGTTCGGCGCCGACCTCGGCCGCCAGGTCGACCAGCGCGGGGTCGATCGACGTCGAGGACGCGCAGTACACGCAGACGGCGGCCATCAGGCTTCCACCGGCGCGTCGTCGATGCCGGTCGCCTGGTGGGCCGAGAGCGCCTCGGCCGAACTCACGGCGGCGACCGCCTCGTCGATGTCGTCGGTGAGCTGGATCAGCTCCAGGTCCTGCTCGGAGATCTTGCCGTCGGCGAGCATGCTCCGGCGCAGCCAGTCGACCAGCCCACCCCAGTACTCGGTGCCGATCAGGACGACCGGGAAGCGCGTCACCTTGCGGGTCTGCACCAGCGTGAGCGCCTCGAACAGCTCGTCGAGCGTGCCGAACCCCCCGGGGAGGACGCAGAACGCCTCGGCGTACTTCACGAACATGGTCTTGCGGGCGAAGAAGTAGCGGAAGTTCACGCCGACGTCGACCCACCGGTTGAGCCCCTGCTCGAACGGGAGCTCGATGCCCAGCCCCACGCTGACGCCGCCGGCCTCGCTCGCGCCCTTGTTCGCGGCCTCCATCGTGCCGGGCCCACCGCCGGTGATCACCGCGAACCCGGCCTCGACCAGGGCCCGGCCGAGCTTCTCGGCGCGCTGGTACTCGGGGTGGCCGACCGGGGTGCGGGCCGAGCCGAACACGCTGACCGCTGGACCCAGCTCGGCGAGCGCGCCGAAACCCTCGACGAACTCGCTCTGGATACGCAGGACACGCCAGGTGTCGGTGTGGATGAAATCCGCACGCCCGCTTTTGTTGTCGAGCAGCCGCTGATCAGTGGTACTAGTCGGTACCTGCTGGCGGCGGAGCGTGACGGGACCCCGCTGGTGCTCGGGACTACTCATGGTGGCAACGGTATCCCGACGACGGCAAACGCTAATCGGCGGCGAGGTAGCGACGAAGTGCCTGCACGGCTTCGGTGATCTTTCGGGTGTCGACGTACTCCCCGGCCTGATGGGCCAGGTTCGGGTCACCCGGTCCGAAATTGACCGCCGGAATCCCCAGCGACGCGAAGCGGGCGACGTCGGTCCAGCCCAGCTTCGCCTGCACCGGCGCACCGAGCTCGGCGACGAAGTTCGCCGCGGCCGGCGCGCTCAACCCGGGCAGCGCACCCGGCGCGGAGTCGGTGATCTCCACGTCGAACCCGGCGAACACCTCACGGACGTGCGCCTCGGCCTGGGCCTCGCTGCGGTCGGGCGCGAAGCGGAAGTTCACCGTGACCTCGCAGCGGTCGGGGATGACGTTGCCGGCGACGCCGCCGCTCACGGCCACCGCGTTCAACCCCTCGCGGTAGACGCAGCCGTCGATGTCCACCTGGCGCGCCTCGTACGCGTTGAGCGTGTCGAGGATCGCCGCGGCGGCGTGGATCGCGTTCACGCCGTGCCAGCTGCGTGCCGAGTGCGCGCGCTTGCCGTGCGTGGTGACCTTCGCTCGCATCGTGCCCTGACAGCCGCCCTCGACCGTGCCGTCGGTGGGCTCGAGCAGCACCGCGAAGTCCGCGGCGAGCCAGTCCGGGTGGTTGCGGCCGACCCGTCCGAGGCCGTTCTTCGACGCTTCGACCTCTTCGTTGTCGTAGAGCACGAGCGTGAGGTCGTGCGCGGGCTCCTCGACCGTGGCCGCCAGGTGCAGCAGGACCGCGTCGCCGCTCTTCATGTCGGTGGTGCCGCACCCATAGAGCAGGTCACCCTCGCGCCGCGAGGGCACGTTGCCGGCGATCGGCACGGTGTCGAGGTGCCCGGCCAGCACGACCCGGTGCGGCCGGCCGAGGTTCGTCCGGGCGACGACCGTGTCGCCGTCGCGGGTGACCTCGTACCGCTTCAGGCCCTCCAGGGCGCGGAACACCTCGTCGGCCAGCGGCCCTTCGGTTCCGGAGACCGAGGGGAAATCGACCAGGGCAGCGGTGAGAGCGACCGGGTCGCCCGCGAGGTCCAACGTCACGACCCGACAGTAACGCTCGATAGGGTGGACGCCGTGAGCATCTGGGGAGTGGGCCTGGCGACCGAGTACGCCGGACAGATTCTGGACGTGTGGTTCCCCACCGGGAAGTTGGGTGTGGGCGAAGCCGGGGTACCAGGACTTTCGCCCGGCGTCGCGCGGCTGGACAAGGCTCAGGGAGAGACCGCGCTCGGTTCGGAACTGGCGAGCGCGGTTGGGCCCGATCCGCTGCGCGGCGTCGAGGTCTCGGTGGTCTCGGTCGTCACCGGCCTGGACGAGGCCCCGGTCGACGCGGCGGACGCCTACCTGCGTCTGCACCTGCTCTCCCACCGGCTGGTGAAGCCGCACGGAGTGAACCTCTCCGGTCTTTTCGGGGTGCTGGCGAACGTGGCGTGGACCTCCGCCGGCCCGGTGCTGGCCACCGAGGTCGAGCCCGTCCGGGCCCGGGCCCGCGCGGCACGCACCCACTTCGAGGTGTACGGCGTCGACAAGTTCCCGCGGATGACCGACTACGTGGTGCCCTCCGGCGTGCGCATCGCCGACGCCGACCGGGTGCGGCTCGGCGCGCACCTCGCGTCCGGCACCACGGTCATGCACGAGGGCTTCGTGAACTTCAACGCCGGCACGCTCGGCAACTCGATGGTCGAAGGCCGGATCTCGGCCGGGGTCGTCGTGGGTGACGGCTCCGACGTCGGTGGCGGCGCGTCGATCATGGGGACGCTGTCCGGCGGCGGCACGACCGTGATCTCGATCGGCGAGCGGTGCCTGCTGGGGGCCAACTCCGGGCTGGGCATCCCGCTCGGCGACGACTCGGTCGTGGAGGCCGGCACGTACGTCACCGCCGGGTCGAAGGTGACGCTCCCCGACGGCTCGGTCGTGAAGGCCGCGTCGCTCTCGGGGGCCGACGGGGTGCTGTTCCGCCGCAACTCGGTCACCGGCGCGCTGGAGGCCGTACCCCGCGCCGGCCGCTCCTGGGGCGGGCTGAACGAGGCCCTGCACGCCAACTAGGTCGGCGCCTTCTCGGTCCCTTCCCGCGGGAAGGGACCGAGAACCCGGTTACTCGCTCAGTCGCTTCACTGCGGCGGCGACCCGCTCGTCCGTGGCGGTCAGGGCAACCCGCACGTGCCGCGCGCCCTCCGGCCCGTAGAAAGCCCCGGGGGCGACGAGGATCCCGCGCTCGGCGAGCCATCCCACCGTGTCCCAGCAGGGTTCGTCCCGGGTGGCCCACAGGTAGAGGCCCGCCTCGGAGTGCTCGATGCGGAACCCGGCGCCGGTGAGCGCCTCCCGCATCGAGGCCCGTCGTTTCGAGTACAACGCGCGCTGTTCGGCCACGTGGGACGCGTCACCCAGCGCCGCCGCCATCGCGGCCTGCACCGGCTCCGGGACGATCATCCCGGCGTGCTTGCGTACCGCGAGGAGCTCACCGACGATCGCCGGGTCGCCGGCGACGAAACCCGCCCGGTACCCGGCCAGGTTCGACCGCTTCGAGAGCGAGTGCACCGCGAGCAGGCCGGTGACGTCGCCGTCGGACACCTCGTCGGACAGGATCGAGACCGGCTCGGCGTCCCAGCCGAGCTCCAGGTAGCACTCGTCGGAGATCACGACCGTGCCGCGCTCCCGGGCCCAGGCCACCACCTTGCGCAGGTGCGGCACCCCGAGCACCCGCCCAGTGGGGTTCGACGGGGAGTTCACCCAGATCGCGGCGGTCTTCCCCGGCCCGGACGCGACAGTGGCGTCCGAGCGGACACCACGGGCCCCGGCGAGCCGGATGCCGACGTCGTACGTCGGGTAGGCCAGGGACGGGAACTGCACGGTGTCCGACGGGCCCAGCCCGAGCAGCGTCGGCAGCCAGGCGACGAGCTCCTTGGACCCGATCGTCGGCAGCACCCCGACCGGCGCCGAGGCACCGAGCCGGTTCCGGACCCAGGCGGCGATCGCGTCGCGCAACGGGGGCGTACCGGCCGTCAGCGGATATCCCGGGGCGTCCGCGGCCGCTACCAGCGCGTTACGCACCACCGCGGGCGTCGGGTCGACCGGCGTGCCGACGGACAGGTCGACGATGCCGTCGGCGTGCTCCCGCGCCCGCTTCCCGTAGGGCGCCAGCGTGTCCCACGGGAAGTCGGGCAACGATGCCGAGATCAGTGCTCACCTTCCTGCGGCGGGAGCGCGGCCACCAGCGGAGCGTCGTGCTTGATCAGCCCCAGCTTGGACGCACCGCCCGGCGAACCGATCTCGTCGAAGAAAACGACGTTGGCGTTGTAGTACTCGCGCCATTCTTCCTTCACGTCGTCCTCGTAGAAGATCGCCTCGACCGGGCACACCGGCTCGCAGGCACCACAGTCGACGCACTCGTCGGGGTGGATGTAGAGCATCCGCTCCCCCTCGTAGATGCAGTCGACGGGGCACTCCTCGATGCACGCCTTGTCCTTGACATCAACACAGGGCTCGGCGATGACGTACGTCACGTAGGTAGTCCTTCCAGGCGCGGTGGCGGCTTCACCGTACGGATGGTGGGGAACCGGGCCGCCTTAGCGGTATCTAGTATCGCTGGCTGCAGATCTCGATGCAGAGGCGGGTCAGATGTCGCTCCACCCGACGGACGTCGGTCACCGGGTCGTGGTACGGAGGGTGCTCACCGGCCCTGACGCCGAACGACCGCAGTTCGGCGACGTTCTGGGCGAGCTTATCGAGTTGGACGCCGAACGCCAGTGCGTGGTGGTGAGAACGCCCACCGCCGAGGTAGTGATTTCCGTCGCTGACATCGTGGCCGCGAAACGCATCCCGCCGCGGCGGGTCAAGGACCTGGAGCTCGAACGCATCGCCGCGCTGGGCTGGCGGGGGTCGGACACCGAGCAACTCGGCGGCTGGCACCTGCGCGCGGCCGGCGGCTGGACGGGCCGCGCGAACTCGGTGCTCCCGCTGGGCGACCCCGGTGTGCCGCTCGACGAGGCGCTGAACTTCGTCCGGAGCTGGTACGCCGACCGCGGGCTCCCGCCGTTGTTCCAGCTCCCGTTGCCGGCCACCCGGCGGCTCGCCCGATCGCTCGAGGAACGCGGCTGGCGCGACCTGCGCGGTGCGCTGGTGCTCACCGCGGAGATCGCCGACCTCCGGCTCCCGGCGAGAGACCTGCCGCCGGTGACGATCACCGGCGAACCCGACGCCGACTGGCTGGCCGCGTACCACTACCGCGGCACCGCGCTGCCCGACGTCGCCGTGGAGGTGCTGCGCAACGCCGCGACGCCCGGGTTCGCCTCCGTCCGCCAGGACGGCCGGACGCTCGCGATCTGCCGCCTCACGGTCGACGAGGGGTGGGTCGGGATCACGGCGGTCGAGGTCGATCCCGCCCACCGGCGGCGCGGTCTGGCCACCCACCTGCTGGCGGGTGCGCTCGACCGGGCCGACGCGCACAGCGTCTACCTGCAGACCGAGCCGGAGAACACGGCGGCCCGCGCGATGTACGAGAAGCTGGGCTTCACGCAGCACCACGTGTACCGGTACTACGGCGCGGCCTAGCGGCGGCGCGGTTTCTGGGCGGCGTAGGCGCCCCAGGCGCGGCTCTTCGGGTCGAGGCCGAACGCCACCGCGAGCAGCACACCGATCGCCGAGCCGATGAGCAGCACGCCGAGGCAGACCAGCAACTGGAGCAGCCACTGGGTGACGCCGGAGCCGAACGGCGTCGCGCCGGAGACGAACGGCCCGACGAGCGTCACCAGCAGCGCCGAGATCACCAGGTCGAAGAACAGGTCACCGGCGGTGACGCCCCAGAGGTACCGGCGCGCGGTGAGGAAACCGGCGACGGCGATGACGACGCCCATCGCGGCCAGCGACACCAACGCGGTCGTGAGTTCGACGTCCTCGCTGGTGCCGTTGGCGAGGCGCAGCACCAGCCGCGCGCCGAAGTTCACCACGATCAGCACCGCGACGACGACGCCGACCCGGGTCCACCTGTTCTGCATTCGCGACACGTTAGGGCACGACGTTCCGCGGTGACCTGGGAATTACCACGGTCACAGCCAACGTCACGACGATCGTCAGCATCCCGAGGAGCAGGAGGCCGTACCCGACCCAGTCGCCCTGGACGACCAGGTCACCCTCGGACGTGCGGGTGGAGAGCGGGAAGATCGTGAGGAACCAGGCCACGGCCGGGATGATCGTGGCGCCACCGTGCCCGGCGCCGTACCGGGTGACCGACAGCCCGAGCACGATGCCGACCACGACGATCACCCAGCTGATCGGGATCGGCGTCGTCCCGATGCGGAACGGGGTGAGGAACGCGGCGATCAACTCGGTCGTGACGACCAGGAGCGTGCCCACCAGCACGGCGGCGACCCGCAGCGGCCACTCCATCTACAGCCCCGCGAACAGGTCGTCTTCCAGCCCCGCGCCGCTGCTGTGGCCCACCGCGCGGATGTAGTACTCGACGCCGACCGGCTCCACCCCGAGGTTCTCGGCGAGCGCGTGCAGCCACGTCCCCGGGTCGACCTGGGTGGCGTGCGCACGCATCGCGGCCTGCTTGGCCAGGGCGAACGCCGACGCGTCGATGCGCGCGCCGAGCTTCTCGTCGGCGGTGACGAACGGCAGCAGGTCGACGTCGCGCTCACCGGCGAACGGGTTCTCGGCCGACGTGGCGAACGTCTCGATGCCGCGGGCGAGCAGCGACCGGGGCTCGCTGGGGTAGTACACCTTCGCCACCCGCCAGGAGTCGGCCGCCAGCTCGATCGCGCGCATCGTCACGCGGTGGGCCTGGATGTGGTCGGGGTGCCCGTAGAGCCCTTCCGGGTCGTACGTGACGACCACCTGCGGCTGGACCTCCCGGATGACGTCGGCCAGCCAGGCGGCGGCCTCCTCCACCGGGGCGCGCCAGAACGCCCGTGGGTGGTCGTTCTGCGGGGTGCCGATCATGCCGCTGTCGCGGTAGCGGCCGGTGCCGCCGAGGAACCGCTGGTCGCTGACGCCGAGCGCCTTGAGCGCGACGTCCAGTTCGCCGATCCGGTACCCGCCGAGCTGGTCGGCCTGGTCGGCGGCGAGCCCCGCCAGCGCGGGCACCAGTATCTCGCCCTCCTCGCCGAGCGTGCAGGTGACGAGCGTGACGTGGGCACCTTCGGCCGCGTACCGGGCCATCGTGGCGCCGGTGGTGATCGTCTCGTCGTCGGGATGCGCGTGCACCAGTAGTAGTCGTCGGGCGGGGAGGCTCATGGCGGCAAGCCTAGGATGGCGTGGTGAGTGCGCAGACGTCGTTCCCCCGGTTGGCCGCCCGGACCCGCAACTTCACGCTGGGAGCGCCCCGCACGGTGGCCGTCTCCCGGGACGGCGAGCGGGTCGCGTTCCTCCGCTCGGCCGGCCCCACCGACCCGGTGCACGCGCTCTGGGTGCTCGACGTCGGCAGCGGCGCGGAGCGCATCGTCGCCGATCCGCGGGCGTTCCGCGACTCCGACGACGAGGACCTGCCGCCGGAGGAGAAAGCGCTGCGTGAGCGTCGCCGGGAGGCCGGCGGCGGCATCGTCTCCTACGCCACCGACGAGGACATGCGCAGCGCGGTGTTCACGCTCGGCGGGAAGCTGTTCCGGATCGGGCTGCTCCCCGGTGACGACCCCACACCGCTCGAGCTTCCGGTGGCCGGGCCGGTGCTGGACCCGCGGCCCGCTCCGCGCGGCGACCGCGTCGCGTACGTCACCGGGGGCGCGCTGCACGTCGTGGAGCGCTCCGACGACACCTGGACCGACCGCACGCTCGTCGCCGAGGACGGCGTCACCTGGGGTGTCGCCGAGTTCGCGGCCGCCGAGGAGATGAACCGTTTCCGCGGCTACTGGTGGTCGCCGGACGGCGAGCGCATCCTCGCCGCGCGCGTCGACGAGTCGCCGGTGCGGACCTGGTACATCGCCGACCCCGCGCAGCCCGGCCGCGCGCCGGGCTCGATCCGCTACCCGCAGGCCGGCAGCCCGAACGCGCTGGTGAGCCTGCACATCGTCGCGCTGGCCGGCGATCGGCTGCCGCTGGCGTGGGACGCCGAGCAGTACCCGTACCTGGTCACCGGCGGCTGGGACGACAGCGGCTGCCCACTCTTCACGGTGATGGACCGCCGCCAGTCCAAGGCACTGGTGCTCGGCGCCGACCCCGACACCGGCGAGCTCACCACCCACCTGGAGACCACCGGCACCCCGTGGCTGGAGGTCCTGCCGGGCACCCCGGCGCTGCTGGGCGACGGCCGTCTGGTGTGGAGCACCGACCAGGGCGACGCCAGGCAGCTGCTGGTCGGCGGGGTGCCGGCCACGCCGCCCGGGCTCTACGTGCGGCGCTACGTCGGGCCGGACGGCGCCGACGTGCTGGTGGAGGGCACCGAGGGTGCGCCCGAGCAGAACCACCTGTACCGGGTGGGGCCGGACGGCGTGGCCCGTCAGGTCACCGAGGGCGTCGGCTGGTTCAGCGCGGTGTCGGGTGGCTCCACCCGGGTGGAGGTGCGGCGCACGCTCGACACGGTCGGCGTCACGTACGTCGTCGACGGCAGCCGGGCGCTGGAGTCGTTCGCGTCCGCGCCGCCGTTCACGGCGAACCCGGTGCTCAGCCGGGTCACCGACCGGCGGCTGCCCGCGGCGGTGCTCTACCCGCGCGACCACGTGCCGGGCACGCGGCTGCCGGTGCTGATGGACCCGTACGGCGGGCCGCACCACCAGGAGGTGATGGCCGCCGGGTCGCTGTGGCTGGAGCCGCAGTGGTGGGCCGACCAGGGCTTCGCGGTCGTGATCGTGGACGGGCGGGGCACGCCCGGCATCTCACCGTCGTTCGAGACCGCGATCCGTTCCGACTTCGCCGGGCCGGTGCTCGACGACCAGGCCGACGGGTTGCTGGCGCTGGCGAAGGAGCACCCGGACCTCGACCTCGGCCGGGTCGGGATCCGCGGCTGGTCGTTCGGGGGGTACCTGGCGGCGTTGGCGGTGCTGCGGCGTCCGGACGTGTTCCACGCCGGTATCGCGGGCGCGCCGGTGACCGACTGGATCCTCTACGACACGTTCTACACCGAGCGGTACCTCGGGCTGCCGGACGAGGACCCGGAGGCGTACCGCCGCTCGTCGCTGATCGAGGACGCGGGGAAGCTCTCGCGGCCGTTGATGATCGTGCACGGCCTGGCCGACGACAACGTGGTCGCGGCGCACACGCTGCAGCTCTCCTCGGCGCTCCTGGCCGCCGGCCGCCCCCACGAGGTGCTCCCCTTGACCGGCATCACCCACATGGCCACCGACGAGACCGTGAAAGAGAACCTGCTGCTCCTGCAGCTGGATTTCCTACGGAAGTCTCTTGGGTTCTGACCTGGAGCCCGCCCAGGGCGACGCTGCCAGTCGAGCGCGAATCCGCCGCGTATAGCTGATACTCAAGGGTTCGCGCTCGCCTGGCAGCGTCGTTCTGGGCGGGCCGCCCACTAGGTTTCCGGGAAGTGGCAGGCGGCGAGGGAGCCGCCGTTCTTGATGGTGAGCGGCGGCGCCTCCTGGGCGCACTTGTCCTGCGCCTTCCAGCACCGGGTGCGGAACCGGCAGCCGGACGGCGGGTCGAGCGGCGTCGGCACGTCACCGGTCAGCCGGATGCGCTTGGAGTCGGCGTTCCCGAGCTGCGTCACGTCCGGCACCGCGGACAGCAGCGCCCGCGTGTACGGGTGCGACGGACGCTCGTAGATCGCCTCGCGGTCGCCGATCTCGACGATCTTCCCCAGGTACATCACCGCGATGCGCTGGGAGAAGTGCCGGACGACGGCCAGGTCGTGCGCGATGAACAGGAACGCCAGGTCCAGCTCGCTCTGCAACTGGCGCAGCAGGTTGATGATCTGCGCCTGGATCGACACGTCGAGCGCGGACACCGGCTCGTCGGCGACGATGAACCGCGGCTGCACGACGAGCGCCCTGGCGATGCCGATGCGCTGGCGCTGCCCGCCGGAGAACTCGTGCGGGTAGCGGTTGTAGTGCTCGGGGTTGAGCCCGACCAGCTCCAGCATCTCCTGGACGCGCTTCTTGCGGCCGCCCGGCGGGTCGATGCCGTTGACGTTCAGCGGCATCTCGATGATGCGGCCGACCGTGTGCCGCGGGTTCAGCGACGAGTACGGGTCCTGGAAGATGATCTGCATGTCCTGACGCAGCTGCGTCAGCGACCGGCCCTTCGCCTTGGTCACGTCCTTGCCTTCGAACGTGATCGAGCCGGCCGAGGCCTCGAGCAGGCGGATCACCATCCGGCCGGTCGTGGTCTTCCCGCAGCCGGACTCCCCGACCAGCCCCAGCGTCTCGCCGGGCGCGACGTCGAAGTCGACGCCGTCGACGGCACGCACCACGGCCTTCTCGCCGAACAGCCCGCCGGTCACCGGGTAGTGCTTCGCGAGCCCACGGACGGAGAGCAGTGCCTCCCGCGAGGGCTTCGTGTCCTCGACCGACGTCTCGGTCACCTCGACGCTCACAGCGCCACCCCTGCTTCCGCGATGTCCCGCTGGTAGATCTCGCGCCGGCGGTCGGCCGGCAGGTGGCACGCCACCGAGTGCCCGACGTCGTCCAGCACCGGCAGCAGCTCCGGCACGTCGGTGAACGAGCGGTCGCCGTTCTGGCCGGCGTACGGGCAGCGCGGGTGGAACGCGCAGCCGGACGGACGGTTGAGCAGGCTGGGCGGGCTGCCCTTGATCGGGACGAGGTCGGCCTCGGCGTCGCCGTGCAGCGACGGCACCGAGTTCAGCAGACCCCAGGTGTACGGGTGCTGCGGGCGGCGCAGCACCTGCTCGACGGTGCCCTTCTCGACCGCGCGCCCGGCGTACATCACCAGGACGTCGTCGGCGATCTGGCTGATCACGCCGAGGTCGTGCGTGATGATGATGACCGCCGAGTGGAACTCGCGCTGCAGGTCCTCGAGCAGGTCGAGGATCTGGGCCTGGACGGTCACGTCCAGCGCGGTGGTCGGCTCGTCGGCGATCAGCAGGTCGGGGTCGTTGACCAGCGACATCGCGATCATCGCGCGCTGGCGCATACCGCCGGAGAACTCGTGCGGGTAGCTGTCGACGCGCTTGTCGGGGCGCGGGATGCCGACCCGGTCGAGCATCTCGATCGCCCGCGTACGGGCTTCCTTCTTCGACGCGTTCGGGTGGTGGATCCGGTACGCCTCGACGATCTGCCGACCCACCGTGTAGTAGGGGTGCAGCGCGGAGAGCGGGTCCTGGAAGATCATGGCCATCGTCTGGCCACGCAGCTTCCGCACCTCCTCCTCCGGGCAGCCGACGATCTGCCGTCCGCCGACCGTGATGCTTCCGGTGATCTCCGCACGCTTGGCGTCGTGCAGCCCCATGATCGCCATGCTGCTCACCGACTTGCCGGAGCCCGACTCGCCGACGATGCCGAGCGTCTGGCCGCGGCGGACGCCGTAGCTCACGCCGTCGACGGCCCGCACGGTGCCGTCCATCGTCGCAAAGGAGACCTTGAGGTCGTCGACGCGCAGGAAGTCTTCTTCCTCGGTTGTGTCAGTCATCCGAGCCTCACCCGCGGGTCGATGTACGCGTAGAGCCAGTCGACGATCACGTTCGTCAACACGATGAAGAACGCGGCCAGCAACACGGTGGCCATGACGACCGGCAAGTTCAACTGTCGCGCGGCCTCCGCCGCGGTGAACCCGACACCCGGCATGCCGAACACGTTCTCGGTGATGACCGCACCGCCGAGCGACACACCCAGGTCCAGACCGAAGATCGTGACGATCGGGGTGATACCGGCGCGCAGCGCGTGGCGCAGGTAGACCTGCCGCGACGGCAGACCCTTGGCCCGCGCCGTGCGGACGAAGTCCTCGGACAGGGTCTCGAGCATCTGGGCGCGGGTGAGCCGGGCGTAGATCGCCGAGTTGAGGAACGCGAGCGTCGTCCAGGGCAGGATCATCCCGACGATCCAGTCGCCGAAACTCTCGAACGGACTGGTGTAGGTGGGCGTCGGTAGCCATTTCAGGGTGTAGACGAACAACACCTGCAAGAGCAGGCCGACGAAGTAGATCTGCAGCGAGGCACCGGCGAGCGAGAAACCGATCGCCGACCGGTCGATCCAGGTACCTCGGCGCAACGCGGAGATGAAGCCGAGCGAGACCCCCAGCAACGCCCACATCGCGGCTCCACCGAGGACGATCGAGATCGTCACCGGGAGCGCGCGTCCGACGATGCTGGACACCGCCTCACTGCTGCGGAACGACCAGCCGAGGCAGGGCGCCTCGCACTTGATCGCGGTGTCACCCTGGCCGATCGTGCGGCCGACCACGATGCCCTTCATGTACTGGCCGTACTGCGTCCAGAGCGGCTGGTCCAGGCCGAGTTGCCTCTCGATGTTCTGAACCTGGGCGGGGCGGCAGTCGCGACCGCATTGCAGTTCGGCCGGGCTGGTCGGAACCGCGAAGAACATAAAAAAGGTGAGGACGCTCACGCCGAACAGAGTCAGCAGCGCGAGTGAGCCTCGCCGCAGGATGAACCGGGCCACGGACCTCTCCCAGCCGGGTGCTCCGGTCGGCCGCCGAGTCGGCGGCCGACCGGAGCAGTGGTGACTACTTGACGTACAGGTTGTTCAGACCCGAGTTGCCGTACGGCTTGCTCAGGTAGATGCCGCCGATCTTCGAGCCGTACAGGGTCGTCTGCTTGTCGTAGATGACCGGGATGGTCGGCGCGAGGCGGGTCATGATGTCCTTGTCCAGCGCGCCCCAGGCCTTGTCGGCCTCGGTCAGGTCGGACAGCCCGAGGATCCGGACGATCTCCTCGTTGGTCTTCGGGTCGTTCAGGTACGCCGTGTTGTTGTTGCCTTCCGGCGTGATCCGCTTGCCGTCCCACAGCGGCGGGATGACCGTTCCGGCTCCCGGCCAGTCCGAACCCCAGCCGTACATGTACATGTCGAACTGGTTGTTCTTCTTTCCGATGACCGTGTAGTACTGGTCCTCGTCGACCGGCTGGATCGTGAGGTCGACACCGGCCGGCTTCAGGCTGCTCCGCAGGAACGCGGCGATCGCCTGGTTGCGCTCGGTGTTGCGGTAGGCGTAGGTGAGCTTGACGGTCTTGTTGCCGAGCAGCTCCTTGGCCTTCTCGATGTTGCCGGTCGGGCCGCCGTCGTAGGCGTTGTACTTCTCGTAGCCCGACGTCGTCGGCGAGAGCAGCGTCGAACCCGGCTCGCCGGCGTAGGAGCCCCACACCTTGAGCAGACCCTGGCGGTCGATCGCGTAGTTCAGCGCCTGGCGGAGCTTGAGGTCGGTCACCCGCTGGGTGTTGAAGTTGATCTGCCAGACGTACTGCGTCGGGCCGGTCAGGATCCGGTCCTTGGCCTGCGCCACGGCCTTCGGGTAGACGCTCGCGGGGATCGTCATGTCCTGGAAGGTCAGCGCGGTCTGGGCCGCACCGGCGTCGGAGATCAGCAACTCGCTGGCCTGCTCCGCGGTCCGGGTGAAGTCGACCACGTACTGGTCCGGGTAGTCGTGCCGGATCGGGTCGGTCTTCGGGTCCCAGTTCTCGTTACGCACCAGCACCATCTTCTGGGTGCGGTTGTACGTCTGGATCTTGTACGGACCGGACGAGAACGGCCGGTTGTCGTACTGGATCTTCGTGTCACGCGCCGGCGGCACCGGCGACGCGGTCGGCAGCGCCATCGCGAACGGGGTGTCCGCGTGGGCCTCCGGGAAGTTGAAGATGATCGTCTTCGCGTCCGGCACCTGCACGTTCGGCGGCACCTTGGCGCCACCGTTGTACGGGCCCTTGTACTTCGCGTTGTAGTCCGCGCTACCGGCCAGCCACTGCTGGATGTAGTGCGGGCCGTTGGGCAGGTCCGGGCTGAACGAGCGGGCGATGCCGTACGCGACGTCCTGGGCGGTGATCGCCGAGCCGTCCTCGTACTTCAGGCCGTCCTTCAGCGTGTACTTCCAGGTCTTACCGCCGTTGGACTCCTCGCCGGTGTTCGTGGCGAGGTCACCCACGACCTCCAGCTTGCCGTCGCCGTTCTCCCGGTACTGGGTCAGCGTCCGGTACAGCAGGTTCGAGCCGGTCGTCTGCGACGGCACGACGTAGTTCTGCTGCGGGTCGAGGTGCTCGAAGTCGCCGCTGGTGTACAGCGTGACGGTGCCGCCCTTCTTGGCACCGGAAACCTCGGGAGCGGGTCCGTCCGAGTTCTCCGCGAGCGTGGCGGTCTGCGTCTCCGCCTTCGTCGTCTCACCGGAGTTGGTGTCCTCGCCGGTGTTTTTGCTGCATCCGGCGGCGGCGAGCGCCACCGCAAGGATGCCGACGCTCAGCATCCGTACTGGTCGTCGCACGAGTACCTCTCTTCTTCCCAAGGAACCGGTCATCGCGCAGACCGGGGATCAAGTGCGTCGCGCAGCGAGTCACCGAACAGGTTGAACGCCAGCACGAGCAAGAACAGTGCGATGCCGGGGAAGAACGCGTACGCCGGGTCGGCGGACACGTAGCTGGTGGACCGGAAGATCATCCGACCCCAGTCCGGCACCGGTTCGGTGACACCGATACCGAGGAACGACAACGCCGCCTCGGTGGTGACGTACTGCGGGACCGCCAGCGAGAACGTCACCAGGATCGGAGCCCACAGGTTCGGCAGCAGCTGCCGGAAAATGATGTGCCGGGTTCCCGCGCCGGCCGCGCGCGCGGCGTCGACGAACTCACGTTCGCGGAGCGAGAGGACCTGGCCGCGGACGAGCCTCGACGTGCTCATCCAGCCGAATGTCACGAGCACGCCGACGACGACGTAGATGCGTGATTCGACGCTCGGTTGTTTCTGCACGGAACCCGTGATCAACGTGTTGATGATGGGAATTGCCGCGAGCGAGAAGATGATGAAGGGAAACGCCAGTAGCAGGTCGGTGATCCAGCTGATCACCGAGTCGACCCAGCCACCCAGGAAACCCGAGACCAGGCCCATGATCACGCCGAGGACCGTGCTGAACACCGCGGCCGCGAATGCGATGCCGAGTGACGTCCGGGCGCCGTAGACCAACTGCACGAAGATGTCCCGGCCGAGCTGCGGCTCGAGGCCGAACCAGTGGTCGCCGCTGACTCCGCCCAGGTAACCGAGCGGATAGCCGATCGAGTCGAGCTGGTCGCCGAAGAGCTGGTCCTTGTTAATTCCGTAGGCAGACACGATGAGGTCTGCGAAGATCGCGACCAGAAGGAAAAACACCAGCACGACGACGCTGGCCACCGCGATCTTGTCGCGGCGCAGGCGCAGCCAGGCGAGTTGCCCCGGCGAGCGACCCTGAACCTTGGGCTGCTTGCTCCCGGTTTCGCCGGGCTCGTCTCCGGCAGCCGGCGCGAGCACCGCCTCCGTGTCGAGCGGCAGGACGGGGCCGGGGCCGCTGAGGCCGCCGGCCGCTTCCGTCGCGGGCCGATCGCCGCCGACATGGCTCATCGCTGGCGTTCTCCTTCCTTCTATTACGGAGCGTCAGCACAAAGTTGCAGCATGCAACACAGACGGGTCGTCCCGTTGTGACGTGCACATGCCGGTCTGCGCCGCCCCGCCGAAAAGCTACGCGAATGTTCATAACGGCGAGGCGTCCCTAGCCCACAATCGTGTAACAGGTCAATCACGGGCGCTGAGCCGACGCGACAGCGCGTAGCAGTGTCGTCTACGGATTTAACTTCGGTATCGATTCGCTAACGGCACCGGGCCGGTAAAACAAAACCGCTCCGGGCCAGCGGCCCGGAGCGGTATGAGACCGGAATTACGCCGGTGGGTTGGCCCACTTGCGCCGGCCGCGCGTCTTCTCCCGCTCGTGACCGGAGAGTACGACCTTGCGAATCCGCACGGTGGCCGGGGTGACCTCGATGCACTCGTCCTCGCGGCAGAACTCGAGCGCCTGCTCCATCGACATCTGCCGGTAGGGGATCAGCGGCACCAGCACGTCGCCGGAGGACTGGCGCATGTTGGTGAGCTTCTTCTCCTTGGTCGGGTTGACGTCCATGTCGTCGGACCGGGAGTTCTCGCCGACGATCATGCCCTCGTACACCTCGGTGCCGGGGCCGACGAACATCACGCCCCGCTCCTGCAGGTTCGCCAGCGCGAACCCGGTGGTGGGGCCCCGCCGGTCGGCGACCAGCGAGCCGGTCGGCCGGGTGCGCAGCTCACCGTGCCACGGCTCGTACTTCTCGAACACGTGGTGCAGCAGGCCGGTGCCGCGGGTGTCGGTGAGGAACTCGGTGCGGAAGCCGATCAGGCCACGCGCCGGAACCAGGTACTCCATCCGCACCCAGCCGGTGCCGTGGTTGACCATCTGCTCCATCCGGCCCTTGCGCAGGGCCATCAGCTGCGTGACGACCCCGAGGTAGTCCTCCGGGATGTCGATGGTCAGCCGCTCCATCGGCTCGTGCACCTTGCCGTCGATCTCGCGGGTGACGACCTGGGGCTTGCCGACGGTGAGCTCGAAGCCCTCCCGGCGCATGATCTCGACCAGGACGGCCAGCTGCAGCTCACCGCGGCCCTGGACCTCCCAGGTGTCGGGCCGCTCGGTGTTGAGCACGCGGATGCTCACGTTGCCGACGAGCTCGGCGTCCAGCCGGCTCTTGACCAGGCGGGCGGTGAGCTTCTTGCCGCTCTCGCCGGCCAGCGGCGAGGTGTTGATGCCGATCGTCATCGAGATGCTGGGCTCGTCGACCGTGATGACCGGCAGCGGACGCGGGTCCTCCGGGTCGGCGAGCGTCTCGCCGATCGTGATGTCGGGGATGCCGGCGATCGCGATGATGTCCCCGGGGCCGGCCGACTCGACCGGCTTGCGCTCGAGCGCGTCGGTCATCAGCAGCTCGGTGATCTTGACCCGCTCGATCGAGCCGTCGGCCCGGCACCAGGCGGCCTGCTGGCCCTTCTTGATCGTGCCGTTGTGCACCCGGCAGAGCGCCAGGCGGCCCAGGTACGGCGACGAGTCGAGGTTCGTGACGTGCGCCTGCAGCGGGACGCTCGGGTTGAACTTCGGCGCCGGGATCGTCTCCAGGATCGCGTCGAACAGCGGCTTGAGGTTCTCGCTGTCGGGCAGGCTGGCGTTCGCCGGCCGCTCGAGCGAGGCCCGGCCGGCCTTCGCGCTGGCGTAGACGATCGGGAACTCGATCTGGTGCTCGTCGGCGTCCAGGTCGAGGAAGAGCTCGTAGGCCTCGTCGACGACCTCGGCGATGCGCGAGTCGGGCCGGTCGACCTTGTTGACGACCAGGATCACCGGCAGCTTGGCCTCGAGGGCCTTGCGCAGCACGAACCGGGTCTGCGGGAGCGGGCCCTCGCTGGCGTCGACGAGCAGCAGCACGCCGTCGACCATCGACAGGCCGCGCTCGACCTCACCACCGAAGTCGGCGTGGCCGGGGGTGTCGATGATGTTGATCGTCGTGTCGCCGTACTTCACGGCCGTGTTCTTCGCGAGAATGGTGATGCCCTTCTCGCGCTCGAGGTCCATCGAGTCCATGACCCGGTCGTCGACGTCCCCCTGCTCCCTCTGGTGCTCACTGAACGCACCGGACTGCCAGAGCATGGCGTCGACCAGCGTGGTCTTACCGTGGTCGACGTGCGCGACGATCGCGACGTTGCGCAGATCCTCGCGGCGGGACAGCACCGTGTCCTCGGACTGGGCGGGCATGACGAGGTCACTCCTGAGTTGGTTCGGGGTTCGCCCGCGACGCAGATGACACCGGGCCAAATCCCATTCTACGGGGCTCCGCCGCTGCCTCTTTACACCGCTGCTTCACCCCGCCGCGACGGCCGGGGTTGCCCGCGGCGCCGCGGCGGGCCACGGTCGGACCATGGCTGTCACGACGCTCAGTGCCGAGGAAGTCACCGCCGGACTCGCGACGCTGCCGGAGTGGTCCGGTGACCCCACCGGGATCCGGCGAACGGTGGAGGCGGAGTCCTTCCCGGCGGCGATCGCGCTCGTCGACCGGGTGGCGGTCGTCGCCGAGGCCCGCGACCACCATCCCGACATCGACATCCGGTGGCGGACGGTGACGTTCGCACTCGTCACCCACTCGGCCGGCGGGGTGACCGCGAAGGATCTCGACCTGGCGTCCGAGATCGATGCACTCGTCACCGGCTGAACTGATTCCGTGACTACTTGATTCGGACTTTGCTCGATTAAGTCCCAATCGCGCCGCGCCGGTTAGACGTAAACGCTTCCCGTGTGGGATGGATCACGGCAGACTGCCGGTACGTAGGGTCGACGCGCACAGGGGCGCCGGCGGGCTGACGTTGCCCGGCGTCCCCGAACCGCGTCGAGGCGCCACGGAGGTGGTCACGATGTCGGTGCGTGCGAACGAAACCACGGAGCTCGCGCAGGTCAGGCGCGCGCTTCTCGAACTCGACCGGGCAGTCGGTCAGCTACAGGCCCAGCACACCGAAACGCTCGGCGTGCGGCGGCTCGTGAGCGACGTCCGCCGGCTCATCGAAGACCTGGACGAGATCGGCGAGCTACCGCCGGCTCGAGCCGAGGAAGCTCGCCTCCACTACGTGTCCGACACGCCGTATCCACCGGATCTCTGGCGCGATTGTGACGACGAAGGCCTCGGCGGCCGCAGGTAGGCCACGCACATAACTTCACAGGAGCCACCCCAGGCATGAGTGCACCCCCTATTCCCCCAGCTGCTGTCTCCCCCGAGCCTCGCGCCCGCGCGAAGATCACCGCGCGGACCCTGCGCACGGACCGCTGGTGGCTGACACCCCTGCTGACCGTCCTGGGCCTGGTGGCCTGGATCGCCTACGCGACCGTGCGGGCGTTCATGCAGAAGTACTACTGGGTCGACGACTACCACTACCTGACGCCGTTCTACTCGCCCTGCGTCTCCAACGGCTGCGTGCCGGAGGCCGCGCACTTCGGGCGGGTGCTGCCGGACGTCTGGTTCATCCCGTACGCCGCGCTCAGCCTGCCGTTCCTGCTGCTGTTCCGGCTGACCTGCTACTACTACCGGAAGGCGTACTACCGGTCGTTCTGGCTCTCGCCGCCGGCCTGCGCCGTGGCCGAGCCGCACACGAAGTACACCGGTGAGACCCGCTTCCCGCTGCTCGGGCAGAACGCCCACCGCTACGCGTTCTACGCCGCGTTCCTGATCTCGATCATCAACACGTTCGACGCGTTCGCGGCGTTCCGGTCGGGTGACGGCTTCGGTTTCGGGCTGGGCAACGTGATCCTGCTCGCCAACGTCGTCGCGCTCTGGGCGTACACGTTGTCGTGCCACTCCTGCCGTCACATCGTCGGCGGGCGGCTCAAGCACTTCTCCAAGCACCCGGTGCGCTACCGGGCCTGGACGTTCGTGTCGCGGCTCAACGGCAAGCACCAGGAACTGGCGTGGCTCACGCTCGGCACGCTCGCCTTCACGGACTTCTACGTGATGGCGGTGTCGGCCGGCTGGTTCTCCGATCTGCGATTCGTCGGGTGAGTGCAATGACCAACATCGAGAAGCATTCGTACGACGTCGTGGTGATCGGCGCCGGTGGCGCCGGTCTGCGCGCGGCGATCGAGGCACGCCAGCAGGGCATGCGGACGGCGATCATCTGCAAGTCGCTGTTCGGCAAGGCCCACACGGTGATGGCCGAGGGCGGCGCGGCGGCCGCCATGGGCAACGTCAACAGCAAGGACAACTGGCAGGTGCACTTCCGCGACACGATGCGCGGAGGCAAGTTCCTCAACCACTGGCGGATGGCCGAGCTGCACGCCCGCGAGGCGCCGCAGCGGATCTGGGAGCTGGAGACCTACGGTGCGCTCTTCGACCGCACCAAGGACGGCAAGATCAGCCAGCGCAACTTCGGTGGCCACGAGTACCCGCGGCTCGCGCACGTCGGCGACCGCACCGGCCTGGAGCTGATCCGGACGCTGCAGCAGAAGATCGTCAGCCTCCAGCAGGACGACCAGCGCGAGCACGGCGACTTCGAGAAGTACCTGCGGGTGTTCCACGAGGTGACGGTCAGCGAGCTGCTCAAGGACGGCGACCGGATCTCCGGGGCGTTCGGCTACGCGCGTGACGACGGCCGGTTCCTGCTGTTCGAGGCACCCGCGGTGGTGCTGGCGACCGGCGGCATCGGCAAGTCGTTCCAGGTCACGTCGAACTCGTGGGAGTACACCGGCGACGGCCACGCGCTGGCCCTGCGGGCCGGCGGCACGCTCGTCAACATGGAGTTCGTGCAGTTCCACCCCACCGGGATGGTCTGGCCGCCCTCGGTCAAGGGCATCCTCGTGACCGAGTCGGTCCGCGGTGACGGCGGGGTTCTCACGAACTCCGAGGGCAAGCGCTTCATGTTCGACTACATCCCGGACGTGTTCAAGGACAAGTACGCGACCAGCGAGGAAGAAGCCGACCGCTGGTACACCGACGCCGACAACAACCGGCGTCCCCCGGAACTGCTCCCCCGCGACGAGGTCGCGCGCGCGATCAACTCCGAGGTGAAGGCCGGGCGCGGTTCCCCGCACGGCGGGGTCTACCTGGACGTCTCCAAGCGGCTGCCGGCCGACGAGATCCGGCGCCGCCTGCCGTCGATGTACCACCAGTTCAAGGAGCTGGCCGACGTCGACATCACGGCCGAGCCGATGGAGGTCGGCCCGACCTGCCACTACGTGATGGGCGGGATCGAGGTCGACCCGGACTCGCAGGCCGCGGTGGGCGTCTCCGGGCTGTTCGCGGCCGGTGAGGTGTCCGGCGGCATGCACGGCTCCAACCGGCTGGGCGGTAACTCCCTCTCCGACCTGCTGGTGTTCGGGCGTCGCGCGGGTTCGTACGCCGCGGAGTACGTCACCGGCCTGGAGGGGCGTCCGTCCGTGCTCGACTCCGACGTC
This sequence comes from Cryptosporangium japonicum, assembly GCF_039524755.1. Classification (NCBI taxonomy): domain Bacteria; kingdom Bacillati; phylum Actinomycetota; class Actinomycetes; order Cryptosporangiales; family Cryptosporangiaceae; genus Cryptosporangium; species Cryptosporangium japonicum. The sequence goes on from NZ_BAAAGX010000046.1 coordinate 418,623, forward strand.
GAGGCCGCGGTGTCGTTCGCGCTGGCGCCGTTGTCCCGCGAGGACGGCGAGAACCCCTACCAGGTGCAGCTCGACCTGCAGAAGACGATGCACGAACTGGTCGGCATCATCCGGAAGGCGCCGGAGATCGAGAACGCCCTGTCCACGCTGGTCGCGCTGCGGGAGCGGGCGTCGACGGTGTCGGCCGTCGGCGGGCGGACGTACAACCCCGGCTGGCACGTTGCGCTCGACCTGCGCAACCTGCTGGTCGTCGCGGAGTGCGTGGCACGGGCCGCGTTGATCCGCGAGGAGAGCCGCGGTGGGCACACCCGGGACGACTTCCCGGAGATGTCCGCCCACTGGCGGCAGCGCAACCTGATCTGCTCGCTGGCCAAGGACGAGCCCGGCGTGACCGTCCGGGAGCAGCCGCTGCCGACGATGCCGGTCGAGCTGCTCTCGCTGTTCGAGCGGACGGAGCTGTCGAAGTACCTCACCGACGAGGAGCTTTCCGTGCTGGCCTCCTCGCCGGAGGCACCGCCCGCGGTCGTCGCTGCCGCTCGGCAACCGTCCGAGGACACCTCGCGCGACTCGTCGCCCGAGACCGTCGCGGACGAGCGCAGTACCACCGGCGACGCGGTCGGTAGGAGCCACTCCGAGGGAAGCAGGGGCTGATGGGGTACCAGGCGAAGTTCCGGGTCTGGCGCGGCGCCGGCCGTCCCGACGAGACGATCACGGCCGCCGAGGCCGACGGGGCGCTGCACGACTACGAGGTCGAGGTCAACGAGGGCGAGGTCGTCCTCGACGTCATCCACCGGCTGCAGCAGACGCAGACGCCCGACCTGGCCGTGCGGTGGAACTGCAAGGCCGGCAAGTGCGGGTCGTGCTCGGCCGAGGTCAACGGCAAGCCGCGGCTGATGTGCATGACCCGGATGTCGACGTTCGCCGAGGGCGAGACCGTGACCGTCACTCCGATCCGGACGTTCCCGCTGATCCGTGACCTGGTTACCGACGTCTCGTACAACTACCAGAAGGCGCGCGAGATGCCCGCGTTCGCGCCGCCGCCGGGGGTGGAGCCGGGCGAGTACCGGATGCAGCAGGTCGACGTCGAGCGGTCGCAGGAGTTCCGGAAGTGCATCGAGTGCTTCCTCTGCCAGAACACCTGCCACGTCGTGCGTGACCACGACGAGAACAAGCAGGCGTTCGCCGGCCCGCGCCTGTTCATCCGGGCCGCGGAGCTGGACATGCACCCGCTGGACGCCAAGCCGGACCGCAAAGAGTTCGCCCAGGCCACCCAGGGCATCGGGTACTGCAACATCACGAAGTGCTGCAGCGAGGTGTGCCCGGAGCACATCCACATCACCGACAACGCGATCATCCCGATGAAAGAACGCGTCGTCGACCGCAAGTACGACCCGATCACCTGGCTGGGCTCGAAGATCGGCCGCCGGAAGAGCTAGTCGTCGCCGAGGTGGGCCCTGACCTCCATCAGGGCCCACCCGAGCAGGTTGAGGCCACGCCACTTCGACGGAACGCGGGCGTGCTGGTGGTCCTCGGCCAGGCCGATGCCCCAGATACGGTCGAGCGGGCTGGCTTCGACCAGCAGTTTCTCCCCGGTGCCACGCAGGTAGGCCGCGAGTTCCGGGGCGCGGAACTTGGCCCGGTTGCCCTCGACCACGATCTCGAAGCGGTGCGCCTTCCACACCTTCTCGTCGAAGTCGCGCACCGACTGGCCCAGTTTCTTCACGAGCACCGGGTGCTCGGCGGCCAGGATCTTCGCGAGCGCCTCGTCGTCACCGAACAGCCGCGCTTTCCCGGCCATCATCCAGTGCTCGGCGCTGCCGTACTCCACGCCGTCGACCGTGAACGGCTGCTGCCACCACTGGCTGAGACAGCCCGGCCCGTTCGCTCCGGGCAGCGCTTTCCAGAAGAACAGGAAGTCGACGGGTTCGCCCGCGGCCTCGCGCCGGGCGAAGGTGTCGAGGTACTGCGCGGGCGTCGGCATTCCGGCACAGTGGCAGAGGGGTACGACCGGAGGCACCCGAATAATCTGGGGTGCATGCCCGACTGGCCCACCACCGAGGCCGAAGCCGTCGCCGTGCAGGACGCGCTGCGCGACCGGGTCCTCCGCTCGGGGCCGCCGCTCGACGCGCTGCGCCTGGCCGCCGGCGTCGACGTGGCGTACGACACCGGATCGGACCTGATCGCCGGGTCCGTGGTCGTGCTCGACGTGGCCAGCAGGCAGCCGGTCGCCGAGGCCACCGTCGTCGGCCGGGCCGCGTTCCCTTACGTGCCCGGGCTGCTGGCGTTCCGCGAGATCCCGATCCTCCGCGCGGCGCTCGACCAGCTGGACGTCCAGCCCGACGTGCTCGTCTGCGACGGCTACGGCTGGGCGCATCCGCGCCGGTTCGGCCTCGCCTGCCACCTCGGCGTGCTCACCGGCCTCCCCGCGGTCGGCGTCGCCAAAACGCCGTTCGTCGGACGCGCCGAGGGCGCCGTCGGCGGTCGCCGCGGTGACACCGCCGATCTCCGGGACGGCACCGAGGTCATCGGGCGTGTGCTGCGCACCCGGGACGGCGTCAAGCCGGTGTACGTCTCGATCGGTCACCGCACCGACCTCGACACGGCGTGCGCACTGACGCTCGCGCTGAGCGTCGGCTATCGGCTCCCGGAGACCACCCGGCGGGCCGACTCCGCGTGCCGTACCGCACTCCGGGGTGCACTTTCCCGCCGGAATGGGACTTCCGAAGATCCGTTCGTTAGCCTGACTGCGGTAGTCGGAGAGGACGGGAAGGCCGCACCGTGACGAGTTCCGAGCCGGGTCGACAGGGTTGGCAAGGGTCGGTCCTGCGAGACCTCGCACCTGAGTCCACCAGCGTCAACGGCCATCAAACCAGTGCTGGACCGGACCTCGATCCGGATGATTCGACGGCGACGCAGCGGGTCGATCCGGCCGCGTTAGGCGTCACCGCGCCGATTCCGACCGCGTTCCCACCGGTCGCGGACGAGCCCGGTGCGGAGGCCACCACGATGCTTCCGCCCGGTGGGTTGCCGTCGTTGATCCCGACGCAGAACGGTGCGCCGGGCGCGGAGAGTGCGGCGCCCGAGGCCGTTCCGCCCGCCACCTCGTTCCCGCCGCTGCCGCCGCTGGGGGCGACGCCGCCGCTCGATCCGAATGGGTTCCCGGCGCCGGCCCCGGGCCAGCCGTTTCCTCCTGGCGCCGGGTACGCGCCGGAAACGGGCTTTCCCGCCCCGTACCCGGCCGCTGACGGTGGGTTGCCGGCGCCGTATCCGGCGGGTTTTCCGCCCGCGAACGGTGCGGTCCCGGGGTTACCGGCGCCCGGGGCTCCGGTCTCGGGTGTACCGGGTAGCGGGGGTACGCCGGGGTTTCCGGTGCCCGGGGCCGGTTCGCCGGGGGTCGGCGGTGCCGGCGTGACGGCGTTACCGGGCTCGTCGGTTCCCGGGGCTCCGATGCCCGGAACGCAGGTGCCGGAAGGCCTGGTCAACGGGGCTCCGATGCCCGGGGCCCAGCCGCCCGCAGCTCAGATGCCTGGGGCGCCGATGCCTGGGGCGCCGATGCCCGGGGCGCCGATGCCCGGGGCGCCGATGCTTCCGGCTCAGATGCCCGCGGGTCAGATGCCCGGGGTACCGGGTGCGGCCGGGCCGGTTCCGGGGGGTCAGATGCCCGGTGCGCCGGGCGCGCCGCAGCCGGGCGGTGGCTTCGGAGGCGGGGCACCACAGGGGGCACCACAGGGGGCACCACAGGGGGCACCGCAAGGGCAGCCTCCCCTGCCCCAGGGCCCCTCCAAGGTCTTCGGCCCCGACGCGACGCCCGTCCAGCAGCAGTGGACCCCGTCGGGCCTGCTCCCGATGCCCGAACACGCCGACAGCCGCCTCCAGCGCCTGCGCAGCAGCGTCCGCGGCGCCGGCCGCAACACCCGCGGAGCCGACGACGTCGCCGGCGAACTCGCCGCACCGGTCACCACCGGCCGCCGCATCGCCGTGCTCGGCATCCGCGGCGGTTCCGGCAAGAGCACCGTCGCCGCACTGCTGGTCAGCGCCTACGCCACCCACCGCGGCGACCGGGTGCTCGCGGTCGACGCCGACCCCGACCTGGGCTCACTGGGCCTACGCCTGGGCGCGAACTCCCCCACCTCGCTGGCCAACCTCGGCCGGGTACCCCGCGTCTGGTCGACCCTCGACGAAGCCGAGCGGTGCCTCGGCCGCAGCCAGTCCGGTGCCTGGATCCTCTCCGGCGAACGCGGTTCCGCCGCCCCGGAAACCGTGGCGCCCAACGCCTACTTCGGCGTGCTGCACGGCATCAGCCGGTACTTCGCCGTCACGGTCGTCGACGCCGGCGCGGGCATGGTGACGCCGCTCAACCAGGCCGTGCTCTCCGACGCGCACGCGATCGTGCTCGCCACCCCGGCGAGCATCGACGGCGTGGTGAGCGCCCGGCGGGCGTTGGAGTGGATCCGCGAGTGGAACCCGCAGCGCCTCCAGCAGGCCACGATCGCGTTGACCGCGATGTCCCCCCAGGCCGTGAGCATCGACCTGAACCGCACCGCCGAGGCATTCGCCCCGTTCGGCGTGGTTCCGGCCCTGTTGCCCTACGACCGGCACCTGGCGACGGGCTCGACCATCGAGCCCTGGCGTCTGGGCGAGCGCACGCGCAACTCGGCCGTGCAACTCGCCGCCGCCACGTTGTCGAAGGCTAGGGCGTTGCCCTGACCTCGGCCCGCCGTTTGAGGTGGGCGTTGCGCGCGATCAGGATCGAGAGGAGCTGACGCCGCACCGCCACCTCGTCGGCGACCCGGCCGAGCAGGCCGAGCGGTGACTCCCAGACGATCCGGTCGGTCACCAGCGTCCCGGCGCCGGTCTCGGCGAACACGTGATCGTGACGCAGCGTGCGGAACGGACCGCGCACCTGCTCGTCGCTGAACCGGCGCGGGGCGTCGACCTCCACCACCCGCGCGTCCAGCGCCAGCGGGAGCCCGAAGTGCCGGGCCCGGAAACACACCAGGTCACCGGCTTCCAGCAGCCCGCTCACCCGGCCCGGCGCGACGGTGCGCTCGGCGGTGTGCACCAGCGCGGCGGTGTGCTCGCGCACGTCCCGCGCGAGGTCGAACACCAGCGCCGCCGGGGCGTGGATCAGCGTCGTCGTGATCAGAACCGACACGTCACACCCTCGCCAGACGGACGCGTAGCTCGTCGATCAGCGGCGCGTCGGCGGGCAGCCAGGCGACGTCGTCGAGCTGGGTGGCGTCGAGCCAGCGCAGCGCCGCGTGTTCGAGTGCGGTGGGCTCTCCGGCGACGAGACGCACGATCCACACCCGGAGCACGCCCCGGTCGCGTTCCAGCGGCAGGTCGCCGCCGAGCCGCTCGACGACTTCGACCTCCACGCCGAGTTCCTCCCGGCATTCCCGGACGATCGCGGCCTCGTCGCGCTCTCCCGGCTCGACCTTGCCGCCGGGGAACTCCCAGCCTCCGGCCAGCGCGGGAGGCTCGGCGCGCTGGGCGGCCAGCACCTGACCGCGGTCGTTGACGATCGCTGCGCCGACGACGATCAGCAGAGGGGTGACCACCGCTTCAGCCTGCCAGAGGTTCCCGGATCGGTCGGACGGGGCACTCAAGGAAGGATCTGACCGCCTGCCGCGTTGTTCTGACACGACAAGCGACAACCGAGGGAGACACTGATGGCCACGGTGGAACTGACCACCGAGAACTTCAACGAGACGCTGGCGCGCGATGGCATCACGCTGGTGGACTTCTGGGCTAGCTGGTGCGGCCCGTGTCGCCAGTTCGCGCCGGTGTTCGAGAAGGCCTCCGAGACTCACGAGGACATCGTGTTCGGCAAGGTCGACACCGAGGCCCAGCAGCAGCTGGCCGCCGCGTTCGACATCCAGTCGATCCCGACGCTGATGGTGATCCGCGACCGCGTCGTGCTCTACGCCCGGCCGGGTGCGCTGCCCGGTGACGTACTCGAGGACCTGATCGGCCAGGCGCGTGAGCTCGACATGGACGAGGTGCGCAAGCAGGCCGAGGACACCGAGGCCGCGGACGCCGGTACGCAGGTCTGACCTGCACTGACCTGGGAGATCGGGGCCATGGGCCCCGCATCTCTCAGGTTTTGTGTTTTCGGCCCGATGGGCTACCCGAGGTGTGACCACGGGAGACCAGGGCGAGGGCATGCGCGACGCGGGTGAAGAGTCGGCCGGATGAGCAGCCCTCCGGTGACGGGCCTCGCCGAGCCGGGCTACGACCCGCTCGACGACTCCACCTCGTGGTGGGGTGGCCAGAAGATCCGCTCGCGCCCGACCATGCCGCCCGACCCGGCCGCGATCCGGCGCCAGCGGGCCTGGCGCACCGCGATCACCGAGGTGCTGGCCGCGCCCGAGCAGATCCGCGTCGTGTTCCAACCGATCGCCGACCTCGCCCGCGGCACCGTCGCCGGCTACGAGACGCTGGCACGCATCGACTCGCCGGTTCCCGGCGTCGGCGACCGCCTCGCCCCCGATCAGTGGTTCGGCGCCGCCGAGGAGAACGGGCTCGGCCCGGCCCTGGAGGGCGTGGTGATCACCCGGGCCCTCTCCCGGCTCGGCGAGCTGCCGCCGAACGCGTTCCTCACGGTGAACGTCAGCCCGCACCTGCTCGGTTCGCCGGAGCTCGACGAGGCGTTCGGCAGCGTCACCGACCTGTCCCGGGTGGTCGTCGAGCTCACCGAGCACGTGGCGTTCGGTGACCTGGAATCGATCACGGCCCAGACCCATCGCCTGCGTGCCGCCGGCGCGTTGATCGCCGTCGACGACGCGGGCAGCGGGTACGCCGGCCTCCAGCAGATCCTCGAACTGCGGCCGCACCTGGTGAAGCTCGACCGGGCCCTCGTCGCGGGCGCCGACCGTGACCCGGCGCGCGCGGCGCTGGCCGAGCTGCTCGGACAGTTCGCCGGCCGGCTCGACGCGTGGCTGCTGGCCGAGGGCATCGAGACCGTCGGGGAGCTGGCGACGTTCTGCCGGATGGGCGTACCGCTCGGCCAGGGATGGCTGCTCGGCCGCCCGGCCGACGAGATGGTGCCGCTGGCCGACGAGGTGCGCTCGCGGATCCTGGCCGAGACCTCCCGGGTGGCGGCGACCGAGGCGATCGCCAGCGTGATGCTCAGCAAGGTGGCCGTCACCACCGCGGACCGCGTGGACGCCGGCACCTCGACCGAGCCGACGGTGGTGGTGGATGCCGGCGGCTCGCCGGTGGCGATGCTCGCACCCGACCCCCGGGACGGTGGGTTCCGGCAGCTGCCGGTGAGCCTGCGGGTGCTCGCCTCGGACGCGGCCGAGGACGTGCTGATGCGCGCGCTGACCCGGGAAGCAGCCCACCGCTTCGACCCCGTGGTGTGCACCGACGGCTGGGGCCAGGTGATCGGGCTCGTGCTGATGGACGAGCTGACACGGCACGTCGTCGGGGCCCGAGACACCGCTCACAGCTGAACGCCTCAGGCGCGGGCGCGGCGCGCCGATCCTGGCAGAGCCGCCCATCACCCGGCCCGGGCGGCTCCCCTGCGAACGGAGACCGCTCATGAAGCACTTCGCCTGTGGTGACGTCGTCCGCGGCTGCACGGCCGTGTTCGCCGGTGACACCGACGACGAGATCCTGGCCCTGGTGGGGCAGCACGCACGGGCCGACCACGGGCTGGTCGACCTGCCCGGGGAACTCGTCGCCGCGGTGCGGAGCGCCATCACGACTCAGGCGGCGTGAGCAGGGAGAACTCGGTACGACCGGCGACGACGCCGTTGAGCTGGAGCTCGATCGCGTGCAGCCCCGGGTGGTAGCGGCGGGTGGTGATCTCGCGGAACGAATGGCTCCGCGAGATCTCCCGCCGCTCACCCGGCGCCAGCGTCGCGGTGGTGAGCTTGAACGTCTTCCCGGTGAGCCGACCGTCGGCTTTCCGGTGGTGGACGACGTAGTCCACGGCGACGACCGCCGGCTCACCGGTGAGGTTGGTGACCGCCGCGGTGAAGTGCAATGCGCCCCCGTACGGGACCTCCACCGCCGCCAGCGTCGGCCCGACCACGTCGAGCGTGGCGCCCGTGGTGAAGCCCAGCAGGGCCAGCGCCGCCGGATCACCCTTCTTGACCAGCGTGCGCAGCGCGTGCCGGACCAGCCGCGCGGTGTTCTCGTCGGGAGCCGCCAGCCAGTCCGCGGCCGTCCGGACGACCAGCTCCGGATGGTGGCGGCTCAGGTCGTTGAGATGGTTGGCCACGGACCGGCGCACGTACTCGCTCTCGTCGCGGTAGAGCGCGGCGAGGATCGGGATCGTCGCGTGCGGCCGGGCCAGGATCGCCGGCACGCGTTTCGTCCAGGGAAGGAACGGGCGCGTGCCTTCCGACGCCAGCCGACGCACGTGCTCGTCGGGCGACCGGGCCCAGGCCAGCACGATCGGGAGCGCCCGGTCGAGGTCGTGCGAGAGCAGCGCCCGGATCGCGAACTCGCCGGTCAGCCGCGGGGTGAGTTCGGCGAGCAGTGCGAACACGTCGACGAACGCCGCGTCGCCGCCGTCGTCGAGCGCGCGGGTGACCGCGGCGGTGGTGGCGGGCCAGATGCCCCAGCCGCGCAGCGACGCCGCCCTGATCGTCGCCGCGAACGGGTCGTAGCCGCCGGGCAGGTCGGCGAGCAGTGCGTCACGGATCAGGTCGCTGCGCTCGCGGAGCGGGAGATCGCCCAGCTCCACCCGGCGGAGCGCGGTGAGCGGATTTCCCGGTGCGGCCGCGGCCAGCGCACGCGTCAACGCGGCCAGCGCGGGTGCGCCCAGTAGCTCGTCGGCGAAAGGCATGACCGCATCCTGCGCCGGGGGTACGACAGTTCTCAGGCCCGCACCGCGAACCAGATCCGCTCGGGCAGCACGCGGGCCGCGTCGGCCAGGTCGATGCCGGGTGCGCCGGCCAGGTACCGGCGGGCGGTCTCCGCCACCGGGCCGATGATCAGCATCTCCAGCAGCGCGTCGGGCAGGTCGACGACGCGGCCGGCCCGCACGTGCGACCGGACCCACTCGACGACCGGCTCGATGGCCGGTTTCTTCGCCGCGGCGATCGTTCCGGCGTGGGCGGCGAGGTAGCCCGACGCCGGGGACGCGTGCACGAACCGGGCCGCCGCCGGATGGTCCGCGACGAACGTCAGATACGCCGTGGCGATCGCCCTGACCCCCTCCTCCGCCGACACCGCCGGGCTCAGCGGAGCGGCCACCGCGGCCAGCAGCTCGCCCATGCAGCGCGTGTACAGCGCCGCGGCGAGCCCGTCGGCGCTGCCGAAGTGGTGGTAGAGGCTCCCGAGGCTGACGCCGCTGGCCGCGCTGATGGCCTGCACGGTGAACGGGGACCCGTCCTCGTGCACGGCCAGCGCGGCGTCGAGCAACCGCTGTGCGGTCTCGGCGCCGCGCTGCTGTTTGGGCGACATCAGACCCGCACGCCGGTCAGTTCGGCCGCCTGGCTCCAGAGCCGCTCGGCCAGGGCCCGGTCGGTGGCCGGCGCGGTCAGCGGCGTCGGTTCGTCCAGGTGGTGGTAGGCGCCGGTGCCGGTCGGTTCGGTGACCAGACGGACGATCGGCCCGGCGCCCTCCGCGGGCGTCGCCCAGCGTCGTTTGGCCAGCCGGAGCAGGACGCCGATCGGGCCGGAGCGGTCGCCGAGCCCGGTGCGGATCACGCCGGGGTGGACGGCGTTGATCGTGATCCCCCGGTCGGCCCAGCGCTCCGCGAACAGCGGCATCAGCAGGAGGTTGCACAGCTTGGTGTCGGCGTAGGTGCGCAGGCCGCTGAAGTCCGCGCCGGTGGGCGTCCGCGCCGGATCGGCCCGGCCTTTGACGTAGAGCCCGGCGCTGACCTGCACGACCCGGCCCCGCGCGGCGGCGAGCTCCGGTTCGAGCAGGTGGTTGAGCAGGAACGGGGCGAGATGGTTGACCGCGAACGACTCCTCGAAGCCGTCGGCCGTGAGCGTGCGGCGGGACGGCCACAGACCGGCGTTGTGCACGAGCACGTCGAGCCGCGGGCACGCGTCCCGGATCGTGTCGGCCGCGGCCCGGATGCCGCTGAGCGTCGCGAGGTCGCCGACCGCCGCGACCGGTGGCGGGCCGGACGCGACGGGCGCCAGTGCGGCCGCGGCCGCCGCACTGGCGCCCGCCCGGCGACTGACCAGCACCACCCGGTACCCGCGGCGCACGAGTTCCTCGGCGACGGCGTACCCGATACCGCGATTGGCGCCGGTGACCACGACCGTCTTCGCGTCCATGCCGCGACCGTACCGAGAACCAAGAAAATTTTCTAGAAAACTTTCCTACTTCCGGACGATCGCGAACAGCAGCGAGTCGCGCCAGACACCACGCACGAGCACGTGGTCGACGAGGTGGTCGACCTGCTGGAGCCCGGCCTTGGTGAGCACCCGGGCCGACGCGAGGTTCTGCGGCGAGCACGTCGCCTCGATCCGTGCCAGCCCCAGCGACCCGAACCCGTACTCCACGAGGAGCCGTGCGGCCTCGGTGGCGTGACCCCGGCCCCAGTACGCGCGCGCCAGCGTGTACCCGAAGACGCCGACGTCACCGAGCACGCGGAGCTCGACGCCGCCGATCACCTCACCGGACTCACGCAGCTCCACCGCGAACGGATGCACGGAGGCCGGCGGGTCGACGACCGCGCGGATGAACTCGGCGGTGTCGGCCGGGGTGTTGGGACCCCAGTCGGTGAACCGGGTGACCTCGGGGTCCGAGGCGTACCGGTGAACGGCCGCCTCGTCCGCCGATCGGAACGGGCGCAGCCGCAGCCGCGCCCCGGCCAGTTCGCTCACGGCCTCACCCCAGTGGCCCCGCGACGCCGACGAGGTTGCCCTCGGGGTCGACGAACTGCCCGACCCGGAACTCGCCCGACGCCGGCTCCGGCCCCAGCACCCGGGTGCCACCCAGCCGCTCGGCGTCGCGCAGCGCGGCCTCCACGTCCGGCACCGCGACGTAGAACAGCACCCGTGGCCGGTGGCCCTCACCCCCGCCGATCCCGCCGTTGAGGCCGGCCGTGCCCGCCTCGACGAAGCCGTACTCACCGGGCCGGGAGACCTCGTCGGTGGTGGCGTCGCCGACGCGGTACTCCCAGTCGAACAGCGCGGCGTAGTAGTCGCGGAGCTTCGCCGGCTCCGCGCCGATGATCTCGAAGTGCACGACCTGTCGTCCCACGGCTCTCTCCTCACTCGTTTACAGAATGACGAGCGGAACCAGCGGTTTTCTACTTCACCGCGACGATCCGGAGCCGGCGGTAATCGGCCCACCAGGCCCCGTTGCGCCAGAGCACCTCGTGCACGCGCTCCTCGAGCTTCCGGAAGAACACCGCCTCGTCGACACCCTCGAGCAGGAACCCGGCGAACATGCGCACCCAGTTCTCCAGACCGGCCGTGCCGTCGAGCACGGTGGGGCGGTCGAAGAGCCACGCCGAGCGCACCTCGAGCCCGGCCCGCTCGACCACCCTCGCGTACTGCGCCACCGACGGGTAGTACCAGGGCGTCTTCGCGGCCGGCAGGCCCGCTTCGACCCGGACGTCCTGCGCCGCGCCGATGATCGTGCCGACGTTGCCCGAGCCGCCGAACTCGGCGACGAACCGGCCGCCGGGCTTGAGCGCCTTGGCCACCGAGGAGGCGACCCGCCACGGCTGCGGCACCCAGTGCAGCACGGCGTTGGAGAACACCGCGTCGTACCGGCCCTCGACGCCCAGCTTCCGGGCGTCCGCGACCGCGAAGTACGGGAAGTCGGGGTACTTCTCCTCGGCGCGCGCGATCATCTCGGCGCTGGCGTCGACCCCGTCGGCGACCACCCGGCGCGACCGCAGCAACGCCACGTGATCGCCGGTGCCGCACCCCAGGTCGAGCACCCGCTCGCCCGGGAGCGCGGCCAGCAGTTCGAGCAGATCCTGCCCGTACGAGGCGACAAAACCGTGGTGGCGGTCGTACAGCGCGGCATCCCAGGTCTGCGTGCTCATGCCTGCGACCCTATCGGTGTTCTCACGATTCAGGAATAGCGTCTCACTATGTGGAGGAGAGCTGACCGAGCAGCCGGCTGAGCAGGGCGGCGACGCCCGGCACGCTGACGATCACTCCCAGCACGGCGAGCACCGTGAACGCGGGCACCAGCACCGTGCGCTCCACTGTGCCACCGGCCCGGACCGCGATCTTGTCGGGCATGCCGACCTCGTACCAGCGCTCCCCGCGGATCGGCAGCGGCCAGAGCACCGGGCAGCCCGCCTTGGTGATCATGTCGCCGAACGTGTGCACCACGCAGCCGATGCCGACCGAGAGCCCGAGCAGCGGATAGCCCCGGTCGGCCGGCAGCGTGTCGATCGCGACGTACGCGGCGGTCGCGGACAGCGCGGTGACGATGATCCACCCGGAGGCCTTCACCGCGTCGGCCATCAGCCCGCGGATGCCGAGCCCGAACAGGAAGAACAGCGCGATGGCCACGGCCGTCTTGCCGTACTGCTCGGCCAGGTAACCCGTGCCGGCACCGAGCCCGGCCGCGAACAGCCAGGTGTGCGTGAACGTGCGGTGGCCGTTGCTGCGCTTGCCGTCACGCTTCGAGCGGGTGAGCTTGTAAACGCCGAGCGAGAACTTCTCCACGCATTCGGCGAGGAATAGCGAGACCACGCCGAAGGTGCGGGCTACCGTGGCCCCACCCTTGTTCTTGGTCACTTTGCCCGAGGTATCCAGGTCAGGCAGTAACGCGGCCCCGGCGCACGCGACCGTGTAGGTCGTCAGCTCGATCGGCGACTGCATGTAATGACCGAGTTGGGCCGCCACCGCGGAGCCGACCAACCAGGCGGCCGCTCCGGAGATGGCATGGGTAGGCCCCATGACCATGCGCGCTCACTTTCCACTGTGTACGTCCGAGATCCACGGTAGAACCTCGGCGAAACCCGCACAGTGAAGCACGCATCGTTCGACCAACCGGACAGCGACACGCGTGAAATCAAACGTCTGTGCGAGCCTCGTGATCGAGCAGCCGACGCTTGACCTGGACGCCCCAGCGGAAGCCGCCGAGCGTGCCGTCCTGACGCAACACCCGGTGACACGGCACGAACAGCGCGGCGGCGTTACGTGCACAGGCCGACGCCGCGGCCCGGATCGCGGCCGGCTTGCCGGCCAGCCGGGCGTACTCCGTGTACGTGATCGCCGAGCCCGGCGGCACCGTGCGCAGGACCTCCCACGCCTGCTGCAGGAAGTCTCCGGATTTCTGGCGTACCGGGATCGTGTCGACGGCCGTGAGGTCACCCTCGTGGTACTGGACGATCGCCTTGGTGACGTCGCCCAGCTCGGCCCTGGCCACGAACTCGGCCGGACGCAACGACGGATGGATGATCTCGATCAGATCCTCGATCGTGCTCGTCCAACCGCTGGCGAGCACGGTGCCGCCGGTCTCGACCGCGGTGAACGGGCCGATCGGAGTGTCGACGGTGGAGTAGTAGGTCGGGGAGGACATCACGTCCGTCCTTTCTCACTGCTGGAGTTCGGATTGCCACAGGTGGAGCACGGCGTACGACCGCCACGGGCGCCAGCGGCTCGCGTGGTCGTCAAGCGCGCTCGGCGACTCGGGCAGACCGAGACGCGCGGCGGCGCGCCGGACACCGAGGTCGCCGGAGAGGAACACATCGGGGGCTCCGGTAGCGCGCATCGCGATGTAACCGGCGGTCCACGCCCCGATGCCGGGGATTTCCTGGAGAGCGGCCAGCGCGTCGGCCGGATCGGTGCCGGAGTCGAGGACGAGCTCGCCGCTCGCGAGCGCGGCGCAGAGCGCGAGCAACGACCGGGCCCGGTTGCCCGGCATCGGGAGCTCGGCCGGGGAGAGTTCGGCCAGCGCCTCGGCCGACGGGAAGACGCGTGCGCCTTCGGGCTCGACCGCCTCCCCGTAGGCCTCGGCCAACCGGCCGGCAATCGTGCGTGCGGCCGCCACCGACACCTGCTGGCCGAGCACCGCGCGGACCGCGAGCTCGGTGCCGTCGACGGCGCCCGGCACACGCAGCCCCGGATGCGCGGCGACGAGTCGGCCGAGCACCGGGTCGGTGGCCAGCGCGGTGTCGACCGCCACCGGGTCGGCGTCCAGATCGAGCAGGCGGCGGCAGCGGTGCACGGCGGTGCCGAGATCGCGCAGGTCGGCCAGGGCCAGCTCGGCGTGGACGTGCCCGGCGGCCGGCGTGAGCGCGACCGACCCGACGCCGCGCGGCAGCCGGAGCGTCCGCCGGTAGGTGTCGCCGTCGAACTCCTCCACGCCCGGCACCGCCCGCGCGCCGAGGAACGCCCACAGCGCCCCGGCGTCGAACGGCTCCCGGTACGCCAGCCGGAGACCGATCAGGCCGGGGCCGCCGACCGCTTTCGCGCCGCGCTTCGCCCGCAGCTCGCTCGGCGTCGCCGCGAACACCTCACGCACGGTGTCGTTGAACTGCCGGATGCTGCTGAACCCGGCCGCGAACGCGACCTCGGCGAACGGCAGCGCGGTGGTTTCGATGAGCGTGCGTGCGATCTGCGCCCGCCGGGCCCGCGCCAGGGCCAGCGGCCCCACGCCGAGCTCGGCGATCAGCTGCCGGTTGAGGTGGCGGGCCGAGTAGCCGAGCCGCTCGGCCAGGCCGCGGACGCCGTCACGCTCGACGACACCGTCGCTGACCAGACGCATCGCCCGCCCGACCAGGTCGGCACGCAGATCCCAGTCGGGCGAGCCGGGCGCCGCGTCGGGCAGGCAGCGCAGGCAGGCCCGGAAGCCCTCGGCCTGCGCGGTGGCCGGTGTGCGGTAGAAGCGGACGTTGCTGCGCTTCGGCGTCATCGCCGGGCAGCTCGGACGGCAGTAGATACCCGTGGACGTCACCGCGAGCACGAACTGCCCGTCGAACCGCGAGTCGCGGCTGCGGGCGACGCGGTAGCAGAAATCGGGGTCGAGTAGCGCGGTCACGTCACTGATCCTGCCCCGGCGACCACGCCGCTGGCTGGCGGAAATCGGACCTGTGCATAACGTGCGATCCTGTGGCGTGACCGAAACAGATTTCGAGTTCCACAGCGATGGGCTGGCGCTGGCCGGCATCCTGCGTGTCCCGTCCGGCCCGGCACCGGAAGGCGGTTGGCCCGCGCTCGTCTTCACCGGTCCGCTCTCCGGCGTCAAGGAACAGGTCGTCGGCGGGTACGCCGAGCGCCTCACCGCGGCCGGCTACGTGACGCTGGCGTTCGACCACCGCAACTTCGGCGCGAGCGACGGCGAACCCCGCCAGCACGAGGACGCCGCGGGCAAACTCGCCGACCTGCGTAACGCGGTCAGCGCGCTCGGGATCCACCCGGCCGTCGACGCCGCACGCATCGGTGCGGTCGGGATCTGCCTCGGTGGCGGGTACGCGCTGCGCTTCGCCGCGTTCGACCCGCGGATCAAGGCCGTCGCGTGCATTGCCGGCGGCTACAACGACCCCGCCGCGATGCGGTCGGCGATGGGCGCCGACGGCTACCGGGCCCAGCTCGCGCACTTCGCCGAGGCCGCCGCCGAGCAGTACCGCACCGGCCGGGTCGACTACCTCGCCGCGGTCTCCGACGACGAGGACGAACCGGCGGTGATGGCCGGCGCCGAGCCGTTCGCGTACTACGGCACCGAGCGCTCGGCCAGCCCTGGCTGGGTCAACCGGCTCACCCGCCAGACCGTCCGTGAGCTCATCACCGTCGACCTGGCCATCGGCGCCGACTTCCTCGGGCCGACGCCGCTGCTGGTCGTGCACGGCACCACCGACGCGTTCTGCTCCCCCGACGGCGCGCGAGCGGTGTTCGAGCGCGCGACCGGCCCGAGCGAGATCCTCTGGCTCGAGACGTCGAATCACATCGATCTCTACGACCGCCCCGAGTACGTCGATCCGGCTACAGAGCGGGCAGCGGAGTTCTTCGCCCGGCATTTGTGACAAGTTCCGGATTCGGCTGTGATGATTGTCCGCCGGATAGCTGACAGCATCCACTTGTCAGGCGCGGCACAATAAGTGGAGCCGAAACACTAACTCGCGCGATGCTCCGGGGGGTGATCGACCCATGACGCTGGCAAACGCATCGAGCCATCCCGTCGGCGCCCACCGGGTCAGCGCCGCTCCGCCCGTGGAGACCGGCCTCTGGGCCCGCGCCATCGACAAGGTCAGGGGACGCCGCCGGCGGCGCTACGTGGCCGCGGTGAAGCGCCGCCTGCGCCGCTACGACCCACCCTCGGGCAAGTAGGACGGCTCCTCCTCGAGCCGCTCCACCTTGGCCCGGTTGCGGGCCCGCACCCCGTGGCGCCGACGCACCGCGTGGAACGCCCGCTCCGCGGCCTTGCGTTCGACCCTCGTCGCCCGCTCGGCCGCGAGCTGCTCGACCCACGATTCCGGCTGCACACGACCGACCGTAGCCACCGGCCCGCCCCGTACGGGGACGACGGACGACGCCCTGTGGACATCCGGCCGCCGTGTGGACAGCCCTAGACGTTGAAGCGGAACTCGGTGCGGCTCGGCGGTGACCTGCCGCGTTGCCGCTGACCAGCGACGCGGGCCTTCAACGGTTGCCGCTCGTTGACACCGGTTTCCGGGGCCTTGTGCCCCGTGCGTGCCCCGTCTGTTGGGCTTCTTGGGGTCGCCGCCTGCGGCCCTGAGCTGCGGGACTAGTACGCGGACTAGGAGGTAGCGAGCGAACGGACTAGTTGCGGGACCTTCTTCGTCAGCCGTCGACGCGGTCGGATAGATGCACCCGGTTGTAGACGGCCCGGGTCGGTGTTCCAGCACCGTCCCGGGCCTTGATCCTCACCCTCCTCAGAAGGGCGAAGACCCAGTGACGGACTCTATCGACGTACCCCGGCCCAGGTTCCGGGTTGAGCTCGACGACGGTCAGATCGTTGAGAACGACGGAAGCGCAATCCTCGATCCCGAGAGCGGCGATCAAGTCCCCGCGGTCGTCCTCCGGATGAGCCGAGCCCGGGCGCATGTCCTGGCGCATGTGCTCGAAGACTGGTCAAGCGTCGCGCTCGTCGTCGCCACGCCGCGCTCGTCGTGCGTGACCGAGCGGGCGTTGGCGCTGACGCTCGACTCAGCTTGACGGTGACCGCGCCGTCTTCCCAGGTGTACTCGACTGCATAGCCGGGCTCGTTCGATGCGATGCCAACGATGCGGGAGGCAGGCTGCAGACCGGCGAAGCCGTGGATCGCTGCTGCGGGTCGGAGCTCGCCGCTTCGCTCGTCCACGACCATGGCGCGGCCATCGTCGTCGAAGAGTTGGACTGGTCGCTGCCTTCGGGAGGGTGCTTCGTCCTACGTGGCTTCCCAACCGGTCGGGGTGAAGTGCACCATCCAGCGATTTTCGCGCGACGCTGCGTCATCCGCTCTTGGTTTGGCGGTGACGGCCTATGATGCCGCGCGGTGCCTACTCTGCTTGTACAAGTTCGGTACTCTCGGTGAGCAGAGGTTCTCGGGTTGTGGCCTTCGCGTAAACTTAGGCACTCAAATCTCCGGTCAGGAGAGGTGGCGCATGTCGGAGACTCATGACGAGCAGTCGGCTTCGGAGGCTGCTGAAGATGGGACCGAACGTATGCGTAGAGAAGCGCGCGAGATCTTTGGGAGTCAAACCTATAATGTTAGTTTTGGCGAAATTAGAGGGTCGACTCTAAACTTCGGTATTCAAACTGGGGATTCCAAAGAGAAGACTGATGTTCGCGATCCGCTCGTAGAAGGCGTGCTCGAAAATCGAAATAACTTTATGAGTGCGTTTCTCCAGTCTGCGCTACTGGAGGCGCGTGTCACTTTCTATCTCAGCATCCTTTTCTTAGCGATTGGCGCTTCCCTTATTCTGATCGCGGCCATAGTCGGCACCGCGAGATTCTGGTCGGGCGATTCAATTGTAGTATCTGTCGTTCCAGGTGCGATTGGTGTCGTACTTAGCGGGATGGGCGGGGTGTTGGCTTCAAGGGCCGACAAGGCACGTAATCATGCCGCCGAACAAGCCAACTTGGTGGGCGCGCATTGGAATGCGGAGACACAACTAGCGCAAGCTGTGTTGATCGCAGAGGCCATTGACGACGATGCCCTTCGGAACAACGTTCGAGCTGAGATTGCTCGAGGGCTGGTGGCGCCTCGGATCACGGAACAAATCGAGGCCAAGCCGATTATCGACGGGGAAGTCTCGTCGTCGTGAGGCATCCCGTCTGCCGTCGAACCGCCCGTAGGGGAAGCGGGGCGGCGGCCGGCGGCGCGCCTGTCAACGGCGGCTTGACACTCCAACGGCGGATCGTGCCGCCGGCTGCTGGTCGGCTCGGCTCCGCTCGGGTCGTCGGCAGGCGGGATTCCGTCCTTCTGCCAGAGATCCCCTCCGGAGGAACGGCTTTTCGTCTTTCGGCGGCCTCTGCCGCCACTTTCGCACTCAGCCGAGCGACCGCGGCTGCGCGTCAGCTAGCAGCCGCGGTCGTGTCCTCCGGCGGCTGGTGCGGCGGCCCGCTCAGGGCCGCCCTTGACTGAGAGGAGAAAGTCCTCACCGGCGTCGCCTGTTTACTGAGCGAATGCTTTGAGCACTTCAAAGGCCGTGTTTCCTGCGATGCCTAGCGCCAACGCTTCGCAGACTTGAACAACTTTAGAGACTGCAGTCTTAAGACCGCGGGTATTCACGTCTCCGCTCGTAACGACAGTTTCCAGTGTCTGTCGCGCCTCTACTAGGGCAGGAGAATCCCACGGCACCTCATTGTCTTTCAAGACGATTTGGAGCGCTGCGACTAAGTCGGCTGGCGATATATCCTCCCGGCTAAAGCTCTGCTTGCTCGTATTGTTGCCCTCGGCGTAGCTGAAATTCACGTTGGAGTACGAACCGAAGGAGAATGATTGCCGCCGGTTAGGCATTTGCTTACCCTTCTGGATTGCGGTGGCCGTTTTTTGATCCGCCAGTGCTCGATGCCACGCATGGCCAGCGGGAGTGAGGCTGACGGCCAAGCCGTTGAACGACTCGGCAAAATCTGCCGCCCCGTTTCTAGTTCGCTGATAAGCCTGAAAAAAATCTCGCCTTCCCAATGCATCACGCCTTACTTCAATCATATGCCACCAAAATGCTGCAACTAGCGCGTGAAGCTCTTCAGGGGAAATTTCTCGCGTGTCAGCAATCGCAAGATCGATAATAGGGACATGCCGGTTCTCCAGCGCCAGAAAGGAAATGATCCGCTCCAGATGGCTAGCCATCTGGGTGGAGTCCAAATCTGAGCCGTGCGAACGACTTGAGTGCGTATCGGGTTGATCGACGCAAAACGCCTTGCCAGCGGGATGCCAGTCAAGTATTGATCCGTTTGACAGTGCGAGCGACTGCTTAATTCCGTTGACGTGCACCGTGGAAAGAACTAGATGGTAGGACGCTAGAAACTCGCCTGGCTTCGCCCCGGCCTCCTTCCTGTCGTCTTCATATTTGTCGACTATGCATATCCACTTCCCGGCAGGGATCCCGCTAATCGCAGTCTTAGCCTCCGGGTAGAGCTGGCGACTTGCTGAACGGGCCCGTTCTTTCCACAGCACGGAATGCTCATCTAAGTCACGCATTTCGCGAAATAGCCAGCCAAAGAATGGGAGCGTGAACAGAAAGTATCCGACCGTGATCGCCACTCTAACGACTGTTCCGAGCTTGATTATGAGTATCTCCACCACCGCCGCAAAGCACAGGATATAGAGCGCCATCCTTAGGATGGAAATAGGTGTACGCACCAAGAAGGCAACGGGGGTGCATTCGCACAGGTGTTCGGGGGGAACTCGAACTCGCGAGTGTCTAGTAGCCACTCGGTCCTCGAGCGATCGAGTATTTATGCGGACGGCCAGCATGAAGAGAGTGGTAATGCGACCCCATGGCGGTACAGCTTAACGATCCGCCCGTTGCGCCACAGGCGGATCGAAATTCATGCCGTTAGTCATCAATATGTCGGGTAGCTAAGCACTCCTGTTCAGGATTGCTAGCGCGACGAGCGAGCTTCCAGAGGCAGATGTGACTATCGGTCGCTGATGTTAATTGATAGCTGTCGCAAGTGGTGGATCTCTAGAGAAGCGTCAACTTTTCTGAGCGCAGCCGGTGTCATAGTCTGGCAGGGCTGTTGCACGTATCCCCAAGGCCCTCGCCGTATCCAAACCGTAAATAGGCCTGCTTTCGCGGCGGGCGCGATGTCGTTGTCGAGGCGGTCGCCGACGTAGGCGATTTCGTCGGGGCGGTGGCCGCTGACCTCGATGAGCTTCTCGAAGAGGGCGACGTCAGGCTTTGTGACGGCCCAGTCGTCGGACGTGGCGAGCAGGTCGCACGGCAAGTTGAGCTCTCGCAGGAACTGGCCGGCGCGAACCGTCTGGTTGCCCGCGATGCCGACGAAGTAGCCGCCCTCGCGGAGCTCGGTGAGGCAGTCGCGGACGTCGGGTAGAGGTTGAGGGCGTTGAGGTACTCGCCCATCCCGGCGTCGAGGCGTGCTTGACGTTCCTTCTCCAGGTTGAAGCCGGGCTTGAAATGCTCGAAGACAGTGCGGTAGTCCTCGCCGCGGGCTAGGACGGCGCCGAACATGGCGGTGAAGGTGTGTCGGGGGACGCCGAGCCAGTCGGCCCATGTGCCGTACTCGTGGGACTCGTCGATGAGGGTTTCGCCGACGTCGAACCAGACAGCACGGATGGGCACGGCGGTAGAACCTCCCGGCTCGGGTGAACGAAGCTGCGAACCTCAGACGAGTGCGATGAGCTGCTCATCGAGCAGGCGCACCGCCTCGGAAGTCTTCCACGGGGCGACCGCGGCCCGGAACTCGCGGATGCGGTCGGCTCCGGTGGCGTAGCCGGCCTGGTGCAGCTGTTCGGCTGCGTCGCCGACGATGCGGCATGCTTCGTCGAGGTTGCCGTTGTGCAGCTCGACGGGCCGTGCCCCCGATGTGCCCAGAACAAGCGCAAGCGAGTCTGACCAGCCGAGACAGCAGAGACTCAGACGTTGAAGCGGAACTCCACCACGTCGCCGTCCTGCATCACGTAGTCCTTGCCCTCCATGCGCACCCGGCCGCGGCTCCTGGCCTCCTGCATCGAGCCCGCTGCCGTCAGGTCCTCGAACGACACGACCTCGGCCTTGATGAAGCCGCGCTGGAAGTCCGAGTGGATCACGCCGGCCGCCTCGGGGGCCGTCGCGCCGATCGGGATCGTCCACGCGCGGGCCTCTTTCGGGCCGGCCGTGAGGTAGGTCTGCAGGCCGAGCGTGCGGAAACCGACCCGGATCAGCTGGTTGAGGCCCGGCTCGTCCTGTCCGACGGATTCCAGCAGCTCACGTGCCTCGTCCTCGGGCAGGTCGATGAGCTCGGACTCGATCTTCGCGTCCAAGAACACCGCCTCGGCCGGTGCCACCAGGGCACGCAGCTCGTCCAGGAACGACGCGTTGCCCAGCTCGTCCTCGTCGACGTTGAAGACGTAGAGGAACGGCTTGACGGTCAGCAGGCTGAGCTCGCGGAGCGGCTCGACGTCGACCCCGGCGGCGTAGAGGGTGGTGCCGCCGTCGAGCACCGCGGACGCCGCCTTCGCGGCCTCCAGCACCGGCACCCGGTCCTTCTTCATCCGGGCTTCCTTCTCCAGCCGCGGAATCGCCTTCTCCAGCGTCTGCAGGTCGGCGAGGATCAGCTCGGTGTTGATCGTCTCCATGTCGTCGGCCGGGCTGACCTTGCCGTCCACGTGGACCACGTTCGGGTCGCTGAACGCGCGGATGACCTGGCAGATCGCGCTGGCCTCGCGGATGTTCGCGAGGAACGCGTTACCGCGGCCCTGGCCGGTGGACGCGCCCCGCACCAGGCCCGCGATGTCGACGAAGCTCACCGCCGCGGGCACGATCTTCTGCGAGTCGAAGATCTTGGCGAGCGCGTTCAACCGCTCGTCGGGCACGCCCACCACCCCGACGTTGGGCTCGATCGTCGCGAACGGGTAGTTCGCCGCGAGAACGTCGTTCTTGGTCAGGGCGTTGAAGAGGGTCGACTTGCCGACGTTCGGCAGACCGACGATACCCAGCGTAAGGCTCACGCCGACCAAGGTTACGCGTCGGCGTACGGCCGGACCTCCCGGGCGTCGTGCAGTGCCCTGGCCCACCACGCCAGCTGGTCCAGCAGCGCCTTCGCGGCGGCGACGGGGCCGTCGGCGTCCACCAGCACGCCGTCGGCACCGAACCGCTCCCAGTGCCGGTCGAAGCTTACCGACTCGCGCACGGTGGCCGCGTGCAGTTCGGCGAACACGAGCCGCAGCTGCTCGATCGCGCGCAGGCCACCGCCGTGCCCGCCGTACGAGACGAACCCGACCGGTTTCGCCTGCCACTCGGTGAAGTGCCAGTCGATCAGGTGCTTCAGCGACGCCGGGAAACTGTGGTTGTACTCCGGCGTGACGACGACGAACGCGTCCGCCGCCGCGAGCCGCGCCGCCACCGCACGCAACGGGGCCGGTCGCGTCGACACGTCGGACAACGCGCCGAGGTCCGGCGGCAGCGCCCGGGGCAACTCCACGTCCGCCACGTCCAGCACGTCGACGTCGAAATGGCCGTGTTCCTGGGCCTGGGCCCGGAACCAGTCGGCGACCCGCCGGCCGAATCGGCCCTGCCGGACGCTTCCCACGATGATGACGAGTTTCATGCCACTCACCCTGGGCGAACGTCGCGGCCGCAGGAACACCGTGCGAAGGCTGGCCCTCGCAGGGCGACGATAAGAGCCGGCTCCGCTACTAGCCTCGAACCATGAGCGAGCTCGGCGATTTCCTGCGATCGCGCCGCGAAGGGTTGCCGCCGGAGAAGGCCGGACTACCCCGGGGATCCCGCCGGCGCACGCCCGGGCTGCGTCGCGGTGAGCTCGCCACGCTGGCCGGAGTGAGCGTCGAGTACCTCGCCCGCCTCGAACAGGGCCGTGACCGCCACCCGTCGGCGCAGGTCATCGGCGCGCTCGCGGACGCACTGCAGCTCTCCGACGCCGACCGGCTGCACCTGCGCGGCATCGCCAAGGCGCAGGACGGCGTCGCGTGCCTGATCGTCGAGCCACCGGCCACCGAGGTCAGCGGGGCGGTGCGGATGGTGCTCGACCGGCTCGAACCGTCGCCGGCGGTGGTGCTCAACCGGATCAGCGACGTCCTCGCGTTCACCGAGGGGTTCCGGCTGCTGGCCGAGCCGATCGGCCTGCTGGCGTGCGGCAACCTCGCCCGCTACGTGTTCACCGATCCGCGGGCCCACGAGGTCTACCCGGAGTGGGACGCGGTGGCGGCCCGGCGCAGCGCCGACCTGCCGCACTCCTCAGACCCATACGTGACCGACGATCTCGCCCGGCCCTCCGCCGCGCCGCCGGCCGGTGAGCGGCGGGAGGTCCTGCGCCACCCGGACGTCGGCGAACTGCGGCTGCGTCCCGAGACGATGGTGTTCCCGGACGCCGCCGACCTGCGTCTGGTGCTCTACCTCCCGCACGACGACGACACCTCCGAGCGAATGGACCGCCTGGTCAGGACCGGTCCGCGGGCGGTGGGCACGGTGCGCCTGGACACCTCGGCGAGCGGGGTCAGCGACGCGGCGCCCCGCGCCCTCGTCGCGACCCGCAACCGGGTGGCCAACCAGCGCACGACCAGGCCGTAGACGACGACGAAGACGACGTTCGCCGCGGTCGGGTGGCCGAAACCCAGCACGGTGCTGACGACGGAGAACGCGATGGCGGCCTCCAGACCACCGGTACGCACCGTGAGCCACCCGGCCACCGCACCGATCACCGCGTACGTCCACGAGCCGTGCACCAGCGCGAACAGCAGCGCCTGCCCGCCCACCGCCGGCCACGGCGACGTCAGGTGCGCCCCGATCGTCTGCAGGATCCACCCGCGGAACAGGTACTCCTCGGCGGCGGCCTGCACCGGCACCAGCGCGACGGCGACCATGATCATCGGCACGAACGTCGTCCAGCCCGGCCAGGTGAACGAGAGCGCGGCCGCCGGGAGGGCCACCAGCGCGCAGATGCCGAGCCACCGCATCCGCAGGTGTCCCCGGACCGACGAGAGCGTCCCCGGTCTCCGCTCCTGCGTCCACCGGACCGCCAGGAAGGTGAGCGGGAGCAGCAGGACGAAGGGGGCGAGATCGAGCGCGTAGCGCGCGGCCGGGTTCACGTCCGGCGTTCTCAGTCCGAACACCACCAGCACGAAGACGCTCGCTACCAGCGTGAGCGCGACGAGCGTCGGACGCAGGCGGTCCGCGGTCGACGCCGCGAGACGGTGGTAGGGGATCAGCGGCGTGGCATAGATCAGCATGACTTCAGCGTCGGGCCGGGGTCGGTCCATCTCGTCGGCTGCGAGCAGGAAAACGGCCTCTACCGAGCGATAGAGCCCTTAGGGTTCGACTCGATGAAAAACTGGACGCTGCCGGTCGCGCTGGGCGTGGCGCAGCTGTTCTACTGGCCGCGGCACGTGCTCCCGCACCCCGACGAGTACCTCGGTGTGCTGGCGATCGTCGTCGTCGCGGTCGCGCTGGGGTGGCGTCGGCGGCGTCCGCTGTTCGCGCTCGCCGGGGTGGTCGCCGGGCTCACGGTCGGGCAGTTGAGCACGTCCGGCGAGGCGCTCGCGGTGATGCAGATCGGCGACATGATCGCGCTCTACTCGGTGGTCGTCCGCGAGGCCGGGCGCACCTGGCCGCCCGCGCTCGGCGCCCTCTGCGTCTGGCAGGCGGTGATCGCGACCGCGGTCTGGGACAGCGCCGCCCGGTACGTGGCCGAGACCGGGTTGATGGTGCTGAGCTACCTGCTGGTGGCCGGCGGCGGGGTGGCGCGCAGGCAGTGGCTGGCCGGACGCCGGGCGGCGGCCGACGCGTTGCGGCAGGCGCGGGTCGCGCACCAGGAGGCGGGCGCGGGCGAGCGGCATCGGCTCTCCGAGGAGCTGCACGACGTCAGCGCCCACCACCTGACCTCGATCGTCGTCACGATGAACGCCGCCGCGCGGCGCAAGTCGCTGGAGGCGGAGAGCCTGCGGATGGCCGCGGAGAACGGCCGGGCCGCCCAGGAGGAGCTGCGCCGGCTCCTGGGCGACGACGTGGCCCCGGCGGAGGCGCCGCTGCACGAACGGCTGGCCGAACTCGCCGACGCGTTCACGCGGCTCGGCCAGCGCGTCACCGTGGAGCTGCCGCCGGTGGACTCCCTCACCGAGCCGGTGGCCGACCTGATCCACGCGGTCGTGCGCGAAGCACTGACCAACACGGTGCGCTACGCACCCGGCGCCGCGGTCCGCGTCCGTCTTCGTCCCGACGTCGGGCAGCTGCACGTCGTCGTCGAGAACGACGCCGGCGCGGGCCCCGGCGAGCGGCTCGGCTCCGGACGCGGCCTCGCCGGCCTGCGTCGACGGGCGCACCTGCTGGGTGGGGCAGTGGCCGCGGGCCCGGTCGAGGAGGGCGGCTGGCGCGTGGTGGCCACCGTGTCGAGGTCGGCGACGGCCCGGAGCCGCTGGGCTCCCGAACTGATCGACGTCACCACGACCGCCCTGCTGCTCGCGATGCCGCTGGGCCTGGCCCTCATCCCGGACGAGGCGGCGCCGCTCGACGGCCGCACCTGGCTGTGGCTCGCGGTCGTGGCGCCCCTGCACACGCTGCCGCTGCTGTACCGGCGCCAGGCCCCGTGGGCGGTGTGGGCCGCGGTGTTCGCCACGATCGGGATGTGGCCGCTCTGGATGTTCGACGCCGACGGGGCCACCGCGCAGGGACGGCTCGACCTGCCGCTCTTCGCTCTCGGCACGGAGTTCGTCGCCGTCTACGCGGTGGGGTCGCACGCCCGGCGCAAGTGGGCGAGCCTGCTGGTGGTGCCGGCCACCGGCGCGGTCACCGGGCTGCTGGGCGTGGTCGGCGTGGCGGTGTACGAGGGCGGCGACCCGGGGAAGACCGCGCTCGGGCACCTGGTGACGTTCGCGATCACCGCGGCCGCGATCACCGTCGTCGCCGCGGTGCCCTGGGCGGCCGGGTTCGGGGTGCGGCTGCGCCGCGACCGGATCGTCGGCCGGGAGGACGGTGCGCTCACGGCCGCGGTCTCGGCGGCCGAGCACGAGGCGCGGGCGGAACGTGCCCGGCTCGTCGGCGGCCTGCGCGAGCAGGTGCTGCAGCAGACCGACCGGGTCGTGCTGGCGGCCGACCGCGGTGACCCGGACGAGGTGCTGGCCGCCGCGCGGTCCGCGCTGGCCGCCATGCGCGAGCTGCTCACGGCACTCGATCCCCGACCGGCACGAGCTCTGGTGTGAGCGGCGCGGGCTCCGGGCGTGCCGAGGCGATCCGGGTCCGCGTCCCGAGCCGGTGCACGAGCACCGCGTAACCGACGATCGCCACGCAGTCGACGAGCGCCACCAGCCACCCGGAGTCCGCCGCGGTCTCGTCGATCGACAGGCCGCCGACCGCGCTCACCGCTATCCCGAACGCCAGCACGTTGTTCACCACGTGGATCGCGATGCCGGCCTCCAGCCCGCCGGTGCGGATCGCCAGCCACCCGGCGACCCCGCCGAACACCATCAGGTCGACGAAGCCCCAGCCCGTTCCGATGCCGTGCAGCAGCGTGAACACGAGCGCCTGGACGCCGATCGCGATCCAGCGCAGCCCGACGAACGCGGCGACCGACTGCAGGATCCAGCCGCGGCACAGGTACTCCTCGGCCGCCGCCTGCACCGGCACCAGCGCGAGCACGACCAGCAGCGCCGGCGCGAACGCCGTCCAGCCGGCCCACCGGTACTCCCCGCCGCCCTGGCCGAGGACCGTGAGCAGCCCCAGCGACAGCACGGTCGTGCCGAGGGCGAGCAGACCGCAGAGCAGCATCCACCGCCAGCGCAACCGCCCCAGCACCGACGAGAGCGTGCCGGGACGGCGGCCCTGCGTCACCCACGCGACGAGCAGGACGACCGGCAGCATCAGCGCCACCGCCCCGATACCCAGCGTGAAGTCGGCGAGCGGCCCGACGTCGGTCCCGCCGCTGGGCACGAAGATCACCAGCGCTCCGGCGCCGGCGACCACCAGGTACGCGATCGGCGCCAGCACGAACCCGAGCAGGGTCTTCCACCAGCGGTTCGTCGGGGTCCGGGCGAGCCGGTGGTAGGGGGTCACCCCTCCAGCGTGAACGCGGTGGGCGCCGGGCGCGTCGGCTGCGCGCAGGATCTCGGTCTCTACCGAGAGATAGAGACCTGACAGATGTTGTCGGACCGACCCCCTAAGGTCGATGCCGATGAAGACGGTGATCCTGCCCCTGGTGCTCGCCGCTACCCAGCTGGTGTGGTGGCCGGGCGGGTGGGTGCCCGGTGCGCCCGCCGTCGAGGATCCGCTGGCCGCCGCGGTCACCGTGCTCGCGACCGTGGGCGCCGCGGCCGCGCTGTGCCTGCGTCGCTCCCGGCCGGTCGCCTCGTTGGTGGGCTCGGCCGCCGCGATCACGGTCGCGGTACTGGCCAGCCCGTACGACGCCGCGCTGACGGTCGCGCTGGCCGACCTGATCGCGCTGTACTCGGTGGCCGCCTGGAAACCGCGGCGCACCTGGGGCGTCGCGCTGGTGTCGCTGGTGGTGTGGCAGGGCGCCCTCGGCGCGCTCGAGTTCGGCGTCACCAGCGAAGGCATCGCCGAGTTCGGGTTCATGGTCGTCGCCTACCTGGTCACCGCGGGCGGCGGCGTCGCACGCCAGCAGTGGCGGGCCGGTCGGGAGGCCGCCGCCGCCGCGCTGCGGCAGGCCCGCACCGCTCACCGCGAGGCCGGCTCGGGCGAACGCCAGCGCCTCTCGGCCGAGTTGCACGACGTCAGCGCCCACCACCTGACCTCGATCGTCGTCTCGACGAACGCGGCGCTGCGGCTGCGTCGCAGCCGTCCGGAGCTGCTCGCCGAGAGCCTCACGGCGGCCGCCGCCACCGGCCGGGAGGCCCTCGCCGAGCTGCGTGCGCTGCTCGGCGGCTCCGGCCCCGCTCCGGCCGGCCCGCACCTCACCGATCGTCTGGCCGAGCTGAGCGACGCGTTCACCCGCCTCGGGCAGCACGTCACGCTGGAGGCACCCGACCCGGGGCCGCTCCCGCTGCCGGTCACCGAGGCCGCCCACGCGGTGGTCCGCGAGGCGCTCACCAACACCCTGCGCTACGCGCCCGGCGGCACGGTACGCGTCCACCTCCGTCTCGACGTCGGGCAGCTGCACGTCGTCGTCGAGAACGAGGCCGGGGCCGGCGGCAACGTGGTGCGCCTGGGCTCGGGGCGCGGCCTGGCGGGCCTGCGGCGGCGGGTCACCGCGCTCGGCGGCACGCTCACCGCCGGTCCGGCCGGCGGCGCGGGCTGGCGGGTGAGCGTCACCGTGCCGGCGGCCGAGCCGGTCGGGAAGCGCCCCGAGCGCTGGTGGGCCGCGCACCGCACACCGCTGATCGACGTCGGCATCGTCGCGCTGCTGCTCGCGTTCTCGATCGCCGGTCTCTACATCCCCGACGAGGACGGCTGGGCGGTGCGGCCGGTCCCGCTCGGCATCTGGCCGCTGTTCCTGCTGATCGCGCACAGCGCCCCGCTGCTGTTCCGGCGCCGCGCGCCCTGGGCGGCCTGGGCGGGCGTGTTCGCCACCGCCGGGCTGTGGCCGCTGTGGCTCACGCCCGACGGGATGACCGACAACCTCGCGTCCGCGCTGATCTTCGCGATCGGCGCCGAGGCCGTCGCCGTCTACACGGTCGGCGCCCACGCGCGGCACCAGTGGCGGAGCCTGCTCGTGCTGCCCGCGTCGGCCGCCGTGCTCGGCGCGGTGTCCCTCGCCGTGCTGGTGAAGAGCGCCGGGGACGCCGGCCAGCCGGTCCGTCCGGTGCTCGCGGTGTTCCTCGGCGCGGCGTGGGGTGCGGCGCTGACGGTGCCGCTCGTGTTCGCCTGGGCCGGCGGCTTCGTGGTCCGCGTCCAGCGTGACGGTGTGGTGCGTCGCGAGCACACGGCGGTCACCGCGGCGGTCGCCGCCGCCGAGAGCGAGGCGCGGGCCGAGCGGGCGCGACTGGTCGGCGGGTTGCGTGAGCAGGTGCTGCAGCACACCGAGCGGGTCGTTTCGGCCGCCGACGCCGGCGATCCGGACGACGTGGTCGCCGCGGCCAGGGCGGCGCTGGCGGCGATGCGTGAACTGCTCACCGCGCTCGACCCGCCTACCGCCACCGACCCCGCCACCACCGCCGAGCCGGTGGGCGCCGTCGAGCGGCCGGGCACGCTGGCGGCGTCGGCGTGATCAGGGTGATGGTCGTCGAGGACCAACCGGTGCTGCGGGCCGGGTTCGCCGCGATCCTCGACTCGGAGCCCGACATCACCGTGGTCGGCGAAGCCGGTGACGGCGCCGCGGGCGTCGAGCTGGCGGAGTCGCTCCAGCCCGACGTCGTCGTGATGGACATCCGGATGCCGGGCATGGACGGCCTCACCGCCACCCGGCTGCTCACCGACCGGCCCGGCGCGCCCAAGGTCGTCGTGCTCACCACGTTCGATCTCGATTCCTACGTGTACGAGGCGCTCCGGGCCGGCGCCGCCGGATACCTGCTCAAGGACGCCGAGCCCGAGGAACTCCTGAACGCGGTGCGGGTGGTGGCCGCCGGCGAGGGCATGCTCGCGCCCACGGTCACCCGCCGGCTGATCGCCACGTTCGCCGAGGGCGGCCCGCCGCCCGACCCCGACGCGGAGGCCACCCTCGCCGGGCTGACCGCCCGGGAACGCCAGGTCTTCGTGCTGCTGGCCTCCGGCCTCTCCAACGCCGAGCTCGCCGAGGAGCTGGGCGTCGGGGTCGGCACCGTGAAAACCCACGTCAACGCACTGCTGACGAAGCTGGGCGTGCGCGACCGGGTGCGCGCGACGATCCTCGCCTACGACCTGGGCATCGTCCGCGCGAAGGGCGGCCGCCCCGCTTGATGGCCGAGTGGCGCGTGGCCGGTGGCGTCACCGTGCTCCTCAAACGCGACGACCTGATCCACCCGGAGCTGACCGGCAACAAGTACCGCAAGCTGCGCCTGAACCTCGACGCGGCGCGGGCGCAGGGGCATCGCCGGCTGCTGGCCTTCGGCGGCGCGTACTCGAACCTGATCCGCGCGGTCGCGGCGGCCGGCACGCTCCACGGGTTCGAGACGGTCGGCGTCATCCGCGGCGAGGAACACCGGCCGCTCAATCCCGGCCTCGCCGACGCGGTCGCACGCGGGATGCGGCTCACCTACCTCGACCGGGCCACCTACCGCCGGAACACCGATCCCGACGTCCTCGCGGCGCTGCGTCGCGAGTTCGGGCCCTTCTACCTGATTCCGGAGGGCGGCTCGAACGAACTCGCGGTCCGCGGCTGCCTCGACATCGTGGCCGAGATCGACGTGCCGTTCGACGTGATCTGCTGCCCGGTGGGCACCGGGGGCACGCTGGCCGGCATCGCGGGCGGTCTGCGCCCCGGCCGGCGGGCGATCGGGTTCTCCGCGCTGAAAGGCGGCGGCTTCCTCGACGCCACGGTCGAGGATCTGCAGCGACGCACGTTCGGCCGCCGGGTCGGCGACTGGTCGATCGAGACGCGCTACCACCACCGCGGCTTCGCCCGGTCGACGCCCGAACTCGAGGCGTTCCTCGACGACTTCGCCGGTGAGCACGGCTGGCGCCCGGACCCGATCTACGTCGGCAAGATGCTGTTCGGCCTGTCCGCTCTGGCCCGCAACGGCGAACTGCCCCACGGCACCACCGCCGTGGCCGTCGTCACGGGCTGACGTCGGCCCGCGCGGGGGTGGGGCCGGAAAAAGCATTCGGGCCGTGGTCGCATCCCGCTTATCGTCGAAGGATGGGGGCGGATCGGCCGGTAGGGCCGGGGAAGACACTGTTGCGGCTGCGTACGTACGCGCGGCCGCACGCTGCTCGCCTGCTCGTTCTGCTCTTCTCCGCCGCCGCGGCGCAAGCGCTGCAGATCGTCGGCCCGCTGCTCACCCAGCGCCTGATCGACGGGCCGGTCCGGCACCGGACGACCGACGGGCTGTGGGTCCTCGCGGGGCTCGCGCTGCTCGCCGCGCTGCTCATCCAGGTCAGTGACTACATCGGACGACGTGCGCACGCCACCGGCTCGGTCGGGATCGAGACGGCGTTGCGTACCGACCTCTACGGGCACATGCAGCGCCTCTCGCTGAGTTTCCACGAGCGCTGGCAGAGCGGGCAGTTGCTCTCGCGGGCGACGTCGGACCTGCGTGCGGTCGGGAGCTTCCTGGCGTTCGGGTCGGTCTTCATCGTGCTGCAGACCGTCACGTACCTCGGGGTCTCGATCGTGCTGATCTCGATCTACTGGCCGCTCGGGCTGCTGGTCACGGCCGGTGTGCTCCCGGTGATGGTGTTGACCTACGGCCTGAGCCGGAGCTACCTCCCGCTGTCCCGGCGGCTGCAGGACGAGGTCGGCGACCTCACCAGCCTGGTGGAGGAGTCGGTCCTCGGCTTCCGCACGATCCGCGCGTTCGGCCGGCACCGCTACCTGAACGAGAAGTTCGCCGAGGCGGCCGGGCAGGTGAAGCGCACCGGGCTCGCGCAGGGCATGGTGATCGCCCGGTACTGGCCGGCGATCGAGGCCGTGCCGGGGTTCCTGCTCGGCGCGACGCTGCTCGGCGGCGCACACGCGGTGGCGAACGGGGCCATGACCGTCGGCGAGCTCGTCGCGTTCGTGGGCCTGCTGACGTTCGCGATCTGGCCGCTGGACTCGTTGGGCTGGCTGCTCGGCGAGGCCCAGCAGGCCGCGACCGCGGCGCAGCGCGTCTACGAGATCCTGGACGCCGAACCCGGGATCGTCGACCGGACACCGACCGAACAGCTCGACGTCCGGGGCCACCTCCGCTTCGAAGACGTCAGTTTCCGGTACCCGACCGAGAAGGACCCGGTTCTCCAGCACGTCGACCTGGACGTCCGGCCCGGCGAGACCCTCGCGCTGGCCGGTGTCTCCGGCTCCGGGAAGACGACGCTGACGTTGCTCGTCGACCGGCTCCACGACGTGTCCGGCGGGCGCATCACGCTCGACGGCGTCGACATCCGCGACCTGCCGCTGGAGACGCTGCGCACGCACGTCAGCGCCGCGTTCGAGGATCCGACGCTGTTCTCCGCGAGCGTGCGCGAGAACATCACGCTCGGGCGCCCCGACGCGACCGACGAGGAAGTGGCCGCCGCGCTGCGCATCGCGCAGGCCGAGTTCGCCTACGACCTGCCGTGGGGCCTCGACACCCGGATCGGCGAGAAAGGACTCTCGCTCTCCGGCGGTCAGCGGCAGCGGCTGGCGCTGGCCCGGGCGGTCGTGGGGCGGCCACGCGTCCTCGTGCTCGACGACCCGCTCTCGGCCCTCGACGTGGAGACCGAGGCGCTGGTGGAGAAGGCGCTGCGCACGGTGCTGACCGGCACCACCGCGCTGCTGGTCGTGCACCGCCCGTCCACGGTCGTCCTCGCCGACCGGGTCGCGCTGCTCGACGGCGGCACGATCGCGGCCGTCGGCACCCACGAGGAACTGCTGGCGACCGTCCCCGCCTACCGGAACGTGCTCGACGCGACCCCCCAGGAAGTACCGCGATGACCACCACCGACTGGCACGGCGTCGCCGCCGAGGAGATCGACGACGTCCCGGACGACGCCGGCCTCCGGCTGCGGCGGCGCAGCCGGAAGCTCCTGGGCAGCCTCGTGCGCCCGTACCGCCGCTCGATCGGCGTCGCGTCGTTGCTGCTGATCGTCCAGAACGTCAGTGGCCTGGCCGGCCCGTACCTGATCAGCGTCGGCATCGACGCGGGGCTCCCGCCGCTGATCGACCGCGGCGACAGCAGCGTCATCGTGACCGTCGCGGCCGCGCTCGTCGTCGCCACCGTCGTCGAGTCGCTGAGCCGGCACGTCTACCTCCGCTTCAGCGCACGCATCACCAACGGCATCCTGTTCGACCTGCGGCGGCGCGCGTTCGCGCACCTCCAGCGCCTCTCGCCGGCGTTCCACGAGCGCTACACGTCCGGCCGGGTGATCTCCCGCCTGACCTCGGACGTCGACTCGCTCGCCGACATGCTCGACGGCAGCCTCGACGACCTGGTCATCCAGAGCCTGAACGTGCTGGTGATCGGCGTCGTGCTGCTCGTGCTGGACTGGCGGATGGGGCTGCTGGCGCTGCTCGCATTCCCGTTCCTGTGGTTGATCATCCGGTGGTTCCGGAAGGAGTCCGGGCCCGCCTACCGCCGGACCCGTGAGGCCGTGGCGTCGGTGATCGTCCACATCGTCGAGACGCTCGGCGGCATCCGCGCGGTGCAGGCCTTCCGCCGCGAACCGCGCAACAACGTGCTGTTCGGCCGGCTCGCCGGTGACCTGGCCGCGGCCGACGCGAAAGTGCTGCGGCTGATGGCGGTGTTCGTGCCGGGGGTGTTCGGGGTGTCCACCGGGGCGACCGCGGTGATCCTGGCCGCCGGTGGCTGGCTCGCCGTCCACGGGCAGCTGCAGGTGGGTGTGCTCGCCGCGATCCTGCTCTACGTCCGCCGGTTCTTCGACCCGATGATGCAGCTGTCGATGTTCTACAACAGCCTGCAGTCGGCGACCGCCGCGCTGGAGAAGATCTCCGGCGTGCTGGAGGAGGAGCCCGACGTCGCACCTCCGGCGCGTCCGGTGCCGCTGCCGGTCCGGGCCGGCCGGGGCCGCTCGATCGCGCTCGAGAACGTCACGTTCGGCTACCGCGAGGGCCGCACGATCCTGCCCGAGCTCGACCTGACGATCCCGGCCGGGCAGACCGTGGCCCTGCTCGGCGCGACCGGCGCGGGCAAGACAACGATCGCCCGCCTGATCGGCCGGTTCTACGATCCGCTGGCCGGACACGTGCGCCTGGACGGCGTCGACCTGACCGACGTGGACGAGGACGCGCTGCGCGCGGCCATCGTGACCGTGACCCAGGAGAACTTCCTGTTCGGCGGAACGGTCGCGGAGAACATCGTCTTCGGACGTCCGGGCGCGAGCCCGGCGCAGGTCGAGGCGGCCGCGGTCCAGGTCGGAGCCGACCGGATGATCCGCGAGCTGCCGCTGGGGTTCGCCACCCCGGTCGGGCAGCGCGGCTCGCGGCTGTCCGCGGGGCAGCGGCAACTGGTCGCGTTCTCCCGTGCGGTGCTGGCCGACCCGGACGTGCTGATCCTGGACGAGGCGACCTCGTCGCTGGACATCCCGAGCGAACGCGCCGTGCAGCGCGCGCTGCGGACACTGCTCGCCGACCGCACCGCGGTGATCATCGCCCACCGCCTCTCGACGGTGGAGATCGCCGACCGCGTGCTCGTGCTGGACGCCGGCCGCATCGTCGAGGACGGACCGCCGGCCGAGCTGCTGGCGACCGGCGGCCGGTACGCGGCGCTGCGTGAGCTATCCGGTCGCTAAGTCGCCGGCCAGTGCCTCGGCCTGCTCCATCCGGCGGGCGCCCTCCCGGCCCAGCCGCTCCAGCACGCGTCCGGCGATCGCCTCGACCAGCGCCACCGCCGGGGTCAGCGCCCGGGGCGAAGCCTCGCTGGGCAGCACCACCTCGGCGTGCGCCGCGGCCGGCGACAACCCGGCCGCGGTGAACAGCACGACTTTCGCGTGCTGCTTCGCGGCGTACCGGGCCAGCGCGGTCACCACCGGCTCGTACGGCGGCAGGTCGAACACGACGAGCACGTCACGGGACGTGAGGTCGGCGACCGTCGCCACCGGCGGCGCGCCGACCACGTGCACGCCGGGGCGCACGGTGGCCAGCAGCTGGTGCAGGTACCCGGCGAGCAACGAGCCGCCGACGACGTAGACCTGCCGGCGGCGGTCGGCCAGCAACTCGACCGCCTCCTGCACGTCGTAGGGCGGAAGCCCGGCCACCGTGCGCACCATCGCCTTGGTCGCGTCGTCCACCGACGCGAGCATCGCCGCGTCCCGGGCGGTCGGCGACCGACCGGCCGCGGTGGTCTCGGTACGCAGGCCGCGCTGGAAGTCCGGAAAACCCTGGAACCCCAGCCGGGTCGCGAAGCGGACCACGGTCGGACCGCTCACCCCGGCACGCAACGCCAACCGCGCGACGGTCTCGAACCCAGCGGCCGGATAGTCGGCCAGCAGCACCCGGGCCACCTTCCGTTCCGCCGGGCTGCATTCGCCCAGTCGTTGTCGGATCACGTCCGCCAACGTTTCTTCCACAACTCGCTCGATCACGACGCCTCCCCCGCGCCCGATGTCCGACCCGCCGTTGGGTGTCCCCCGACACGCCTGCGGCGTGATGCCCCCACGAAGGTCTGACGGACGAAGACTTCTTAAGGTCATTTATCGGACGTTTGAGCGAGAAACTGTCCCCCGCGAGGGCGTGCCGCCGTGGCACCGCCGGGCCGATGGGTCACGATTCGCTCATGTCCACCTCCACCCTCATCGGACTGATCGTCGTCGCCCTGATCTGTCTGGCCGCCGGTGCGGCCGCGGGGTGGTTCGCCGCACTGGCCCGGCACGCGGCCGACACCGCCGGGCTCCGTGCGACGGTCGAGGCGTCGAAGGCGAACGAGGACCGGCTGGAGCACGCGCTGCGGTCGATGACGACGGAGGCGATCGAGCGGAACAACACCGCGTTCTCCCAACTCGTCGGCCCGATCCGGGAGAGCATCGCGAACGTCGAGCACACCGTCGTCGAGCTGGAGAAGGACCGGGCAGTCGCGCACGCGGCACTGCGCGAGCAGGTCAACGCGATGCAGCAGACCGGCGAGAAGCTCCGGGTCGAGACCGGACAGCTGGTGTCCGCGCTGAAAGCACCCCAGGTCCGCGGACGCTGGGGCGAGCACCAGCTGCGCCGGATCGTCGAGGTGGCCGGCATGGTCGAGCACTGCGACTTCGTCGAGCAGGCGGTCTCCAACACCGAGGACGGCATCCTGCGTCCCGACCTCGTGGTGACCCTCGCCGGCGGGAAGAACGTCGTGGTGGACGCCAAAGTGCCGTTCGCCGCCTACCTGGAGGCGATGGAGGCCCGGGACGAGCAGGCACGCAACGCCCGGATGGAGGCGCACGCGCGGCACCTGCGCATGCACGTCGAGCAGCTCTCGGCGAAGTCGTACTGGCAGCGGTTCGAGCCGACGCCCGAATTCGTCGTGCTGTTCGTCCCGGCCGACACGTTCCTGGACGCCGCGCTGCAGCGGGAGCCGAACCTGCTCGAGCACGCGTTCAGCCGGAACATCGTCGTCGCGACGCCGTCGACGCTCGTCGCGCTGCTGCGCACGATCGCGTACACGTGGCGGCAGGAGGCGCTGGCCGAGAACGCGGCCGCGGTGCACGCGCTGGGGCGCGACCTGTACCAGCGGCTGTCCACGATGGGTGGTCACGTCGACAAGCTGGGCACCGCGCTGAGCGCGGCGGTGGCCCGCTACAACGACGCGGTCGGATCGCTGGAGGCGCGCGTGCTGGTGACCGCGCGGCGGTTCACCGACCTGCAGGTGGCGACGACCGACATCACGCCGCCGCGCCAGGTGGAGGCCGTGCCACGGGCGTTGCAAGCACCTGAGCTAGTGCCGGAACCCACTGATCAGCCCCTGCAGGTCGGCCGCCATGCCGGCCAGCTCTCCGGCTGACGCGCGCGACCCCGCCGCCTGGCCGCTTATCGACTCGGCCGTGTCGGCGACGCCCCGGATCGTCGAGGCGATGCTCATCGTTCCGGTCGCGGCCTCGGTGACGCTGCGGTTCATCTCGGTGACGGTCGCGCTCTGCTCCTCCACCGCCGCCGCGATCGTCGTCTGGAACTCGTTGATCTGATTGATGACGTCGGCGATCGCGGCGATCGCGGCGACGGCGCCCTCGGTGTCGGCCTGGATCGCCGCGACGCGCTGCGCGATGTCGTCGGTGGCCCGCGCGGTCTCCTGGGCCAGGTCCTTCACCTCGCCGGCCACGACCGCGAAGCCCTTGCCGAGGTCACCGGCCCTGGCGGCCTCGATCGTGGCGTTCAGCGCCAGCAGGTTGGTCTGCTCGGCGATCGAGGTGATCACCCGGACGACCTCCCCCACCTGGGCCGACGAGGAGCCGAGGCGCTCGACCGTGTCCCGGGCGTCGGACGCGTTGCGCACCGCCGAGGACGCGACGTCGGCGGCGCGGGCCGCGTTCTGGGCGATCTCCGAGATCGAGGCCCCCATCTGCTCCGAGCCGGCCGACACCGCCTGCACGTGCGTGGAAACCTCCTCGGCCCGGTGCGCGACCGACCCGGCGGTCGACGCCGCCCCGGACGCGCTCCGGCTGATCTGCTCCCCGACGCCGGCCAGGTCGGACGAGGACACCGAGAGCCGCTGGGCCGAGGCCCCGATCGCGGAGACCATGCCGTTCAGGCTCTCCACCGCCCGGTCGAACTCCGCGCCGAGCCGGCCGAGTTCGTCGCGCCCGGTCAGGCCCGACCGCCGGGAGAGGTCACCACCGGCCATGCCGACGACGACGTACTCGAGCGAGCCGAGCCGCGACACCATCGAGCGGATCAGCGCGGCCGCCGCGGCCAGCACGGCGAACCCGAGGAGCACGTTCGTGAGCACGATCGCGAGCAACGCGTCGCTGCGTGCGGCGTCGACCCGGGCGGCGTCCCGGTCGGCCTGGGCCTCGACGCCGTCGGCGACGGTGGGGAGCGCCTCCTCGACCGCGGTGAACGCCTGGTTGAACGTCGGCAGCTGGGCCCTGGCCGCCACCGGGTCGGTCGCCGCGGCGTCGAGCAGCGCGCCGGCCCGGGAGACGTAGGTGTCGATGGCGGCGAGCGAGGTCTCGGCCGCCGTCGTGACCGCGGGCGAGACCCCGGCGTCGCGGACCTGCTCGACCAGCTTCCGCAGTTCGGCCGAGTGGTCGGCGAACTCGCCCCGCACCTCGGAGAGGTTCGCCTGCGGGTCGACCAGCGCGAGCAGCACGTCGCCGCGGATCGCGTCGTGGTCCATGTCCGCCTGGAGCGTCGCCCGGGTCAGCACGTTCGCCGCCAGCACGCGCTCGGCCGAGTCGTGCGCCTCGGACAGGCCGTGCACACCGGCGACTCCGACGCCGACCGCGCCGGTCACCGCGAGCAGACCGAACGCGGAGAGTTTCTGGCCCACCGAGCGGTCAGCGAGGAACGAACTTAGCGACATGCGCTCAGGATCCGCGCAAAACGGATCTATCCCAGCCCAGGCGCGCCGATCAGTTCCCGACAGACTCTCACGACGTGGGCAGCCCGGCGGCCTTCAGATCGCGGCGGAGCTCCTGCGGGAGGGAGAACGCCAGCCGCTCCTGCGCCGACAGGACCTCCTCGACCTCGCCGTAGCCGCGCTCGGCCAGCCAGGCCAGCACCTGCTCGACGAGCTCCTCCGGCACCGAGGCGCCGGACGTGAGACCGACCGTCGTGACGCCGTCGAGCCAGGCCTCGTCGATCTGGTGGGCGAAGTCGACCAGCCGGGCGTCGTTCGCGCCGGCCTGCTTGGCCACCTCGACCAGGCGCACCGAGTTCGACGAGTTCGTCGACCCGACGACGAGGACGAGCTCGCACTGCGCGGCGATGTCCTTCACGGCCTGCTGCCGGTTCGACGTCGCGTAGCAGATGTCGTCGCTCGGCGGCGACTCCAGCCCGGGGAACCGCATCTTCAGGCGGTCGACGGTGGCCATCGTCTCGTCGACGCTCAACGTGGTCTGGGACAGCCAGACCACCTTCGACTCGTCACGCACAGTGACGTTGGCGACGTCCTCCGGCCCGTCGACCAGGTGGACGTGGTCGGGCGCCTCGCCGCTGGTGCCGATGACCTCTTCGTGGCCCTCGTGGCCGATCAGCAGGATGTCGTAGTCGGCGGCGGCGAACCGGCGCGCCTCGTGGTGGACCTTGGTGACCAGCGGACAGGTCGCGTCGATCGACTTCAGGTTGCGGGCCGCCGCCTCCTGGTGCACGACCGGCGCCACCCCGTGCGCCGAGAAGATCACTGTCGCGCCTTCCGGCACTTCTTCGGTTTCTTCGACGAAAATCGCGCCGCGCTTCTCCAACTCGGCCACGACGTGCCGGTTGTGCACGATCTGCTTACGGACGTAAACGGGGGCGCCGTACAGGTCGAGCGCCTTTTCCACCGTGACGACCGCCCGGTCGACGCCGGCGCAGTAGCCCCGGGGCTTGGCGAGCAGGACGCGCTTGACGGTCGAAGTCATGACCCCATGGTAGGCAGCAGAAACCCCGGCCACCTGATGAGGTGACCGGGGCAACCCTGCTTGCGGTCATCGCCGGGCCGCCACCCGGCGAGGATCGTCAGTCCTCGACGTAGAGCGCCCAGACTCCGTACCGGTGACCCCAGCGGTCCCAGTCGTTGCCCCAGTTGCCCCAACGGTTGCTGCGGTCCCAGCCGCGACGCCACTGGTTGCTGCGCACGCAGATGTAGTCGTCGCTGCGGTCCCAGCGGGTCTGCCAGCGACCGGCGCGCTCGCACGCCCAGCGGCTGTTGTAGACGCCACGGAAGTCCCAGTCGTCGTCGTCCCAGCCGCCCCAGTTCCCGCCGTGGGCCCCACGCTGCTGGGTCTGGTTGGCCGGAGCGCCGTGGGCCGTGTCGGCCGACGCCGGGTTGGCAACACCCAGAACGGCGCCGGTGGCCAGGGTCAGCCCGGCCAGCGCGACCGCGGTGCGGCGAATGGTGGTGTTCATTTCAGTGCCTCCCTTGGATCTTGCGGCAGAACGGAGCTAATCAGACAAAAAGTGCTTTTGGGGAGCTTGAGTCGCCTTTGTGTCAATCCTGGGCGCTAAATGGCGATCTTTTGTCTTTATGGGCTAATCGGACTTAACCGTTCGGATGATGCCTTGCTGCCCAGGTGGCCAAGGGGGCACGTAGGCTCGGGGGGTGACCGACCTCGCGCCCGCGCCGTCGAAGTCCGAGAAGAGCTCCGCCGAGGCACCGTGGCCGGTGCGCGTGGTGAGCATGAAGATCGGCCAGTGGGTCGCCCGGCTCGGCGACGTCTGGGTCGAAGGCCAGGTGGCACAGGTGTCCCGCCGCCCCGGCGCACCGACCGTCTTCCTCACCCTGCGTGACCCCGCGGCGGACATCAGCATCCCGGTGACGTGCCCCCGAATGGTCTTCGACGCGGTGCGCCCGCCGCTCTCGGAGGGCGCGCGGGTACTCGTGCACGCCAAACCGGACTACTACCTCCAGCGAGGCTCGCTGTCGCTGCGCGCGACCGAGCTGCGTGCCGTCGGCATCGGTGAACTGCTCGCCCGGCTGGCCCGGCTCAAGGAGCTGCTCGCGGCCGAAGGGCTCTTCGCCACCGAGCGCAAGCGCCGGCTGCCGTTCCTGCCCGGGACGGTCGGCCTGATCACCGGCCGGGCCAGCGCGGCCGAGCGCGACGTGCTGGAGAACGCGCGGCGCCGGTGGCCGGCCGTCCGCTTCGCCGTGCGCCCGGTCGCGGTGCAGGGCACCTCGGCGGTGACACAGATCCTCGAAGCGCTCCGCGAGCTCGACGCCGACCCCGAGGTGGACGTCATCGTGCTGGCCCGCGGCGGCGGCTCGGTGGAGGACCTGTTGCCGTTCAGCGACGAGACGCTGTGCCGGGCGGTGTTCGGGTGCCGCACCCCGGTCGTGAGCGCGATCGGGCACGAGACCGACACGCCGCTCGTCGACTACGTGGCCGACGTCCGCGCGTCCACGCCGACCGACGCGGCCAAACGCGTGGTTCCCGACCTCTCCGAGGAGCGGCAGCGCATCGACGTCGCCCGGCAGCGGCTCCGGCGCGGTGTGCTCTCCCGGCTGGAGGCCGGGCAGCAGTGGCTCGACGGGGTCCGGTCCCGGCCGGCGTTCGCGCGGCCGACCGTGCTGGTGGAGCAGCGCGAGACCGAGGTGGACGGGCTCCGGGAGCGGGCCCGGCGGACGCTCGGTCACCGGCTCGACGCCGCCGGCGGGGAGTTGGCGCAGGTCCGGGCCCGGGTGCGGGCACTGTCCCCGCAGGCCACGCTCGACCGGGGCTACGCGGTGGTGCAACGCGCGGACGGCGCGGTGCTCCGCGACGCGGCGGACGCGGCACCCGGCGACGCACTGCGGGTGCGGTTGGCGTCCGGCGAACTACCCGCCGTGGTGAGCGGCCCCGACGGGCCCTAGCCGGGGCCGCTCCGGTGGTTCACCGGTTGTCGAACTCCGCGGTGGCGATGACCTGGCCGGTCCGGAACCAGTCGGTGCCCAGTGCGCGGTCGAGCAGGCGCTCGCCGTCGCGGGTGAGGCGCAGCGTGACCTCGTCCCGGTCGGCGCCGCCCCCGCCGCTGGCGGGCCGCTGCTGACCACCCCGGTCACCGTCCCGGTCCCGATTGCGGTCGCCGTCCCGGTTCCGGTCGCCGTCGCGGTCACGGCCCTGGTCGCGGCCCTGGTCACGGCCCTGGTCGCGGCCCCGGTCGCGGGTGTCGAGGCTGAGCAGCGTCACCCGCTCGCGGCCGATCGCGAAGCTCACGGTCTCCCGGCGCAGGTCCACGGTCGGGCGTGAGATCTCCACGTCCGGCCGCCAGCGGCGGTCGAACCGCACCCCGCCGCGGTGCTCGATCAACCCCGGACGCGAGCTCCGGTCCACCCGGAACGTGATCCGCAGATCGTCACCGCGGCCACGCTGCTCGGCGTCCACCGCACGGACCCGGACACCGAGCCGGTTCAGCTGACGCACCACGTCCCGGTCGAACGTCACCTCGGTCCGGTCGGCCCGCCCGGGCCCCACCTCCGCCGCCTGGGCGGGGACGGCTCCGAAAACCGCGGCCGCCGCCAGCCCGCTGGCCAGGACACGTGTTCGCGTACGCATGGAAGACTCCTTCTCGTCTGCGACACAGACCTTCGCGGGAGTGATGACCGGCAGCACGACCGACATTCGCGACTAATGGTCATAATTCGGAAAACAGTCCCTGCGGTGGAGGCGCTACGCTGTCGGCCATGGCGGAACGGCTGAGCTACGAGGACGCCCGCGCACAGCTCGTCGAGGTCGTACAGCGGCTCGAAGCCGGTGGTACGACGCTCGAGGAGGCGCTGGCGCTCTGGGAGCGTGGCGAGCAGCTCGCCACCGTCTGCCAGGAGTGGCTCGACGGGGCCCGCGCCCGGCTCGAATCGGCCCGCTCCAGCGCCGAGTAGCGCTCACAGCTCAAGCACAGGATCGGCACAGGAGCTCCTCAGCCGACCTGATCATCGTGGGTGCCATGACGACGAACAACTCCCTTCGCGTGTCAGGCTGGACAGCATGAGCGACCGTTCGGGACAGCGTCGGGTCCTCGTCGTCGACGACGAGGAGAACGTCTCCCACCTGGTGTCGACCGCGCTGCGGCTGGACGGCTTCACCACGGTGGTGGCCGACACCGCTCCGGGCGCGCTCGCCGCGGTGGCCGAGCACGAGCCCGACCTGGTCGTCCTCGACATCATGCTCGGCGACGCCGGGGGCATGGACGGCGTCGGAGTGCTGCGTCGCCTGCGTGAGGCCGGCGCCGAGGTGCCGGTGATCTTCCTGACCGCGCGGGACGCGAGCGGCGACGTCGTCGCGGGCCTGCGTGCCGGCGCGGACGACTACGTGGTGAAGCCGTTCCGGGTGGAGGAACTGCTCGCCCGGGTGCACGCGGTGATGCGCCGGGCGGTACCCGACCCGAGCCGCTCGGCCACGCTCCAGGTCGCCGACCTGGAGCTGGACGAGGAGAGCCGCGAGGTGCACCGCGCCGGCCAGGAGGTGCACCTGACCGCGACCGAGTTCGAGCTGCTGCGGTACCTGATGCGCAACGAGCGGGTCGTGGTGAGCAAGGCGCAGATCCTGGAGCGGGTGTGGCGCTACGACTTCGGTGGTCAGTCGAACATCGTCGAGCTCTACATCGGTTACCTGCGCAAGAAGATCGACAACGTCGAGCCGCGACTGATCCACACCGTGCGTGGCGCCGGCTACGTGCTCAAAGCTCCACGATGAGCCGACGACGATGACGCGGTTCTCGCTGCGCACCCGGCTGGTCGCGGTCGTCGTCGCGGTCACGATCTTCGCCCTGACCGCCGGCGGCGCCGCCACCTGGCTCGCCCTCCGCGCGTACCTCTATAACCGCATGGACGACCAGCTCCACTTCATGAGCGGCGGGTGGATCCGCGGAGTCAACGAGCGGATCGCCACCGGCATCCCCCGTTCCGGGCTCACCGTCGACGGCGGACCCGGCCCCGCGGACGACAAGGGCGGATCGCAGATCTGGCTGGCCATCCTGGAGCCGGACGGCACCCCGGCCACCACGAAGATCACCGCGACGAACGAATTCTTCGGTACGAGCGAGAGCATCTATCTCTCGCTCTCGGCCGAGGACATCGCGGACCTGA
The DNA here is from genome assembly GCF_039524755.1 of Cryptosporangium japonicum. Lineage (NCBI taxonomy): Bacteria > Bacillati > Actinomycetota > Actinomycetes > Cryptosporangiales > Cryptosporangiaceae > Cryptosporangium > Cryptosporangium japonicum. The sequence continues at coordinate 461,808 of NZ_BAAAGX010000046.1, forward strand.
TCGCCGCGTCCGAGACCGACGACGACGCGCTGACCGTGGAGACCACGGACGGCCAGTCGATGCTCGCGATGGCACAGCCGGTCTACGACGGCTATTACCTGCTCACCGGGCTCCGCACGACGAGTACCGACGCGAACTTGAACCAGTTGCTGATGCTCGAGCTGGCGGTGGGGGGTGCGGCGGTGTTGGCGGCGGTGGGGCTCGGGGCGTACGGCGTCCGGGCCGGCATGCGCCCGCTCACCCGGGTGAGCCAGACCGCGCACGAGATCGCGGAGAACCTCAAGCGGCACGGCAGCGGGCTGGAGCGGCGGGTGCCGCCGAGCGACCCGCGCACCGAGGTGGGCCAGCTCACCGAAGCGGTGAACACCATGCTCGGCGAGGCCCAGGCCGCCTACGCGCAACGCGTCGAGAACGAGGACCGCATGCGCCGCTTCCTCGCCGACGCCTCGCACGAACTCCGGACCCCGCTCACCTCCCTGCGCGGCTACGCCGAGCTGGAACGGCTGCGCGCGGGCACGCTGGGCGCCGAGGACCCGGCCGCCACCCAGGACGCACTGCGCCGGATCGAGACCGAGGGCGACCGGATGGCGCGTCTCGTCGACGACCTGCTGTTGCTGGCCCGCACCGACCAGGGTTCGTCGGCGCCGGAGCTGGGCCCGGTCCCGGTCGACGAGCTGCTGGACGAGGCGGCCGACCGGGCCGGCGCCGCCCACCCCAACCGCCCGTTCGTCGTCGACACCCCGAGCACCGGCCTGATGCTCGTCGGCGACCGCGAGGCGCTGCTGCAGGTGCTGGGCAACCTGATGCGCAACGCGGCGATCCACACGCCCGGCCCGCGTCCGATCCGGCTCGGCGCCCGCCCCGACGGCAACTCGGTGTTGCTGCTGGTCGCCGACGAGGGGCCGGGCATGTCCCCGGAGCAGGCCGCGCACGCCTTCGAGCGGTTCTGGCGCGCGGACTCCGGACGCACCAGGGCCACCGGCGGCAGTGGTCTGGGCCTGGCGATCGTGCACGCGCTGGTCGCCGCCCAGTCCGGTTCGGTCACGCTGACCAGCGACGTGGCGACCGGAACGACGGTGCTGGTCCGGATGCCCGGCCTGCTCGACGACACCGGCCGGCTCGTCCACCGGCCCACCCCGGAGCACTATCCGCAGCAGTACACCGACCCGGCCACCGGCGCGCACCGCTCGGTCGGCACCCCGGACTACCGCCGGCTGCCGTAGCCGGCCGGGATCCCGTTCTCCAGCTGGTCGAACGCGTGCCGGTAGGCGTCGGCCGCCCAGCGCTTGACCTCGTCGAACGGCTCGTCGTCGAGCAGACGGCGACGGGCCTCGGCCAGCACGGCGTGCCGGGCGCCGACGATCAGCCCGGCGACGATCAGCGGCACCGGGTCGTCCTCGGTGGCGCCGGTCTCGGCGGCGAGCGTCCGGGCCAGCGCGGCCTCGGTGCGCCCGGCCAGCTCCCGCTCGCGGGCCCGGAGCGACGGGCTGCTCTCGACCAGCCGGAAGAAGTCGGTGGCGCCGTCCCACAAGCCCGTCGACCAGTCGTCGGCGGCGAACCCCTCGAGGGTGTGCCGACGGATCGCCGCCAGGGCGCCCTCCCCCGGCCGTCGGTCGCGCACGATCGCGGCGAGCAGGTCCTCCACCACGGCCTGCCGGTCGAAGAACAGGTCTTCCTTGGTGGGGAAGTAGTTGAAGACGGTGTTGACCGAGACGTCGGCCGCCCGCGCCACCTCGGCCACCGTGACTCCGTCGAAGCCCCGCGCGGCGAACAGCCCCATCGCGATGTCCGCGATCAGCAGCCTGGTCTGCGCCTTCTTGCGCTCACGCAGCGACGTCCCCATGCCGCGATCGTATCAACGCCAATTTTGGTGTCATTGCAAATTTGGTGTCACTCTGTTTTTATGGCCGCATGATGATCTCCGTACAGGGTTTGCGGAAGGACTATCCGGGGCCCGTCACCGCGGTCCACGGGCTCGACCTCGAGGTCGGTGCCGGTGAGGTCGTGGGGTTGCTGGGTCCGAACGGCGCCGGAAAGACCACCACGCTGCGCATGCTGACGACGCTGCTGCGCCCCACCGCCGGCACGGCGACGATCGCCGGGGCCGACCTGGTCGGCGACCCGGCCGCGGTGCGGCGCCGGATCGGCACCGTCGCCCAGGGAGGCAGCACCGACCCGACCTGCTCGGTGCGTGAGGAACTGGTGCTCCAGGGCCGGCTCCACGGCCTCTCCGGCGCGGCCGCCGCCACCCGCACCGACGAGCTGCTCGAGCAGTTCGACCTCGGCGACGACCGACCCACCGGCCACCTCTCCGGCGGTCAGCGCCGACGTCTGGACGTCGCGCTCGGCCTCGTCCACCGCCCGTCGGTGCTCTTCCTCGACGAGCCGAGCACCGGCCTCGACCCACGCAGCCGGTCGACGCTCTGGGCCCACCTGCGCCGGGCCGGCACGACGATCGTCCTCAGTACCCACTACCTGGACGAGGCCGACGCCCTGTGCGACCGGGTGGTGGTGATCGACGCGGGGCGGGTCGTCGCCGACGGCACCCCGGCGGCGCTCAAGCAGGAGGTCGGCGAGAACTCGACGCTCGACGACGTGTTCCTGGCGCTGACCGCATGAGGGCCACGTGGTTGATCTTCCGGCGTTATCTCCGCCAGACCCTGCGCACGAAGGTCGGGGTGGTGCTCGGCGCGCTGCAGCCGCTGCTCTACCTGCTGTTCTTCGCCCCGCTGGTGGACTCGTGGCCGGTGTCGGTGCCGGGCCTGCTCGTGCAGCTGGTGCTGCTCTCGGCCGGGCTGGCCGGCTTCGGGATGGTCTTCGACCAGCGGTTCGGCGTCCTCGACCGGATGCGTGCGACACCGGCGCCGCGGCTCGCGCTGCTGCTCGGTCGCGTCCTGCGTGACGTCGTCGTGCTGCTCGTCCAGGCCGTGCTGATCGTCCTGGTGGGGGTCGCGCTCGGGCTGCGTGCCCCGGTGGCCGGCGTCGTACTGACGCTGGTGTTGCTGGTGCCGCTCGCCGGCGGGGTGGCCGCCGCGTCGTACGCGGTGGCGCTGCGGCCGGGCGCGAGCGAGCTGTTCGCTCCGCTGATGAGCACGGTCGTGGTGCCGTTGACGCTGCTCTCCGGCGCGTTCCTCCCGATGACGTCCGGTCCGCGGTGGCTGGACGTGCTCTCCCACCTCGACCCGTTCCGGTACGCGGTCGACGCGCTGCGCGAGCTGTTCGCCGGGCACTACACCAGCGGCCCGGTGCTGCTCGGCACCGCGCTGACCCTGGCGATCGCGGCGGGGGCGACCGCGTTCGGGGTGCGCGCCTTCCATTCCGAACCATTCTGAAACTCCGTCGAGTTTTGTCGGGGGGCGCATCTACCGTGTAGCCGTGCCTGTGGTGAATGCGATCGAAATGTCCGGCGTCGTCAAACGATTCGGGGCGGTGACGGCGGTCAATGGGCTCGATCTCACCGTGCCGGCCGGCACCTGCCTCGGGCTGCTCGGCCCCAACGGCGCCGGCAAGTCCACCACGATGCGGATGCTCACCGGCCAGGCCCGTCCCGATGAGGGCGGCATCCGGGTCCTCGGCTACCGGGTCCCGGCCGAGTCGAAACACGCGCGGGCGCAGATGGGCGTCGTCCCCCAGCTCGACAACCTCGACGCCGAGCTCACCGCGCGGGAGAACCTGTCGGTGTTCGCCCGGCTCTACCGCGTTCCCCGCGCGGAGCGCCGGGACGCCGTCGAGGCCGCGCTCGCGATCGGGCAGCTCGCCGACCGGGCCGATACGAAGGTCGGCGATCTGTCCGGCGGCATGCGGCGCCGCCTGCTGATCGCCCGCGGGCTGGTCCACCGCCCGCGGCTGGTCCTGCTCGACGAGCCGACGGTGGGGCTCGATCCCCAGGTGCGGCAGGAGCTCTGGGGCCTCATCGACCGGCTGCGCCGCGACGGCACGACCGTGTTGATGTCCACGCACTACATCGAGGAGGCCGAGCGCCTGGCCGATGCGGTGGCCGTGGTCAGCAAGGGGCGGGTGATCGCCAGGGGCACCCCGGCGGAGCTGCTCGCCGGGCACGCCGGGCGGTCCGCCGTGGAGTACTCCGGCCCGCCCGACCGGCTCACCGAGGTCGAGCGCATCGCCGCCGCGGCCGGCCTGTCCACCCGGCGCACCGGCCCCAGCGTCTCGATCCTGCGCGCCGAGGACATGCCCGCGTCGGTGGCCGCCGCGCTCGGGCCCGGCACCGCGCGCCCCGCCAATCTCGAAGACGTCTTCGTCACGCTCACCGGGGAGTACGTCGCATGAGCAGCCCTGATACCCAGCGGCTCCGGTTCATCGAGCCGGCCGCGTTGGCCGGCGTCGTGGCGCACGATCTCGCGGTGTTCCGCCGCTACTGGCTCAACGCCACGTTCTCCGCCGTGGTGGAACCGACGATCTACCTGCTGGCGTTCGGGTTCGGCTTCGGTTCGCTGGTGTCGGTCGTCGCCGGGTACCGCTACCTGGACTTCCTCGGGACGGGAGTGGTGGGCACCGCGGTGCTCTTCACGTCGGCGTTCGCCGGGATGTTCCAGACGTTCGTGCGGCGGACGTTCCAGCACACCTACGACGCGATGCTCGCCGCCCCGGTCGACGTGCACGAACTGGTGACCGGCGAGGCACTCTGGATCGCCACCAGGGCCGGCGTCTACGGCTGCGCGCCGCTCGGCGTCGCCGTGCTGTTCGGGCTGCGCCCGTCGCCGACGGTCGTGCTGGTACCGCTGGTCGGGTTCGTCACCGGCCTGGGCTTTTCGCTGTTCGGGATGTGGATGTCGGCACTGGTGCCGAACATCGACAGCTTCAACTACATCATCTCCGGGGTACTGACCCCGCTGTTCCTCGTCGCCGGAACGTTCTTTCCGTTGGACACGCTGCCGTCCTGGGCGCACACCGTGGCCCAACTCAACCCGCTGTACCACTGCGTCGAACTCGTCCGGCACGCGGTCTTCAACCGACTGGGAGTCAACGATCTGGGGCACCTTCTGGCACTTATGTTTTTCGCCGCCGCTATGTGGGTAGGAGCGGTCGTTTTTCTCCGGCGGAAGTTGATTGATTAAAGCGAATCGGGAGTCTTAACCAGTGCGCGCACTCGTTAAACCAACCGATTCTCCGGACACGAAAAAGCGGCCGGGCCCGCTTCCCCGGAGGGAAGCGGGCCCGGCCGCTTTTAGTGGTGCTGGTGTTTCAGTGGTGCTGGTGCGTCAGCGGGCCAGCGGGCGACGACGGCCACCGCTGCGGCCGTAGAGACCGGCAACCAGGGCCACACCCACGGCGGCGAGCAGGACCTGGACGGCCAGCTCACGCCAGTCGATGCCCGAGGTGGCGGTCGGGATGCCGATCGCACGAGCGAGCGCGGTGCCGAGGAAGGCAGCGATGATTCCGACGACGATCGTCAGCCAGATCGGCAGGTTCTGCTTGCCCGGAACGACAAGCCGACCCAGCGCGCCGACGATAGCACCGATGATCAGCGCCATAATGATACCGGTGATGGTCATGGCTTCTCCCTTTAATCCCTGGAGGTTTCTCGCACCCTGTCGGGTTGGCGTTGACCATCTAATGCCCGGGGTGTCGCGCTCTCACACACTTCCCGAAAGAATTTTTTCGCCCGCGGCCTTTCCGCACGTAAAAGGCTTGGACGATTAACGGGTGCAGCAAAAGGGGCTCAGGAAAGTAACCGACATTCAGAGCAATTGGGACTTATTGCAGTGACTTGATCATCGTGCGTGCCGTATCGACCGACGCGTCACCGACCACCACCACGGTCACGTCCGGCTCGATCAGCACGAAGGCGTTCTCCTTGCCCTCACGTGCGGTGTACCGGGTCCAGCTCTCGCCCTCGATCTGCTCGACGCCGACCGGCGCACCCCGGTCGATGATGCTGGTGATCAGCGAGTCGGCGGCGGCATTGCTCTGCACCAGCTGCAGGTAACCGTCGTCGGGGATCGAGTAGCTCACGCGGATCGTGAACCGGCCGCCGGCCGCCGGGTTGTAGACGGCCGTGGTCGGACGCCAGTCCGCGACACCTTGCGGCTCGCGCACCCGGAACGCCTTCTCCGCCCGTGCGGTGTCGTAGACCCGGGCCGGGTCGACGGCGGGGGCGTCGGACTCCTTCGGCTGGAACAGCGCCACGATCGCGACCAGCGGGATGACCAGGATCCCCAGCGCGATGGCCAGGTTCCGGACGGTGGCGTCGGCCCGGGTCGGCTTCGACGGCGGCATGCTCGCGCCGGCGTCCGTGCTCATCCCGACCGTGACGTGCGTGGGCTCCGGGGCGGTATCCACGATGTCGACGATCGGACGCTCTTCACTGGCCATACCCCTATCGTCGTACACCCGGGCCGTACCGCCCACCCGGGGCACGCTGAATCGAAACACCCCACTCCCTCGCGGTGGCATACGCCACGTGCGGCCTCATAGCTCCGGGAACGCGTAGTCCGTTCTGCGAGGATGAGGCCCCCGCCGTCCGTTGATGGAGGACATTCATGTCGCTCGACACCCAGCCCCAAGCTCCGGACCGGAACCTCGCCCTCGAGTTGGTCCGGGTCACCGAAGCCGCCGCGATGGCCGCCGGACGCTGGGTCGGCCGAGGTGACAAGAACGGGGGCGACGGCGCCGCCGTGGACGCGATGCGCCAGCTGATCAACAGCGTCTCGATGCGTGGCGTCGTCGTCATCGGCGAGGGCGAGAAGGACAACGCGCCGATGCTCTACAACGGCGAGGAGGTCGGCGACGGCACCGGCCCCGAGGTCGACGTGGCGGTGGACCCGATCGACGGCACCACGCTGATGGCCAAGGGCATGCCGAACTCGATCGCGGTACTGGCGGTCGCCGAGCGCGGCGCGATGTTCGACCCGTCCGCCGTCTTCTACATGGAGAAGCTCGCGGTCGGCCCGGACGCCGTCGGGGTCATCGACATCAACGCGCCGATCAGCGAGAACATCAAGCGGGTCGCGAAGGCCAAGCGCACCGGCGTCCGGGACGTGACCGTCTGCATCCTCGACCGCCCGCGCCACGAGAAGCTCGTGCACGAGATCCGCCAGACCGGCGCCCGCATCCAGTTCATCTCCGACGGCGACGTGGCCGGTGCGATCTCGGCGGCGCGCGAGCAGACCGGCGTGGACCTGCTGGTGGGCATCGGCGGCACGCCGGAGGGCATCATCGCGGCCTGCGCGCTCAAGTGCCTCGGCGGTGAGATCCAGGGCAAGCTCTGGCCGCGCGACGACGAGGAACGCCAGAAGGCCCTCGACGCCGGGCACGACCTGGACCGCGTCCTCACCACCGACGACCTGGTCCGCGGCGACAACGTGTTCTTCTGCGCCACCGGTGTCACCGACGGTGAGCTGCTGCGTGGCGTCCACTACCGGCGCGGTGGCGCGACCACCGAGTCGTTGGTGATGAGGTCGCGCAGTGGCACGATCCGGACCGTGGGAAGCTGGCACTCGTTGGAGAAACTGCGGGCATACTCGCTGATCGACTTCGGACACCGCGGCGACGACGAGGACGAGTGACCACAAACCTGATTACGGTCGTTGGCGAGAACATCATCGACTTGGTCCCCGACCAGGGCGACGATGCTCCGTACCACGCGCGCGCCGGCGGCAGCCCGGCCAACATCGCGGTCTCACTGGCCAAGCTCGGTTCCCGGGCCGCACTCGCGGCCCGGGTGAGCCGGGACGTCTTCGGCGGACGCATCCGCACCCGCCTGGCCGAGGCCGGCGTCGAGAACCGCTACCTGGTCGACGCGGCCGAGCCGTCGTCGCTGGCGGTCGTGACGTTCGACGAGGAGCGCCGGGCGAGCTACGACTTCTGGCTCAACGGCACGGCCGACTGGCAGTGGCGCGACAACGACCTGCCCAACCCGCTCGACGACGACGTCGTCGCGCTGCACATCGGCTCGCTCGCGGCATACCTGTCGCCGGGCGCCGAGGCGATCGAGCAGATGATCGCCCGCGAGGGCTACCGCGGGCGGGTGACGCTCAGCTACGACCCGAACATCCGCCCGACGATCATCGCCGCGCCCGACGGCTCGCTGGACGCCGCCCGGGTGCGTACCGAACGCCTGGTGCGCCTGGTCGACGTCGTGAAGGTGAGCGACGAGGACCTGGGCTGGCTCTACCCCGACTCCCCGCCCGAGGACGCCGCCGCCGAGTGGGCGGAGAACGGGCCGGCGCTGGTGGTCGTGACGCGTGGCGGGCAGGGCGCGCTCGCGATCGGCCGCGCCGCGACCGTGACCGTGTCGGCGCCGAAGGTCGACGTGGCCGACACGATCGGCGCCGGCGACTCGTTCGCCGGGGCCCTGCTGCACGCCCTGGGGGTTCGCGGGCTGTTGGGCCCGGGCGGCGCCGACCGCATCGCGGGCCTCGACGAGGCGACCCTCACCGAGATCATCCGCACCGCGACGACGGCGGCCGCGCTGACGTGCACGCGGATCGGCGCGGTGCCTCCCACCGCGGAGGAACTCGAGGTCGCACTCAAGTGAGCTTGGCGGCCAGTCCGTCGAGCATCGTCTCGAGCCCGTAGTCGAACGCGTCCTGATCCGCGCCGTCGTCCGCGGCGCTGAACGCCGCCACCAGGCGGGGATACGGCGCCGCGGCGGCGAGAGTGATCGGTTTCAGGCGCTCGTTCCACTCCTCTTCCGTGAGGCCGCTGCGAGTCAGCGAGGTCAGCCAGGCGGCCTCGCTGACCCCGGCGCCGATGACGTAGGCGAGGAGCGCGGACAGCGCCTTCTCGGCTTCGGCGAGTGAGAATCCGGCCTTCTCGAAGAGGCCGAGCATGTGGTTGCTCAACCGCATGACGTTGGGACCGAGGTACGACAGGCCCACCTGCCCGAGCACCGCGGCGACCCACGGATGCCGGGTGACCATCGCCCGCACCGAGTGGGCGCAAGCGGTCAGGCCCGCTCGCCACTCCGCGTCGACCGAGAACGCGTCGACTTCGCCGTAGACCTCGTCGATGACGAACTCGATCAGTTCGTCCTTGCTCGCCACGTGCCGGTAGAGCGACGTCGCTCCCGCGCCGAGTTGTTTGCCCAAATTGCGCATGCTGAGCGCGTCGAGACCTTCGCTGTCCAGCAGTTTCACGGCCTCGGCGACGATCTGCTCCCGGCTCAGTGCCGGCTGCTCGCGCCCTCGCTTCGGCCGAGCCCAGACCGACGGGATCTCACTCGTCATGCGGCCATGCTAGCGCACGCCGTTCGCTATTGAGTTTCCGTTCGCACTGTGCGTACAGTGTGCGCATGACGGAAACACTGTTCGCGGCTCGGCATCGTTTGTGGATTCTGGTCGTGCTGGCACTCAGCACGCTCGTCCTGATCATCGACAACATGGCGCTCACGGTGGCGGTGCCACCGCTGTCCGCGGACCTTGGCGCCAGTGCGCAGGACATCCAGTGGGTGCTGGACTCCTACCTCCTGGTGTTCGCCGGTCTGCTGCTCACGTCGGGCAGTCTCGGCGACCGATTCGGCCGTCGACGCGTCATGGTCGTCGGCTTGACGCTCTTCGGTGCGTCGTCGCTGCTCGCGGCCTTCGCCGCGGATCCGACCCAGTTGATCGCCGCCCGGGTGGTGATGGGCGTCGGCGGCGCGCTGATCATGCCGAGCACACTCTCCATCCTCATCACGGTGTTCGACGACACCGAGCGCCCGAAGGCGATGGCCGTCTGGAGTACGGCCGCGACCGTCGGCTTCGTCGGCGGTCCGGTGGCGGGCGGCGCTCTGATCGCGTAGTTCTGGTGGGGAGCGGTGTTCCTGATCAACGTGCCGATCACCCTGGTCGCGATCGTCGCCGCTCTGGTGCTGATGCCGGAGTCCAAGGGGCCGTGGCGGAAGGCCGATCCGCTGGGTGCGGTGCTGTCCGCGGTCGGCATGACCGCCCTCGTCTGGACGATCATCGAGCTGCCGCACGACACGAACGTGTTCGCACCGCTGACGATCGGCGTCACGAGCCTGATCGCCTTCGTGCTCTGGGAGCTGCACACCCCGTCGCCGATGGTTCCGCTCGGGTTGTTCACCGCGCGCAACTTCAGCGGAGGGAGCTTCGCGCTGACCCTGTCGCAGGTCGCCAACGGCGGCTTGATGATCGTCATCACGCAGTACTTGCAGTTCGTGCTCGGCTATACGCCGACCGAAGCGGGCCTGGCGTTTCTCCCCATGGCGACCGGTTCGCTGACCGCCAACTGGTTCGGCGCCACGCTCGGTCAGACGGTGGCCAACCGGTCGCGGGTGGCCATCGGCCTGACGCTCTACGCGGCCGCGTTCGGCTGGATGTCGACCTTCTCGCCGGACGCCGGGGTCCTGACCGTGAGCGCAGCGCTGTTGGTGCTGGGCTGCGGTGGCGGGCTGGCGGTGCCCGCCGCGATCGCCGCCCTGATGGACACGGTCCCACCGGATCAGGCCGGCGTCGGGTCCGCGCTGAACGACACCGTCCAGCAGCTGGGGGCGGCCCTCGGTGTGGCCGCTCTCGGCAGCCTGGTGAGTGGTGCGTTCAGCGCGGCCATGCCCGCCGGTTCGCCCACCTCGATCGGTGACGCCGTCCGGATGCCCGCCCTCGTCGGCGCGGCGAGAACCGCCTTCACCGACGCGATGTCCACGACCTTCGTCATCAGCGCCGCGGCCGTGCTCGCCGCGGCCGTCCTCGCACTCGTCGTCATGCGCGACGAGAAGACCCTCGTCGCGGTCTGAAAGGAAACGACATGACCAACTGGCAGACCCGTCTCGACACGCTCCGCGCCGCATGTCACGTCCCGGGGGCCTCGCTCGCCGTGCTGGCCGACGGCGAGATCCACGAATGGGCCAGCGGCGTGCTGCACCGGGGAACCGGCGTCGAGGCCACCACCGACTCGGTGTACCAGCTCGGTTCGGTGGCCAAGGTCTACACCGCCACGCTCGTGATGACGCTGGTCGAGGAAGGGAAGCTCGACCTGGACGCGCCGGTCGTGGACGTCCTGCCGGAGTTCGCCACCGCGGATCCGGGCGCCACGAAAGTCATCACACCACGGCAGTTACTCAGCCACACCGGCGGTTTGACGTGCGACTTCATGTACGACGGCGGGCGCGGGGACGACTGCCTGGCCAACTACGTCCGCGCCGCTCGGGGCGTGGCGATGGACTGCCCGCCCGGCGTCGCGGTCTCCTACAGCGGCGTCGGGTACGTCACGCTCGGCCGGATCGTCGAGGTGCTGACCGGTCGGACCTGGGACGAGGCGCTGAAGGAGCGGGTCTTCCGGCCGCTGGGGCTGACCCACTCGATGACCCTCCCGGAGGAGGCACTGAGCTTCCGGGCCGCGATGTCCCACCTCGGCGAGCCGGGTGCCTATCCGGAGCCCGCGCCCGCCTGGGACCTGATCCCCCGGGCCTCCGGACCGGGTGCCCGCGTCATCGCCTCCGCGGGCGACGTCGTGCGGCTCGCCGGCATGCACCTCGGCGGCGGTGCGGCGGTGCTGCGCCCGGAGACCGTCGCGGCCATGCAGCAACGCCAGGTCGACGTGCCGGACAAATGGACGGTCAGCGCCGACGGCTGGGGCCTCGGCTGGACGCTGTACGACTGGGACGGTCGGTTCGGCTACGGCCACGACGGTGCCGCGGTCGGTCAGTACGCGTACCTGCGGGTGATCCCGGACGCCGGCGTGGCGATCGCGCTGACCACCAACGGTGGCGGCGCTCGCCGGCTCTACGCGGAACTGTTCCGCGAGCTGCTCGAGGAACTGGCGGGAATCACCATGCCGGAGCCGTTCGGGCCGGCGGGTCAGCCACCAGCGGTGGGCATCGGCCAGCACGCCGGGACATACCGGCGCGAAGGCGTCCTGATCACGGTGACCGAGGACGCGCACCTCACCTACGAGTTCGTCGACGGCATGAAGGACCTTTCCCCGCCGATCGAGGCCGAGCTGGTACCCGTCTCCGAGACGGTGTGGGCCGCTACCGGGGCGGGCCCGTCGTTCAGCGAAGGCTGGATGCCGGTGGTGTTCGCCGAACTGGACGGGCACGACTACTGCTACATCGGCATGCGCGCCGCGCCCAGGATCTGAGCGCGGCGCGCGACCTCATCCCTTCACGCAGACGACCTGCTTGAGGTGGGCGACCACCTCGACCAGGTCGGTCTGCTGGGCCAGCACCTGCTCGACGTCCTTGTAGGCGCCGGGGATCTCGTCGACGACCCCGGCGTCCTTGCGGCACTCGACGCCGGCGGTCTGGGCCGCGAGGTCGTCGGTGGTGAACGTCTTCTTGGCCTTCGCCCGGCTCATGCGCCGTCCCGCTCCGTGCGACGCGGAGTTGAACGCGTCCGCGTTGCCGCGGCCACGCACGATGTACGAACCGGTGCCCATCGAGCCGGGGATGATCCCGAGGTCGCCGCTCCCGGCCCGGATCGCGCCCTTGCGGGTCACGAGCAGGTCGACACCGCCGTACGTCTCCTCGGACACGTAGTTGTGGTGGCACGAGATCGGCTCGTCGAACGTGACCTGCGCGAACGCGTCCCGCACGACCTGCTGGAACAGGCCCAGCATCAGCGCGCGGTTGCGCCGTGCGTACTCCTGCGCCCAGTACAGGTCGCGACGGTAGGCGTCCATCTCCGGCGTGTTCGCGAGGAACACCGCCAGGTCACGGTCGGGCAGGTCGGCGTTGTGCGGCAGCGTGCGCGCGACCGCGATGTGCCGCTCCGCGAGCTCCTTGCCGATGTTGCGCGAACCGCTGTGCAGCATCAGCCACACGGTCCCGGACGTGTCCAGGCACACCTCGAGGAAGTGGTTACCGCCGCCCAGCGTGCCCAGCTGCTTACCGGCCCGGCTGCGCAGCTGGCTCACGCCGGCGTGCAGACCGTCGAAGCCCTTCCAGAACGCGTCCAGGCCCTTCGTGTCGACGCCGCGGACACGCCGCGGGTCGACCTGGTCGTCATGCGTGTGGAACCCGACCGGGATCGCGTCCTCGATCGCGCCCCGCAGCGGCCCGAGGTCGTCCGGCAGGTCCTCGGCGGTCAGCGACGTACGGACCGCGGACATGCCACAGCCGATGTCGACGCCGACCGCGGCCGGCGAGACGGCCTGGCGCATCGCGATGACCGAACCGACGGTCGCGCCCTTACCGAAGTGCACGTCGGGCATGACCGCGACGCCCTCGACCCACGGCAGCGAACCGATGTTCCGGAGCTGCTTCGCGGCCTCCGGCTCGATCGTGTTCGGGTCGGTCCAGACCTTGACCGGTGCCCGCGTCCCGGGCAGCAACGTGTACATGGATTTCTCCTTCGACAATGGGGGGACGCCGGAGGGCCGGGCGTCGGCGGCGGAGAGCTCAGGACCTGCCGGGGCGCGCGAGGCAGCCCGCGGCCGGGGCGTACGTGCCCCCGGTGCCGGTCGGCTGTCGCATGGCGCTGGCTCCTTCAGTCAGGTCGATGGGATCAGTGTGCTGGCCGAGGGCGCTGCGCCGCGAACGATTAATCTGGCGGTAACTCTCCAACGCCGTGAGGTCTCACCAATGCCTGACTTCCGCTACTCGGATCTGCTCCCGCTCGGGCCGGACGAAACGCAGTACCGGCTGCTGACGTCGGAGGGGGTGGAGGCCCGCGACGGGTTCCTCCACGTGGCCCCGGAGGCGCTGACCACGCTCACCAGGGCCGCGATGCGCGACATCGCCCACCTGCTCCGCCCGGCCCACCTGCAGCAGCTACGCAACATCCTGGACGACCCGGAGGCCTCGGGCAACGACCGGTTCGTCGCGCTCGACCTGTTGAAGAACGCCAACATCTCGGCCGGCGGCGTGCTGCCGATGTGCCAGGACACCGGCACGGCGATCGTCATGGGAAAGAAGGGTGAGCGGGTACTCACCGGCGGCGGCCAGATCGACGGCGAGGCGATCAGCCGCGGTGTGTACGACGCCTACACCGAGCTGAACCTGCGGTACTCGCAGCTCGCGCCGCTGACGATGTGGGACGAGAAGAACACCGGCTCGAACCTCCCGGCGCAGGTCGAGCTGTACGCGGACGGCAAGCCGAACGAGTACAAGTTCCTGTTCATGGCCAAGGGCGGCGGCTCGGCGAACAAGAGTTTCCTATACCAGGAGACCAAGGCCGTGCTGAACCCCACCCGCATGATGCAGTTCCTGGAGGAGAAGCTCCGGTCGCTGGGCACCGCGGCCTGCCCGCCGTACCACCTGGCGATCGTCGTGGGTGGCACCAGCGCCGAGTACGCGCTGAAGACCGCGAAGTACGCGAGCGCGAAGTACCTGGACTCGCTGCCCACCGAGGGGTCGATGGCCGCCCACGGTTTCCGGGACATCGAGCTGGAGTGGCAGGTGCTGGAGCTGACCCGTCGCTTCGGGATCGGCGCCCAGTTCGGCGGCAAGTACTTCTGTCACGACGTCCGGGTCGTGCGCCTCCCCCGGCACGGCGCGTCCTGCCCGGTCGCGATCGCGGTGTCCTGCTCGGCCGACCGCCAGGCGCTCGGCAAGATCACCGCGGAAGGCGTCTTCCTGGAGCAGTTGGAGACGGATCCGGCGCAGTACCTGCCGGAGACGACGCACGAGGACCTCGACTCCGACGTCGTGCCGATCGATCTGAACCGGCCGATGTCGGAGATCCGCGCGGAACTGTCGCGGCACCCGGTGAAGACGCGGCTGTCGCTGACCGGGCCGTTGGTCGTGGCGCGCGACATCGCGCACGCGAAGATCGCCGAGCGGTTGGACGCCGGCGAGCCGATGCCCCAGTACCTGCGTGACCACGCGGTGTACTACGCCGGGCCGGCGAAGACACCCGACGGGTACGCGTCCGGATCGTTCGGGCCCACCACCGCGGGCCGGATGGACTCCTACGTCGAGAAGTTCCAGGCGGCCGGCGGGTCGCTGGTGATGCTGGCCAAGGGCAACCGGTCGAAGCAGGTCACCGACGCGTGCCACGCGCACGGCGGGTTCTACCTCGGTTCGATCGGCGGCCCGGCGGCGCGGCTCGCGCAGGACTGCATCACCCACGTCGAGGTGCTCGAGTACCAGGAGCTGGGGATGGAGGCGGTGTGGAAGATCGAGGTCCGCGACTTCCCCGCGTTCATCGTGGTCGACGACAAGGGTGAGGACTTCTTCGCCGACACCACCAAACCCGTGCTCACGATCGGCCCGCGTCCCTGACCGATCCGGTGACGCGATCGGGCGCGCTCGCCGCCCGCACGGCGTCGCAGTTGCTGGCGGCGCCGCGGGCGGCGTCGGTGGCGGAGGTCGTCGAGCGGCTCGGGGCGCTGCAGGCGCAGGATCTGTCGGCGACCGCGCTCGCGGTGCGGGCGCGGTCGTCCGGGCTGGTCGCGTCCGAGCTCGGGCTGGAGTCGCCGGCGTTCGTCCGGACGTGGCTGATGCGCGGGACGTTGCACCTGGTGGCGGCGTCCGACGCCGGTTGGATGCTCAGCGTGCTGGGCCCTCGCAACCGGGCGCGGGACGCCCGCCGCCGGGCCCAGCTGGGCTTGGACGACGCGGTGTGCGACCGTGCCGTGGCGGCCCTGCCCGACGTGCTCGCCGACGGCCCGCTGGACCGCGCCGAGGTCGTGGCGCGGCTGGCGTCGGCCGGTGTGGTGATCGGGCCCGGCCAGGCGGCACCCCATCTGCTGGCGTACGCGGCGTCGTTGGGGGTGCTGGCGCTCGGCCCCGAGGTGGCCCGGGGCAAGGCGACCTACCGCCTGCTCGACCCGGGCCCGCCGCCCTCGGCCGACGCCACCGCGGAGCTGGCGCGGCGCTACCTCGACGGCCACCAGCCGGCCGGGTGGGCGGACTTCGCCGCCTGGTCCGGGCTCGGCGCCCGCCCGGCCAGGGCCGCGTTCGCCGCGCTCGACGACCCGACGCCCACCCCACGCGGCCCGGCCGGACCGACCGTGCGGCTGGTGGGCCACTTCGACCCGTACTTGCTGGGCTACGCCGACAAGACCGCCGCCGTCCCGGCCGAGTTCGTCGCCCGGGTCCGCACCGGCGGCGGCTTCGTCACCCCGACCGTCCTCGTGGACGGCCGGGCGGTGGCCACCTGGCGCCGACACGGCTCCGCACTGTCGGTGGAACCGTTCACCCCGCTGAGCGACGCCACCCGAGCCGCCGTGGCCACCGAAGCCACCGACCTGGCCCGCTTCCTGGCCGAGCCTCTCGAGTTGTCCTTCTAAGCCTTCGGGTCCAAGCATCGGCTTGATCCACCGGTCGTTCCTACTGCGGTGTAGCCGCCTGCAGGCATCCGGAGGACCAGCTCGGGACCGCGCCTCCATTTCTTCCTCATTGGCACGATGGTTCCACTTGTTCCATCGTGTCGGCAAGTGAAGATCACCCCGCCCTGCGGCGGCGGAGCGTCGAAAGTGGGCGTAGGTATGAGGAATGAGCGAGAGCGAATACCGGATCGAGCACGACACGATGGGTGAGGTCAAAGTGCCCGCCGCCGCGAAGTGGCGCGCCCAGACCCAACGCGCGGTGGAGAACTTCCCGATCTCGGGTACGCCGATCGAGCCGGCGCTGATCGCCGCGCTCGGCCGGATCAAGGCCTCCGCCGCACGCGTCAACGCCGCGCTGGGTGTGATCGACGCCGACCTCGCCGAGGCGATCGCGGCCGCCGCCGAGGAGGTGGCCACCGGTGTGCACGACGCGGAGTTCCCGGTGGACGTGTTCCAGACCGGCTCCGGCACGTCCAGCAACATGAACACCAACGAGGTGATCGCCACCCTCGCCACCGAGCGGCTCGGGAAGCCGGTCCACCCGAACGACCACGTCAACGCGTCCCAGTCGTCGAACGACGTGTTCCCGTCGTCGATCCACCTGGCCGCCACCGGCGCGGTCTCCGACGACCTGATCCCGGCGCTGGAGCACCTCAAAGACGCGCTGCGCCGCAAGCAGGACGAGTTCAAAGACGTCGTGAAGTCCGGCCGCACCCACCTGATGGACGCCACCCCGGTCACCCTCGGGCAGGAGTTCGGCGGTTACGCCACCCAGGTCGAGCTGGGCGTCGAGCGGCTGCGTGCGGCGCTGCCCCGGCTGGCCGAACTCCCGCTCGGCGGCACCGCGGTCGGTACCGGCATCAACACCCCGCCGGGGTTCGCCGCCCAGGTGATCGCCGACCTCGCGACACGCACGGGCCTGCCGGTCACCGAGGCACGCGACCACTTCGAGGCCCAGGGCGCCCGCGACGGCCTGGTGGAGGCCTCCGGGCAGCTCCGCACGATCGCCGTCGGCCTGGTGAAGATCGCGAACGACCTGCGCTGGATGGGGTCGGGTCCGCGCGCGGGCCTGGCCGAGATCGCGCTGCCCGACCTGCAGCCGGGTTCGTCGATCATGCCCGGCAAGGTGAACCCGGTCATCCCGGAGGCGGTCGCGCAGGTGGCGGCCCAGGTGATCGGCAACGACGCCACCGTGACGTTCGCCGGCGCGTCCGGGTCGTTCGAGCTCAACGTCATGCTGCCGGTGCTGGCCCGTAACGTGCTGGAGTCGGTGCGTCTGCTGTCCAACGTGTCGCGGCTGCTGGCCGACCGCTGCGTCGACGGCATCGTGGCGAACGTCGAGCGGATGCGTGAGTACGCCGAGTCGTCGCCGTCGATCGTGACGCCGCTCAACAAGTACATCGGCTACGAGGAGGCGGCGGCGATCGCGAAGCAGGCCCTCAAGGAGCGCAAGACGATCCGCGAGGTCGTGATCGAGCGCGGTCACGTCGAGGACGGCACGCTCACCGAGCAGCAGCTCGACGCGGCCCTCGACGTCCTGTCGATGACCCGGCCGTAA
>NZ_BAAAGX010000046.1:479568-521853 GCF_039524755.1 Cryptosporangium japonicum
GCGAGGCGGGCCTTCGAGCGGCTCAGTACCAGCCCGTGGACTGCGAGTGCGACCACGCGCCGCACGGCGTCGAGTACCGGCCCTTGATGTACCCCAGGCCCCAGCGGATCTGGGTGGCGGGGTTGGTCCGGTAGTCACTGGCGACCGACGCCATCTTGCTCGCGGGCAGCGCCTGCGGGATGCCGAACGCACCCGACGAGGGGTTCGTGGCCCCTTCCCGCCAGTTGCTCTCCTTGTCCCACAGCTTCTCCAGGCAGCTCATCTGGCTGGTGGCGAAGCCGAACTCACCCAGCAACGAGCAACCGGTCTTCTTGTTGCCGCTGTAGGAACCGCAGTCCGCCGGCCCCTCGGGCACCGGGTCACCGCTGCTGCCGCCCGACGAGGACGACGACGACGAGGAGGACGACGACGAGGGGGCCGCTGCGGCCTTCCGCGCCTCGCTCCGGGACGCACGCTGGTCCGAAGCCCGCTCGGCCTGCTCGGCCGCCGACTTCTGGGCCGCCGCCGCCTTGTCCGTGGCGCGCGACTTGGCCGCGTCGACCGCCTGGTCCTGTTCCTGCTGCGCCTGCTGCTGCGCGGCCTGCTGTTCCTGCGCCGCGGCCGCGTCCGCGGAGGCGTCCACCGGCGCGTCGCCGACCGGCGCGTCGGCCTGCAGTTCTTCCTTGACCTGGACGGTGTCCGGCTCGGCGTCGTTGAGCACCGTCACCGCGACGCCGATCGCCGCGGAGAAGACGAGCACCAGGACCGCGGCGATCCGCAGCACCAGATGCTTGCGCGGTAGCGACCGCTTGTCCGCCGGGGGCACGTCGACGGCAAAGTCCGGGGTCTCGTCAGTGGGGCGACGCTGTTCCGGAAGCTGCGGTTCGACAAGCCCGCGGTCGGAGTTCCCGCGGTCGTAGTTCCCGCGGTCGTAGTCCTCGCGGTCGGGGATCGGCCGGTGCGGAACACCGGCGGCGGCACGCAGTGCGTCCGCGTCCCAGGCGCTGCCTTCGCCGCGCCGGGGGGTGGTACCGGCCCACCAGTCGACCGGAGTCGCGCCGGTGGGTACCTCGTACGAACCGAGGTCTTCGAAGGATTCCGAACGCCGCCGACGTGGCTTCCAGTCGGCCGGCCGCTCGTACACGTGTTGCGTGGCGTCGGCGTCATCGTGCGAGTGCCGACCCCGTCTGGGTAACTCGGGGGTTTCTCGGTCGTCGAGATATGTCATCCTCGGCGACCCGTCTCCCGCCTGCCGTCCCGGTCGACCGCGATCGATCCGGCCCTCCCGGCACCGGCCAGAAGGGAAACTCCCGGCGCTGTCGTCTGGGTCGCACCCGGCAGCGCTGTATTCATGAGCACCTCTCGCGTCAGGTCGCGCCTCGGGCCCCATCTGCCCGAGAGCTCGTCCGTCGCCCCTTGCACACTTCGACCGAACGTACCTGGGCTCCTGACGCGCACCCCGCCGCTGTGGCCATCGCTATACGTCTCTTACTGCTGGCTTAACAGTCCGTGTCGAGACGTCGTCAACTTCATGCGTTAGCGCCCGGTTTCGGGCCGGCGGCCGGGGCGATGAGTGACCTGCCTCACCACAAAAACGGGCTCCCCGCGGTGCGGGGAGCCCGGGAAAGCCATCAGACCGATCAGGCGCGCGGCCCGCCCGCGACGTAGATGACCTGCCCCGAAACGAACGAGGCATCGTCGCTGACCAGGAACGACACGACCCCGGCGATGTCCTCCGGCTGCCCCGGCCGGCCGACCGGGATCTGCGACGCCGCCGCCTTGATGAAGTCGTCGAACGGCACCCCGACGCGCTCCGCGGTGGCCGCGGTCATGTCGGTCTGGATGAAGCCGGGCGCGATCGCGTTCGCGGTGACGCCGTAGCGGCCGAGCTCGATCGCCAGCGTCTTCGTGAAGCCCTGCAGGCCGGCCTTCGCGGTGGAGTAGTTGGCCTGGCCGCGGTTGCCCAGCGCGGAGGTCGACGACAGGTTCACGATCCGGCCCCACTTGGCCTCGACCTGGAACTTCTGCACGGCCCGCGACATCAGGAACGCACCGCGCAGGTGCACGCCCATGACCGCGTCCCAGTCGCTGTCGGACATCTTGAAGATGAGGTTGTCACGCAGGATGCCGGCGTTGTTCACCAGCACGGTCGGTGCACCCAGGCCGTCGACGACCTGCTGGATGCCCGCCGTCACCGCGTCGGAATCGCTGACGTCGGCGCCCACGGCGATGGCCGTGCCACCGGCGGTGGTGATCGTGTCGACCGTGTCCTTACAGGCGTCCGCGTCGAGATCGACGACGCCCACCGCGAAGCCGTCCCGGGCCAGGCGGACCGCGGTGGCGGCACCGATCCCCCGCGCCGCACCCGTCACGATGGCAACTCGCTGCGAACCGCTCACGTCTCCTCCTTGAAACCAGTCAGGCCTGACCGTCACCTTACCGACGAGTACCCGCAGCAAATCGGGGCTATGGCGCGCGCCATAGCCCCGATTTGTCGATCACACCTCAGTGCGGCAGATCCTCGAGCATCTCGGTGACGAGAGCCGCGATCGGCGAGCGCTCCGAACGCGTGAGCGTCACGTGCGCGAACAGCGGGTGGCCCTTGAGGGTCTCCACCACGGCCGCCACCCCGTCGTGTCGCCCGACCCGCAGGTTGTCCCGCTGGGCCACGTCGTGCGTGAGCACCACCCGCGAGTTCGCCCCCACCCGGGACAGCACGGTCAGCAGCACGCCCCGCTCCAACGACTGCGCCTCGTCGACGATCACGAACGCGTCGTGCAGCGACCGGCCGCGGATGTGCGTCAGCGGCAGCACCTCGAGCAGCCCGCGCCCCATGACCTCCTCGACGACCTGGTCGCTGACCAGCGCGCCGAGCGTGTCGAAGACCGCCTGGCCCCAGGGGCTCATCTTCTCGGCCTCGCTGCCCGGCAGGTAGCCGAGTTCCTGGCCGCCCACGGCGTAGAGCGGGCGGAACACCACGACCTTCTTGTGGGCGCGCCGCTCCATCACCTGCTCCAGGCCCGCGCAGAGCGCCAGCGCCGACTTGCCGGTACCGGCCCGGCCGCCGAGCGAGACGATGCCGACCTCGTCGTCGAGCAGGACGTCGAGCGCGACGCGCTGCTCGGCCGAGCGGCCGTGCAGGCCGAACGCGTCCCGGTCGCCGCGGACGAGGCGCACGGTCTTGTCGGGGCGGACGCGGGCCAGCGCCGACCCACGGCCGGAGTGCAGCACCAGACCGGTGTGGCAGGGCAGGCCCTGCGCCGCCGCCAGATCGATCGTCTCCTCGCCGTAGAGGCGGGCCATCTCCTCGTCGCTGATGTCGAGGTCGACCATGCCGGTCCACGGCCGCTCGGCCACCGACACCATCTCGGCGCGGTACTCGTCGGCGTTCAGGCCCACGGCCCCGGCCTTGACCCGCAGCGGCACGTCCTTGGTCACCAGGACGACGTCCGCGCCGTCGGCGGCCAGGTTCAGCGCGACCGCGAGGATACGGGCGTCGTTGGTCTCGGTACGGAACCCGACCGGCAGGTTGTTCGTCGAGACGTGGTTCAGCTCGATGCGCAGCATTCCGCCGGCCTCGTTCACCGGCACCGGCACGTCCAGCCGGCCGTGACGAACCCGCAGGTCGTCGAGCATGCGCAGCGTCTGCCGCGCGAACCAGCCCAGCTCCGGGTGGTGCCGCTTGCCCTCGAGCTCGGTGATGACGACGAGCGGAAGGACTACCTCGTGCTCAGCGAACCGCCCGAGCGCGCCCGGGTCGGAGAGCAGCACCGAGGTGTCGAGAACGTAGACCTTGTCCGCTGGGTGGCCCTCCGCACGCGGCGCCCGCTCACGGGATGCCCCTCGGTGGGCGCTCGGCGTCGGGGACTCCGATCCGGACGGTGCCTCCACGGGCGCGACGACCTCGTCAGGAACGAAGTCGCTTTCTGGGGTACGACGATCGGACATGAGGTGCTCCTGGTCCCGTGGACGCGCACCCGTGCGCCCACTGGCTCGCCGGATCCGGTACCCGCCCCACGGGGCCGGGTGCCGGCCCCGCGACGAAGACAACCGATCGAGGTTTCAACGCCTGGGCCTCCCGGGTGGGATCGAGAACCCCACCGACACCAAAGCTACGCCGTCCGCACGGATTCCGCGTTCGTATCGCCCAGATCCGCCGTACCAGTGTGTGAACATCACGTAACCGGACAGGGTGTGAAGCGGTCAGACGCCGAACCGCCGATTGCGCCGTGCGTAGTCCCGGAGCGCACGCAGGAAGTCGGTGCGACGGAAGTCGGGCCAGTGCGCGTCGCAGAAGTAGAACTCCGAGTGGGCGCTCTGCCAGAGCAGGAAACCGGAGAGCCGTTGCTCCCCCGACGTGCGGATGACCAGGTCGGGGTCGGGCTGCCCCTTGGTGTAGAGGTGTTCGGCGATGTGATCGACGTCGATCACCTCGGCCAGTTCCTCGATGCGGGTGCCGAGGCCGGCGTGCTCGTGCAGCAGCGACCGCACCGCGTCGGCGATCTCGCGCCGGCCGCCGTAACCGACCGCGATGTTCACCGACATACCGGTCTTGCCGTGCGTGCGCTCGGCGGCGTCCTTCAGCACCCGGGCGGTGTCGGACGGCAACAGGTCCAGCGCGCCCACCATGCGCAGGCGCCAGGGTTGGACGTCGGCCGCCAGATCGGTGGCGACCCCTTCGATGATGCGCAGAAGCGGCGCGAGCTCGCTCTCCGGACGGGTCAGGTTGTCGGTGGAGAGAAGCCACAGCGTCACGACCTCGACGCCCTGGTCGGCACACCAGCCGAGGACGTTCTCGATCTTCCGGGCACCGACGTGGTGCCCTTCGTTCGGGTCGTCGAACCCGGCCTCGCGGGCCCAGCGCCGATTGCCGTCGAGGATCACCCCGACGTGCCGAGGGCGCGGTTTTCCGGTCAGCTCGCGGACCAGCCGCCGCTCGTAAAGGGAGTAGATGACATCCCGAACAGCCACCCCGGCAGGGTACGCCTCAGAACGGGGCACTTGGAACGGTCCGGTCGGCCGAGGCCGACCGGACCACACTGCTAACTACTGCACGCCCAGTTTCGTCTTCAGCACGTCGAGTTCCGACCACAGCACGCCGGGAAGCTTGTCACCGAACTTCTCGAACCATTCGGTGACCTGCGGGATTTCGGCCTTCCACTCCTCCGGGTCGACGGCGAGCGCCGCCGCCACCTGCTCCTCGGTGAGGGCCAGGCCGGTGACGTCGAGCGCACCCGGCGCCGGCACGTGCCCGATCGGCGTGTCCACCGCGTCGGCCTTGCCCTGGATCCGCTCGACGACCCACTTCAGCACCCGGCTGTTCTCGCCGAATCCCGGCCAGAGGAAGCCACCGTCGGCGTCGCGCCGGAACCAGTTCACGTAGAAGATCTTCGGGAGCTTGGAGGCGTCGCCGGTCGGGCCGCCCTTGCCCATCTCGATCCAGTGGCGGAAGTAGTCGCCGCCGTTGTAGCCGATGAACGGCAGCATCGCCATCGGGTCACGACGCACGACCCCGACCGCGCCCGCGGCCGCCGCCGTGGTCTCCGAGGACAGCGTGGCCCCGAGGTAAACGCCGTGGTTCCAGTCGCGGGCCTCGCTCACCAGCGGGATCGTCGTCTTGCGGCGACCGCCGAAGAGGATCGCCGAGATCGGCACACCCTTCGGGTCCTCCCACTCCGGCGCGATGATCGGGCACTGGCCGGCCGGCGTGCAGAACCGGGAGTTGGGGTGCGACGAGGGCTCGTCCGACGCCGGCGTCCAGTCGCGACCCTTCCAGTCGGTCAGGTGCGCGGGGGGCTGCTCGGTCATGCCCTCCCACCACACGTCGCCGTCGTCGGTGAGCGCGACGTTGGTGAAGAGCGAGTTGCCGCGGTCGATCGTCCGCATGGCGTTGGCGTTGGTGTGCCAGCCGGTGCCGGGCGCGACGCCGAAGAAGCCGAACTCGGGGTTGAGCGCGTAGAGGCGGCCGTCCTCGCCGAAGCGCATCCAGGCGATGTCGTCGCCGAGCACCTCGACCTTCCAGCCGGGGATCGTCGGCTCGAGCATCGCGAGGTTGGTCTTGCCGCACGCCGACGGGAACGCGGCGGCGATGTAGTTCACGTCGCCCTGCGGGTCGGTGAGCTTGAGGATCAGCATGTGCTCGGCGAGCCAGCCCTCGTCGCGCGCCATCACGCTGGCGATCCGCAGCGAGAAGCACTTCTTGCCGAGCAGCGAGTTGCCGCCGTACCCGGAGCCGTAGCTCCAGATCGTGCGCTCCTCGGGGAACTGCACGATGTACTTCTCCGGGTTGCACGGCCAGGCCACGTCCTCCTGGCCCGGCTCGAGCGGCGCGCCGATCGAGTGCAGTGCCGGCACGAACGTCGCGTCGTCGCCCATCTTCGCCAGCACGTCAGCGCCCATCCGCGTCATGATCCGCATGCTGGTGACGACGTACGCCGAGTCGGTGATCTCCACCCCGAACATCGGGTCGGCGGCGGTGAGCGGGCCCATGCAGAACGGGATGACGTACATGGTGCGGCCCCGCATGCACCCCCGGTACAGGCCGGTCATGATCGTCTTCATCTCGGCCGGGTCCATCCAGTTGTTGGTGGGACCGGCGTCGTTCGGGTCTACCGAACAGATGAAGGTGCGCTCCTCGACCCGCGCGACGTCCGACGGATCGGTGCGGGCCCAGAACGAGTTCGGTTTCTTCTTCGGATCGAGGCGGACGAGCGTGCCGCCGTCGACCAGCTCGTCGGTCAGGCGAACCCACTCTTCCTCGGATCCGTCGACCCACACGACCCGTTCGGGAGTGGTGAGCTCGGCGGTTTTACGCACCCAGGTGAGCAGTCCCTCGTGAGAGGTCGGGGCATCGGCCAGGCCGGGAATCGCGGTGGGGGCTGACATCGGATCACTCCTCGGATGGGCGTATTCGATGTCCCCCGAAAACACGAATAGACCGCTCGGCGGCGGGTTCGGTCGGGGGGTTTCCAACCACCCTAGACCCGGCACTACGGGCTGGAGCGCGTCCGCATTGTGAGAACTCGCATAGGGAACGATTCAGTCGCGCAAGCCCATGAGCAGTTGGTTCACCGTTCCGAAGCCGAGGTTTCATCAGCTTTGACGCATGCACAGCGTGCGCTCACGCCAACCAAACCTACGGTGGCGTAACCTCGAAGGCGTGCCAAGCGATGAGAGTCTGAAAACGGACAACCTCGCGGCTGCGGGAGTGACGGTCACGGACGTCGCAGAGGAGACGGCCGACGGTTCGCCGATCCTGCTGAGCCGCGATCCCCTGGGTCGGCCGCGCATGCGTGGTTGGCTGCACGTCTACGCGTTCGGCGTCGCCGCGGTCTGCGGCATCGTGCTCTGCAGCATCGCCGCCGCCCGGCCGGGCTGGTCCTACTTCTACGGGTGTCTCGTCTACAGCCTCACGGTGTGCGGGCTGTTCGGTACGAGCGCGCTGTACCACCGCAAGATCTGGGGTCCGCGGGGCTACGCCACGATGAAGCGTCTCGACCATTCGATGATCTTCATTTTCATCGCCGGGACCTACACGCCCTTCTGTTTGTTCCTGCTGGAACCACCGAAAGCCGACTGGCTGCTGGCCGTCGTCTGGATCGGTGCCGCGGCGGGCGTCGCTTTAAAGATGGTGTGGCCGAAGGCGCCGAAGTGGCTGGGAACGCCGCTCTACATCGCGCTCGGCTGGATCGCGGTTCTGGTGCTGCCGGAGATCGGGCACGCGAGTGTCACCGCGCTGGTGCTGCTCGCCGTCGGGGGCGTGATCTATTCGGTCGGCGCGGTGTTCTACGCCGTCGGCTGGCCGAATCCGTGGCCGCGCACCTTCGGCCACCACGAGTTCTTCCACGCCTGCACGCTGGTGGCCGCGGTCTGCCACCACATCGCGATCTACTTCGCGGTCTTCGCCTGAATTCTGTCGGGATTGAACAGAAGGCCGACCCTGCTCGAGGGTCGCCCTTCTGTTTACTACCAATTTCGACGCCAAGCGCCGCCACATCACCGGTGCGGTGAGTTATCCCTCAACGCGTGGTCCGGCTACTCGGTGTCCGAGCCGGCCGGTGGCCCGTCGGCGTCTCCCGACGCGCCGGCATCCGGCCCGGCGGCGCGGACCCGGTCGACCTCGCTCATCGCCGACCGGAGCTGGTCGAGCCAGTCGTCGGCGTTGCGCCCGACGAGACGCACGCACCACGACAGCGCATCCGACCGGGACCGGGCCACGCCGGCGTCGACGAGCGTGTCGAGCACCTGGCGCTCGGGCTGACGCAGCCGGGTCATTACCGGGGCCGAATGGGTGGTGAACAGCTCACGCGTTCCGCCGGCCACGGCACCCCAGGAGACCTTGCGGCCGTAGCGGTGCTCACCCTCGCGGGCGACCCGGATCCGTGCGTCGCGGGTCTCCTCCCGGAACCGCGCGATCAGGCCGGCTTCGTGCCCGGCCTTGTCGGCGTCCGACGCGTCCGACGCGTGCTGGATCGGCAGCGTGCCGACGACCAGGATCTCGTCGCGGTCGACCTGTACCTCCGGGGCGCCGGTGAACCACCCGGTGGGCAGGCGCCCGGCGAACCAGGCGGGTGCGTCCTCGGCCGGGGGGAGGTCGGCCTGCTGCCAGCCGCCTGATCGCCCGAACCCTCGTCCTTGTCCGCGCATCTCCGCCTCCTTCAAGCGTTGCACTGATTACAGCATTACACGCTCACGTGATTGCGGCCAGAGCGCGCTGGATTCCGCTTGAATGAGTGAGGCCTCACTCATATGATGGCGGGCATGACACCTTCGGAACGCCGACGCGCGTCGGCACTCAGTCCGGAACAGCGCCGCGAGACGATCGTGCGCGCCGCCCTTCCGCTCGTCGCCGAGCGCGGTGCCGCGGTGACCACGGCCGAGGTCGCCCGGGCGGCCGGAATCGCGGAGGGCACGATCTTCCGGGTCTTCCCCGACAAGAACGCCCTGCTCGACGCGGTAGTGGTCGAGGTTCTGCGCCCGGATCACGTGATCGCCCAGCTCGAGTCGATCGACCTGGATCAGCCGCTGGCCGTGCGCCTCACCGAAGCGGGCGAAGCGCTCGCCGCCCACCTGATGCGCCTCGGCGCGGTGCTGGGCACCCTGCACGCCACCGGCCGCCCTCTCTCGCGTCATTCGGGCGAACCCACCGCACCCGCCACGCGTGGTACGGCTGGTACGCATGACCCTGCCGACACCGTGGGCACGACGGGCACCACCGGTGCTGTGGGTGCGGCTGCTAGCCGGGGTGTGGAGGACACGGGCGCGGAGTGCGCGGGGGCGGAAGGTGGCCCGGGCCCGGGTGCCGGTCCGGTGGGGTTCTTCGAGCGGGCCGACAGTGCTCGGGCCGCAGCGGCCCGGCGGGATCCCACGGGCGGGCGCAGCCTCGCCCGCGACGAGAGCCAAGCGGCGACGAACGCCGCGGTCGCCGAGCTCTTCGAGCCCGAACGCGAGCACCTGCGGATCGCCCCGGACGAGGCCGCGGGCATCTTCCTCAGCCTGCTGCTCGCGCGCGGCCGCCAACCCCGCCCCGCCGCCGACCTGGAGACCACTGTCGACGTCTTCCTCTACGGCGCCCTCGATGTCCCGGCCCCGGGATCGCGCTCATGAGCCGGGCGGCAACGCGTGCGCTCGCGGTGGTGGGCGCGACCCTCGCCGCACTGGCCGGCTGGGTGGTGATCGGCCCGATCGCCGGCGCCGACCTGGTGGTGGAGGGCAACAACGGCCGCACGATCACGGTGGGCGTCGGCCCGGTGATCGTCCTGTCGATGGCGGCCGGCCTCGTCGCCTGGGCGCTGCTCGCCCTGCTCGAGCGGTTCACCACCCGCGCACGCGCGATCTGGGTGGTGCTCGCCGTGATCGGTCTGCTGCTGAGCTTCGCCCCGCTCACCGGGTCGGACGCGAGCACCGGAACCCGCGCCGGCCTCGCCGCCCTGCACCTGGTGGTGGCCGCGGTGCTCATCCCCGTGCTGTGGCGTACCAGCACACCGCGCACCCGACAGCTCACCGGGCCCACGACGGTTTCCCGGGCCTACGACGCCCGGGATGAGCCCGAGAAGGCGTCGTAGGCCCGGGAACCGGTCAGCCGATGCGCACGGCCACCGACAGCGGCGTCTGCTCCGAGCCCTGGCCGAGCGGGTTGTCACCGAAGAGGTTCTCGAAGAACTCCTCCGGCCGGTCGGCGTCGCTGCCCAGCACGTTGCGCCCGATGTCGTTCGCGTCGATCACGACGACGCCGGCCAGCGTCTTGGCCAGCTGCGGCAACCCGGCTTCGGTGAGCGTCGCCGCGATCGTGGACTTCAGCTTCGACGCCACCCGGTCGGGATGCGCCGGCGCCAGCTTCGCGGACACGTTCGCCGGGTAGACCGAGTACTCCGTCGGGCCGTCGATGGCCCGCACGGAGTGCCCAGCCACCTGGTAGAAGAGACCGCGCTTGCCGACCGCCTTGCCCGCGGCACTGACCCCGGCCGCGAACAGGATGCGCGGCAGGCCGGCCTCCCGGATCGCCAGCTCCATCGTCCACGGGCTGCCGAGCCCGATGCCGTACGGCGTCTTCACGACGAACTTCGCCAGCGTGCGTGCCCACCAGGACGGCTCGATGTCCCAGATGAAGTACGACCGCCCCTGCGAGATCGCGATGATCTTCTCGCTGACCAGCAGGTACCACGGGCCGTTGAACGCGGCCAGGTACGACCCGTCGGCACGCACGTGGTCGATGAACTCGGAGACGTACCCGGTGATCCGGCGGGTGTAGTCGTCGCCGGACGTGAACAGCTCGGTGCGGATCGGGAAGCGCAGCCAGCGCTCCTTGTCGACGGTGATCTCGAGCTGCTTGTTGGCGTTGGCCTCGAGCGGGCCCTTGATGCGGACCGGCTCCTTCTCCTCGGGCTTCGGGTCGAGGAACTCCTGCGCCCACATCTCCACGCACCAGATGCGCCAGAACAGATCGGCGTCGTGGTTGCGGCCCTTGATGAAGTCCTCGAACGCGACCAGGACGTTTTGCTGGTGGAACCAGGGCCGGTTGACGAACGACTCGGCCAGGAACGTGCCGTAGATCCGGTTCTTCAGCCGCAACAACCAGTCCCGGACGGGCGCGGAGTGACGCACGTCACCGGGGGCACCGGCGGGCAGCGCGGACCGCAGCGAGGACCCGCCGTGCCCGGCGTCGGCGACCGGATTGGCGAACGGCGTGTCGATGCGGATGCCGAGCCGGGCCGCGTTGCGGTCGGCCGTGCGCCGCGCCTCGGCCAGCCGGGCGGAAGCCGGAACGACCGGACGCGGAGCAGGGGTGCCCTCGGCCGGCGCCGCGGCGCGTGACTGGGCCAGCGTCGGGGCGAGCAGCGTCGTCGGCGCGACCTCCTTGCGTGGCTTCTTGCCGGTGGTCTCGACCGTCAGGCCGTACGCGGCGATCGCGCCCACCGGGTCGAGCAACGAATCGGCGCCGCCCTCCCGCGCCGTCTTCGCGACCGCGTACTGCACGTACTCGCCGAGGTCGGCGACCGGCTCGCCCTGCACGCGGAGGAACTGCGCCAGGTCGGACGCCAGCGTGTCGGCGTTCACCCGGACGGAGTGGACGGTGGCGCCGAGCGACGCCGACACCGCACCGACGTACATGTCCTCGGTGGTGTCCATCGGGGCGAAGCTGGCCGAGAAGTACGCCGAGGGCGGGATGCCCGGCGTGGTCTTCGCGGTGGCGGCGAGCGCCGCGCCGGGCAGGCCCAGACCGAGCCGGACGGCGGGCCGGTGGCTCGCCGCGAGCGCGTTGCGTGCGGCGGCCAGACCGTCGACCGGTGGCGTCACCGCGTCGATCGAGCGGGTGGACGCGCCGCTGCCGTCGACGATCAGCGCCTGACCGGCCGGGAGGCGCCGGATACCGGCGAAGAACGTGGCTTCGCCGTCCTCCCCGCCGCCGGTGAGCACGAACTCGACGACCCGCTCGGTGTCGGGCGCCGAGGAGACCAGACCGGCCTCGACGAGCGCGGCCGGCTCGGACGCGAACGCGAGCCCGTCCACCCCGGCCGCGGCCGGCGCGTAGTAGAGCGGAGCACCGGCCGCCACCAGCACCAGGGCCTCACGCCGCGGGTCGAGCAACGCCGCGGTCCACGGCGTCGGCAGCGTGGCCAGCAGCTCCACTCCCCCGGACGCGTACCGGTCGGCGACGGCGGCCGGGTCGACCCCCGCGGCCACGACGACCGTGCCGTCCCGGTCGGTGGCGCCCGCCGTCACGTCCGGCGCGGACCGGACGACCAGCCCGATCCGCCCGGCCTCGGCGCGATTCTCGGCCGGGCCGCGGTGCGCGAGCGCCGCCCCCAGGGCGACCAGCGCGGATTGCCCGGCGGCCTGACCAGCCGCTCCGTAGTACCCCGCGATGCCACCCGGCTGGTAACCGACGGCCGGGGTGCCCGCCTGGGACGTTGCCGCGCCGCCGTCCGTCTCCGTCACACCCATGAAAGCCGCCCACTCCTGTCTTCGCCGAGTCCCGCCGATCGTAGCGAGCCGGTCCGACCGGCCCGCGCGGCCCGCTACCGCAGCTGCTCGGCCAGCGGACCCGGTTCGGTGGTGGGCAGGTCACAGACGAAACCGCGGCAGACGTACGCAGCCGGTTCGCCGCCGACGAGCGGGCGATCGGCCAGCAGCGGCACACCCTCGGCGTCGGGAGGACCGGCCACGACGACGGTGCCGGGCGACGTCGCGCGCCAGGCGACCGCGCGCAGTGCGTCGGCCTCGGCTCCGGAGCCGACGACCGCGACCTGCAGCGGACCGGCGACCGCGGCCTCGCCGACCGCGCACGCCCAGCCGGCGAAACGCGCGAACCGCTCCGCGACCGGGGCCATCTTCGCGAGCGCACCCTCGGCGGCCTCGCGGTGGCGGACCGACGCGGTGAGCGCGGCGTAGGTGAGCAGGGCACCGGCCACTGCGGACGAGCCGGACGGGGTCGCGTTGTCGGTGGGGTCCTGCGGGCGGCGGATGAGTGTCTCGGCGTCGTCGGCGGTGTCGTAGAAGCCGCCGGAGCCGTCGGCGAACCGCGTCAGCGCGGTCTCGAGCAGCTCACCCGCCGACGCCAGCCACCGCGCCTCGCCGGTGACCTGGTGCAACGCCAGGAAGCCCTCGGCGACGTCGCCGTAGTCCTCCAGGACGCCGGCGTGCTCGCCGACGCGCCCGTCGCGCGAGGTGCGCCGCAGCCGGCCGTCGACCAGGTGCACACGCAGCAGCAGCTCGGCGGCCTCGACCGCGGCGTCGACCGCGCTGCGGTCGGCGCACAGCTCGCCGTACTCGGCCAGCGCCGCGATCGCCAGACCGTTCCAGGCCGCGACGACCTTGTCGTCCCGGGCGGGCTGCGGGCGTTCGTCCCGCGCGGTGAGCAGCCGCTCCCGCAGTTTCGCCCAGCGCGCCGGGTCGTCGGGGTCCTGCCGGAGCTGCAGGACGCTCGTGCCGTGCTCGAACGTGCCCTCGTCGGTGACGCCGAGCAGCTCCCGTGCCCACACCCCGTCGCTCTCGCCGAGGGTCTGGATCAGCTGCTCCGGCGTCCAGGCGTAGGTGAGGCCTTCGACGCCCTCGGTGTCGGCGTCGAGCGCCGAGGCGAAGCCGCCCTCCGGGGTGCGCAGGTCACGCCGGAGGAACTCGGCGGTCTCGCCGGCGACGCGACGGGCCAGCGGATCACCGGTGGTGCGCCACAGGTGCAGGTAGACGCGGAGCAGCAGCGCGTTGTCGTAGAGCATCTTCTCGAAGTGCGGCACGGTCCAGGTGGCGTCGACCGCGTACCGGGCGAACCCGCCGCCGAGCTGGTCGTACATGCCGCCGCGGGCCATCGCCGAGCAGGTCTCGCTCACCATGCGCAACGAATCGTCGCTGCGGGTGCGGGCGTGGTGGCGGAGCAGGAACTCCAGTCCCATCGACGGCGGGAACTTCGGCGCGCCCCCGAAGCCCTTGTCGACCGGGTCGTAGTCACGCTGGAACGTCTGCGCCGCGGAATCGAGCTTCGCCGCGTCGAGCGGGTGACCGGGGCCGAGCGAGCCACCGGTGAGTGCCTCGACGACGTTGCGGCCCTGCGCGATCGCCTCCCCGCGCTGGTTGGCCCAGGCCTGCGCGACCGCGACGACCAGCCGCTGGAAGTGCGCTTTCGGGAAGTACGTCCCGCAGAAGAACGGCGCGCCGTCGGGCGTGGCGAACACGGTCATCGGCCAGCCACCCTGGCCGGTCATGGCCTGGGTGGCCTCCATGTAGACCGCGTCGACGTCGGGCCGCTCCTCCCGGTCGACCTTGATCGGCACCGTGTACTGGTTGATCAGCGCGGCGGTCTCGTCGTCCTCGAACGACTCGTGCGCCATCACGTGACACCAGTGGCAGGCCGCGTAGCCGACCGAGAGCAGCACCGGAACGTCCCGCCGTTTCGCCTCCGCGAACGCCTCGGTCGACCAGGGCCACCAATCGACCGGGTTGTCGGCATGTTGAACGAGGTAGGGCGAGGTCGCGTCACCGAGCCGGTTCATGGTTCGTAGCCTGCCACGCCCGACCGACACGAAACGTTCCGCGAGCGCGTGCGAGTCGTTGACCGACCCCTACGAAGGGAGTTTGCGGGCCAC
This sequence comes from Cryptosporangium japonicum, assembly GCF_039524755.1. Classification (NCBI taxonomy): domain Bacteria; kingdom Bacillati; phylum Actinomycetota; class Actinomycetes; order Cryptosporangiales; family Cryptosporangiaceae; genus Cryptosporangium; species Cryptosporangium japonicum. Next base: position 494,127 of record NZ_BAAAGX010000046.1, read on the forward strand.
CGCGCCGTAGGCCTCGATCGTGGGTGGCTCGGTGTCCTCGGGGCGCCAGTGGGTGATCTGGACCAGGCCGGGGTCGATCAGCTGCAGGCCGTCGAAGGCCGTCGCCAGCGTCGAAGGGCTGCGTAGGACGTACGGGACACCGCCGCTCTCGGCGAGCCGCCGGGCGCCTTCGACCACCTCCGGCGTGGTGTTCGTGCCGTCCCAGAGCACCAGGTAGCTGTCGGGCTCGAACGGGGCCAGCGTGCGGCTGACGATCGAGCGGGACACCTGGTCGTCGGGCTCGTAGCCGAGGACCCCCATGAACATCACGGCGACCGGCTGACGGAAGTCGAGCACCTCCGCCGCCGCGGCCAGGATGGCCTCGGGGTCGTGGTAGTCGGCCTGGACGAACGTCGCCGCGCCCTCGAGCGGCGTGTTGGCGACCATCGGGTCGATGTCGACGTAGACGACCTTCGCGTCGGGGGCCACCTCGTGGGTGTTCTGCATGACCGGCAACCCGGTGCCGATGTCGAGGAACTGCCGGATCCCGGCTTCGTTCGCCAGGTAGCGCACCGCGCGGGTCAGGAAACCGCGGGAGTACTGCGCCATCCGGACGATCTCCGGGTACACCTGCGCGACCGCGTCACCGGCGGCCCGGTCGGCGGGGAAGTTGTCGGTCCCGCCCATCCAGTAGTTCCAGATCCGTGCGGCGTGCGGGTGATCGGTGTCGAAGTCCTCAGTGGAGAGCGCCATGAGGCGTTTCTACAAGAGCGGGCAGCCCGAAGACGCCGAATAGGCGGTTGTCGAAGAAACGGGTGATGCCGCGGACCCGCCTCGCCGCTGGTGTCGGCCGTTCGTGCGGGCTCAGAGCACGTCGGCGAGCTGAGCACGCTGGTCGGGGTCGGCGAGGGCGGAGCCCAGGGCCACCACGGCGGTGCCCGCGTCGAGGAACGCCGGGACGTCGCTCACCGAGAGGCCGCCGGTGGCGACGAACCGGACGTCGGGGAACGGGCCGTGCAGGGCCGAGATCCAGCCCGGGCCGAGCGCGCCGGCCGGGAACGCCTTGAGCCAGCGGCAGCCGGCGGCCACCGCGAGCCCCACCTCGCTCGCGGTGCCGACGCCGGGCAGGTGCGGTAGCCCGGCGTGCAGGCTCGCGGCGAGCACGGTGAGGTCGAGGCCGGGCGCGACCGTGTAGCGCGCGCCGGCGTCGGCCGCCGCCCGGGCCGCGTCGGGCGTCACGACGGTGCCGGCGCCGACGATCAGCCCGCGCTCGGCGGCGGCGGCCGCGACGTGACGCAGCGCGTCCAGCCCGTGCGGCCGGGCCAGCGGAATCTCCAGCACGGTGACCCCGGCGTCCCAGAGCCGCGTCGCCAGCGACAGGGTCTCCGCCGGCGGCAGTCCCCGCAGGATCGCCATGATCCGCGCGTCGCCCACGATCTCGTCAAAAGTCATCGAACCCCTCCAGTACCGCCACGTCTCCGGTCACCCGCAGCGCCGCGCCCGCGACCCGGTGCCCCAGCCGGAGGCGCTCGGCCTCCGGAGCGTCACGCAGCAGGCCGAGCAGGTACCCGGCCGCGAACGCGTCACCCGCGCCGACCGGTTCCACGACGTCGACCACCGGCGCGGGCACGAACTCCGAATCCGAGTACGCCCCCACCGCGCCGTCCTTCACGATCACCCGGCCCGGCTCCGGCAGGAGCTTCCGCACGTCCGCGGCCGTGCGCACGCCCCAGAGCGTCTGCGCTTCGTCCAGGCCGACGAAGACGACGTCGGCGCGGCGAGCCAGCTCGGCCAGCACCGGGGCGGCCTGCTCCACCGACCAGAGCCCCGGCCGGTAGTTCACGTCGAAACTGGTGAAACCCGTCCCGAGCGCCGCCTCGACGAGCCGGGCGCACGACGGCGAGAGCGCGGGCGTGATGCCGCTCAGATGCACCACCCGGGCGGCCGGCAGCGTCAACGGTCCGAGCCGGGAAGCCGCCGACCCGGCCCGGTAGTAGTGCACGGTCGTGCCCGCGGCCCCCGGGTCCTTGAAGAACACCCCGGTCGGCGCGTCCGGGTCCACCACGACGAACGACACGTCGACGCCGTACGACCCGATCCGGGACCGCACCAGCGAGCCGAGCGGGTCGGCCCCGACCGCGCTCACCCAGGTCACCCGTGCGCCGAGCTGCGCCAGGTACGAGGCGACGGTGGACTCGGCCCCGGCCACGTCGAGCCGCATCGGGCCGCCGGCAGCCAGCGGGCCGGGCGGGTCCGGCGTCACCAGCGCCATCGACTCGCCCACGCACACCACGTCGAAACTCATGCCGACACCGTCAGCCGCCACTCGCACGTCCCCGAATCCGGAACCACCGCGGTGTCCCCCTCCGCCCGGTCGAACACCCGGCCCAGCATCGGCTCGACCCCGATCGACCGGTACGGATCCCCTGCCGGCCATCCTCGCAAGTTCCGCCAGAGCGCGACGGAGGTGGGCTGCCCGTCGGCCTCCACCCGGAAGCGCAGCGACGAGCCGTCGACCACCCGCACGGAGGAACACGCGAGGATCGCGCCGAGCGCGGTGCCGTCGTCCGGTCCGAGACGATCCAGCCCGGCGGGCCACTCCACGGTCCGGACCGGGTCGTAGAGCCGGGTCGGCGTCCCGGCCGGTGCCACCAACCGGGCGTCGGTCGACACGTCGAGCAGCGCGTGAGCCGCCCAGACGAACCGGTACCCCGGCGAGGCCGACAACCGGTAGTCCACCTCCACCGCGTCCCCCACCGGCCGGAAGGCCCGGCGGAGCTCGAAGTCGGGCGTCACGACGCCGGAAGCCGACCAGGGCCGCGACCACACCGCACCGTGGTCCGGCTCGCCGCGCACGGTGGGGCAGCATTCCTCCAGCCCGCCGGCGTCCACGAACTCGGAGCCCGGCGAGAACCGGGCGGGGTCGTCCCGGAACCAGAGCCATTCGCGGCCCTCCACCCGCAGCGAGGTCCAGCGCCCGCCGTGGGCCAGGTCCACCGAAACGCTCACCACTCCGCGAACGACCCGTCGTCGTGCCGCCAGACCGGGTTCCGCCAGGCGTGGCCGGACCGGTCGGCCTTCCGCACCGCCGCCTCGTCGACGGTGATGCCGAGCCCGGGCGACTCCAGCCGGGCGATGTGCCCGTCGACGATCCGCAGCGGCTCCGGGTCGGCGACGTAGTCGAGCAGGTCCGCGCCGAGGTTGTAGTGGATGCCGATGCTCTGTTCCTGGATCAGGAAGTTCGACGTGCTCAGCGCCACCTGCAGGCTGGCGGCCAGCGACACCGGGCCGAGCGGGCAGTGCGGCGCGAGCAGCGCACCGTGCGTCTCCGCGAGCGACGCGATCCGACGCACCTCGGAGATGCCGCCGGCGTGCGAGAGGTCGGGCTGCACGACGCTGATCCCGGCGCGCAGCGCGGGCAGGAAGTCACTGCGGTGGTACAGCCGCTCACCGGTGGCCAGCGGCGAGACGGAGAGCGCCACCAGTTCCGGCAGCCGGTCACCGTGTTCGGGCAGCAACGGCTCCTCGATCAGCAGCGGGTGCAGCGGTGCGAGCGCGGGCAGCAGCATCCGCGCGGCCGGGAACGTCGCCCGGCCGTGCAGGTCGACGGCCAGGTCCCGGTCGTCACCGAGCGCTTCACGCACCGCGCCGACCCGTGCGACGACCGCGTTCAGCTCGGCGCGCGTCGGCACCGGGGAGAGCACGCCGCTCGCGTTCATCTTCACCGCGGTCATCCCGGCTTCGACGTGCGCGCTCACCGCGTCGGTGAGTTCGCCCGGCTCGTCGCCGCCCACCCAGGCGTACACCCGGACGCGGTCGCGCACCGCGCCGCCGAGCAGCGCGTGCACCGGGGCGTCGTAGGCCTTACCGGCGATGTCCCAGAGGGCCTGGTCGATGCCGGCGACCGCGCTGGAGAGCACCGGGCCGCCGCGGTAGAAGCCGCCCTTGGTCAGCACCTGCCAGTGCTGCTCGATGCGTAACGGATCCTCGCCGATCAGGTACTCGGCCAGCACGTCCACGGCGGCGCGCACCACCTCGGCGCGGCCTTCGACGACCGGCTCGCCCCAGCCCACCAGACCCTGGTCGGTGGAGATGCGGCAGAACAGCCAGCGGGGCGGAACGAGGAACGTCTCGACCCTATCGATTTTCATCGGCGAGCCTCGCTACGTCCTCGACGGCCTGCTCCAGCAGCCGGCCCATGGCCCTGGCCGCGCCGGCCGCGTCGTGCCGCCGGATCGCGTCCACCACCGCCCGGTGGCTGGGTACCGGATCGCCGGGCCCGGCGCCGTGCACCATCCGGTCGCGCTCGGCCAGCCCGGTCTCGATCAGTACTTCCATGCGTTGCAGCAGCTCGTTGTGGGTGGCGGCGAGCAGCGCGCGGTGGAACGCGAGGTCGGCGTCGACGGCCGCGCCGATGTCGTCGCCGGCCGAGGCCATCGCGGCGAGTGCGGCGTCGAGCGCTTCGACGTCGGAGTCCGTGGCTCGTTCGGCCGCGAGCCCGGCAGCACCGGGCTCGACGATCGACCGCAGCTCGTGCAGGTCGCTGAAGAGGCCCGGCCGGACCGCACGGGAGAACTGCCAGCGCAGCACGTCGGGGTCGAGCAGGCTCCAGTCGTCCCGCGGACGCACGAACGTCCCGCGTTTCGGGCGGGCGTCGACCAGGCCTTTCGCCGCGAGCACACGCATCGCCTCACGCAGCGCGGTGAGGCTGACGTCGAGTTCCGACTGCAGCGCGGTGATGTCGAGCGTGGCGCCCTCGGCGAACTGTCCGGTGAGGATGCGCTGGGCCAGCACCTCCACCGTCTGACCGTGCACGCCACGCGTCCCGTAGTGCTGCATGCGTCCCCTTGTCACGACGACTGCCGAGTGGCAGTCCAGCCACCGTCGACGACCAGCGTGGTGCCGGTGACGAACCCGGCCTCGTCGGAGGCCAGGAACGCCACCGCGGCCGCCACGTCGTCGGGGCTACCCAATCGACCGGCGATCGTGGCCTCGGCGCTGCGCGCTCTGTCCACTTCGGCGATGTCGGCCCAGGCGTCCGTGAGGATCGGCCCCGGAAGCACCGTGTTGACCCGCAGCGCCGGACCGTACTCGACCGCGAGCTGCCGGCCGAGCGAAACCAGCGCACCTTTGGCGGCCGCGTAGGCCGGGCGCCCCGGCAGGCCCACCAGCGCGTGCACCGAGGAGATCAGCACGGCGGAGCGCAGCCCCGGGAGCAACGCCCGCACGCCGAGGAACGTGCCGGTCAGCGACACGGCCAGCTGCCGGTCCCAGGATTCGCGGCTCGTCTCGTGCGCCGGAGCGACGTCCACCGAGTAGGCGTTGCTGACGAGCACGTCGACCGGACCGTACTCGGAACCGACACGTCCCCAGGCGGCTTCGTCGGCGGCGTCCGCGATCAGTGCGTGCGCACGCCCGCCGTCGGCCCGGATCTTCTCCGCGACGCTGTCCGCGGGCCGGACATCGGTGAGCACGACCACCGCGCCCTCGGCCGCGAGCCGGACCGCGCACGCGGCGCCGATGCCACCCGCCGCACCGGTCACCACGGCCGTCCGACCTGCGAATCGTTCGCTCATCCGGGCGCCTCCGAGGCAACTAACCATTAATTACGAAGATATATTGACAGCCCCGTGAAGCCCGTGCAACCGTTCCGCAACGCGATGTCACAGCTGACTCTCGTCCCCCCGGAGGGTTCACATGACCACCACTCGACGCGGCTTCCTCGCGGGCCTCGGCGGACTCGGAGCGGCGGCTGCCCTGGGCGGCTGCGCCACCGGTAGCGACTCCAGCGGTGGTGGCAGCTCCACCACGCTGACGCTCCAGAACTCGCAGTCCGACGCCGACCCGAAGGCCGCGCTCACGCAGGTCGTCAACGGCTACACGAAGCAGAAAGTCACCCTGAACACGATCGCGATCGAGACGTTCCGGGCGCAGCTGCCGACGTACCTCAACTCGGCGAACCCGCCGGACGTCCTCACCTGGTACGCGGGCTCGGTCGCCCGCGACTACGCGAAGAAGGGCTTCCTGCTCGACCTCTCGGAGCTCTGGACCGGCGACGGCGCCTGCGCGAAGTTCTCGCCCGCGCTCAAGGAGCTGTCCACCGCCGAGGACGGCAAGCAGATCTTCGTGCCGACGAACTACTACTGGTGGGGCGTCTTCTACAAGAAGTCCGCGTTCGCCGAGTGGGGCGTCCAGCCGCCGACCACGTGGGACGAGTTCATCGCGGTCTGCAAGACGATCAAGAGCAAAGGCGCCTACCCGCTGACGATGGGCACCGGCTCGACCGCGTGGGTGGCCTCCGGCTGGTTCGACTACCTCAACCTCCGGATCAACGGGGCGAAGTTCCACCGCGAGCTGCTGGCCGGCCAGCACAGCTTCGACGGGCCCGAGGTCAAGCAGGTCATGGACTACTACCGGCAACTGATCGAGTACATCGACCCCAAGGGCCGCTCGTACTCCTACCAGGACGCCGTGACGCCGCTGGTCAACAAGAAGGCCGGCATGTACCTGCTCGGGGCGTTCATCACGAGCTCGGTGCCGCAGGGCGGCGTCGACGACATCGACTTCTTCCGGGTGCCGTCGATCAACACCAGCGTCCCGGTCGCCGAGGAAGCCCCGACCGACGGGTACTTCGCCGCCGCCAAGACCCGGAACAAGCAGGGCACGCTGGACCTGCTGTCCTACCTGGCCGGTGCGAAGCAGCAGCAGGCGTTCATCGAGCGGGCGAAGTCGTCGAACCTGCCGACGTCCGGTGACGTCGACACCACGAAGTTCTCCCCGCTGGTGCAGAAGGGCATCAAGCACCTCAACGAGACCGAGGAGATCACGCAGTTCTTCAACCGCGACTCCAGTGACGAACTGCAGACCACGGCCGACACCGCGCTGACGAAGTTCCTCGACAAGCCCGGCGACGTCAACTCGATCCTCAAGGAGTGGCAGGCGTCCGCGAAGAAGGTCCTCGGGTCGTGACAGCGGTACGCCGGGTTCCCGCGATCGTCTGGGTCTTCCTCGCGGTGCCCGCGCTGGTCGAGATCGGCATGGTCTTCTGGCCGGCGCTCAACAGCTTCTACCTGTCGTTCACCACCTGGAACGGGCTGGGCGCCGCCCAGCCCGTCGGGCTGGAGAACTACCGGAACCTCTTCGACGACACGGTCTTCACCGGCGCGCTGAAGAACAACGTGATCTGGGCGATCGGGTTCGGCGGGCTGTCGGTACTGGGCGGGTTGGCGCTCGCGCTGGCGCTCAACCGGCCCCGGCGCGGCGTCGGGCTCTACCGCAGCGCGATCTATCTGCCGATGGTGTTCTCGCTCGCGGTGACCGGCCTGTTCTGGCGGGTGCAGTACCAGCCCGACGGGTCGATAAACACGCTGCTCGGCGCGATCGGCTTGGAGTCCTGGGAGAAGCAGTGGCTGGCCAACCCCGACACCGCGCTGTACGCGGTGCTGGTCGCCGCGGTCTGGCGCCAGGTCGGGTACGTGATGGTGCTGTACCTGGCCGGGCTCAAAGGCACCGATCCGACGTTGGACGACGCGTCCGCGGTGGACGGTGCGACCGCGTGGCAACGGTTCCGGTACGTCACCTGGCCGCAGTTGCGTGGCGTCAACACGGTGGTGTTCGCGGTGACCGTGATCGACTCGCTGCGGACGTTCGACATCGTCTGGGCGATGACCGCGGGCGGCCCGTACCACTCGTCCGAGCTGCTCAGCACGTACATGTTCCAGCAGGGCTTCAAGTTCCTGAACCTGGGTTACGCGTCCGCGATCGCCGTGGTGATCTTCCTGCTCGCGGTCGTCTTCATCATCACGTACCTGGTTCGGGCGACCCGCGAGGAGGCGACGGCATGACGGCGACACTGGTGGCCGCGCCGGCTTCGGCCCGGCCCACTCCGCCGCCGGCCCGCACACGTCGGCGCCGGGGCTGGGTGTTCCACGCGATCATGGCGCCGGTGACCTTGCTGTGGGTCGCGCCGATGGTGTTCGTGCTGGTGCTGGCGGTGCGCTCGTTCGACGACATCGCCGCGAACGGCACCGCCGCACTGCCGCACAGCTTCACGTTCGACGGCTTCGACACCGCGCTGGGCACCGGCGGGATGGCCCGGTCGCTGTGGACGAGCATCCAGATCACCGTGCCCGCCGTGATCATCACGCTGTGGCTGGCCTCGATGGCCGCGTACGCGCTGAGCCGGTTCGCGATCCCCGGCCGCCGGGCGATCCTGCTCACGATGCTGGCCGGGAACCTGCTGCCCCCGCAGATCCTGCTGATCCCGGTGTCCCGGATCACCGAGTCACTCGGGCTCTACGACACGCTGATCGGCCTGATCGCGATCCACGTCGGCTTCGGCCTGGGCTTCTACACGTTCGTGCTGTACGGGTTCATGCGGTCGCTGCCCGGTGAGCTCACCGAGGCCGCGCGCATCGACGGGGCCGGGCCGGTGCAGATCTACGCCCGGATCGTGATGCCGCTGTGCCGTCCGTCGCTCGCCGCGCTGGCCGCGTTGGCGACCACCTGGATCTTCAACGACCTGATCTGGGCGATCACGGTGCTGCGTACCGAGGCGAAACTGCCGGTCACCGCCGCGCTGCTGAACCTGCAGGGCGGTTACGTGAGCCAGTGGAACGTCGTCGCGGCGGCGTCGGTGCTGGCCGCGGTGCCGACCGCGATCGTGTTCTTCGCGTTCCAACGGCACTTCGTGTCGGGGCTGCTGGTGGGGGCGAACAAGTGAACAAGCTCGCGATGACGCTGTGGGACTTCTCCTGGTACACCCGCACCGGGCCGGGTGAGCCGTTCGAGGACCTGGACCGGGCCTTCACCGAGGCCGCCGAGCGGGGCTACAACTGCGTCCGGATCTGCGCGATGCCGTTCCTGCTGTTCCGTTCGGGCCTGGACACGGCCGCGCTGACGTTCGAGTCGCTCGGCGGCGCGTACGGGCAACGGACCCGCTGGTACGACGTCCGCGCTCGCACCACGCTGGACGGTCGCGCCCACCTGCTCGGGTTCTTCCGCGCCGCGGCCCGGCACGGTTTCACCGTCATCGTCTCCAGCTGGGAGTACCAGCAGAGCCCGTCGTTCTCCGCCGACGACGCCTGGCACGCCGCGCTCCGGGTGATCCCGGTGGACGAGCGGCCGCTCGCGCTCGCCGACGCCCACGCCGACCTCGTCGACCTGCTGGCGGCCGAAGGGCTGGCCGACACCGTCGCGTTCGTCGAACTGCACAACGAGGTGCAGTTCAGCGGGCTGAACGACGGACGCGGCATCGTCGGGCTGCGTGCACCGCTCGAGGCGGGCATCGACCGGTTCAAACAGCGTCACCCGTCGGTGCCGTGCACGGTGAACTACGCGCACGTGCCGATCGCCTCGCTGCGTGGCGTGCCGCGCAACATCGACGTCGCGGTGTTCCACCCCTACGTGTACGGGGTGCTGGACGAGCTGATCACCACGTTCGCCCTGCGGGACGCGTCCCGCCCGTTCCCCCAGGAGCGGGCCTACGCCGAGCTGTTGCGCGACGACGCTCCTCCGCTGGAGAAGTGGCTCCCGTCGCCGGAACGGCAGTGGATCCTCGACGCCACCGTGGTCGGCACCCGGGAGATCTACACCCACGACTGGTGCGACCCGGCCAAGTGGGACCGGTGGCTCTACGACCGGTACGGCGCGCACCGGATCGCGATGCGTGCCGTGCTGGACCTGTGGCTCGACGCCGCCGCCGACCTGGCCGCCGCCCGGAGCGTTCCGCTGGTGTTCGGCGAGGGCTGGGTGGGCTACACCCCGCTGCACGGCACCTTCGAGGAGGGCCCGGTCGGCGCGGAGATCTGCGAGTACGCGGTGCGCCGCAGCAAGGAGATCGGCGCGCTCGGCACGATCGTCTGCTCGAACGCCGCCCCGCAGCATCCGATGTGGGCCGACGTCGCACTGCAGCAGCGGCTGAACGCGGAGTTCCTGCGGTGAGGTGGACCCTCACCGGGGCCACCACCGAGTACACGGTCGCGCTCCGCGACGAGTGGCTCGAGCTGCACTCGTGGGGGCCGGTCGGCGTGCACGACGGGCCCTCACCGCTCGCGTTCCACGGCAAGGTCCAGTACCTGACGCCGGGTGACGTCGCGCCGGTGGAGTACGCGACCGACGGGCAGCGCCCGTTCCTCGGCGCCGACCTGGTCGCCGGGAACCTGCGGTGGGGCTTCGTCGCCGCCGACGATTCCGACGGGCTCCGGGCCACGTTCGCCGACGCGTTGACCGGGCTGCGCGGCACGCAGTGCTACCGCTTCGCACCGGGCACCGACGTGATCGAACGGTGGGTGGAGCTGCACCACGACGGCCCCGACGCCCTGGAGCTGGGCGCGGTCGGCTCGGCGGCGTTCTGCGTCCCCACCCCGGCCGGCGCCCGCCTGGGGTACCTGCACGGGCAGTGGTCGCAGGAGTTCACCTGGGCCGAGGTCGCGGTGCCACGCGGACGGTTCGAGATCGGCAGCACGCAGGGCGTGACCGGCCACCAGTTCGCGCCGTACCTCTGCGTCGCGGGCGGCGGCGACGCGTGGGGCGTCCAGCTGGCCTGGAGTGGTTCCTGGCAGTTGAGCGCCGACGTGGACGCGGTCGGGACCACCCGGGTGCGTGCCGGTGCGTTGCGCGACGTGCGGCTGGCGCCCGGCGGGACGCTCACGACGCCGATCGCCGCCGGCGCCTACAGCGGCGACGGCGTCGACGGGCTGGCCCGGGTGTGGCACACGTACGAGCGCCGGTCCGCCCGCGACCGCCACCGACCGGTGATCTACAACTCCTGGGAAGCGACCACGTTCGACGTCACCGCGGCGGGCCAGCTGGCGTTGGCCGACGTCGCGGCCGACCTGGGCGTCGAGACCTTCGTCGTCGACGACGGCTGGTTCGTCGGCCGCGACGACGACCGCGGTGGCCTCGGTGACTGGACACCCGACCCGGCGAAGTTCCCGGACGGCTTCGGCGCGTTCGTCGACGCGGTGAAAGCCAAGGGCCTCGGGTTCGGGCTGTGGGTCGAGCCGGAGATGGTCAACCCGGCGTCGGAGCTGTACGCGCGGCACCCGGACTGGGTGTACCGGATCGCCGGGCGGCCCCAAACCTCGATCCGCAACCAGTACCTCCTGGACCTGGGCCGCGCCGACGTGTTCGAGTTCGTGACCGGCACGCTGGAGGGCCTGCTGTCGCGGTACCCGATCGACTACCTGAAGTGGGACTTCAACCGGCCGCGCACGGAGTCGGCGGACCCGGCCGCGGACGCGCGCCACGTCGCGAACCTGTACCGGGTGCTCGACGGGCTCCGCGAGCGGTTCCCGCACGTGACGGTGGAGGGCTGCGCGGCCGGCGGAGCGCGCGTCGACCTGGCGACGGCCGCGCGCGTCGACGTGCTCTGGCCGTCGGACAACACCGCGCCGATGGACCGGCTGCGGATCCAGCACGGGTTCCTGGCCGCGCACGCACCGCACCTGATGAGCTCGTGGGTCACCGACGCGCCGGGGCTGTTCGACGCGCGTCCCCGATCGCTGGACTTCCGGTTCGTGCTCGCGTGCGCGGGGGTGCTGGGAATCGGTGCTGACGTGGAGCGGTGGTCGGCCGCGTCGCGGGACCGCGCGAAGGAGTGGATCGCCCGGTACAAGGACGTCCGGGACGTGATCACCGGCGGCACGGTGTACCGGATCGGCTCACCCGACTCGGCCCGCTGCGCGGTGCAGTACACGCTCGGTGCGCGCACGGTGGTGCTGGCCTGGAACACCGGCACGCTCGACGGCCTCGGGCACGTTCCCGGCCGTGACGTGCGGCTACCGCTCCGCGGCCTGGCCGGGGGCGCCCGCTACCGTGCGCGAGGAGCCGAGTTCTCCGGAACGCACCTGGCCGCGGTCGGGTTGCCGGTCCGGTGGACCGCGTCGCACGACGCCGAGATGATCGTTCTGGAGGAGCTATGACGACCCGCCTGGTCATCGGTTCGTACACGTCGGACATGAAGGGCACCGGGGCCGGGCTGAGCGTCATCCCCGGTGAGCACGTGGTGAGCCCGTCCCCGTCGTACGTGGCCACCGACGGGTCGTACCTCTACGCGGTCAACGAGGGCACCGGCGAGGTCAGCTCGTACGCGCTCGACACGCTCGAGGTGCTCTCCACCCAGTCGACCGGTGGGCAGTGGCCGTGCCACCTGGCGCTGATCGACGGGTACCTGCTGGCGGCGAACTACGGCTCGGGGAGCGTGTCCGTGCACCCCGTCGCCGACGGCCGGATCGGGGCCAGGACGAGCCTGGTGCAGCACTCCGGCACGGGCCCGAACCCCGAGCGTCAGGACGGTCCGCACGCCCACCAGGTCGTGCCCGGCCCGGACGGCCAGGTGACCGTCGTCGACCTCGGCCTCGACCGGCTCGTCCACTACACGTTCGCCGACGGCACGCTGACCCGCGTCGGGGAGACCCCGCTGCCGCCGGGCACCGGTCCGCGGCACGTGGCGGTGCACCCGTCCGGCCGCTGGTACGTCGCCGGCGAGCTGAACTCCACCGTCGTCACGCTGGCCGGCGGAGACGTGGCCGCGATCACGCCCGCCACCGCCGTGGACGGCCCCAACCAGGCCAGCGCGATCGCCCTCGCCGGCGACCACCTCTACGTCGCCAACCGCGGCCCCGACACGATCACCGCGTTCCACCTCGACGCCGACGGCGTCCCGGAGCCGATCGCGGAAGTGCCCACCGGTGGGCACTGGCCCCGCGACTTCGCCCTCGTCGACGACGGCCTGGTGGTGGCCAACGAGCGGTCGAACACGCTGACCTGGTTCACGCTGAAGGACGGCGTCCCGGTACCCACCGGCCGCACCGTGGAGATCGGCTCCCCCACGTCGGTGCTACCGCTCTAGACCACGGTTTCCTCCACCCAGAAGGCCCAGCCGGCCGGCGGATCGGGCCACCGCGGATCGGGCCGCCACCCGGGCGGCGGCCGCCATTCCCGCGGCGGCGACGGCCAACCGGGCGGCGGATTGAAGCGCCACACCGTCGCGACCGGCTGCGGCGGTTTCGCCGGTGCGACTCGCGGCGTCACCTCGGCCGGGGCGTCGACGTGGCCGGAGACGATGCCTCCCGGATCGACGGCGGGCCGCCGCCGCGCGCCCGCCTCGTCCAACCACGCGGGCGGAAGGTCACCGGCACGGGCCGCGTACAGCGTGACGTCGGCCTTCAGGCGATTGCCTTTGACGATCGCCTTGGACACCGCGAGCGAGTCGTGCTCGGCGAGAAAACGGACCACGGGCAGCAACTCACCGCTCATTCTCGGGGTGAGCGTGCCCACGACCTGGTCGTCGACTCGGACCTCCACCACCGTCCGCGTCGAGCGCGCGCGCTGTTCGGTGAGTTCGTGCAGGGTGGCGTACACCCATGCCTCGCCTTCCGCGCGCAGGAACGGCGCGAGGTCACGCAGGTGCTGCTCTTCCCCGGTCACTTGAATGGCGTGACCATCAGGGAGCACGGTGTGATTCGCCGACGGCGGGAGGTTGAGCGGCACCAGCATGTGGGGTTCGGCCAGGCTGAGCCGGACCCGGCCGGTGCCGTAGCCGCACCAGACCGACGCGGACACCGAAGGCGTCCATCCCTGCCGGACCAGCTCGGTGAGGATCGGCGCGTACCGCGCCGCGTCCTCGCGCGGGAGGTACCCGACGAGGGCACCCCGGCATCGCACCTCGACCGCGTTGCGGTCGTGTGGGTTGTGCGGATCGGGAACGAGGAGAGCCGGAGTCTCCATTTCGGCGCCGTCGTCCGGGATCGACCCGCCGAAAAGACCCTGGATCGCCGCGAGATGATGCGTCTCCCCCGCCACCTCCTGCGCCGCCCAGCCCCGCTGGCCCCACAGCTCGAGAATCCTGGACACATCGCCTCCCCCAGCGACAACCCCGCGCCGCATCCGCGGACGTCGCGTAGCCCGGGATTCCGGCACGGTATCGAAGCTTTTCGGCGTCCGTCCGGGGACGGAGATTCCGGGTCCGGGCGAGCCCGGTCTCAGTAGTCCGGGGTCAGGAGGCCCTGGAAGCCGACGATCACCGCGATGATGCCGAACACCGCCAGCAGCAGGGCCACGCCGGTCGGGGTCTCCACGGCCGGTCGGGTGCGGGCCACGGCGGTGGAGCCGTTGGCCGGGGCCGCGGCCGGCGGCTCGGCCGGGTTCTTCGCGCCGCGTCGGCCGCATAGCCGGTCCCAGAGCAGCGCGACGCCGATCGCGATGCCGACGAGCTCGAAGTGGAAGATCCGCGGGCCGTCGGTGGCGTGCACCAGCAGGTAGTAGCCGCCGGTCACCAGCGCCACCAGGCCGACGATCCAGCCGTACGGTGCCGCGGCGCGGGCAGCGAGACCCAGGTCGTCGCCGACTTTCGGCAGGCGCTGGAGCAGCGCGGCGGCCAGGAGCAGCCCGCCCGCGATGTTCGCGAAATCGAGGAGGAGCGCCATGATCATGGTTCCGATCCCTTCTCCTGCACCCGGACCCTGCTCATAGAACGAGCCGAACGTGATTCCCGCCCAACGTGAAGTTAGCCTTCTGGAGTGTCCCGGTCCCGCACGACGATCCTCGTCGCGGGCCTGGCGTTCGTCGCCGTCACGATCGGGCTGGCGGCCGACGTCCTGACCGGTCCGGACCGGTCGATCGCCGCCGCGATCGCGCGGAACCGGATCGACGCGCTCTACTGGCCGGCCCGGGTGGGCTTCTCGCTCGGCCAGAACTGGGTGTTCCCCGCGGCGTCGGCGCTGGTGGCGGTGGCCTGTTCGGTCCGGCGACGGTCGGCGCGCCCCGTCGTCGGCCTGGTCGGCGTCTGGCTGTTCCACACGCTCGTGGTGGGCGCCACGAAGCTCTGGGCCGGGCGTCCGCCCCCGGCCACCGGTGACCCGCACCTGCACGCGGTCGCCGCCGAGCTGAGCCTGCGGATGAGCTATCCGTCCGGGCACGCCGCGAACGTCGTCGTGTTCAGCGCGACGCTCGGCGTCCTGCTGGCCGCGTACACCGGCGACCCCCGCTGGACCCGGCGGATGCTGGCCGTGGGAGCGGCGAGCGCGGCGGTCTGCGTCACCGCCATGGTCTATCTCGGTTTCCACTGGACCACCGACGCGGCGGCGGGCCTGTTGCTGGGCATCGCTATTCGTGGTCTCGCGGTGCCGTTCTGTGAGAGAATGAGTAGTACACCAGTTCGGGGGTGACCCATGAAGGGCGACCGAGTCGAGATCGTCATCGATGCCGGCGAGTCCACCCGCACCTACGAGGTCGTGGCCACCCGCGCCGGCCGCCGGGTCGACGTCACGCACGGCCGCGGCATCGTCGAAGTCACCGAGGTGACGCGCGGCGGCACCCCGGTCCGCACCGCCCGTTTCATGGCGGCACGCGTGCTGGCGCTCGTCGAGCACCCGGCCCCGCGCGGCGCCCACGCCGACGACGAGCGGCCACCACAGGTCAGCGCCGCCTGAGAATCACTCACCCGCTGACGGAGAACGCACCACTTCCGTTAGCACGCGACTACTGAGTTCGGGGTTTCCCGTCACGCGAGCGCACCCGGAGCGCACGCTCTAGACGTGAGTCGGGGGTTACGCACGTCCGGGCTTCTGCTGAGCACCGCCACCTGGTATTCGCTGTTCCTGTTCGCCGCCGCGGCCCCGGCCGTGCTCGGACCGCTGTTCCTCAACCGGTACGGCGCGGCCGACGGGAGCCTGTTCGCGCTGGCCACCGCCGGGGTCGCGTTCGTCACCAGGCCGATCGGGGCGCTGCTCTTCGGACGGCTGGGCGACACCGTCAGCCGCCGCAGCGCGCTGCTCTCGTCGCTGGCGCTCGGCGGTACCAGCATCGTCCTGATCGGCGCGTTGCCGACCGAGCGCACCCTCGGCCCGCTCGCCCCGATGCTGCTCGTCGGCCTGCAGCTGGTGCACGGGCTGGCGATCGGCGGGATCTGGAGCGGCATGGCGCTGAGCCTCACCGAGGGCGCGCCACCGTTGCGCCGGGGGCTGATCGGCGGCTTCGTCCAGGGCGGAGTGTCGTGCGGCGCGATCCTGGCGAACGTCGCCGTGTTCGCGACCACCTCGGCGTTCGACACCGCGACGTTCGAGGACTGGGGATGGCGGCTGCCGTTCCTGGCCGGCGGTGTCCTGCTCGTCGTCGCGGTGCTGGTGATCGCGGTTCGTCCGCGCGGTGAGCCGCTGCCGCCCCAGCCGGAGCCGGAGAGCGGCCGGCGTTCCGGGCCGGTCCGCACCGTGTTCCGCCGGCCCGGGCGGCTCCTGCTGGCCGCGGGGCTGCTGTTCTCGGCGAACGCCGCGTTCTACGTGACGATCACCGGCACGGTGGAGTACGGGGTCACCGAGTTGCGGCTCGCCCGGGCCGACCTGGTCGGCGGCGCGTTCATCGCCGCGGTGGTGGGTGTGCTGGGTTCGGTCGGCGGCGGCGCGCTCGCCGACCGGCTGGGCCGCCGTCCGGTCGTGATCCTGGGGGCGGTCGCCGGCGCGGTCTGGGCGTTCCCGTTCTTCTGGCTGGTCAACACCGCGGCCATCGAGCTGGTGACGTTCTCCATGGCGGTCAGCGGCCTGGCCTCGGCGTTGGGCTACGGCGCGGTGGCCGCCTACCTGACCGAACTGTTCGGACAGCGGTCCCGGTACACCGGGACCGCCCTCGCGTACCACCTGGGCGCCGCGCTCGCCGGTGGCGCGGCGCAGCTGGCCGTGCTGGAGCTGCCCACCTACGCCGAGAGCGGCGTCTCCTGGTTCCTGATCGGAGCGTCGGCGCTCACCGTGCTGTGCGCGATCGGGCTCCCGGAGACCAAACCGGTCTCGCGCGCGGACGCCACGTTCGCCCGCCTCAGGGAAGGGGCCAGCCCGCGTAGTTCTCCGCCAGGTTCGTCGCCGCGGCGGTAGAGCTGGTCACCTGACGGAGCTGGGCGATCTGGAGGCGCTCCTGGAACTCGGCCTCGGCCGGGCTGCCGAACGTCGACACCGGGAACGTGTGCAGCATCGAGGTCATGAACCAGGAGAACCACGTGCTGCGCCACACCCGGGTGAGGCAGGTGTCGGAGTAGGCGTCGGCCAGGTCGGACTTGCCCTCGACGAGCAGCCGCACCAGCGCGTCGGCGAGCACTTTGACGTCGGCGACCGCGAGGTTGAGGCCCTTGGCCCCGGTCGGCGGCACGATGTGGGCGGCGTCGCCGGCCAGGAACAGGCGGCCCTGACGCATCGGCTCGGCCACGAAGCTCCGCATCGGCGTGATGCCCTTCTCGGTGATCGGGCCCTCGGTGAGCGTCCAGCCGGGGTGGCCGAGCCGGACCTGCAGCTGCTCCCAGATCCGGTCGTCGGACCAGTTCTCGATCTTCTCGTCCGGGTCGACCTGGATGTAGAGGCGGCTGACCTCGGGCGAGCGCATGCTGTGCATCGCGAAGCCCTGCGGCGAGTGCGCGTAGATCAGCTCGTCGGTGGAGGGCGGCACGCTCGCGAGGATGCCCAGCCAGGCGAACGGATAGGTGCGCTCGGAGACGCGCAGGCCGGACATCGCCGGGCGGGAGACACCGTGGAACCCGTCGCACCCGGCGATCACGTCGCACTCGATCTCGTGCGCGACGCCGTCCCGGTCGGTGAACGACAGGATCGGACGATCGGTGTCGATGTCCCGGACCGCGGTGTCGGACACCTCGAAGTGGATCGGGTGCCCCACCGCGATCGCGTCTTTCACGACCTCGGTCTGGGCGTACACGGTCAGCGTCCGGCCGCCGGTGAGCGACGGGAAGTCGATGTGGTGACGTTCGCCGGCGAACTGCAGGTAGATACCGCTGTGCAGCAGTCCTTCGCGCTCCATGCGCGCGCCGAGACCGATCTCCTTGAGCAGTTCGACGGTGCCGTGCTCCAGCACACCGGCGCGCTGACGCTTCTCGCAGTACTCGCGGCTGCGGTTCTCGACCAGCACGGAGTCGACGCCGGCCCTGGCCAGCAGGTGCTGGAGCAGCAGACCGGCCGGACCGGCCCCGATGATGCCTACTTGGGTACGCGTGCGCATCGTCACAGGATTACGGAGAGGTTGCGGGGCGATGACCCCGGTCTTCCGTTGACCGGAAGATCAATCCCGGACCCGGTCGGAATCCCCCTAGCGTGAACGCATGGCAGAGCTCTTGACCCTCGCCGAGGCGGTGCGACAGCTCGTCCGGGACGGCGACACCGTCGCTCTCGAGGGATTCACCCATCTGATCCCCGTCGCGGCCGGGCAGGAGATCATCCGCCAGGGGCGGCGCGATCTGACGCTGGTGCGGATGACCCCCGACATCGTGTACGACCAGCTGATCGGCGCCGGCTGCGCCCGCAAACTGGTCTTCTCCTGGGGCGGCAACCCGGGCGTCGGATCGCTCCACCGGTTCCGCGACGCGGTGCAGAACGCCTGGCCGGCCCGGCTGGAGATCGAGGAACACAGCCACGCCGGCATGGCCAACCGGTACGTGGCCGGAGCGAGCGGGCTGCCGTTCGCGGTGCTGCGCGGGTACGTGGGCACCGACCTGGTGCACCAGACCGACACGATCAAGCCGATCACCTGCCCGTTCACCGGCGAGACGCTGACCGCGGTGCCGGCGCTCAACCCGGACGTGACGGTGGTGCACGCCCAGCGTGCCGACCGGGAGGGCAACGTCCAGATCTGGGGCCTGCTCGGCGTCCAGAAGGAAGCGGTGCTGGCCGCGAAGCGGTCGTTGGTGACGGTCGAGGAGATCGTGGACCGGCTGGACCCGAAGCCGGGGGCGATCACGATCCCGGGTTGGGCGGTGACGTGCGTCGCGGAGGTGCCCGGCGGGGCACACCCGAGCTACGCGCAGGACTACTCCGAGCGCGACAACACCTACTACCAGGAGTGGGACGCGATCAGCCGGGACCGGACCACCTTCGCCACGTGGCTGGAGAAGCTCAAGTGACGTACACGTCCGACGAAATGATGACGGTCGCCGCCGCGCGGTCCCTCGACGACCGGGCCGTGTGCTTCGTCGGCATCGGCCTGCCCAGCACGGCCGCGAACCTGGCCCGGCGCCTGCACGCGCCGCACCTCGTGCTGATCTACGAGGCCGGTGCGGTGGGCGCGAAACCCGACCGGCTGCCGCTCTCGATCGGCGACGGCATCCTCGGTGAGACCGCCGACGCGGTCGTGACCGTGCCGGAGATCTTCAACTACTGGCTCCAGCCCGGCCGGATCGACGTCGGGTTCCTCGGCGCCGCGCAGATCGACAAGTTCGGCAACATCAACACCACGGTGGTCGGGGACTACGCCGACCCGAAGGTGCGGTTGCCCGGGGCCGGCGGGGCGCCGGAGATCGCGGCGTCGGCGAAGGAGGTGCTGGTGATCGTCCGGCAGAACACGCGGGCGTTCGTGGAGAAGGTCGACTTCGTGACGTCGGTGGGGTACGGCGACGGGGCCGGGTACCGGGAGCGACTCGGCCTGCCCGGGAAGGGGCCGGTGAAGGTGATCACCGACCTCGGCATCCTGGAACCCGATCCGGATACCCGCGAACTGACGCTCACCGCGATCCATCCCGGGGTAAGCCTGGACCAGGTGCGGAAGGCGACCGGCTGGCCGCTCCGCGTGGCCGACGACCTACCGACGACGCAAGCTCCCACCGACGACCAGCTGCGAGCCCTCCGGGCCCTCAAGGAGGCGAAATGACCGACGCGTACGTGATCGACGCCGTGCGGACGCCGTTCGGGAAGTACGGTGGCGCGCTCTCCGGCGTGCGGCCCGACGACCTGGCCGCGCACGTCGTCCGGAGCCTGGTCGGCCGCTCCCCCGACCTCGACCCGGCCACGATCGACGACGTGCTGTTCGGCGACGCCAACGGCGCCGGTGAGGACAACCGCGACGTGGCCCGGATGGCCGTGCTGCTGGCCGGGCTCCCGACCTCGGTGCCGGGCGCGACCGTCAACCGGCTCTGCGGTTCCGGGCTGGAGGCGGCGATCGAGGCGGCCAGAGCGGTCGAGACCGGCGACGCGGAGCTGCTGATCGCGGGCGGCGTCGAGTCGATGAGCCGGGCGCCGTGGGTGCTGCCGAAGCCGTCGAAGGGCTTCCCGAGCACCCACGAGACCCTGCACTCGACCACGCTCGGCTGGCGCATGGTCAACCCGCGCATGAACGACGCCTGGACGGTGTCGCTCGGCGAGGCCACCGAGCAGCTCGCGGAGAAGTACGGCATCACCCGCGAGGCGCAGGACGCGTTCGCGGCGAAGAGCCACCGGCGCGCGGCGGCGGCGTGGGAGGCCGGGGTGTTCGCCGACGAGGTGATCGCCACCGAGGACCTGGAGCGCGACGAGGGCATCCGCCCCGATTCGTCGGTCGAGAAGCTGGCCCGGCTCAAGCCGGCGTTCCGGCCCGACGGCACGATCACCGCCGGGAACGCGTCGCCGTTGAACGACGGTGCGGCCGCGACGTTCATCGGTTCGGCGGAGGCCGCCGCGCGGCTGGGGAGGACCCCGCTGGCCCGGATCGCCGGGCGCGGAGTGGCGGCGGTCGAGCCGCAGTACTTCGGCATCGGGCCGGTCCAGGCCGCCGAGCGGGCCCTGCGCCGCGCCGGCATCGGCTGGGGCGACCTGAGCGTGGTCGAGCTGAACGAGGCGTTCGCGGCCCAGTCGCTGGCCTGCTTCGCCGACTGGCCGGAACTCGATCCGGAGATCGTGAACGTCAACGGGGGCGCGATCGCGATCGGCCACCCGCTGGGCGCGTCCGGCGTCCGGATCCTCGGCAGCCTCGCCCACGAACTGCGTCGCCGCGGCGGCGGCTGGGGGCTCGCCGCGATCTGTATCGGTGTCGGCCAGGGCCTGGCCGTGGTGTTGGAGGCGGAATGATCTACCGGCCGGATTTCGACGTCCACCCGCGCCTGGACTACGACGGCTACAAGTCGACGGCGCTGCGCCACCCGAAGCAGCCGCTGATCGCGCTGCCGCAGAGCTTCACCGAGATCACCGGGCCGCTGCTCGGCGAGGGGCGCCTCGGCGACCTGGACCACGACCTCACCCGCCAGCACGACGGCGAGCCGCAGGGCCAGCGGATCATCGTCCACGGCCGGGTGCTCGACAGCGACGGCCGGGCGGTGCCGCAGACGCTGCTGGAGATCTGGCAGGCCAACGCCGCCGGCCGCTACCAGCACGTGATCGACAACTGGCCGGCGCCGCTGGACCCGAACTTCACCGGGCTGGGCCGGACCCTCACCGACAACGACGGCAGGTACCGGTTCACGACGATCAAGCCGGGCGCCTATCCGTGGAAGAACCACCACAACGCCTGGCGCCCGGCGCACATCCACTTCTCGCTGTTCGGGCGGGCGTTCACCCAGCGCCTGGTCACCCAGATGTACTTCCCGGACGACCCGCTGTTCCCGTACGACCCCATCTTCAACTCGGTGCCGGACGAGAAGGCCAGGCAACGGATGGTCTCCCGGTTCGACCTGGCGTCGACGCAGCCCGACTGGGCACTGGCGTTCGAGTTCGACATCGTGCTGCGGGGTTCGGACGCGACCCCGTTCGAGGCGGAGGTTGACGACGAGTGACCACCACTCCTTCGCAGACCGTCGGCCCGTACCTGGCGATTGGCCTGAACTGGGACGACGGGCCGTTCGTCGCGCCCGAGGGCACGGCCGGCGGCTTCTGGATCCGCGGCCGGCTCACCGACGGCGACGGGAACGCGGTTCCGGACGGCCTGATCGAGACGTGGCAGGCCGACCCGGCCGGCCGGTTCGACCACCCGGACGACCCCCGCGGCGCGGCGGCACCGTCGGTGGAGGGGTTCCGCGGGTTCGGGCGCTCGGCCACCGACCGGAACGGCGAGTGGGGCGTGTACACGCTCCGGCCGGGCCGGGTGCCCGATGTCGACGGTGCGCCGCAGGCTCCGCACATCGACGTCTCGGTCTTCGCCCGCGGCATGCTCCACCGGGTCGTCACCCGCATCTACTTCTCGGACGAGACCGACTCGGTGCTGGCCGGTGTGCCTCCGGAGCGCAGGCACACGCTGATCGCGACGCCGACCGACGACGGGTACCGGTTCGACATCCGCCTGCAGGGTGACGGGGAGACGGCCTTCTTTGCGCTCTGAGCTGTTCGATCCCCTGTTCGCCGACGCGCGCGTGTCGGCGGAGCTCTCCGACCGCGCGGTGGTGCGCGCGATGCTCGACGTCGAGGCGGCCCTCGCGCGGGCGGAGGCGTCCGTCGGGGTGATCCCGGCGGACGCGGCCGCGGCGATCGGCGTCGCGTGCGCCGGCGACGTCGACCTGGCCGCGGTGGGGCGGGCCGGGGTGAACGCCGGCAACCCGGTGGTGCCGCTGGTGCGGGCGCTGGAGACGGCGTTGCCCGAGACCGCGAAACCCTGGGTGCACCACGGCGCCACCAGCCAGGACGTCCTCGACACCGCGTTGATGCTGGTGGCCCACCGGGCCCGCGGTCCGCTGCTGGACGCCGTACGTTCCGCGTCCGACGCGCTGGCCGGCCTCGCCGAGGCCCACCGGGGCACCGTGATGGTCGGCCGGACGCTCGGTCAGCAGGCCCTGCCGACGACGTTCGGGCTCAAAGCGGCCGGCTGGCTGGTGGCCCTGGACACAGCGGCGGTCCGGCTGCGTGCCGTGCCGCTGGCGATCCAGTTCGGCGGCGCGGCCGGGACCCTGGCGGCGCTGGGTTCGCGCGGGCTCGAGGTGGCGTCGGCGCTGGCCGCCGAGCTCGGGCTGGCCGAGCCCGTGCTGCCCTGGCACACCGACCGGCAGCGCGTCCTCGACCTGGGCTCGGCGTTGGCGGCGGTGTCGGCGGCGCTGGGCAAGATCGCGCTCGACGTCACGCTGCTGGCCTCCTCCGAGGTGGGCGAGGTCGCGGAGGGCGGCGAGGGCGGCGGGTCGTCGGCGATGCCGCACAAACGCAACCCGGCCAACGCGGTCCTGGTGCGCTCGGCGTCGCTGCGGACACCCGGTCTGCTGGCGACGCTGCACACCGCGGCGGCCCTGCAGGAGCACGAGCGGGCGACCGGCGGCTGGCACGCCGAGTGGGAGACCCTGCGTGAGCTCGTCGACGTCGTGGGCGGCGCCGCCGGCCGCGCGGCGCGGTTCCTCCCCGACCTGCGGGTGGACGTGGACGCGATGCGCGCCACGCTCGACGCGACCGGCGGCGTGCTGCTCAGCGAGAGCGTCAGCGGTGCGCTCGCCGGGACGCTCGGCCGGAGCGCCGCGCATGATCTGGTCAAGAATGCGGTAGCCCACGGACGTCCGCTGCGGGAAGTTCTGCTCGAGGCCGGCGTGGACCCGGGCCCGGTACTCGATCCCGCGAACTACCTGGGCAGCGCGTCCGCGCTCGTGGACAGGGCCCTGACAACGCACCGGAGGGACTGGCCGTGACGGCTCGACTGACCACCACCTGGTACGGCGTCGACAGCGCGCCGATGGACGCGCCCGTCCTGGTGCTGGGGAACTCCATCGGCACCAACCAGGGCATGTGGGCCCCGCTGATCCCGACGTTCGCGCAGCGCTTCCGGGTGCTGGCGGTGGAGACGCGTGGCCACGGCGGCTCCGAGGTGCTGCCGGGGCCGTACTCGATCGCCGACCTCGGCGGGGACTTCCTCGCGGTGTTCGACGAGCTGGGGCTGGCGACGGTGCGGTACGCCGGGCTGTCGATCGGCGGGATGATCGGCATGTGGCTGGCGTCGCACGCGCCGGACCGGGTCGAGAAGCTCGCGCTGGTGTGCACGTCGGCGCACCTGCCGCCGGCCAGCGGCTGGATCTCGCGGGCGCAGACCGTGCGGGCCGAGGGCACCGGCGCGATCGCGGAGCTGGCGGTCGGCCGGTGGTTCACCGAGGGGTTCCGGGAGCGTTCCCCGGATCAGGTGAAAGCGGCGATCGCGATGCTCGAGGCCACCTCCGACGAGGGCTACGCCGGGTGCTGCGAGGCCATCGCCGGTATGGACCTGCGGCCGGACCTGCACCGCATCACCGCCGACACGCTGGTGATCGCCGGCGCCGACGACCCGGCGACCCCACCGTCGCACAGCGAGGCGATCGTCGAGTCGGTGCCCGGCGCCCACCTGCAGATCGTGCCGGACGCGTCGCACCTGGCGACGCTGGAGCAGCCCGACACGATCGCGACGCTGATCATGGGAGCGCTGGCGTGAACGATCGTTACGAGGCCGGGATGAAAGTCCGGCGGGAGGTGCTCGGTGACGCGCACGTGGACCGGGCCACCGCGAACACTACCGAGTTCACGGCCGACTTCCAGGACTTCATCACCCGGTACGCGTGGGGTGAGATCTGGACGCGCGAGGGGCTGGACCGCCGGACGCGCAGTTGCATGACGCTGTCGCTGCTGGTCGCGCTCCGGGCCGAGAACGAGATCCCGATGCACGTCCGCGCAGCCCGGCGCAACGGCCTGACGCCGGACGAGATCAAGGAAGTGTTCCTGCACGCCGCTGTTTACGCCGGTGTCCCGGCCGCGAACTCCGCGTTCGCGATCGCTCAGAAAGTGCTGGCCGAGGAGGAGTGACCCGGCTAGCGCGTGCGCGAGATGCCGCGCGCGGCGGCGCGTACGGCGGGCGAGAGGCTCAGGCGGTCGGCGCCGTCGCTGCGCACGACCACCGAGAGCGCGGCGATCACCCCCTGGGCGCCGTCGGGGTCGAAGATCGGCGCGGCCACCGAGAGGGAGTCCGGGTCGACGAGGCGGTCGCACACCGCGATCCCGGTGCGGCGGACCTCGGCCAGGATCGCGCGCAGACGCCTCGGGTCGGTGACGGTCTCCTTGGTGAACGCCTTGAGCGGCTGGGCGAGCACCTCGTCCTGGAACTCCGGCGGGGCGTAGGCCAGCAGCACCTGTCCGACGCCCGTCGCGTGCAGCGGCAGCCGCCCGCCGACGCGCGACAGGATGTTCACCGCGTGCCGGCCGGTGATCCGCTCGACGTAGACGGCCTCGTGCCCGTCGCGCACGGCCAGCTGCACGTTCTCGTGCGTAACCTCGTACAGGTCCTCCAGGAACGGCAGGGCCCGCTCACGCAGCCCGAGACCACGCGGTGCCAGCGACGCGACCTCCCAGAGCCGCAGTCCGATGCGGTAGCGGCCGGCCTCGTCACGCTCCAGGGCTCCCCACTCGGTGAGCTCGCCGACCAGCCGGTGCGCGGTGGTGAGCGGCAGCCCCGCACGGCGACCGATCTCGGAGAGCGTCAACCGCGGCTGCTGGACCGTGAACGCGGCCAGGATCCCCAGCGCCTTGCTGGTCACCGACGGTGTGGGCATGCCTGTGATTGTCGCCTCGATTTCCGCGCACCGGAATCTGCTGACCGGACTCCCGGTTCGGCCGAGTAGTTGATACGTACACCATTTGTCGTCCGAGGAGTCGTGCATGTCCAGGCTGCAGATCATCGTCGCGAGCACCCGTCCGGGCCGGGTCGGCCTTCCCGTCGGCCAGTGGGTCGAGGCCGCGGCCGGCAAGCACGGCGGCTTCGACGAGGTCGACCTCACCGACCTCGCCGAGCTCGACCTCCCGCTGATGGACGAGCCGAACCACCCCCGGCTCGCGCGCTACACCAAGGACCACACCAAGGAGTGGGCCGCCCGGGTCGGCGCCGCGGACGCGTACGTCTTCGTGCTCGCCGAGTACAACCACAGCTACACGGCCGGCGTGAAGAACGCGGTCGACTACCTGCACAACGAGTGGCAGTACAAGCCGGCCGGGCTGGTCAGCTACGGCGGCGTGTCGGCCGGCCTGCGCGCGGCCCAGGCGTTCAAGCCGGTCCTGCTCTCGCTGAAGATGGTGCCGATCGTCGAGGGCGTCATGATCCCGTTCGTCGGCCAGTCCCTCGACGACGAGCGTGTCTTCACACCGAACGAGACGGTCCAGGCGTCCGCCGACGCGATGCTCGACGAGCTGGGCCGGTGGAGCGGCGCGCTGAGCTCACTGCGTTGACCGGAGGGCGCGGCACGCCGGACGGCGTGCCGCGTCGGTTATTGGTCGGAATGCGTCTTTTACACTAAAGCGTGGCTAATCATGGGACATCGACGTCGGACGAGCTGACCCATCGTCAGATCGTGACGATTCTGATCGGACTCATGCTCGGGATGTTCCTGAGCGCACTCGATCAGACCGTGGTGGCCACCGCGATCCGCACGATCGCCGACGATCTGGACGGCTTCGACCTCCAGGCCTGGGCGACCACCGCGTTCCTGATCACGTCCACGATCGTGACGCCGCTCTACGGCAAGCTCTCCGACATCTACGGGCGCAAGCCGCTGTTCGTCACCGCGATCGTGCTGTTCCTGATCGGTTCGCTGCTCTGTGGCACCGCGTCGTCGATGTACGAACTCGCCGCGTACCGGGCCGTCCAGGGCATGGGCGCCGGCGGGCTGATGTCGCTGGCGTTCGCGATCATCGGCGACATCGTGCCGCCCCGGGAGCGTTCGAAGTACCAGGGCTACTTCATGGCGGTCTTCGGGACGTCGAGCGTGCTCGGGCCGGTCATCGGTGGGTTCTTCGCCGGGGCCGACTCCGTGCTGGGCGCGGCCGGGTGGCGGTGGATCTTCTGGGTGAACCTGCCGGTGGGCGCCGTCGCACTGGCCGTCGTCTACCGGTTCCTGCACGTGCCGCACACCCCCCGCCCCCACCGGATCGACTGGCCGGGCGCGCTGGCGCTGGTGCTCGCGCTGGTGCCGCTGCTCACCGTCGCCGAGCAGGGCCGGGAATGGGGCTGGGGCTCGGGGCGCGCGATCGGCTGCTACGTCGTCGGCGTGATCGGCATCGTCCTGTTCCTGCTGGCCGAACGCCAGTACGGGGACGAGGCGCTGCTCCCGCTGCGGATGTTCCGCGGGCGGACGTACGCGGTGGGCTCAGCCGGCAGCCTGGTCATCGGCATGGGCATGTTCGGCGCGATGGCCCTGCTCCCGCAGTACCTGCAGATCGTGAAGGGCTCCTCGCCGACGATGGGCGGCCTGCAGATGCTGCCACTGGTGGTTGGCATCATGAGTGCGGCCGCCGTCTCCGGCACGATCATCACCCGCACCGGCCGCTACAAGATCTTCCCGCTGATCGGCAGCGTCCTGATGACCGTCGCGCTGCTGCTGTTCTCACGCATCGGCGCCGACACCCCGCTCTGGCAGACGATGCTGATCATGGCCGTGTTCGGCGCCGGGCTCGGCGTCAACATGCAGCCGGTGATCCTCGCCGTGCAGAACGCCGTCGACCCGCGGGACATGGGGGTCGCGACGGCCGCGGTCACGTTCTTCCGGCAGATGGGCGGCACGCTCGGCACCGCGGTGTTCCTGTCGGTGCTGTTCACCGGCCTGACCAAGGACATCGGCACCCGGGTCGCCGAGGCGTCACGCACCGACGAGTACCGGGCCGCGCTCGCCGCCCACCCCGATCAGGCCGCCACCCTCCAGGCCGCGGGCAGCGGTTCGCTGTCCGACACGTCGTTCATCAACACGTTGGACGCGGTGATCGCCCACCCGTTCAAGGTCGGCTTCTCCGACGCGATGAGCACGGTGTTCCTGATGGCGGCGGGAATCATGCTGATCGGTGTAGCCGTGATGTGGAGGCTGCCGGAGCTGCCGTTGCGCAGCCAGAGCGGCCTGCAGGCCCGCGCGGCCGCCGAGAGCGCGCCGGCCGCGCCTCCGGCCGCTGCCGTCGACCTGGACGACGACAGCGACCTCGATTTGAACGACCCGGACCTGCGTGAGCTCGACGAGGAGACGACGCGGCCTAGGTGTACTCGGTCATGAGGTTGTTGTCAGGCGGCTGGTGGGTGGCCGGCCGCCGAGGGCGGTGTGGCGGCGTTG
>NZ_BAAAGX010000048.1:0-855 GCF_039524755.1 Cryptosporangium japonicum
GTTCGTCGGGACGAGGTCAGTGACGCCGCGTGGGAGCGGATCGCGCCGTTGTTGCCGGTCAGCGCAGGTCGGGGCGGCCGGTGGAAAGATCATCGGCAGGTGTTGAACGCGATCGTGTGGAAGCTGCGGACCGGCGCGCCGTGGCGCGACATCCCTGAGAGATACGGATCGTGGAAGACCGCGCACGAGCGCCTGCGGCGCTGGTCGGCTGACGGCACGTGGGACCGGATCCTGGAACACGTCCAGGTGCACGACGACGCGGTCGGGGAGATCGAGTGGACCTTCCACGTTGATTCCAGCGTGGTCCGCGCGCATCAGCATGCCGCCGGGGCCCGCAAGCCCGGGACGGTGAAAAAGGGGGCACCACGCGTGCGGGCGTCCCGGTCGCTGCGGTCGCGGGTGAGGCGATCGGGCGGTCCCGCGGTGGGCTGAGCAGCAAGATCCATCTGGCCGTCGATGGGCGCGGCCGGCCGATGGCCGTCCGGCTGACCGAAGGCCAAGCCGGTGACAACCCGCAGCTGCTGCCGCTGCTCGACGACGTGCGGGTGCCGCGGACGGGCCGGGGCCGGCCCCGCAAACGCCCTGACCGGGTGGTCGCGGACAAGGCTTACGCGCATCTGTCGACCCGTGCCGCTCTGCGGCGGCGCGGGATCGCGGTGACGATTCCGGAACGCTCTGACCAGGTGGCGCGGCGGGCGGCCAAAGGCTCGGCCGGTGGCCGCCCGCCTGCCTTCGATCCTGTGGTCTACCGGCAGCGCAACCTCGTCGAACGTTGCTTCAACCGGCTCAAACAGTTCCGCGCGATCGCGACCCGGTATGCCAAACGCGCAGTGCTCTACCGGGCTCTGCTCACCC
>NZ_BAAAGX010000049.1:0-5221 GCF_039524755.1 Cryptosporangium japonicum
GTCGACGGTGATCTTCTGCGTGAGGTCACCGCGAGCGACGGCGGTGGTGACCTGGGCGATGTTGCGCACCTGGCCGGTGAGGTTGCCGGCCAGCTGGTTCACGTTGTTCGTGAGCTCCTGCCAGGTGCCCGAGACGCCGCGGACCTTGGCCTGGCCGCCCAGCTTGCCCTCGGTGCCCACCTCACCGGCGACGCGGGTGACCTCGTCGGCGAACGAGCTCAGCTGGTCCACCATCGTGTTGACGGTGTCCTTCAGCTCGAGGATCTCGCCGCGGGCGTCGACGGTGATTTTCTGGGTCAGGTCGCCCTTGGCCACCGCGGTGGTGACCTGCGCGATGTTGCGCACCTGGCCGGTCAGGTTCTGCGCGAGCTGGTTGACGTTCTCGGTCAGCTCTTTCCACGTCCCGGAGACGCCGCGGACGTGCGCCTGGCCGCCGAGCTTGCCCTCGGTGCCCACCTCGCGGGCCACCCGGGTGACCTCGTCGGCGAACGCGGAGAGCTGGTCCACCATCGTGTTGACCGTGCTCTTCACTTCCAGGATCTCGCCGCGGGCGTCCACGGTGATCTTCTGGGTCAGGTCACCACGGGCGACGGCGGTGGTGACCTGGGCGATGTTGCGCACCTGGCCGGTGAGGTTCCCGGCCATCGAGTTCACGTTGTCGGTGAGCTCGCGCCAGACCCCGGACACCCCGCGGACCTGGGCCTGGCCGCCGAGCTTGCCTTCGGTGCCCACCTCGCGGGCCACCCGGGTCACTTCGTCGGCGAACGACGAGAGCTGGTCGACCATGCGGTTCACGGTGGTGCCGATGCGTAGGAACTCACCCTTGAGCGGCTGGCCCGCGATCTCCAGCGCCATCTGCTGGGTCAGGTCGCCGCGGGCCACCGCGTCGATGACCCGGGCCACCTCGGTGGTGGGGCGGGCCAGGTCGTCGATGAGCGAGTTGATCGCCTGGGCGCCGTTGGCCCAGTCGCCCCGGCCGATCGACTCGTCGACCCGCTCGGTCATCCGCCCGTCCCGGCCGACGACGCGGCTGACCCGTTCGAACTCGCGATTGCGTTGGTCCATCCGGGTCGCGACGTCGTTGAAGAGCTCCGAGAGCTCGGCGTCCTCACCGTCGCGCCGGGGGAGCCGCACACTGAAGTCGCCCTTTTGGAGCAGCTCCAGCGCGGCGGTCAGCTCACGGACGATCGCTGGGCGTTCAGCGAGCATCGTGCCGTTCTGAGCCCCGCCGTTGTCGGCGGGCGCTGACCCGAGCTCTTCGGGACGGCGGGACCGCCTGCCCCGTTCAGCTGTCGTCATCGTGTGCCTCATCTCGCCGGATGTCCGAACAGCGCAGGTTCTCGATGCGCGTGGACCTCTCCATCTTTGCGTATCACGCACCGTGGAGCGTCCGATCCGGTTCGGTAGCCTTCTCGGCTTGGTTTGTGGCGTGTGCTGAACAGTGTCGGACAACTACCGAAATCGTGCTGGACTCTGCAGCGGTTGGCCCCCGGACGCTAGGGTCTGTCCGGGACTTCCCGAACAGGGTGAGTCCTCCCTCGAGTTCGACCTGGTCGAGCTGTCCCGGGCGGGGGAGCAGTTCGGCGGCGTGCGTGCCGCCCGGTGGCGACGGTGCCACCGGCGGGAAGCACCTGCTGACGGGGACAGTGAGGCGGCGCAGGACGAGCGGCGCGAGGTGAGCCAGCAGATGGGTCATCAGATGAATTCTTCGGTGGGGTCCGTGGTGGTCAGCCGCCGCGCGCCGCTACCGGGCGACGCCCGGTCACCGGCACTGGCCCGGGCCCTGGCGCGTGACGTCGTGGAGGAGTGCGGGCTCGCCGCGCTCTCCGACGAGGTGGCGCTGCTCACCACCGAGCTCGCGACCAACGCGGTCGTCCACGCCGGCACCGCGATGCACATCGAGGTCGTCGGCGACGCCGCCGGCATCACCGTGCGGGTCACCGACGGCAGCCGGGCCGTGCTCGGCCCCTCGCTCCCGCCGCCGATGCTGGCCGAGGGCGGCCGCGGTCTGCACCTGGTCGACTCGCTCGCCTCCGAGTGGGGGGTCGCCTACGGTCGCAGCGGCAAGTCGGTCTGGTTCCGCCTCGACGTCGACGACCCGGTCGTGACCCGCGCGGGCTCCGGCCCGCCCGCCACCGCGACGCCGGACCCGGTCGTCGAGCCGCCGGAGCCCGCCGAGCCGCGGTGGGGCCTGCGCCGCGAGGGCCTGAGCCGGAAGATCCGTGGGCGCCGCAACGGGGCCGTGGGCGCCGGTGGCGTCGTCGTGAAGACGAACGAACCCGTGGTGCCCCCGAAGCAGGTGCGCCGTCCGGTCGCGGGCCGCGCGGCCGCGGTCGTGCCGGCCGCCGAGGCCGCCGGCTGGCTGACCTACCTCACCGACCGCGTCGTCCACGAGCTCGACTCGACCGAGTTGGCCCAGGAGATCCTCTACCGGGTCGGTGAGGTCACCGGTGCGTCGTTCGGCATCCTCTGGGTGGACGAGGGCTCCGGGGTCCGGGCGTTGGCGTCGGTGGGCATCACCGAGGAGCCGATCGACCCGCCGGTGCGGCTCTGGCCCGACGACCCGCCCCGCCCACGCAACGCCGACCTGCTGCCGCCCACCCAGGCGCTCGCCGACGCCGGGGCGGGCGTCGCGCTCTCGGTCGCGCTCCCGTCCAGCCCGCCGATCCGCGGGCGGCTGGAGCTGGGCATGCCGCCCGGCAGCCTGTTCCGCTCGGCCGACGCGGTGTTCGCGCTGCTCGCCGCGGAACGGCTGGCGGTCAGCCTGGACGCGGCCCGGCTGCGTGACACCGAGCAGACCCGCCGAGGCGACCTGGCGTTCCTCGCCGACGCCAGCGAGCTGCTCGCCTCCTCGCTCGACGTCGACCTGACGCTCGCGCTGGTGGCCCAGCTGTGCGTGCCGCGGCTGGGCGAATGGTGCGTGATCCACACCCTCGACGACGCCGGCGACCCGGAGCTCGTGGTCGCCGTGCACAACGACGAGCGGGGCGTCCCGGAGCTGGAGGACGCGTTCCTGGCGCCCGACGGTGCCGTGCTGCGCGAGCGGATCCGGGCGGCGACCGTCACCCACGCCGCGACGCCGCTCACCGGCCCGCTCTCCGGGCTGGTGCTGCCGCTCACGGCCCGGCGCGAGGTCGTCGGCACGATGTCGATCGGGGACCCGCCGGGGCGCAGGCACACGTCCGAGGAGGTCGCGATCGCGGTCGACCTGGCCCGGCGGGCCGCGCTCTCGGTCGACAACGCCCGGCTCTACTCCGAGCGCGACTCGGTGGCCGAGGCGCTGCAGAGCGCGCTGCTCCCGGCGTCGTTGCCGGTCGCCGACGGCATGGAGTTCGCCGCGCAGTACCGGCCGGCCGGTGCGTCGAACGAGGTCGGCGGTGACTTCTACGACGTGCTGCCGCTCGGGGAGGAGCGCTGGCTGCTCGCGATCGGTGACGTCTGCGGCAAGGGCCCGCAGGCCGCGTCGGTCACCGGCATGGTGCGTGACGTGCTGCGCACGCTGGCGCGCGAAGGCCGGGACCTGCCGTACGCGCTGGCCGCGCTGAACCGGGCGCTCGTCGAGGAGGCGAGCCTGGTGCGCGAGGGCGGCGGGCCGATCGATGGGCAGACCGTGTTCTGCACGGTGGCGGCCGCGTTCGCCGAGCGTCGCGAGGGTGGGCTGCGGGTGCGGCTCTGCCTGGCCGGGCATCCGTCGCCGATCGCGGTGCGGGCCCGGGGCGGCGCCGAGCCGGTCGGCGTCGGCGGGATGGCGGCCGGGTTGACCGACCACATCGAGGTCGAGGAGGTCTCGGTGGACCTCGGGCCCGGCGACGCGCTCGTGTTCTACACCGACGGGGTCACCGAGCGCCGCCGCGGTGACGCGCAGTTCGGTGAGGAGGGCGTGCTGGAGGTGCTCTCGCACAGCAGCGGCCTGTCCGCCGCCGACATCGCCGCCGGCCTTCGGACCGCCGCCACCGACTTCGGCGACGGCCCCCTCCGCGACGATCTGGCAATTCTGGCGTTGCGGGCGGCGCCCTAGTCTCCGGCCGCCCAGACGCCGGTGAGCTGGCGTTCGGTCACGTGGACGGGCTCGACGCTGACGCTGATCACCGCGACGTCGTCGTAGCCGGGCGGGTCGAACTCGTTCATCAGGTTGCGCACCCAGCGAACGAGCGACTTCGCGTTGTTGTGGGGACGGTCGGCCAGCGCGGCGGCCAGGCGCCCCTCGCCGAAGCGCTGACCGTAGCGCCGGGCGTCGGTGATGCCGTCGGTGTAGAACAGCAGCCCGTCGCCCGGGCCGAGCAGCGTCTCGAGGGTCGGGTAGCGGCTGTCGGGCAGC
Organism: Cryptosporangium japonicum; assembly: GCF_039524755.1. Taxonomy (NCBI): domain Bacteria; kingdom Bacillati; phylum Actinomycetota; class Actinomycetes; order Cryptosporangiales; family Cryptosporangiaceae; genus Cryptosporangium; species Cryptosporangium japonicum. The sequence goes on from NZ_BAAAGX010000049.1 coordinate 4,319, forward strand.
CAGCCGAGCATCGGACCGGAGTCGGTGAGCCGCTCGATGCTGCCGTCGGCCCGGCACACCACGGCCGGCGGGTGGCCACCGTTGGCCAGCCGCACCTGCGCCGAGCCGCTCTCGGTCTGCTCCACCACGCAGAACACCGCCGTGCAGTACCGCGGCACGTCCTGCGCGGCCTGGTCGGCGACGATCGTCTCGTTCAGCGCGGCCATCACCAGCGACGGGTCCGACGTCTGGATCGCCGCGCCGCGCAGTGCGTACCGGGCCAGCGACGTGAGCGCCGCGGCCTGCACGCCCTTGCCGGAGACGTCACCGATCGAGATCGCCCACCGCCGCCCGCCGAGCGGGAACACGTCGTAGAAGTCGCCGCCGACCTCCTGCAGCGGAGCCGCGTGGTAGAACGCCGAGAGCTCCATCCCCGGCACCTGCGGCATCCGCGGCGGCAGCAGCGTCTGCTGCAGCGTCCGGGCCACTTCCTCCACCTGGGCCTTGGACTTCTGCACCTCCTCCCGGCGACGCCGCTCGAGCCGCACCTCGCGCAGCGCGGCCAGCCGCAGCTCGAGTTCGTCGACGACGATCGAGGCCAGGTCGGCGAGCGTCTGCAGTTCCTCCGGGGTGGTCGAGCGCGGTTTCCGGTCGATCACGTTCACCGTGCCGAGGTGGTACCCGTCGCTGGTCGTGATCGGCGCGGCCGCGTAGAACCGCAGCCCGAAGTCGCCCCGGACGAGCGGATTGTTGAACGCGACCGGGTCGAGGGTCGCGTCCTCGATCGAGACCGGCCCGTCGGCGAGAATTGCAGATGCGCATAGTCCCGGGTCACGGCCTATCTCAGTGACTTCGACGCCGTGCGTGGCCTTGAACCAGATCCGGTCTTCGTCCACGATCGTCACCGTGGCGACGGGAACTCCG
>NZ_BAAAGX010000050.1:0-615 GCF_039524755.1 Cryptosporangium japonicum
TTACTTCAACGTTACTTCTTTGTGGGCAAGCCCTCGGCCTATTAGTACCGGTCAGCTCCACCTGTTACCAGGCTTCCACATCCGGCCTATCAACCCGATCGTCTACTCGGGGGCCTTAACCACTCAAGGTGGTGGGAGACCTCATCTCGAAGCAGGCTTCCCGCTTAGATGCTTTCAGCGGTTATCCCTTCCGAACGTAGCCAACCAGCCATGCTCCTGGCGGAACAACTGGCACACCAGAGGTTCGTCCGTCCCGGTCCTCTCGTACTAGGGACAGCCCTTCTCAAATCTCCAACGCGCACGGCGGATAGGGACCGAACTGTCTCACGACGTTCTAAACCCAGCTCGCGTACCGCTTTAATGGGCGAACAGCCCAACCCTTGGGACCTACTCCAGCCCCAGGATGCGACGAGCCGACATCGAGGTGCCAAACCATCCCGTCGATATGGACTCTTGGGGAAGATCAGCCTGTTATCCCCGGGGTACCTTTTATCCGTTGAGCGACACCGCTTCCACCAGCCAGTGCCGGATCACTAGTCCCAGCTTTCGCTCCTGCTCGACCTGTCAGTCTCACAGTCAAGCTCCCTTGTGCACTTGCACTCAACACCTGATTGC
>NZ_BAAAGX010000051.1:0-737 GCF_039524755.1 Cryptosporangium japonicum
CCGACGCACCCGCCGTCGCCGAGAACGGATTCACCTCCCACCCCTGACCCATCGCCCCCTTCAACAACGTCTCCGTCAACATCTCATGCAACGACTCCTGCACAACCTCCGTCGCCGACTTACCCGCCTGCTTCGCCCACCCCTCCACCACCGCATCACCAAAAACCGAATCCAACGACTTCACAATCTTCGGCGCCACGAACTCCAACGGCTCCGACCCCACCTCCTCCAGATGCTTCGCCGCCTTCTCCACCGCCGCCGCGATCACCTCATCCGGCACCGCCCGCCGCGAAATCTTCTGCAAAACATTCGCCAACCCCTTCTCGAACAACTCCGCCATCGGACCCAACGGCAACGACACCGCCGCACCCATCAAACCCACATACACCGACTGCAACGTCGCCTGCGAATCCCACTCCGTCCGCGACCCCTTCGCAAACTGAATCGCCTGCGCCGCAACATCCATCGCCACCTGCAACAACACACCAAACGTCACCGACGCCAAAATCTTCATGATCAAACGACCCAGCAACGTCTTCAACAAAAACCGGAAAATCGCATACCGCGCAGCCAGCCACACCATCGACCCGCCACCGGTCCAAAACGCCATCGCGACCGCCCACGCGATCTCGATCAACAACTCCACCAACGACAAAATCGAAATCAACTTCACATACTCGACCTGCAAACCAGTCTTCTGCGCAAAAGCAGCCAACGTCCGATACTGCTCCACCGCC
>NZ_BAAAGX010000052.1:0-865 GCF_039524755.1 Cryptosporangium japonicum
TGCTCGGTAGGACAGTGCGGTCTTGTCGTAGCGGGTAGCGATCGCGCGGAACTGTTTGAGCTGGTTGAAGCAGCGTTCGACGACGTTGCGGCGGCGGTAAGCGACCGTGTCGAAGACCGGTGGCCGGCCGCCGGCGCGTCCCCGACGGCGGCGATGAGCCTGCTGGTCGCTGCGTTCGGGGATCGTCGCCGCGATGCGGCGACGACGCAGGTAGCCGCGGATCGCCCGGCTGGAGTAGCCCTTGTCCGCGATCACCCGGACCGGGCGAGTCGCGGTCGGGCCCCGGCCCAGCCGTGGGAACGACACGCCGGTCATGACGTCCTCGAACATCGTGCAGTCGTTGACGTTGCCGCCGGTCAGCACCACCGTCAGCGGCCGGCCGTGTCCGTCGCAGGCCAGATGCAGCTTCGTCGAGGGCCCGCCGCGCGACCGGCCGATGGCATGATCACCTGGCTCGGTCTGTCCGCGGCCGGGCCCGTGGTCCCCCCGCGCCGGACCGATCCGCCGGCCTCCGGCGGGCCCCGGCGGCGTGCTGATGGGCCCGCACGATGCTGGAATCCACCGACACCTCACGGTCGAGTTCGTCGATCGCCTCGGCCATCACCCGAACCCTCTGGACCAGCAGACTCAGCGTGCCGTTGCGCGACCATCGCCAGAACCGGTTGTAGACGGTCTTCCACGGCCCGTACCGCTCCGGCAGATCCCGCCACGCCACACCGGTCTTGGCTTTGAACAGCATTCCGTTGACCACCCGCCGGTCGTCCACCCGCGGACGACCGGCAGCACCCGAGGCAGGAAGCAACGCAGCGATCGCCTCCCACTGCTCATCAGTCAACTCATGCCGACGCACCACGAACCGACATCC
>NZ_BAAAGX010000053.1:0-7382 GCF_039524755.1 Cryptosporangium japonicum
CGTCGTCGGGCCGGGTGGACCGGTAGTACGTCACGCCGATGCCGGCCGCGAGCACCAGCACGGCCAGCGCGATCACCGAGACGATGACCGCGCGCCGTCGCCGTTCCGCGGCGCGCTGCTCGGCGAGTCGTTCGGCGGCGATCCGCCGGGCCTTGTTCGACGACTTCCCACTCATCTTTTCTCAGCTTCCGGAGATCCAGTTGTCGACGGCGAGACGGCCGCGCGGCCAGCGGGCCAACGCGAGGGCGACCAGCAGCAACGCGCTGTCGCGGAGGATTTCGAGGGTGTACGCGGTGCTCTGGTCGGGGTCGAGTTCACCGCCGCTGCCGAAGCACCCGCAGTCGATCCGCAGGCCACGGGCGGCGGCGGACACGATGCCGACCAGGAAGACGACGAGCAGGGCGGCGGAGAAGACCGACCCGAACCGCACGGCCACCCCGGCGATCAGCAGGAGGCCGAGCACGATCTCGAGCCAGGGCAGGCCGGCGCCGACGACGGTCGCGAGCCCGTCCGGCAGCAGCTGGTAGGCGCGCACCGCGCGCACCGAGGCGGCGAGGTCGCCGGCCTTGGCGCCACCGGCCCAGAGCCAGACGCCGCCGAGGAGCAGCCGGGCGGCCACCGGCAGCCAGGGCCGGGCCGCCGGCCACCAGGCCGGGGCGCGGCGCGCGGGTTCGCTTCGCGTGGTCATCGCTACTTGGTCGTCCCGGCGGCCCGATCGGTTCCCGGGACATGACGACCGTCACTCTCCGCAGTCGGCTGGGAGTCATGTGGCAGATGTGACTGGGGCGATTAGTGACCGTTTCCGACTCGAAAAGGCGTGAAGGCCGAGATCTCTCAAGCCGACATTAAGCAGTGCGTAATGGTGCCCCCAACCCGTTCTGATTACTGCCCGGGACTGCTGAACTGAGTTCACCGCAGCGCGATGCCGGTTCCGTCGGAGGTGGGCGACCCGGGGTTGCGGGTGGGAGCGGTGGCGGCCGTGGTCCGGGTTGGGAGACAGGGGAACCTGGGCCACGGCTGAATACCTCGCCTGCGCGGAGGTACATCGCGATCCGAACGACCGGCTGGACGCGCGTGACCTGCCGGTCCAAGGACTCCCAGGGAGACGCCCCTCTCCCTGGGAGTCCTTTTTGTGGGCGGCCGCCCGGGGCTCCAGGTTCAGGCGTTCGCGCCTGGCGGCGCTCGACAAGCAACTGCTCAGGCTGACGTAAGGGCCGCTACGAGGTCGTCGCGGGCTCGGGCCACTCGGGAGCGGATGGTGCCGACCGGGACGCCCTCCACGGCGGCGGCCTCCTGGTACGAGAGGCCGACGAGCTGGGTGAGCACGAACGCCGAGCGGCGCTCGGTGGAGAGCCGGGCCAGCAGGTCGGTGGCGTCAGCGGTGCCGGAAGGATCGGGAGTGACCGGCGCGAACCGTGCTCGCAGCACCTCGTCGAGGCGACGGCGGCGCACCACCGACCGCAGATGGTCGGCGCAGGTGCGCCGGGCGATGCCGAGCAGCCAGGTGCGTGCGCTGGAGCGCGCCGCGAACGACGGCAGGGCCCGGAACGCCCGCAGATACGTTTCCTGGGTCAGGTCGTCGGCGGCGTCCGCGTCGACGAGCGACGCGCAGAACCGCCAGACGTCCGGCTGGGTGGCCCGGACGAACGCCGCGGTCGCCAACGCGTCGCCGTGCTGGGCGCGCAGTGCCCACTCGGTGACGTCGTCGGGGTCGGGCACCCGTTCAGCCTACGACCGAACGCCCGGGAACCATCGCCCGGCGACGGACGACTATCCACGTATGCAGTGCGCACAGATCAGGGTCGCCCTCTCCGCGCTCACGGACCGGGAGGACCCCGGAATCGACCGGGCCGACGTCGACGCCCACCTCGCCGGGTGCACCGAGTGCCGGACCTGGCACGCGGCCGCCACCGAGGCCACCGAAGCCGCCCGCGCGGCCCAGCGGCCGGCCGCCGGAGTGCCCGACCTCACCGAGCAGGTCCTCGCCGCGATCGCCGCCGACAACGCCGCCCGCCGCCGCCCGCGGTTCGCGTTCACCCGGGCCGGCGGCCCGGCCCCGGCCGGGAACGCCCCCGGCTGGACCGGGGTGCTGCACGCTGGCGTCCTGCGGTGGGCGGTGGGCATCTCGGCCGTCGCGCAGCTGCTGCTGGCCCTGCCGGCCCTGGTCGCTGGACCGGGCACAACGGACGCCGCGTTGCACACCGGACGCGAAATGGCGTCGTTCGACGTCGCGGTCGCGATCGGGTTCCTGTTCGTGGCCGGACGACCGGCCTGGGCCAGGGCCCTGGTGCCGGTCGCGGTTGCGCTGGCTGGTTGTCTGTTGCTGACGAGTTCGATCGACGTCGCCGACGGAGCTGCCCAACTCGGGCACGAGCTGAACCACCTGCTCGCCGGTGTGCAGGCCGCCCTGGTCTGGCTCCTGGCGCGCACGGATCGAACGCCGAGCGCCTCGGAGCCGTTGCCGAGGCAGGTATGACGACACGAACGACAGGAATGGGGAAACGCGTGCGGAAGGTCCAGCGAGCGCTCGTAGTGGCGTTGTTCGCCCTGCTGGCGATCGGCTTCGGCGCGTCGCCGGCCCAGGCGCACGCCACGCTGGAGGGCACCGACCCACCCACCGGCTCGATCGTCGACCCCGCGCCGACCGTCGTCACGATGAACTTCAGCGAGCGGGTGACGCCGGTCAAGGGGCGGATCAAGGTCATCGCCCCGGACGGGGCGAACGTCGTGCAGGGCGAGCCGACCACGGTGAACGGCGGCGCACGCGTACGCATTCCGCTCAAGTCGGGCCTCTCCGACGGCACCTACCTGGTGAGCTACCGGGTCATCTCCGCCGACGGGCACCCGGTCTCGGGTGGGTACACGTTCAGCTCCCGGGTCCCGTCGGCGCTCGGCGCGAAAGCCTCGGAGGTCAACTCCGGCACCGCGTCGGCGTCGGTGGACAACGGGGTGCGCGGGGTGCAGTCGGTCAGCCGGTACGCCGCCTACGCCGGGCTCGTGCTGCTCGCCGGGCCGCTGGTGATCGTGCTCGGCCTCTGGCCCCGACGGCTGGCCACGGCCGGCCCGCGACGCGTGGCCTGGACCGGCTGGGGCCTGCTCGCGGCCGGGACGCTCGGCGTGCTCGTGCTGCAGGCGCCGTACGCGGACGGAGGCACGCTCGCCGACGTCTCGGTGAGCGGTATCGGCGAGGCGATCGACGAGACGGTCGGGCGGGCGCTGCTGATCCGGCTGGCGTTGCTCGTCGCCGTGATCCCGGTGCTGATCCGGGTGTTGCGTCCGGCGTCCAAGGACGGTGACGCGCCCGGCTGGGCGGGGCCGGTCGACCGGGTGCTGGTCGCGGTGCTCGGCGTGGCCCTGCTGATCACGTTCCCGTTCGCCGGGCACGCGGGCCAGTCGCCCGCGCCGATCGTCTCGGTGCCGGCGATCACGCTGCACGTGGGGTCGATGGCGGTCTGGCTCGGCGGGCTCGTCGTCCTCGCGTTCTACCTGCTGCCGCGGGCCAAGTACCGCGAGCTCGAGGTGATCCTGCCGGTCTGGTCGCGGTGGGCGTTCTGGGCGGTCGGCGCGCTGGTGTTCAGCGGCGTGATCGAGACGTTCCTCGAGATCGGGGGGTTCCGGGGCATCGACCGGCTGGTCAACACCACCTACGGGCAGCTCGTGCTGACGAAGGTGATCTGGCTCGGCGCGATCATGGTGGTGGCCGCGAACGCGCGCGCCTGGATCAACCGCCGGTTCGGTGTCCCGGTGGCCTACGCGTTCGCCGCCGAGGACCCCGAGACCCCGTCGAAGAAGGCCGACAAGGCCGAAAAGCCCGCGGCGGCTACGAAGACGGCGGCCAAGAAGACCAAGGCCAAGGCCACGCCGAAGAAGGCCAAGGAACCCGAGCCCGAGACGTCGGACTTCTCCGCGTCCGGACGCGCCGCCGACGAGGTGCGGCGCCTGCGTTCCCGCGTCGCGATCGAGGTCGCGCTCGGCGCGGTCGTGCTCGCGCTGGCCACCGCCCTGGTGCAGGTGGCCCCGGCACGCAGCGCCGACGACGCCGCCGCGGCGGCCGCCGCCCTGCCCTACAGTGCCCAGGTCGACCTGGGCCCGAACGTGCTGCAGATCGACCTGCCGGCCCGGATCGGACGCAACGAGCTGCACCTCACGCTCTTCGACAAGAACGGCCTGCCGGTCAAGGTCGAGGAGTGGAGCGGTTCGGCCGAGCTGGCGACGGCGAACGTCTCCACCGACGTCGTCGCGCTACCGCTCACCGAGAACCACGCGGTGGGTCAGGTGGAGCTGCCGATCGCCGGTGACTGGAAGTTCGTGTTCACCGCACGCACGTCCGACATCGACCAGTACAGCGTCGAGAAGACGATCACCATTCGTTAGATCGAGTCGAGGTCGTGGAGGGCGGCCCGGAGCAGCTCGGCGGTCTCCGGGTCGGTCGCCTCGCACCGGGCCAGCGCCTCCTGGACGCGGAGGCGGGCCCGGTCCAGTGCGCTGCCCCGTTCGGTCGACGCCACTTCGGTGGAGTGCACCCGCTGCTGGAGCAACTCGGTGCGCTCCAGCAGTAGCCGGTTCTTCTCCCACAGGTCGATGAACACGCTGACCTTCGCCCGCAGCACCCACGGGTCGAACGGCTTGGCCAGGTAGTCGACCGCCCCGGTGGCGTAACCCCGGAACGCGTGGTGCGGCTTCCGGTCGATCGCGGTGAGGAACACGATCGGGATGTGCCGGGTGCGTTCCCGGCGCTTGATGTGCTCCGCCGTCTCGAAACCGTCCATCCCCGGCATCTGGACGTCGAGCAGGATCACCGCGAAGTCGTCGGTGAGCAGACGCTTCAGCGCCTCCTCACCCGACGGCGCGGTGACCAGGTCGTGGTCCAGTCCCTGCAGGATCGCTTCCAGGACGAGCAGGTTCTCGGGGCGGTCGTCGACCAGGAGGACCTTCGCCCGCTTGCGCTCAGTGCTCACGCGGCAGGTCCGGGCGCGCCCGCGTCACGGGTGACCCACCCGGCCATCAATCGGAGCAGCCGATCGAGATCGACCGGCTTCGTGATGTAGTCGCTCGCTCCCGCCGCCAGGCTCTTGTCCCGATCGCCGGGCATCGCTTTCGCGGTGAGGAACAGGATCGGCAGCTCGCTGAACCCGGGCATCTTCCGGATCGCGGCTGTCGTCTCGTTACCGTCCATGTCGGGCATCATGACGTCCATCAGGACGAGGTCCACCTCCGGGTGGGCCTGCAGCATCGCGATGCCGGCCGCACCGTTGTCGGCGTAGAGCACGGTGAGCCCGTGCAACTCCAGCGCGGAGGTCAGCGCGAACACGTTGCGCACGTCGTCGTCGACGATGAGCACGGTGCGTCCGGCCAGCACCGACGTGTCGACGGTCGGCCCGGTCCGGCCGCGCGGCGGGCGCGAGGACTCCACCTGCCGCGGGGTCGGTGCCGGCGGCCGCGGCTTCTCCTCGTAACTCACCGGCGCCGACAGCTCCGGCAGCGTCGGGCGGGCCGAACTCGCGCCCTGGGTGATGATCGCGGCCCCGATGTCCTCGGCGTCCACGATGCTCGTCGGCGCGCTCCGCAGCGGCCCGGAGTACGTCGAGGAGGAGAAGATCTGCCCGGTGTCCTCCGGCAGCCGCTCGAGACCGCTACCGGGCTCCGCGGCCTCCCCGGGGTAGCGCTCCGGCAGGTACAGCGTGAACGTGCTGCCGCGACCGACGTCGCTCTGCACGGTGATCGAGCCGCCGAGCACCCGCGCGATCTCCCGGGAGATCGACAGGCCCAGGCCGGTGCCGCCGTACTTGCGGCTGGTGGAGCCGTCGGCCTGCTGGAACGGGTCGAAGATCAGCTTGAGCTTGTCGGCGGCGACGCCGATGCCGGTGTCGGTCACCGCGAACGCGACGACGCGGTCGGCGGCGTTCAGCGTCGGGCTGGCGAACAGCATGTCCTCCGGCCCGACGTGGATCGACAGCGTGACCGTGCCCGCGTCGGTGAACTTCACCGCGTTCGACAGCAGGTTCTTGAGGATCTGCTGGAGACGCTGCTCGTCGGTGAACAGCTGGTCGGGCACGCCCGGCCCGCGGTCGACCGCGAACCGCAGCCCCTTCAACTCGGACTGGGCGCGGAACGTCTGCTCGACGTAACCGCAGACGTCGTCGAGCGCGACCCGGCCGGCGTGTACGTCCATTTTGCCCGCTTCGACCTTGGACAGGTCGAGGATGTCGTTGATCAGCGTGAGCAGATCCCAACCGGCGTCGTGGATCGTGCGGGCGAACTCGATCTGGCGTCCGGTGAGGTTCGACTCGGTGTTCTCGGCCAGCAGCCGGGCCAGCACCAGCAGCGAGTTCAGCGGGGTCCGCAGCTCGTGGCTCATGTTCGCCATGAACTCGGTCTTGTACTGGCTGGACAGGGCCAGCTGCTCGGCCTTCTCCTCCAGCCCCAGCCGCGCCATCTCGATCTCGCGGTTCTTGATCTCGATGTTGCGGTTCTGCTCGGAGAGCAGCGCCGCCTTCTCCTGCAGCTCGGCGTTCGTACGCTGCAGCTCCATCGACTGCGCCTGGAGCTCCTGGGTCAGCCGCTGCGACTGCGCCAGCAGCTCCTCGGTGCGCGCGTTCGCGATGATCGTGTTCAGCACGACGCCGAGCGTGTCGACCAGCTGCTGCAGGAAGCTCATGTGCAGGTCGGAGAAGTTCTTGAAGCTGGCCAGCTCGATGACGCCGAGCACGCGCTCCTCGAACAGCACCGGGACGATCACCAGGTCGGCCGGCGGCGCCTCGCCCAGACCGGAACCGATCGTCAGGTAGCCGGCCGGCGTCTGCTCGACCCGGATCGAGCGGCGCTCCACCGCGGCCTGACCGACCAGGCCCTCGCCCAGCGAAAGCACCGACTCACCGCGCCGCGGCGCGTACCCGTAGGACGACGCCAGCCGCAGCCGCAGGCCCTCCCGGGTGGCCTCCAACAGGAAGAACGCACCCTGCTGGGCGTCCACCACCGGGGTGATCTCGCTCATGATCATCTGGCAGACCTGACGCAGGTCGCGCTGCCCCTGGAGCTGAGCACCGATGCGGGCCAGGTTGCTCTTCAGCCAGTCCTGTTCCGCGTTCTTGGTGGTCGTGTCCTTGAGGTTGTTGATCATCTGGTTGATGTTGTCCTTGAGCTCGGCGAGCTCACCCTGCGTCTCGACGGTGATCGCCTGGGACAGGTCGCCCCTGGTCACCGCCGTCGCCACGTCCGCGATCGCGCGGACCTGGGTGGTGAGGTTGCCGGCCAGGATGTTCACGCTCTGGGTCAGGTCGCGCCAGGTGCCGGAGACGTCACGCACCTCGGCCTGACCACCCAGCTTGCCCTCGGTGCCCACCTCGCGGGCGACCCGCGTCACCTCGTTGGCGAACGACGAG
>NZ_BAAAGX010000054.1:0-698 GCF_039524755.1 Cryptosporangium japonicum
GGGATTCCGCGCTCGTCCAGGGCCGAACGGAACGGACCGATGTCCCCATAGCCGGCGTCAGCGGCCAGCACCGGGGGCCGCAGACCCTGGCCGGCCAAGGCGTCGAGCATCTCGATCACCAGCATCCACTTCGGCCGGTTGACCTCCGCGTCCGGGATCGCGCAGCGTTCCCGCCGAGCCCTCACCGCGGCCGCGCCCTCCTCGTCGACGGCATGGGCGGGATCCCAGGACTTCGGCAGGAACAACCGCCAATCCAACGGACAGGACGCGGCGTCGGTGACCGCGTGGACACTGACCCCGATCTGGCAGTTGCCGACCTTGCCCAGAGTGCCCGAGTACTGCCGGGCGACCCCCGGCGACCCGGTGCCTTCCTTCGGGAAACCGGTGTCATCCACCACCCACGCCACCGGATCGATCAGCCCAGCCGCCCGCGCTGCGACCCGGGCCCGCACCATGGTGAAGTCCCACGTCGAAGACGTGACGAACTGCTGCAGACCCTGATGATCAACCCCCAGCCGCAACGCCATCGGCTGGATCGACTTACGCCGCCCGTCCAACAACAGACCACGCAGATACGTCTGACCCTTCACCCGCTGATCAGCACGCGCCAAGGACGCGAAAACCTCCACGGCGAACGACTCCAACCGCTCCCGCACACCATCAAGCTCCTCGGGGGTCACCGACGAAGGAAACTACCC
>NZ_BAAAGX010000055.1:0-1184 GCF_039524755.1 Cryptosporangium japonicum
AGCAGTTCGTTGAGGGCTTGGGCGGGGGTTTTCATGTCGAGGGTGGGGCGGGGTCGGGCGTTGAGGCTGGCGGCGACGCGGTGGAGGTCCTCGGCGGTGTGGATGGATAGGTCGGTGCCTTTGGTGAACCAGTGGCGCAGCAGCCGGTTGGTGTTTTCGTTGGTGCCGCGTTGCCAGGGCGAGCGGGGATCGCAGAAGAACACTGGGGTGTTGAGCGCCAGTTGGATGTGGGCGTAGTCGGCCAGTTCGGCGCCGCGGTCCCAGGTGATCGAACGACGCAGATGTTCGGGCAGGTCGCTCATGGCGGTGATCATGGCTGCTGCGACGCTGTGCGCGTCGTGGCGTTCGGGTAGGTGCAGCAGGATCGTGTAGCGGGTGGTGCGTTCCACCAGGGTGCCGATCGCGGATTTGCAGGCGGTGCCGAGGATCAGGTCACCTTCCCAGTGGCCGGGCACCGCCCGGTCGTCGGCGTCGGCCGGCCGCTGGGAGATGGTGAACGCGTCGGTGAACGGCGAGGAGTCCGGGCGCGAGGCGGTGCGGGGTGTGCGGCGCGACCGGCCGAGGCTGAGCTGTTGGTGCAGGTCCGCGCGCAGGTGTCCGCGGGTCTGGACGTAGAGGGCCCGGTAGATCGTCTCGTGGCTCACCCGGCAAGTGTCGCCCTGCTCACGCAGGACGCGGGCGATCAGCGCCGGTGACCAGCCCTGATCCATCCACTCGGTGATCGCCTGGCAGAGCCCGGGTGACCGGGCGAGGGTGAACGGTTTGGGCCGCCGGCGGCGGGCATGGGCGCCGGCGTGGGCGACCGCGGCGTAGTAGATCCCGTCCGGGCCGCGGCCCCGAGCCACCTCACGGCTGATCGTGGACGCCGACCGTCCCAGATCCGCGGCGATGTCCCGCAAGGACCAGGCGGCGCGCAGCCCGGTCTCGATGCTCTTGCGGTCGGTGAACGAGAGCAACCGTCCTGTTCCCAGCCGCGGCGCCCACGCCGCGGCCGGGAGCCGGTCGGCCAGACCACCCCCGGCGCGGCCGGCCGCGACCGGTAACCCGGCCGATGCCTTCCACCAGTCGCTGGCCGTTGAGTCACCGGCACCGACCGCCGCCGCGGCGGCGTCCAGCGGCTGCCCCGAGACCACCAGCTCCAGAAAACGTTCACGAGTTCCCACCGGAAACAGTTTGGGCATGAC
>NZ_BAAAGX010000056.1:0-1397 GCF_039524755.1 Cryptosporangium japonicum
GCCCGGGTTAGACATCCAATACGACCAGAGTGGTATTTCAACGATGACTCCACGAACACTGGCGTGCCCGCTTCACAGTCTCCCACCTATCCTACACAAGCCGAATCGAACACCAATACCAAGCTATAGTAAAGGTCCCGGGGTCTTTCCGTCCTGCCGCGCGTAACGAGCATCTTTACTCGTAGTGCAATTTCGCCGAGCCTGTGGTTGAGACAGTAGGAAAGTCGTTACGCCATTCGTGCAGGTCGGAACTTACCCGACAAGGAATTTCGCTACCTTAGGATGGTTATAGTTACCACCGCCGTTTACTGGCGCTTAAGTTCTCAGCTTCGCCCTTACGGACTAACCGGTCCCCTTAACGTTCCAGCACCGGGCAGGCGTCAGTCCGTATACATCGTCTTACGACTTCGCACGGACCTGTGTTTTTAGTAAACAGTCGCTTTCCCCTGGTCTCTGCGGCCATACAACGCTCCCCCAGCAAGTGGGATCACGTCTCCGGCCCCCCTTCTCCCGAAGTTACGGGGGTATTTTGCCGAGTTCCTTAACCACAGTTCGCTCGATCGCCTTGGTATTCTCTACCTGACCACCTGTGTCGGTTTAGGGTACGGGCCGCTCGGATCTCGCTAGAGGCTTTTCTCGGCAGCATAGGATCACTCACTTCGCCACAACGGCTCCCCATCAGGTCTCAGACCATATGAACCACGGATTTGCCAATGGTTCGTCCTACACCCTTAGCCCGGCACCACCATTCACCGGGATGAGCTACCTTCCTGCGTCACCCCATCGCTTGACTACTACCACCCGGGATCCCAGCCGCCGGCGTATCGGTCCGAAGACCTCCACACCATTGGGTGGTTAGCACAAAGTGGGTTCATCATGGGCGATCCTTCGCGGGTACGGGAATATCAACCCGTTGTCCATCGACTACGCCTGTCGGCCTCGCCTTAGGTCCCGACTCACCCTGGGCGGATTAGCCTGGCCCAGGAACCCTTGGTCATTCGGCGGACGGGTTTCTCACCCGTCATTCGCTACTCATGCCTGCATTCTCACTCGCACGACGTCCACCACTGGGTTACCCCGCAGCTTCCTCCGTCGTACGACGCTCCCCTACCCATCCACACATCCAACACCAGTCCCGCAGGAATTGGAGCCAGACTATTCGTGTAAATGCCTCAGCTTCGGCGGTGTACTTGAGCCCCGCTACATTGTCGGCGCGGAATCACTTGACCAGTGAGCTATTACGCACTCTTTAAAGGGTGGCTGCTTCTAAGCCAACCTCCTGGTTGTCTCTGCGACTCCACATCCTTTCCCACTTAGCACACGCTTAGGGGCCTTAGCTGGAGATCTGGGCTGTTTCCCTCTCGACTACGAAGCTTATCCCCCGCAGTCTCACTGCC
>NZ_BAAAGX010000057.1:0-538 GCF_039524755.1 Cryptosporangium japonicum
GGGTGTGGGTTGTCCGCAGGTGTGGCAGGCGCCGGTCCAGGTGGCCAGGAGTCGCTGAAGTGCGCGGATGACCTGGTAAAGGGTCAGGCCGGCGCAGCCGCTTTTGGGTCCAGGCGTAGTTCGGTGAGGAAGAGGTGCGCTGCGGTCACGAGGGTGACGTGGCGGTGCCACCCGTTGAAGGTGCGGCCTTCGTAGTGGTCGAGTCCGAGGCCTGTTTTGAGTTCGCGGTAGTCGTGTTCGATGCGCCAGCGGATCATCCCGAGCCGGATCAGATCAGCCGGATGGGTGTCTTCGGGGAGGCTGGCCAGCCAGTATTTGACCGGTTCGGGCGCCTCGGGTGGCCATTGGGCGATCAGCCAGCGCTCCGGCAGGACACCGTGTTCGTCGCGGGGCAGGCGGTGTCCGGCCGGTCGGACCCGGGCGAACACGAACTCCGAGGCCAGGACACCCCGGGAGCCCTCTCGCCAGGCGACCGGCACCGCGTCCTGGCGGCCGATGGCCAGAGCGAACGCGGCCAGGCTCCGGGCCGGATCCGGAT